>CAZXFF010000091.1:0-2512 GCA_964640305.1 uncultured Muribaculaceae bacterium | reverse complement strand
CAGGGTTGAGGTTTTCATGGCTTTTCCTCCGTATCATATCATCCTGCCCATTGTACCACATTTTGTCCGGAAATGAAACCGCCGCGGGTGGGAAAACTTCCTGCTTCGGCGGTTTCTTCCAGTATGCGGCCCGTGATTTTCCGCCACACTGGCAGGGAAGAAAGCGAGGGCTGCCCATGAAACGACCGTCCCGGCTCAGGCGGGCCACAGGCCTTGTGCTGGCCATGTTCATCGGCTTGAGCTATTTTTCCCCCATGCAGGAAACCCTGCGCACCCTGCCGGAGCATATCAGCCTGACGGAGGGTCAGGCGCGCACGCTGGCCCTGGGCGGCGGGCTGACCCTGACGGCCCGGGGCGGCAACCTGGCTGTTTCCGCCTCAGAGGATGAAACCCTGGCCGCCCGGGGCGAGGTGGAAATCGCCAGCGAAACCGCTGGGTCGGGCGAACTGCTGCTGAGTCTGATGGGGCTGCTGCCCCTCCGTCGGGTGGAGGTGGACATTCAGGAAGAAAAGCGGTTGATTCCCGGGGGCAGCGCCATCGGCGTGGCCATGCGCACCGAGGGCGTGATGGTGGTGGGTGTGAGCGACCTGAGCGACGCGCCCAGCCCCGCCGCCCTGAGCGGACTGCGCCCCGGGGATGTGCTGCGGCGGGTGAACGGGGTGAGCATAGCAAGCTCCGACCAGCTGGCCGAGCTGGTGGCGGGCGCGGGCGGACAGGCGCTGACCGTGGAATATGCCCGGGACGGCATGACCATGACCACCACCATGACCCCTCGCCTGGACCAGGCCACCGGCACGGCCCGCATGGGCGCATGGGTGCGCGACAGCACTGCGGGGGTGGGCACCCTATCCTTTTATGATCCGGAGACCGGCGTATACGCGGCGTTGGGCCATGCCATCACCGACGGGGACACGGGCAAGGTGCTGCCGGTGGGGCGGGGGCAGATCCTCCGGGCGGAGGTGGTGGCGGTGCAGAAGGGGCAGAGAGGCGCTCCGGGTGAGCTGAAGGGCAGCTTTCTGCGCGACCCTCAAACCCTGGGCGACATCCGGCAGAACGGTCCCCTGGGCATCTACGGCCTGATGGACAGCGCTCCCGCCAGCAGCCTGTACCCTGACGGCCTGCCCATTGGCCTGCGCTCCGGTGTACACACGGGGCCCGCCACCATTCTCTCCACGGTGGACGGCACAGGGGTACAGGCGTTTGCGGTGGAGATCACCCGGGTCAATGCGCAAAGCGCCCCTGCCCCCAAAAGCATGGTGCTGCGTGTGACCGACCCTCGCCTGCTTGATACCACCGGTGGCATTGTGCAGGGCATGAGCGGCAGCCCCATCATTCAGGACGGTCGCATCATCGGCGCGGTGACCCACGTGTTTGTGAGTGACCCTACCCAGGGGTATGGGTTATACATTGATTGGATGCTACAGGAGAGTGAGAGATAAAAAAGCAGGGCGCTATTGCGCCCTGTAATTATTCCTGCAAATCGACACGGAAGACTTGCATAGAAGGTATAGTAAGTTCTGTACCTTCTGTTGTGTCATAGGTAACATCTCCAACGAACATACCGTATATGGTCACTTGATCATCAACCAGTAGGTTTCCTGTAAGGCCTACATTAGCAGCTACCCAAACATAAATGATATCATCGTAATTATTCTTCGTGGCAATGCGAAGTTTATACCCTTGCTTTCTGCTCCCCAGAACCTGAACAATTGTGCCATTAAATTTTATCAGCTTGTACAAATGATCCTCAGGGTTTCTTGCAAGACTTGAGTATGCGATATCCTCATAGTACTCCTCGATAACGATCGGATTATTACCTGCGCTCAACGTATTCCATGCCTGATATGCTTCTTTACTGAAATACTGAGATTCGCCAGAACTCTTTACAACGGTTCCCCCCGCAAATTCACTATCTTCATAAGATCCGATAATTGCCTGTCCGTTATCCCAGTAGCATCCACCTTCACCTTGCATGGCACCATTTTGCCATTCACCTATATAGTGCCACGGCTCTCCTTCGTTGTTAACAGCAGTAAAAATGC
Organism: uncultured Muribaculaceae bacterium; assembly: GCA_964640305.1. Taxonomy (GTDB): domain Bacteria; phylum Bacteroidota; class Bacteroidia; order Bacteroidales; family UBA932; genus Coprenecus. The sequence goes on along the minus strand of CAZXFF010000091.1, from coordinate 470 downwards.
CATATCCATTGGGAATTCCATTCTCGAGTTCTCCGGTATACAATCCTGTTCTGTCTACTTCTATCATATATACCGTATATTCCATCTTCACAGCAAACTCACGGTTATCCTCTTCCGCGTAGGCACAAGACGATACCAACATCAACACAAGCAACAAGGAAAGCAGTTTTTTCATGATAGTTCCTCCTTTATGCTACTCATACGAGAAAAAGACCTGGGTCATACATGTTCTACAGATAAATCATACCATAAAAAACCAGATTTATCAATGTCATATTGGTATCATCGACGCACCCACGTGTTTGTGTCCGATCCCACCCAGGGCTACGGATTATATATCGACTGGATGCTGCAAAAGGAGACAGAAATCGCGGAAGGTGCATAGCGTCACCGCGTCGAATGGCCTTTCATAAGGAGGCCGTTTTTCATGCGATGCCTGATACTCAGCCTGACGCGGGCCCAGGGGCTGC
>CAZXFF010000090.1:0-2537 GCA_964640305.1 uncultured Muribaculaceae bacterium | reverse complement strand
AAAAGGGACTCGGATTCCCTATGAAGAGGCTGCTGCCATTGCCGAAGTGGAGGCCACCAGCGAATTCAAGCCGAAATCTACCTGGGAACAGCAGTATCTGAAGGGGATATTCGGCGGCATTGGCATTGTGGCTGTAATCTGTGTGGGATACCTTGTGATTCGGTTGAGAAAGCGTGGCAAATATGAAGAAGCATAGTTTGCTTGTTCTGATACTCATTTTGTTCTTAACCGGTCTGGGAATTTGTCTTTATCCGATTTTTCATGGCTTCGTTGCTGATACGAAGATCAAACAGGACGCGGCTGCCTTTCTGTCCTATGTAGAGACCGACCAGCCGGAGAACCAAAGCACGGTGATTCTGGAAACGGAGCCATCTTTTTTTCTGCCGGAAAAGCACCAGACTTTATGGTGTTCCATGCAGAATTATAATCGTGAGCTGTACCGAAATGGGCAGAAAGACCTGAATGGCAAACGTGCTTATGAAGACCCCAGTTTTGTTTTGGCTGATTACGGCCTGGAGAATGAAATCTTTGCGGTACTCTCCATACCCAAACTGGAACTGGAAATGCCGGTGTATCTTGGAGCAAGTGCAAAACACATGGCTGACGGCGCCGCACAGCTGAGTCAAACCAGTATCCCATTGGGCGGGGAGAATACCAACAGTGTCATTGCCGGCCACCGCGGCTGGAATGGCGCCAGCTACTTTTTATACATCCATAAGCTGGAGATTGGCGATGAAGTGACCATTACCAATCTTTGGGAGACGCTGCAATATACCGTGTCCGAGATCCAGATCATTGAACCTAATGAAGTGGAGCAGATCCACATTCAAGAAGGGAAGGATCTGGTAACGCTGCTCAGCTGCCACCCACCGGGTTCCGGAGGAAAACAGCGATATCTTGTGATATGTGAAAGAACAGAGCAGAATTTTTCTGAAAGAAATCTCAGCCAGGAAGAAAGGGAACCATGACACCGCAGCCAATTTCCTTTCTGTTCCGGGAGGACTATGGTCAGTCACGACACAATCGGATTTTTCAAGAAAGTAATACGAATCATTGGAGGAAATCGATATGAAGAAGAACATTATCAAAGCAGTCAGTCTTCTGGCTGCACTGGCCTGTATTATCTTTGTCCCCGTTCAGGCTTCTGCCACCGCGCAGGGAACCAACGGTACCGAGCTGGAAGTTGTTCAGCCGCAGAACTTGGTCGTCCAGTTGGGGGAAGCGTGGTCAGGAGTTGAATTCCAGCTCCGAACGGATGCCGGTAAGTATCCGGATCCAATCCCCGTAGGCGAGGATGGCATGCTCCGACTGGAGATTGGAGGAAGCGAGAACTATACGCTGACGTGTCTGAACTCCCGGGTTGCGATTCCTGCACCTGAAGATGCACTTGCTGCTGAGGAATCTGCCGCTGCGGATGGTTCCGATGGAGCCACTGCAACTGGCGAAGTTTCTGAATCCACCGTTGGCGAAACCGATTCTGATGTGGATGCCACAGTCGATCCTTCTTCTGCGACGGAAGCTGAGGACTCTGATACGGATGAAGAAACAGCAAAGATCGGCGAAGTACCTGTAACACATATTGTTATTCTGATTGGCGGCCTGGTGATTGCCATTGTGATTCTGCTGCTCATCCAGCACAGCCAGAAGAATCGAGAGAGTGCCGACCAGGAAGATGACGACGATATCTAATCAAAAATGAGTCTGGGAAAAGAAAAACTATTAGTTTTTTAATAAAATATAAACTTTTTATAATTATAACCAATAGTTATTGACAAAGGAGAAAGTCGGTGCTACTATATACGCAAGGCAGGGGCTTGCACCCAGGTCATCGGTACGCCGGTCAGAGCTCCCGACGTCAGACGCTGCCAGAGGGCACGCGGAAATCGGTGCGGATGTCAGCGATGAGCGATCCACAATGGTGCAAGTTCAACTGAATATTTAGCCGGAAGGTTGCTTCCCGCAGAATGACTGAGTCATGACCAGCATTCTGTGGTGCAAGGGACCTTCCGGCTTTTTTTATTCTCGGGAGGATAAGCACATGAAGAAAAAGAAGCATACAAACCATTCGATCGTACCGAGATGCCCCTATTGTGGTGCGATGACACAGCTGAGAAGTGCAGATGGCATCTATCACGATAACAGTCGTGGTACCATGCTTTACGTTTGTAAGAACTATCCTATGTGTGATTCGTATGTACGGGTCCACCCTGGAAGCAATCGGCCTATGGGCTTGCCGGCGAATCAGAAGCTGCGTGCGATGCGGACTGAGGCACATCGCTATTTCAATCAAATCTATTACAGAAATATTATGACAAAGCAGGAAGCTTATGAATGGCTGTCGGAGAGGCTTGGATTGCCAATTTCCAAGACACATATTGGCCAGATGTGGGAATATTACTGCCAGCAGGTGATTGATGAGTCCAAGAAACTTCTGTCCGGGGAAAAACAGATCCGAAGTCTTCAAAAACAAAGGAGGATAGGGAAGTGCAGCTGAGTATGGAACAGCAGGCAATCGTAGAAGCCAATATGGGCCTGGT
>CAZXFF010000089.1:0-2562 GCA_964640305.1 uncultured Muribaculaceae bacterium | reverse complement strand
AAACAGGTTCCAGGCAGTTTCTGAGTCCAGATAGCATTCCCCCTGCCATAAGGATGGGGCATCCATAAGCCCAGGATTGCCGGATAATACAGTTTGATTGACAACGACATGGCTCCCGGTGGCTGCACAGTGCAGCGTCACGGCTTCCCGATCTCCCCAAAAGCAAAACCCAATGGGATCCGCAAAAGTCCCTTCCTCCCGGAAGATCACCTCCGCTCTGGAACTGTCAAAAGGTTCCGACAACGCTATGTATGTTCTGGAAGCTGCCTCTTTTCCATGGGAACAGAACAAGATTGCCATGCCATAAAACAGCACCGCACAAATTGCAGAAATAATCCGTGAAATTCCGCTTACTTTCATATTATTCGACCCGTATACGGCTGCCGTGTTCGATCTCATGGTCAGAGCTGACAATGACCTTATCCTTGGCACCAAGCGTTCCAGCTTCAAGAGCTGCCATACGGTTATTACGTTCTAGAACAGTAACACTGACCTTCTTGGCCTGCAATTCCCTGCCCATGATGGAGTTGGCTTCCTCCACCACCAGAACATAGGGCTGGTTGCGTTCGTCCAACCGCAGCGCGGCCAGGGGGATGCAAATCGAGTATGGCTGAGACTTCTTTGTATAGCTTAAGTTTAGGTTTTCCCCCAGAGACAGCTGATTAGAGTCAATCTGAACCGTGATACGGTAACCGCCTCCCAGTTCCTCCGCTGCGGAAAAGGTGGAAACGGGAAGGTCTTTATAAACCTTTCCTCCGCCGGATTGCAGCAGGACCCTGTCTCCGACGCCAATGTATTGACTGTCCTCTTCCGCTACCAGCCCTGTAAATTTGCAGCCCTGCCGCAGATCTGCAAGCAGGATGGCTGTGGTATCTGTGGTTTTTTCACCGGTTTGGACGTTGCATTTTGTAACGATGCCCTCTGTCGGGGATAGTATCTGCCCTTCCATATCCCAAAGGGCTTCCAGCTTCTCAAGCTGCAGTGCCATTTGGTCGTAGGTAATCTGACCGATTTGGGCAGAATTACTGGTGGATGCCGACAGATTGGCAGAATCAATTGCATTGCCATATGTTGTTTTGACGGACTCTAAATTGGCCAGGGCGTCATCATATTTTTCCTGGGCCGCTTCTACAGCATCCAAATAATCCTGCTCTGTTAACTTCATTCCGGAATTCTGGCGCTGATAAAAGATATCCAGAGCCGCCTGTGCATCGTCATAGCCTTTCTTTGCCTGATCCTTGGCAGCTTCCGCAGCAGACAAGCGGTCTGCATAGATTGATCGCACCTTCGTTTCGATTTGCATCTTTTCCTCCGGCGTTAATTCCCGAATGACATTGACAGGTTCACCCGCCGTCGTCTCCTGTGTTTGCGTTGGTGCTTCCGCCTCACCGTTTTGCTCCACTGAGGAAACTGTTTCTGGTGGCTGAGTGGATGGCGGTACTATTCCCTGCTGCAGTGCTTCCTCATCTTGGGTAATGGCTGTTTGGACAGCCTCCTCAATTTCCTTCTTCAAATCTTCCAGAGCCGCGGCCGCATTGTCATATTCGGTTTTCGCTTCCTGACAGGCAGATAATAGTGCGTTCTCTTCTGCCTGGTCGTTGGAAATGCCGTTATAATAGTTCTCCAAAGCTTCTTTTGCCCGGTCCAGATCCCGCTTTGCTCGGTCTACCTGGGTCTGAGCTTGGGAAACCGCATTGTCATAATTGTTTTCTGCTTGACTTTGTTGCTGCTCTTTTTGCTTTTGTGCATTAGAATACTGGGCCCATGCATCCCACACGGAAAGCTGCTGTTTTTTCATGTCCTGCTGCTGTTTCTGTATCTGCTCATTCAGATAGTCCATGTCCAGGATAAAGAGGACATCTCCCTGTTTTACCTCCTCGCCCTCATTAACACAGACAGTACCTACCCGCAGACCGCCAATGGTGGTCACAGCGATTTCCTGGTTCTGCTGTACCTTGCCGGTAATCTGAACCGTATGATCAATGGTCCCTGTGCTGATGGGGGCAGTGGTGACTACTGCTGTACCGTACTGATAAACAGCTCTGGAAAGAACGGTAAAAATCACCATGGCGGCAAAGAATATCCCGATCCATTTCCAGACGGTGCCGGTTCCTTTTTTCAAATTCATAGTTACTCCTTACCTCCAGACATTGCGATACCCTGTTCCAGATATTCCTTGCAGTCCATAAACAAAAGCAATGCAGGCACAAGCATCATCAGCGCAGCTGCAAAGCCAACGCCTATTTCTTCCATACCGATTTCTGGCAAAAACAGAGAGAGAGGCCACAAAGACTTTGTTTTGATGTAGGTCATTGGCTGTTCGATCATATTCCAGGCATCCAGGAAAGACAGGATGCACATGGAGGCAATACCGGGAATCCCAATGGGCACACCGATTTGGAAAAAGATCCGCAGTTCCCCTGCCCCATCTAACCTTGCCGCTTCCAGAAGTTCCTCGGGGATCGCTTTGAAGAACCTGTACAGCAGGAACACCGGAAATGTGGAAAACACAGAGGGCAAAATGACCGCCCAAATGGTATCCAGCAGATTCCAAGATTGCAG
>CAZXFF010000088.1:0-2613 GCA_964640305.1 uncultured Muribaculaceae bacterium | reverse complement strand
CCTTCAAGTATATGTTTATGTCACATTATGCCACGGAAGTTTGCAAGTGTCCCATCTTGTTCAGCAACCAAACTGGCAACACAACAAGAACAAAAAAGGCTAATATGAAAAATAGAAATATCATAATTCTCATTTTGCTTAAAAATAGGCATTAATTTTCACATTCACAAATGCTTGGCGGCTATTCAGAAAAAATCTGCGTAATCGTCTGCCTGACAATGCAGGAGAGGTATGACCCTACCGGATTTCACTCCTACGCAATCCAAGACCACTTTGCATTCAGCAGAGTCAGCAAGCATCTATCTATAAGTCACTTACCGAGCCAGTTCTATGCAAAGTCCCCAAAATCCTGCCATTTTAGGGATTTTTGAAGAGAGGAAAGGTGGATAAAAACACAAATTACTATTGCCTATTTTTTCGAATAATCTGAAAGAAGTCTTTTGCAGCCCTTCTGAAAAAGTACGCTGCCAATACTGCGCAGAGAGCCATCAACAAACCGATAACTACTAATATGCCCATTAGAATTAAGTTCTGATTATCAGGACAAATGTAGGGATCATTTTCATATTCACAAAAAAATCAGCGTACATCCAGTAACTCGTCCCGTCAAACCCATCAGAAGTGCCTAAGGTTCATGGCAGTAAAGCTATGGATGTCTTTCCCGACTTCCTGTGAATGCGGTGTTTTAAGCCTGAGTCATACATCTTATGCCGGCACAAAGCATCGTTTTTCCTGAACACTGTCCTTCCGGAATATATGAACAGTAGCAGCATCAACACCGCCAATGGCATCCGTTCCCCTTCAGGAGAGAAAATCTTTACCAGATAGCGTGCGTAATGGTAGACTGGATGTTTGAACGCACTATTACAATTTTGAGATTCGTGCAATTTTTACCTATATAGATTTTGAGATTCGTGCAATTAAATATTATCTTTGTACTTGCTAACAACATCATATATGATATTCAAAAGAAAAATATACGAAGAACTGCTGCATTGGAAGCGGACGGATGAAGGCAGAACGGCCGTACTGATACAGGGCGCAAGACGTGTCGGGAAGTCCACCATTGCAGAGGAGTTTGCAGCCAAGGAATACGAGACCTATATACTGGTGGATTTTGCCGCCTGTTCAACTGAAATACGTGATCTGTTCAATGACGTTTCCGACCTTAACCGTATATTCATGCGCCTGCAATTTGAATACGGTGTCGAGCTGAAAGAGCGGAAATCAGTCATCATTTTCGATGAAGTCCAGCTTGCCCCGAAGGCAAGACAAGCCATCAAGTATCTTGTAAAAGACGGCAGGTATGATTATATAGAAACCGGTTCGCTCATATCCATACGCAAGAATGTCAAGGATATCCTGATACCGAGTGAAGAAACCAAGCTCTACATGTACCCGATGGACTACGAGGAGTTCAGGTGGGCCCTGGGAGATACGGCCACAGTAAAACTGCTTCATGGATGCTTTTTGAACAGGACACCCCTGGAGGATGCGACAAACCGCAAGTTGATGCGCGATTTCCGCCTGTACATGCTTGTGGGAGGGATGCCGCAGGCCGTAGCTGCCTATCTGGAGACCAATAATCTTGAAAAGGTTGACAGCGTGAAACGGTCTATAATAACCTTATATGAAGATGATTTCAACAAGATAGACCCGACAGGAAACGCCTCGAAGATGTTCCGTCAGATTCCGGCACAGCTGACAGGCAATGCCAACAGATACCTGGCATGGAGCGCGACTGACGGCACACGTAATTCAAGCCTGACTGAAATCATATCTGAAATCAGAGAGTCAATGGTGGTCAACATGGCCTACCATGCCAATGATCCGGGTGCAGGGATGGCATTGCATCAGAATCCCGACAAGTACAAGATGTTTGCAGCGGACACGGGTCTGTTCGTTACACTCGCGTTCTGGGACAAAAAGTTTACCGATAATACAATTTACCACAAACTGCTCAGTGACAAGTTGAGTGCGGATCTCGGCTATGTCTATGAAAACGTCATCGCACAGATGCTGAAAGCAGCCGGGCATGAACTGTACTATTATACTTTCCCTACAGAGAGCGGGAAACACAACTATGAAGTGGACTTCCTGATTGCGGACGGGGACAAGATAAGTCCCATCGAGGTAAAATCTTCCGGTTACAAGACACATGCTTCGCTGGATGCCTTTTGTAATAAGTTTTCAGCAAGGATTAGAAACAAGTATCTGATTTACACGAAAGACATGCGCAAGGAGGAGGATATCCTTTACCTTCCGGCATATATGACAATGTTCCTCTGATTATGAAAGACATGCTATCGAATAGCCCGCAGAGGTTGCGCGAGGTAAACACGCTTGTCGCCACCTGTCACCAGGATGGTTTCTCTTTTGGCCGGGCCCTGTCATTATCTCTGTTCGACCGGGATTTCAACTATTTATTGGAATGTTCCATTTCCCTGCTTTGCATTCAGGAGAATCAGCAAGCATCTATCTATAAGTCACTTACCGAACCAGCTCTATGCAAAGCCTGAGGTGTACCAAAAAGGTTGGACAGGTTAACAACTGTCAGCAGATAGGTAATCTACTGATTTACAATGTTTTATATTGAACGGCCGGTTTTTGGCC
>CAZXFF010000087.1:0-2665 GCA_964640305.1 uncultured Muribaculaceae bacterium | reverse complement strand
TTCAAGTATATGTTTATGTCACATTATGCCACGGAAGTTTGCAAGTGTCCCGAAATCTCCCTTCAGAAAACTGAAATAGAAACCTCCTTTGTCTCAAAGGGCTCGTTTGAACTGCCCATAACCATGAAAGGGATTTCAGATATGCCTGCAGCACAGGATTTCTCATTAGACGGCACAATGGGGAATATGAATATGCATTTTGACTGGGATTCTACTCCCGAGACAGGAGAAGAAGGAACAGGAGATTTCTCATTACTTAAAGTAACCAAAGTATCCCAGGGTGAAAATACTGATTCCTATGTTCTTACCGTTGAATATGACTGCTCCGGATACATGGAATCCGTTTACAGGGAAATGCAACTCTATTACAGGAATGAATCCAACGTAAGCTCTGAATCTTTCAATTTCAGATGCAGCCCGATGGCACAACGCACTGCTGTTTTGCCTGTACAGGAATTTGACAGAAACAATGCCGGTCCTGAAACGTTCATCAACGTCGAAAGTGCGTACAACGAACTTGGAATCAATCCTAAGGACGTTCATACGGTAAATGGAAGATATGGTATTTACGCAGGAATCTATGGTGATGAAGAACTGAACCTCGAAGAACAAGGCAGTTGGATTGACTATGACGATGCATTTGTCGGAGTAGGCTACCACAATGACGAGGCTTCAGTCACAGTAATGGGCATATCAAGCCTGAAACCTGGTATCACTCATTTTGTCCAGCTTATACTGGCTCTTGGAGAAGACCAGTACGCTGCAATCCACGTTCCCATTCTGGTAAAATAACACTGGGAACCATCCATACTGTCTATAGCAACCGGTACGGCACATGTATTGCCATGCCGGTTTTATTTTATCACGATTTCATCCGAGAACACCCACCCGCCGAACTGTCCGCTGCGGGCCTCAACCCTTACATACCGGCATCTGGCTTTTCCTCTCCAGGAGTCAGTGACAAAGGTTACCTTGTCATCCCTGACCACATCTCTCTCTATTCTCCGCACTTCCGTAAAATTTTTCCCGTCTTCCGAAAGGGATATTGCAACTTCTGCAGGCAAAAAGACTTCAGGGCCGCATACCTGCATGAAATCAAGTTCTACTGAACTGATACGTGCCACTTTCCCAAGATCGACTGTCACATCCATACGTTTCCTGGAAATGAATCCCTGCCAACGGCCGTCGGAATATGTCCAGCCGCCCTTCAGACCGTCGGTAAGGGCTGTTTCTCCTGCTGCAGCATAGGTGGAATTGAACGGAGCATTGTAGATTACCTTGCATCCCAGCGCCTTATGACGGACGGGACAGAGAGCCGCAGGACGGTTTCCGAACTCATTAGCCAGATCAAAGACATTGTATCCCGCCCCGGACATCCTTTCACATAGCAGAAGAGCTCGTTTATGGAAATCTTCGTAATCCTTGCTTTCCGGACGGCTCCAGGCAATCTCGGATATGGCATACAGACGGGGATATACCATCATCTCCGCATGTTCACCTGCAGGAATATATTCCGTCCATAGATTTGCCTGAACACCCAATATCCCGGAATAATCCAGGTTGTTCTCTATACCGGCAGACAAAGCCTCTTCAGGATCGAACGAATAGACTTTTGAAAGGGGAAGGTATCCTCCCATTGCCTCAGGAAGAAATTCCGGGGCATCCTGATAAGTATCGAAGTAGCAATAGGCACCTGGCGACATTATTGTCCTGTGGCCGTCAGACAGTGCCTCGAGACCCTTTCCGACACCTCTCCATGCCATCACAACTGCTGACGTATCCATGCCACCCTGAAGTATTTCATCCCATCCCACCAAAGTCCGTCCATTGTCCTCAAGATACTTCCCTATTCGGCGTAACAGATAACTCTGCAGTCCGTCTACACTTTCGATCCCTTCTTTTGCCATCAGTGCCATGCAGTCCGGACATTCTTTCCACGCTTGCTTGTTCGCCTCATCTCCACCCACATGTATAAACTCGGACGGGAAGATTTCCATTACCTCGGCCAAAACATTTCTGAGAAAGGCAAAAGTCTCCTCTTTCCCGATACAGAAATCTGAATGCCTGTACGCCTCTCCGGTACATGAAAGTCCAGGGTATGCTGCAAGTACCTCCTCCGAATGTGAAGGCATCTCTATCTCGGGGACAATGCATATATTCCTGGCTGCAGCATATTCGACAATCTCTTTCAATTGTCCTTTTGTATAATATCCGCCATAAGCCCCTGAGGTTCCCTCATGAAGATACTTCCTGTCCCCGAACCACCATTCCTTCCATGTAGAACCGGTCCTCCATGCTGCAAAAGAAGCCAACAGGGGATAGGATTCTGTCTCAATCCTCCAACCTGCAGCATCCGTAAGATGCAGATGCAGACGGTTCAGTTTCAAGAGAGCCATGGCATCTATCTGCTTGCGGATAAAGTCAGCATCAAAGAAATGCCGTGATACATCCAGCATGAAACCCCTCCATTCATAGCGCGGATAATCTTCCACGCAGACGCAAGGTATCCTTTTCCTGTCCTGCTCTACCAGCTGGCGGACAGTCTGCAGCGCGTAAAACAGTCCTGCGTATCCTGCCGCCTCCGCAACAATGGAATCCTTCGACACTGTCAGTCTGAGGTGTACCAAAAAAGTTGGACAGGTTAATAATTGTCAGTGGATAGGTA
>CAZXFF010000086.1:0-2774 GCA_964640305.1 uncultured Muribaculaceae bacterium | reverse complement strand
TGTTGCTCAGGAACTTATAAATTAATTTAAATCAAAGTGTTGCGGAATTAAGGTTTCAATAAAATATTGACTAATCATATAATAGAATTTATTATACCATGAATATTGACTTTAATAAAATCACCTGTTATTTACCTTCGCTGATAATATATTCAGCATATCTTTCTGAAAGTTCTTCTATCGAAACTTTTTGTTTTGGAGGCACTTCGAAAAAGTCTTTCGCTTTCCATGTTGCCGCTCCGGAAAAATGAGGGACGTATTTGACTCTAGGATCATTGTCAAGAAGTTCTTTGCAGTAAGAATATGCCTGATTGCCCATTGCGACAATGCAGCCAGGACATATTATGCCAATTTCTTTTTCCAATATCCTTTTATAGATAGTCCTTTTTTTCAAAGAATAAATGTCCGACTCCTTATGGTCATATACAAAATATTTCCTGCAGTCGGTAAGATAAACTCCATAACCGTGTTCAATAAGTTTTTCAACAAGCAATGCCATTCTGCCACCTCCATTCTTTTTATCTCTCCAGCTTTTACCATGAAGTCCAAACGGAGAAGCCACCAACGCATCTATGCAGATATAATCTTCTCTACGCCCGGTTTTACCCGGGATTTTCTGGTTAAGTTCAATATCTGAATACCATGTATTGTCTCGCAGTGGATCTTGTGCCACAAGCATAATCCGCTTATCATTGTCTTTCAGATTAAACCATGTCGGAAGGTCAAGGCCTATCGCTCCACGTTTTTCTGTGCGTGTAGTCAAATCCTTGAAATCAGGATGAGTTATAGGTATTGGTACGGTAATAGTGTCTTCATAATAGCGGTCCCAACCCTTAGGAGTGAATGGTTCAACTCCTTTACTGAATTCCCAGGCACAGGCTTCAGTTCCCGATTTTATCAATTTACCGGCTTCTTCTTTTGAATAATTGAAGAAATTGCGGTTCATGTCATAGTATCGCAACTTTATCTTTTCCAATTGTTCTTTGCCTAAAATGTCATTTGCCAGCATTTCGTAAATCCGGCAGGCAATTTCTTTGTCATCTAAAAATTTTGATGAAAGTTTAGAATAATATGGAGTTGTTTCCATTGTCATATTTGTTTCGTTTATAATTCTATGAGATTCGGCATCCTATGCTTCTTTTCCTACAAAGGTAAGAAGTTGCCGTCTCAATTTGCGATATAAGCCGAAACAATCTCAATGCTGTACATAACAATGAGACATGTGGAGGATAATTTTGCAATTATATTTAAGTAAGCAATATAATTATGTGCGCAACATCAATTCAAAAGAATCAAGTAAAGCCAATTGCTATCTATGTGCATGGCCTTGGATCCGGAGCTGCATCTACTACCGTCCATACAGTGCGTAAAGTATTTTCGGAATACGAGTGGATAGCAATTGAGGTAAATGAGAATCCGTTCGAATCGGAAGCAAAAATCAATACATCTGTCAGTATGTTCAAACCTTCCTTATTGATGGGGACTTCATTGGGCGGATATTATGTGTTTTATGCTGATGCACCTTACGCGACAAAGGTGATTTGCAACCCGGCAATGAACATAGCAGAACTTATCCGTTCCAAGATAGGATTCGGAACATATTCTTATTTAATAGAAAGGCAGGACGGTAGGATTGAATATACACTTGATGAAGAGGTTTGCAGATGTTTTACGGAATATGAGAGTAGTCATAAGGCAGTGGGCGGGACAAAGAACTATGCCTTGTTCGCTGTGCATGACGAACATATAGGAGATACCGATATGCTTGACAATATGGCAATTGTTTTCGAATCGGGTTACAAATTATTGTTGGATTCCAAGGGAGGACACCGACTTAGGAGAGCAGCCATAAAATTGTTACACAAAGAAATAATCGGAGATGTTTTGCACTGAATACAACAAGTTCTTGTTAATTTTACCGCAAACTACAAGATGAAATATGTTACAACTTCAAAAATATACATGGCTGATAGACACTATCCGCAAGGCGGGAAAGATTTCTTTGGAAGAAATATCCGACCGTTGGGAACGAAATAAGGATTTAAGTGATTATAAGCCTTTGAGCCGTGCTACATTTAACCGATGGAAAGATGCTATTTTCAGCCAATTCGGAATAATTATCTCATGCCAAAGAACCGGCGGTTATCTTTATTACATAGAGAATCCGGAGGACATTGATGAAGATGAACTGAAAAAATGGATGCTCGATTCATTTGCTGTAAGTAACCTGATCAGTGAAAACCTCTCATTGAGAGATCGGATTCTGGTCAGCAAAATTCCGTCCGCCCGTAATCATTTGACTGTATTGCTTGAAGCAATGAGGGAAAACCGAGTAGTGACAATCACTTATTGCGGGTTCAATAAATCCAGAAGCCACACGTTCCAGATTGAGCCTTATTGCGTAAAGCTGTTTGAAAACCGATGGTATGTTCTGGGGCACAATATACATTATGATGACTATCGGATTTACGGACTTGACCGCATAGAGGATTTGGAAATAACAACGGAGACGTTCAAACTTCCAAAAGAATTTTCCGCATCAGATTATTTCTCTAATTATTATGGAATTATATCAGACAACAATATAAAGCCTGAACGTATAGTTATCAGAGCCTACCGCGACCATATCCCATATATGAAATCGCTTCCTTTGCATTACAGCCAGAAGTTGCTGGAAGATAACGCTGAATATTCCGATTTTGAGTTATTCCTTGCTCCTACATTCGATTTTATAATGAGGTTGCTCAGCGCAGGAGCCATGATAGAAGTCATTT
>CAZXFF010000085.1:0-2780 GCA_964640305.1 uncultured Muribaculaceae bacterium | reverse complement strand
ATCTTTGGATAACTTAAACACGGAACTTTGCAGGTGAGCCAACAAGATAGTGGATTTTGGTTATAAGATTCGTGGCAAAAAACAAATGACAGAAAAGGAATGGATGGATTATATGAACGGACGTTGAGTTGTGAATTGCTTTCAAGCTTATTATCTTTGACATACTGCGAACAACATGTAATGTTGAGAAATTATCAATATATTTGGGTCAAGAAAAAAGGAGGTGAGTTATGGGACTTGTTTTGGGATTCGGATTATTTATGGTAATAGGAACTGTCTTGGTAATATTTCTCATATACAAGATAGACAGGGCCGTTACATGGATATATAAAAAAAGGGGAATATCACCACTATCTTCCAAAGAATGGTATGATATGCTGAAAAAGGGATAGTTCTGTTTCTATCCTTTTAATTATATCGCCATAGTCGCATCTTTGCATAAAAGACGTTACTATGGCGAATTTGTATAACGAGGAAATTCAGAAAAGCTACATAGATAGAGAGTCGGAGAATCTGCCAGGCTTCTAAGCAAAGGCGGAAGAGTCCACAGCGGTCGAAAGAAGAATGTATGAACCGATATACAACAAGTTCATTTGGGGATATCTGTTCACAGGTACCTACATGGCACTTTTAAGGGGGTTGACGGGAAGGGTGTTTATGACTGTGGTTCGCACAATTGAAGGAGATGTCAAGGATATCCGCTGATATTCTTGCAAAACCAAAAGAATATCCATACTTTTGTCCTGTGACTATTGGTAGTAATGAGTAGTTGGATAAATACTAAATGGACATACATGTCCAAAAGGGCCAAAAGTACTTGGATTTATACATCCATCATGATACTATTGCTGTTGATTGGATTGATGTTTATCAATACGATAGTGGGAAATCTGTCTTTGATAGCAGGTGCACTTATGGCGGTTCTTGGAATTATCATTCTGATTTGGAGATTCATCTTAGATTTATTGTGCGATGCTGCATGCTCATTTCGTGATTGGTGGCACAGCAAAAACTGATTTTGCATCAGGAGTTCTGGTGTACGCATTGACATAATACCACTTCTGTAGTGCTAAATAATAATTTCTTTGTTTTGTCTAAATGTGCGCGTTTAACCTTTTGCACATTTGTTCTTTGTTCTTTTAAATAGCGCGGTCTATTGTTTTCTTTGCCTGTAAAATTACAGGCGTATGAGTTTTTCATCTGAGGAAATAGCTAAAATTCACGTAGTCATCAGTGATGGAGGTCTCTCTGACTTTTCTGAAAAAGTAAAGGATGCAGCAGTTGTAAATTGCTTTCAGACTTGTTATCTTTGACATACTGCGAACAGCTGCAAGGCATACAGGGAAAAGGAGGAGTCGCGGTATCGCAACGGATGGGAACGATCCCGCTTCCAGGCGCTTTATTCCGTGGCTCCTTATTCCAAAAAGAGCCTCAAGCCGCAGGACATATGCAAGTTCAAGTGGGACTGGGTTAAAAATGGAGGGAATCCGGAAGACGACTGTGAAACAGTCAGAAAGACAAGGACGATGCTGAAGGAAATCATTTCTTCCGGGAATAGGGGCTGAAGAAGCCATCGGCCTTCTCCCGCGGCGCGAACACCAGCCAGACCATGATTGCCATTCCGTACAGTCCGAGCGCGGCAAAAATGAATGACAGGACATCACACAGAACGGTAAACTGTGCCAAGAAATCCAGAATCCCGGACAAAGCGCCAAATATGCCGCAGATAACATCTTCAATCAAGTCATCCATAAGAAAAACCTATTAACTACGCAAAAATAAACAAACATGCACAATACTGTCAACTTTACGATAAATTTCGGCGGCAATGCCGTGGCGAACGGTGAGAAAATCACCAAGGTTGTCGGCAATATGCAGGGATCCTTCGCAAAGTTTTCCAGCATATTGGACAATACCACCCAGGCGTTTCTGAAATTCAACCAAATTGCCGAGGGCATAGTTGTGAATTGCTTTCAAACTTATTATCTTTGACATACTGCGAACAGCTGTCTTTGAGATACTGAATCCATTCTGCTGGGGGAGCATTGCTGTTGTTAAGAGCATCTAACATCTATTCGCTCGCCAGCAACAGGCGTTGTGATTTGCTCTCATTTTAGTACCTTTGCTACAGCATTTACAGCCGTACAGGAAAGGTACGCTGGAAGCACAGAGTTGTGATTTGCTCTCATTTTAGTACCTTTGCTACAGCATTTACAGCACCCTGCTGCCGGACTATTTCGGATGTGATGTTGTGATTTGCTCTCATTTTAGTACCTTTGCTACAGCATTTACAGCAGGAAACAAAGAACGTTTCTGATTGAAGTGTTGTGATTTGCTCTCATTTTAGTACCTTTGCTACAGCATTTACAGCAAGAAAATTTAAACCAATTTTTTTTGACAGTTGTGATTTGCTCTCATTTTAGTACCTTTGCTACAGCATTTACAGCCAAATTGTGTGGTAAACCTATTGTTTCACTGTTGTGATTTGCTCTCATTTTAGTACCTTTGCTACAGCATTTACAGCTAGGAAATCGGAGTAACCTTCCTGAACGGCGTTGTGATTTGCTCTCATTTTAGTACCTTTGCTACAGCATTTACAGCATTCCATTCGTAGTTATTTTCAAGGGGTGGTTGTGATTTGCTCTCATTTTAGTACCTTTGCTACAGCATTTACAGCAATATCTCAATCGCTCCGATGAGACTACCCGTTGTGATTTGCTCTCATTTTAGGGGACTTCTATAAATTAAATCCCTGATTATAAGTTGCATAAGCGGATAAA
>CAZXFF010000084.1:0-2802 GCA_964640305.1 uncultured Muribaculaceae bacterium | reverse complement strand
AGAAGTAGCATCCGTGGCAATCTCCACAAATAAATTTGCTTTTTCAAATATTGTTTGTAATTTTGCGAACAACAAACAGCATGAAGATGAGCACAATGTCCGACATCAGAGATCAGGAACGTCTGGCCCGTTTTGCCAAGGCAATGGGCCACCCTAACAGGATTGCCATACTGAAGTTTCTTGCAAAGCAGGAGTGCTGTTTTTTCGGGGACATCCATGAAGTCCTCCCTATTTCCAAGGCAACTGTATCGCAGCATCTCAAGGAACTTAAAGATGCCGGGCTGATTCAGGGTGAAATCGAAACCCCCAAGGTGAAATATTGTATAAACAGGGAGAATTGGGAAATAGCATCAAGGCTCTTCTCTGGATTCTTTACATCCCTTCAATCAAAAGGCACTGAGGAAGATTGCTGCAGTCGATAACGTTTTTTTATATCCAATGTTCGTAGTTTGACGAAATACAAATACATATTCTAATTAACTAAAAATCAAAGAAATGGAAATCAAAGTATTGGGGCCCGGTTGTGCCAAATGCAAGACAACCTACAATGCAATTGAAAAAGTACTGATTGAAAAGGGTATTGATGCAACATTGACCAAAGTGGAGGATATTGTGGAAATAATGAAATACAATGTAATGTCCACTCCGGCAGTCGCTGTCAATGGTGTCGTCAGAATCAAGGGGCATGTTCCTTCGGAATCTGAGATAAGACAGATACTTGGACTGTAGACCCAAACGGATAATCCTATGGACAAGAAAAAAGAACTCAAAATCCTGTTCTGGATTGTGGCAGTTTTCGCAGCGGCATTTTTCCTTCCGTTGCAGAGTGCAACTTTCATGACTGCCATAGAGGCCACACTGGATCTTGTAAAATGGTATGCACAGGAGCATGTGGTCATGTGCCTTCTGCCGGCATTTTTCATTGCCGGAGTAATATCGGTCTTTGTAAGCCAGGGATCCGTATTGAAATACTTCGGGGCAAATGCAAAGAAGTGGCTGTCCTATACAGTCGCTTCTGTCTCCGGTGCAATACTGGCAGTCTGTTCATGTACTATTCTGCCGCTTTTCACATCCATTTACAAGCGAGGTGCAGGCCTGGGACCGGCCGTAGCATTCCTGTATTCCGGCCCGGCCATCAGTATTCTCTCGATAATCTTGACTGCCAGGATTCTCGGGATAGAAATGGGGCTGGCGAGGACTGTGGGGGCAATCCTTTTCTCCATAATCATCGGTCTGGTGATGTCGTTCATCTTCAGAAAAGAGGAAAAAGCAAAAAAAGAGGAGCAGATGAATATTGTCCCTCCACCTGAGAAACGCCCTATGTGGCAGACTTCATTGCATTTCTTTACTTTGGTACTTATACTCGTATTCGCCAACTGGGGAGCGCCTTCAACGGAAGGGACCGGTATATGGTCAGCTATATTCACAAACAAATGGTATATAGTGGGCGGATTGTCGCTAATAATGTGTTGGTCTCTTGTAAAGATACTGAAGCTTAAGGTGTGGTGGGTGGTATCGGCAGCAATCGTCACAGCAATATCGGCCGGATTGTCGATAGCATTTGTCGGGAATCCCAAGCTGGTGCCTCTCGTTCCGATGATAGTGGCAATTGCATCTTTGGCAACAATGCTGCTGTTTGACAGAAGGGATGAAGACAACAGGGAATGGGCTTTGTCCTCGTGGGGATTCGCAAAGCAGATCATGCCCTTACTCGGTGTCGGTGTTGTCACTGCAGGTTTTCTGTTGGGGTCAACCCACGACAGCACATCCATTGCAGGTGTAATCCCGAATGCATGGATCGAATGGGCCGTGGGAGGAAATTCCCTGCTCTCCAATTTCTTTGCAAGCTTTACCGGTGCTTTCATGTATTTTGCCACATTGACTGAGGTACCTATAATCCAGGGGTTGCTGGCATCCGGTATGGGCAAAGGCCCTGCACTTGCGCTATTGCTCGCAGGTCCTTCCCTGTCATTGCCTAATATGCTTGTCATCCATGGGGTGATGGGAACGAAGAAAACAGTCATATATGTTGCACTTGTAATCGTTATGGCAACAATAGCAGGATATGTATTCGGAAATCTGATATGATGGGAAAGTAATGAGAATACTTATTTTATGCACAGGAAACAGTTGCCGCAGTCAGATGGCACACGGTTTCTTACAGTCATTCGATAAAAATTTAGAAGTTTATTCAGGCGGTACGGAACCTGCAGCCCGGGTGAATCCCAAGGCTGTTGAAGTAATGATGGAGGTAGGAATAGACATCAGCTCTCATGTGCCTGTGCATGTGAATACCTACCTTAATCAGGAATGGGATTATGTAATAACCGTGTGCGGTGGAGCCAATGAAGGCTGTCCAGCCTTTATAGGAAAGGTGGGCAAACGTATGCACATCGGTTTTGACGATCCGTCACATGCTGCGGGCTCACCGGAGTTTGTCGATTCAGAGTTCCGCTGTGTACGCGACGAAATCAGAAATGCCTTTGCCCGTTTCTATATCACAGAAATATTGAAAAAGGATCTTCCGGAATGTACCTGTTGATGGGCTCATGCTGGTAATGTGCACTAGAACGCACTCTCGTCATGGTAAGCCCTCCACACCAATACGTTCCCGCAAACAACGCGGTACACCTGCGGGGAACATTGAGAAGGTAACATGCCAGGACGGGTCTGTGCAAAGTGTTCTGCGGGGGTTGAACAGTCGTGTGCCCGGTCGGTTGGAATTGTTTAAATCAACTCCGTTTCATCTGCTGAATTCAACTTGCAAATGCAACAGAATTCTGATTAATAATTTGTTTAAAT
>CAZXFF010000083.1:0-2833 GCA_964640305.1 uncultured Muribaculaceae bacterium | reverse complement strand
TGCAACGACTTACTTTGGTGAAAAAAGTTTGAAATAACTTTCTTACTCGCACCATTGACGAATCTGTTCGAACTATTCGAACTTTAAATATATGAATCAATCAGAAATGATTGATTTTTTTGTTGTATCAGAAAAATCATAGAAAGGATTTGTCTATGGTAAATATTATTAAAGAAGAAATTGAAATTGAAGAATCTTTAGAATCGAGGTTAAGAGTAATATGTGATTTTTGTAATACTACTCCAACAATAATAAATGGAAGTATTAGAAGAATTGATAAAACTAATTTAACTTATATTGAGCCACATAGAATATATATTAAAAACAATTTATATCTAGCATTTAATTATTCTAGTGAAATATATGTTAATAATTTAGGTAAAAAAATTAAACTACAAAGGTATTAATATCTTACTAATTATTACTATGTTGCTTGATTTTTTTTAAAATTTATTGTATTATACTTATAATTTTATTTAGCTTATAAAAAACATTGAGGGGTAAAAAATGAGTATATATCAAAAAATTAATACTTTTATAAAAAATATGGGTTATAGAGAAAACTCACATATATTAGGTATATTATTTTATGGTAGTTATTTGTATGGTTTAGAT
Source organism: uncultured Muribaculaceae bacterium (assembly GCA_964640305.1). Lineage (GTDB taxonomy): Bacteria > Bacteroidota > Bacteroidia > Bacteroidales > UBA932 > Coprenecus. The sequence goes on along the minus strand of CAZXFF010000083.1, from coordinate 2,218 downwards.
AACGAAAATTCAGATATTGATTTGCATATTATATATGATGATTCTAATCAAAAATTAATTAGAGGAAATACATATATTGATGACACAAGAATCGAGTATTTTGAAAAAAATATTAGTGAAGTATTTCAAATTATAGAAAATGATTACAATGAACAAAATAGTGCTTCGTTATCAATATTTGGTAAGTCTATGATTATTTATCAAAAGGAAAATGAAATGGATGAATTGCAAGCTTTTACAAAGCAAATATTTTCAAATAATATTAGATCATTAGATAATGATGAAGCAATTGAACAAATTGCTATTATAAATAATCGTATGGATAGATTAAAAAAAGATGCTTATGAAAATAGTCCATATTTTAATATATTATTTAATCTAACTATAGATAAAATTAGAAGATTATATCATAAATTAAATTGTATTTCTTTTTTAGAAACATCAAAAGCACTTAATGCATATAAGAATCCTAATTTTTTAAAATGTTATTGTGTTGATAAAATTCCTGATGAGCGTTTTTTGAAAATATATTATGAATTATTGACTAATATGGATAAAACTTATATAGAAAAATATGAGTTGTTAGAATTATTATACAAGTATACTATAAAAGATATTGTTTTTAACGAAAATGAATATAGAACATCCGTAAAGCCTCATTATGATATAGATTTAAATGATTCACACTATTTAAATGAAGATAATTTTAGTTATAATAACAAAAGTATTCCAATACCTGTAGATGTTTATAATAAAATTGAAAATTTTATAAAAAAAATGAATTATAGAGAAAATCCTGATTTTATAGGTGTTATTGTTTATGGTAGTAGTTTAACTGGATTTAATACCAATGATTCTGATATAGATTTACAAATAATATTTAATTATAATAATGATTCAGTTGTAAGAGGTAAAACTGTAATAGATGGAACTCCTATAGAATATTTTGAAAAGTCTTTAGAAAGTGAATATAAATTAATTGATTATGATTACAATAATCAAAATAATGCAACGTTTTCAATAATTGGTAATGGTTCAATAGTATGTGATAAAGATAATATATTATATAAATTAAAACAATATGCACTTAAAAGATTTAGTGAACCAATGCCTGCATTATCAATTGAAGAAGCAAAAGAACAAATATCTATACTAAATAATAGGATAGAAAAATTAGAAAATCATGCAAAAAATAATGATATATATTTTCATCACTTATATTATCTTACAATAGATAGAATTAGAAAATTTTATCATAGATTGCTTGGAATATCTAAAATACAAACATCTAAGGTTTATAGAATTTATACAGATGAACCATATAGAAAATCAATGTATAAGGACAATCCAGATGATATATTTATTGATATGTATATGGATTTAATAAATGATAATAGCAATGATATTAATATAAGATTAGAAAAAATCAAAAAATTTTATAACTATTCAACTAGAAATATAAATCTTCAAGGTGACTATAGAGTAGAAATAAAAAGTCATAATGATAAAAAAAAACTTAATATGAATAATTGTGTTTATAATCGAAGTAATGTTCATTCTAAAGAACAAGGACCAGTTAAGAAATTAGTTCCAAATAAAAAATAATGAAAGGTATAGGAATATATCTTTTTTTCGTGTATAATAAAGAATCAATTAGGTGATTTTATGAACGATTTAAAAATATTATTAAATGATATAAATAAAATATATCAATTATCATACTATAAATTATATTATAAAAATTTAGAACAAAAAGACAAAATTGAAGAGTGTAATAGTAATATTCAAAATATTTATAATAGATACAACATTAATAATATAAATGAATTAATATCAATAATTGGAGAATATGTGAAAAATGTTGAAATAATAAGAGATGTAGAATTAGTAAGATTATTAGTGTTTACAATTTTAGATTCTAAAAAAAGAAAAGTATTAGATTATAATGATGAAATATTAAAAAATATTTATAAGTATATTATAGAAAATGGATTATATGATTCAAATTGGAATATTGGAGTATCGAGCGAACCATTATTTACTATGTTACCTAATTCTAGTGATTTATATAGTGTAAATATGATAGTATTTAATAATGAATTAATTGATTGGAATATACTTAACAATGGTAATGATTCTTTTATATATTTTGTATATAATTATTTAAATTCAAGTTCAGATGTTGAACAATCATATTATTTTGAAATAATTAAAAGTG
>CAZXFF010000082.1:0-2931 GCA_964640305.1 uncultured Muribaculaceae bacterium | reverse complement strand
GAAAGAGGCCGACATCCGCACGGCGGAAGCTCTCCGCGACAGCGAGCGAGAGCAGCACGAGAAGGCCCTTGCCGAGTTGAGGGCCGGTCAGGAAAAGGCTATCGAAGCCGCCAAGACCGCACTCGCCCTGGAGAATGAGAAGATTCTCAAGGCCCGCGAAGAGGCGCTCAAGAAGGAGGCTGCCGAGACCATGAAAGCCATCACCGGTGGTCTGGACCAGAATATCAAGGATATGAAAGACGCCTTCGAGGCCCAGAAGAAGTCGCATGCCGAGGAGACCTCCTCCATCAAGACCCAGTTCGCCGAGACGGTTAAGCATCTTAAAGAGCAGACCGAGTCCATCGGTTCCAAGGCAGAGAACCTCGCCAGCGCCCTCAAGGGCCAGAACAAGATGCAGGGCATCTTCGGGGAGACCATCCTTGAGAACATCCTGAAAGCGGAAGGCCTCCGCGAGGGCCACGATTACGACGCCGAGTTCTGGCTGCGCGACCGCAAGGGCAACATTATCGTGAACGAGGAGACCGGTAAACGCATGCGGCCGGACTTCGCCCTGCACTTCCCGGATGACACGGACATCCTCATCGACTCCAAGGTCTCCTTGAGCGCCCTTTCGGACTACTTCGCCGCCGAGACGGACGAGGAGCGCGCCGACGCCTCCCGACGCAACCTGGAGTCCGTCCTTTCCCATATCGGAGAACTGACCAGCAAGGAGTACCAGAAGCACGTAGAAGGCCGCAAGACTCTCGACTACGTGATTATGTTCATTCCCAACTACGGAGCCTACCAGCTCGCCAAGCAGGAGGACAAGGACATCTTCGCCAAGGCCTTCCAGAAAAACGTCCTTATCACCACTGAGGAGACGCTGATTCCCTTCCTTCGCCTGATTCGCACGGCCTGGGTGCAGAAAGAGCAGATGGAGAACATTTCAGAAATCGTCAGCGCAGCGCAGGAGATGGTCAATCGCGTAGGTATCTTCTGCCATGCCAACGCCGAACTCGAAAAGGACCTAGAAGATGTTCTGGATGGGTTTAAGGAGAACACCAAGCGCCTGGTGGATGGCAAGCAGAGCATCGTTAAGGCTGCTATGAAAGCCATCCATCACGGCATTCAGGCTCCGACCGGGAAGAACGCACTTCCTGCGATTGCCCCAGGTTTGTCCGACGAAGAATAATCGCTAACTTTGCGATAACTATGAGATTGTTTACCAAATCTGCTTTCAAGCAGGCCCTCTTTTGCCCCGCGTCATTGTACTATTACTATGACCGGGAGCATTATGCCAACCAGATGAATGAAGATGATTTCCTACAGGCCCTTGCCGAAGGAGGAAATCAGGTCGGGGATCTGGCCAAGGTGTATTACGATGTACACGCTGATGCAGACATCCAGGTGCTGGGGTATGACAAGGCGCAGGAGATCACAGCCGACTTGATGAAACGTGAAGATGTTAACATCGCGGAGGCGGCCTTCCGCTGGAAGAACTGCTTCATCCGCGCAGATATCATAGAGAAGAATGGTAACCAGATCAATCTGATTGAGGTCAAGGCCAAGTCCTGGGATCCGACCAGGGATTCTTTCGTAACCAAGCGCAACTCCAATAAGGTGGATGCCGGTATTCTGGAATACGTCTATGATGTTGCTTTCCAGAAATACGTCATCCAGCAGGCGCTGGGCCCCGGAGTTACGGTCAAGGCATTCCTTATGATGCCGGACAAAAGTATCTTGTCTGATGCCGACGGTGTCAACCAGTACTTCCGAGTGGTAAAAGACGGCGACCGTGTTTCCCTCGTCCGCGAGGCCGGTGCTGAAGAGCTTCGCAAGTGTACGCACGTTCTCACGCCCTTCGATGTGGACGAGCTCTGCACCCGCATCATTGCCGGTTCAACTGCCGAGCAGATGGAGCTGATGGGCTGCCAGTTTACAGACTTCGTTGATAAGATGGCCGACATCTACGTCAGCCACAAGCGTGAATTCCGCTCCGTCAGCGACCGTTGCTTCAAATGCCCCTTCTACTCCAATGAGAAGACTCCCGGCATGCTGGACGGCAAGCGGGAGTGCTGGAAGGAGAAGGCTGGTTTCAAGGAAGAGGATTTTCACCGTCCTTCTGTAGGCGACTTGTGGTGCGGCCTGTTGGGAGCCAAAGCGTTGAAAAAGGAACTGGTAGAGAATGCCAAGTATTTCCTGTCGGATGTCACTGCCGACGATATCCCGACATCCAGAACCACGGCGGAAGGACTTCTTCCTTCAGACAGAAGGCTCCTGCAGATTGGCCTTGCTACCGCTAACGACAGTCTGCTGACCCCGTTCAAACCCAACCTTTACAACGGTATCTATGTTGATGTCCCCGGGCTTAAAGCGGAAATGGCGAACTGGCAGTTCCCGCTGCATATGATTGATTTCGAGACCACAGCTGTTGCTCTACCGTTCTATAAGGGGATGCGCCCTTATGAGCAGGTAGCCTTTCAGTTCTCGCACCATATCATCGAGAGGGACGGATCCATCCGACATGAAGGACAGTATCTCAATACTGCCAAGCATCATTTCCCGAACTTCGAGTTTGTAAGGGAACTGAAACGCCAGCTCGAAGGCGATAACGGGACCATCTTCCGTTATGCTGCCCATGAGAACACCATCCTCAGGGCTATCTATGAGCAGCTTGAAGCCAGTTCCGAGCCAGACAAGCGGGAACTGATGTCATTCATCGACAGCATCACTCACTACAAGGTCGGAAACAAGGATGTAGTCGGTCCAAGGGACATGGTGGACCTGCTGTTGATGGTGAGGCGGTACTACTATCATCCCAGTATGAAAGGCAGCAACTCCATCAAGGTGGTGCTACCTGCCATCCTCAACTCCAGCAAGTCAATTCAGGCCAAATACAAAGAGCCCATCTACGGCAGCGCCATCCCTAGCTGCAACTTCGATGCAGCATCG
>CAZXFF010000081.1:0-2995 GCA_964640305.1 uncultured Muribaculaceae bacterium | reverse complement strand
CCCGCCAGCAGCACCGTGGACAGCCGCGTGTTGCCAAAGGTGGCCTGCATCCGTGTTTTGTCCAGCAGCAGCGTGCAGAATTCCTCCTCATCCAGCAGAATTTTGCTCAACTCGCTCAGCACACGGCCGGGAATCACGGCCTTGAGCGCCTCCATGCCCTGGGGAAGCTCAAAGGGCTGGAACGCCTTCTGCATCGCCAGACGGAAGCCGTCCAGCGCAACAAGCCGTGCCTCATCCCGGGTAACCTCCAGCAGACAGCCGGTGAGAATCTGACGGCTTTCATCCGTGGCAATGGCAAATACGACCCGGCTGATCATCTCCCGCAGCTTGCTCTGGGGAATCTTCACCGCGGTGCCCGTTTCCACCTCGGCCATTTCGGGGTATTCCATGGGGTTCATACCGGCCAGGTTGCTTTTGGAATTCATGCAGCGGATCGACGCGGAGTGGTTTTCATTCACCTTCACCGTCACGCTGCCGCCGGGCAGCTTGCGCACCAGCTCGGTAAACAGCTTGCCGGGAAGCACCACACGGCCGGGTTCCTTCACATCGCCGGTCAGCACACACTCAATGCTCAGGCTTCCGTCGGAACAGGTCAGGTTGATCCCTTCGCTGCCTGCGTCGATCAGCACTCCTTCCAGTATTTGCTTGGCGGGCCTTGCCGCCAGTGCGCGGGTGACGGTATTCAGACCATCCAGCAGGTCCTGGGCGTTCATGGTGAATTGCATGGGATCATCCTCTCCTGGTACATAGTTCTAATATAGTATATCCCGCAGTCGTAGTAGGGGGTGTGCAAAGTGTGGATAAGCCGCCTTTTTGGTACTGTGCAAGGAAAAGGGGCTTTGGAAAACCTGTGGAAAAGGAGCGCTGTTATCCACCGTTGTGTGGAAAGAAAGCTCCTGAAAAAGTATATTCCATGAAGGATAAATTGATTCCTGCCGGAGCTGGCGGTGTTTTTGGCGCATTTTGCATTCCCCATGTTTTTTTCAGGCCGTGCCGGAGGGGGGTATCCACAATGTCCACAGGCTGTGGAGCATTTGTCTGTGGATACAAAGCCCAGGCGCCATAAGGGTTTTCACCGAAGGATAGCCTGTTTTCCATCTGTCTTCCACAGGAAGGAGGGTTATTCCCGGTAATCCTGCAGGCTGACGGAAACCATCTTGCTGACGCCCTGCTCCTCCATGGCCACACCGTACAGGGCATTGCAGCGCTCCATGGTGCCCTTGCGGTGCGTAATGACGATAAACTGCGTGTCTGAGCTGTATTCCTTCAAATAGTCGGCATAATAGCCGATGTTTGCGTCATCCAGGGCGGCCTCAATTTCATCCAGGATGCAGAAGGGCGTGGGTTTGAGCTTCAGCATGGCAAACAGGATGGCAATGGCCGTCAGAGCCCTTTCACCGCCGGAAAGCAGGGAAAGCAGCTGCAGCTTTTTTCCCGGGGGCTGAGCGTTGACCTCAATGCCGCAGTTCAGCGGATCGGAGGGATCCATCAGCAGCAGCTCCGCATGTCCTCCGCCAAAAAGGCGGGTGAAGGTTTCGGAAAAATAAACCTGCAGCTTGCTGAAATTCTCCACAAAGGTGGTTTCCATCTGCTCCAGCAGCCGGGCAATCAGCTCCCGCAGGTCATTTTCTGCCTGCCGCAGGTCGGTTTGCTGGGACGTCAGCTCGTCAAAGCGGGCGCGGGTGGCGGCATATTCCTCCACGGCGTTCACATTCACACTGCCCAGGGCGCGGATCTGGCTCATCAGCTGGGCAGCGCGGCGGTCGGCCTCCACGGGGTCAAAGCCCTCCGTCTGCCGGTATTCCTCTGCCCCGGCATAGGTCACCTCATAGCTGTTCCAGATGCGGTCCTGCATCACCTTCAGGTCGCTTTCCACCCGGGCGCGGGACAGCTCGGTGCGGTGGATGCGGTCAGCGTCCCGGGTATGGGACTGGTGCAGGCTTTCCATGTCGGTCAGCACATCCCGCAGCTTTTCCTGGGCGGTGGCGCGGCGGTTTTCCAGCAGCTGTGCCACCTGCTCCTGCCGCTGCTGGTCCTTCTGCCGTGCTTCAAGCAGGGCGGAGGTGCGGGCCTGCTCGGCCTCATCCTGGGCGTCCTGCAGGGCCATCAGATCAAGCTGCTGCCTGCGCCGGTCAATTTCCCCGGTTAGCAGGGCGCGATCCTGATCGTAACGGGTTTTGTCCTTATGGAGAATATCCAGCTGATGGCGCAGGTCGGACAGGTGCAGGGTAGACTGCATCACCCGCTCGGCTGCGGCGGAGGAAGCGGCCCTGGCATCGGAAAGCGCCTGCTGCAGGGCGGAGGTTTTCTCCTCCATGGCGGACTGGTCCAGCTGCGCGTCGCCGCTGAGGTGACTGATCGTATCCAGCTGGCTGTCGATGTCCTCCATGGATTCCATCAGCTGCAGGGAAGCCTGCGCGGTCTGCTCCATGCGGCTGCGGTGGCTGGCAAGCTCCGCCTTTGCGGCCTCGTGACGTTCGATTTCACGGGCCACGGCAATTTCCTGCTGATGCAGTGCGCCGGTGGCGTCCTGCACGGCAAGCTTGAGGGCATTTTTCTCCTGCTGACCCTCAGCAAGCTTTTCCTTCATTTCATCCAGCTGAACTTTTCCCTGGCGAAGGCTTTCGGTCAGCTCCTTCAGTTCGCGTTCGCGGCTGAGAAGGTTGACCATTTTGGACTGGGCAGAGCCGCCGGTCATGGAGCCGCCGGAATGCATGACGTCGCCCTCCAGGGTTACCAGGCGGAAGGCATGGTTGCCTGCCCGCATGATGGGAATGCCTACATCCAGGTTTTCGGCAATCACGGTGCGCCCCAGCAGGTTTTCCACAATGCCGCGGTATTCCGGTGCGCAGCGGATCAGGTCGGAGGCCACGCCAATGGCGCCCGGCAGGCGCAGGGCCTGCCTTTCGCGGTCATTGAGCAGCTTGGAGCGCACAGAGGTCTGGGGCAGGAAGGTGGCCCGGCCCAGGCGGTTCTGCCGCAGGTACTGGATCAG
>CAZXFF010000080.1:0-3253 GCA_964640305.1 uncultured Muribaculaceae bacterium | reverse complement strand
TCTCCCTGTCGCACAGGGCCAGAAACACCTGCTCCGGCCCGCCGATTCCCTGGCTGCGCAGCTGCCGCGCCAGCCATTTTTCATCAAGCCCCATGCGGTGCAGGTTTTCCCCCAGCACCCGCCCGTCCATGATCACCTCGCTGAGGATGTGTTCCTGCGATACCTGCAGCTTCATATCCTCCGGGGTCAGCGGCCTGCGGGCGCTGATGGGCAGGATGGTCAGCCTGCCGTTGTATTCATACACGGCTGTCTGAATATCCGCCAAATTGAAAAAGCCCTGCTGGCGGCACATGACCATGAAGTCGCTCAGTTCCAGCTTGGCCTGACGCATGTTTTCCCGGTACAGTTTCCCGTTGTCCAGCACGATCACCGGCGAACCGTTGAGGTACTTGCGGCTTTGGCTGAGGGCCATGCTCAGGCGCGCCATGGCCCAGGTGGCCAGGGTATAGACGGCCATGGCCGCCAGCGGCTTCCACATGTTTTCCAGGTCGGTCGCCAGCTCAGCGGCAATGGAGCCAATGGTGATGCCTGTTATGTAGTCCATAAAATCCAGCTGGGAAATTTGCTTGCGGCCCACCGCCTTGGCGCAGATGAACAGCGCCCCATAGGATAAAACCGGCGCCAGTAGAATTTTTGCCAGCTCCACCGCCATGCACCCCCTCCGCCACAGTTTGCCGCGCAGGGCCAAAAACATGCGCCGCCTGATGGAAAATATGCTATAATGGGAAAAAACTCAGGAGGTTACGCCCATGCGGGACACACTGCACCTTGCTTCGCCCAAGCCCCGGATGATCGCCCATCGCGGGGTAAGCAGCCTTGAAACGGAAAACACCGCCTCCGCCTTTGTAGCGGCTGGCAACCGCAGCTACTATGGCATCGAAACCGACGTTCACCGCACATCGGACGGGGCATTTGTCATCATTCATGATGACAGTACCCGCCGTGTGGCAGGGGATGATCTGACGGTGGAAAGCACCACCCTGGAAACCCTGCGTTCCCTGCGCCTGATGGACAAGGACGGCCGGCGCGGCCGGCGCGACCTGATGCTGCCCACCCTGCCGGAATACGCGGGCATCTGCCGCCGCTATGACAAGCAGGCAGTGCTGGAGCTGAAAAACCCCATGGCGGCGGAGGATATCGTTCGCATTGCGGACATCCTTCGGGAGGCAGGATGGCTGGAGCGCACCACCTTCATTTCCTTTGACCTGGACAACCTGAAGCACATCCGCCGCATGCTGCCGGAACAAAAGGCACAGTATCTGGTGTCCGAGGACAGCCCGGAACTGCTGCCCACCCTGCTGCAGTATCACCTTGACCTGGACATGTATTTCAGGGTGCTGACGGAAGCGCGGGTGAAGGAGCTGCACAGCCACGGCATTGAAATCAACGTGTGGACGGTGGATGACCCCGCTGACGCCCGCCGTCTGGCGGACTGGGGCGTGGACTACATCACCTCCAACTGCGTGGAGTAACCCGCATGGACTGGCTGGACGAGGTACAAGCCCGCCTGCGCAGGAAGAACCAGCTGCTTTTTTCCCGGGATACGCTGCTTTTGCAGGCGCTGGGTTGGCAGCTGCGCCAGGCGGACCATCGCGCAGTCACCCTGTGGGCCCTGGACCTGGCGGGTGAAGCCGTGGCGCACCTGGCACAGGCATACCCGTATGAACCCCGCCCAGCCGCATCCCTGCAGGCCGCAAGGGACTGGGCTGCCGGGCGAATCCGGATGCCCCAGGCCCGGCAGGCCATTCTGGCCTGTCATGCTGCCGCCTAGGACATGCCCTGCCCGGAGGATGCGGCCCTGTGCCATGCCGCGGGCCAGGCCTGTGCCGTGGTGCATACCGCCGGCCATGCCCTGGGCTACCCCATCTATGAGCTGACCGCCATGGTGCGCCGCCTTGGTGTGCCCAACTGCCGCGAGGCTGTGGAAGGCCGGGCGGAGGAATACCTGGACCGCCTGCTGTACTGGCAGGCACACGCTCATGAAGCGCCCGGCCCCTGGGCGGGCTTTCTGCTGCAGTGAGAAACCCCTGCCCGGATCAGCCCGGACAGGGGTCCCTTTTTCATTGCTCAATGGCGCCGCTGACAATCTTGTAGTACACATGGGCCGTCAGCTTGTACACCGCCAGATACAGCGCGGCAAACAGCAGGAAGCTGATCAGCGTAGTCCTCAGGAACAGCCCCACATTGTTCAGGTTGAACAGCATGAGGATCAGCCGCACCATGGGGAAGGCAAATACCAGGTGACACAGCGCCGCTCCCAGGGGCAGGAAGAACACCATCAGCAGCTGGGCGTTCACGCTGCAGCGGATATCCCGCCGGGTCATGCCCACCTTCTGCATGATATCGAACCGGGCCTGATCCTCATAGCCTTCGGAAAGCTGCTTGTAGTAAATCATCAAAACCGCCGCGAAGATGAACACGATGCTCAGTAGCACCCCCAGGAAGAACAGGCTGCCGAAGGTGTTGAAGAAATCGTCCCGGTTCTCCTCCCGGTTTTCCACCGACAGGCCGAAGCCGCCGTTCTCCATCATATCACTGATGGCGTCCATTTCATACAGCCGATCCGACAGCGTTTCGCTCAGCGCGATCTGCTCCTCCTTGTCCGCGGGCAGGTCGAAGCTGTAATACCAGTGCATGCTCAGCATCGGCTCGCCCCGGTAGTCCGCCAAGGCCGTCATGGGCTGCAGCGCCGCCGTCAGGTCGGACACCACCACATACAATGTGGGAAACATCATCGCCGCCGTGCTGCCCGAACTCGGAATATCCTTCACCTGCTCCCGGATGCGGAAGGTCTGCTGGCCCTTTACCGTCAGGGTATCGTAGGGATAGTCGCTGCGGAAGGCCTGCAGCAGCACCTCATCCGGCCCCAGGGTTTCATGGCTGCCGGTCAGGCGGTTGTAATCGTCCAGGGAGATGAAGTTCAGCGTGCGGATGTCCCACAGCTGCAGATTGGTGCCGGTTTCCGCCACGCCGCTGCTGTCGGGGTCAAGCACGCCGTCCTCCTGCAAAAGCCCCGTGATGGAAGCCACGCGGTAGTCCAGCACATTCTCCTGCGCCAGTCCCGCGCCCTCCACCGCCTCCCGGGTTGCGGCGCGGAAGCTGTTCAGCCACGCATCCTCCATGTATTCCGCCCGATGAACATACAGGGTGATGTTCATGTCCCGGGGATAGCGGGCCTGCAGGCTGTCCTCCGCACCAAAGTACAGGCAGGTGGTGGAGGAGAGCATCACCAGCACCATGGTGGCCAGGATGC
>CAZXFF010000079.1:0-3436 GCA_964640305.1 uncultured Muribaculaceae bacterium | reverse complement strand
TCTGCTGGATGATGACGATCTAACGGCCTGGATAACTGATGCCAGATCTAAAGGAGCCAGAGTATACACCCTACCGGACCGGGTGGACATAAATAGCGTTATGTACCGCATTACAAGCATTGAGATCGGCGCATACAACTCAGAGGAGGATGCTAATGTTGAAGAACTCTATTTCCCTGACAGCTATGAGTTCTTCGATGAATTTAATTTCAGTCAGGCTCCTCTAAAGATCATTCATATTGGTAAGGGGATGAGTTGGTACCATTACTGGACCTTCTCTTCTGCGGCAAATGACGTGACAATAATCATAGACCCGGACAATCCCTTTATCAAGATGTCAGAGGATGGCCATTTCGTGTTGTCCAAAGATGGGAAGGAACTAATTTATATGGTTCACGATATCGAAGAAGCATCTGTTCCTGAAGGTGTTGAATCAATCGTAGGATGCGCCATTTCGTGTAAGAACAACCTGAGACATGTTCATCTCCCGTCATCTCTGAAGAGTATTGCCATAGATGGAATGATTCAGAATCGGGCACTTGAATCTATTGTTGTCCCTGAAGGCGTCAGTATGATTGGGCACCAGGCGTTCTGCGGTGATACCGCCCTGGAGATTGCAGATCTCCCTTCAACGATTACCGTAATAGATAGCGATACCTTTATGGATGCTGGAAATCTGTCTACCATTGTTCTTCGCGCCCCTATAGTCGTAAACGTATGCCAAATGGGGCATGACTGGTTTGATGACTTTCCTTTGAACTCCTGTAGACTTGTTGTTCCGAGGAATCTCATTCCGGAGTATCGAAAGCATCCTGTCTGGGGATGGTTTAAGCACATTGACTCAATAGAAGAAACTGAACATGTTTAACGAAAGCATACAAGCGCATCCTCTTTTGGATATATACAAGTCGCAGAAAGAACATAAAAAGACAGCAGATAAAGAGCATCAGGAGCTATTGCACTCGATGCTGGACCACTATGGCATGTTTCATCGAATCAAGCAGCGAATAGGAGAAAGTGATATAAAAGGATCTCTTTGGTGGCCCTGTGTCCAGTTGGAAGAATTTATGTGGAATAGTATCCAGCGATTCCTGCAGGATTATGGATATGACCCGAGGTGGCTCATCTGGCGGGATGGAAAGGCGGGCCTGCAAGGATTCAATTACAACGATGGAATCCCATGTGAGTTTGATGAAATCCTGATAACCTATGACGGGATGGAGCGGATGGAACACCCGATACCCGTCCGTAAAGACGGGAAATGCGGCCTGGTCATGCCTGACGGTGCGGCAACCCAAGTTACACCATTCAAGTATGACTTGCTGTTCCGCGAGCCATATACGGACTATGTGAAGTATATAGCCGTTATAGATGGCAAATTTGGTATTGTCAACACTGAAGGAAAAGAAGTAGTCCCTTGTATTCTGGATGATATCTTCGAAAGACAGGATCCAGATGGTTATATTCCTGTCATAAAGGATGGGAAATGGGGTATATGTACTGACAATGAGACCTTTATTATGCCCCAATTCGACGAACTGGAAATCCGGAGTGAGGACTATCTCCGGGCGCGAATTGGCAACAGATGGGGATGGGTTACAGAAAAAGGTAATCTCTCGAACAGCAGACGGTATGCAGCTTTTGGCAGCTGGGCCGAAGCAGGAAAGTAAACAGAAATGACAGAGAAACAGCAATACATAGTTGGAATCGTGATGGACGATAATACCCTCCGAAAGATTGCCTGGCTTAAGTGGACTTCACTCCGGGCAATCAGGGAGGAGATTTTCATCACCCTTGCAGACCATATGGTTGTACACTCGGAGTTGGGTCTGGATTACGACTGGCATAACTCGATGATTCGTCTGAAAGAGGCCATGGTTGAAAACCATATTAACCATAATGAGTACTATAACCTGATGTGTATTACTCTCAACAATGTCCAGTTGAAAGCTAAGGCAGTTGGAGACGGATCGGTATCGCTCATCCTGAATCAACGGTCTGTCAATCTGCATTTCTCAGCTAAATCCATCGTTAAGCTCATCAGATTCATAGATGAAGTGATTCCCGAAATCGAGCTTATGGTGAAAGAGAAAGCGCTTGAGATTGAGCGCGACGAGCTTGCTCTGTCTATCGCCGGAGGGGCCATTAGGTGCAAGATGGACGAATTAGGTCTGAAGTATCACGTCTTCGAAACCGAACATGTCTTGGAGATTGATATCCTGCTTCCTCCTGACGGCCGGCTCCATTTCACGGTGAAAGAGGAAGAAGTCCAGGATGCGATCAACCATCTGAAGGCCACAGTGGCAGCGGCTATTCAACTGTACGCCAATCACGGAATCAACATCAGTTTCCGGCCGCTTGAGCGGTGGGACCGTTGGGCTGAACCATATAATCGAAATGTGTGAAAGATAATCGGGACTTAAAAGTATATAGACATATGAGTACATTTAAAGATTCATTCGCAGGGACGCCCAAAGCTGCAACACATAGGGTGTATGGCGTCAATAATGAATCCCCCCCCCTCGAGAAGGCAAGAAGAGGAATCATATTCGAGAAAAACGGCCTATTCGGGATGATGGACATAGACGGGACAGAGCTATATCCCACAAAATACTATTATATCGGGAGATGCCGTAGTCATGTTCTCTTTATCGAGCCTGATGGCTCCTATCTTAAACACAGCCCCGGATGTCCTGAGAGCGGCACCATGCCGAAAGAGAAAAGGCCCTATGTAAAAAACGGAAAGGATGGATTCAAGGTGGGCCGAAAGACTCTGATTCCTGCCGAGTATGATTACATCCGAAGCGCTTTCGGAGACAACTCTGTCTTCCTTGTAACGAAAGACGGTCGCGAGTACTATATCAACGAGAATGGGAAGGAGGTTCTTTCAAGGGTGCGGACATTCGATGGTGAAGAGTTGAATGGCGAACCTTTCTGGTTGCGCACCAATAAGTTTGACTATTTCACTGTGATGAACTATGTCGGCCATGAAGATGAAAGCAACCCCAATGTCGTCAAGATATACGACAAATGGGTCGAGTTGGATCGGTTCTCCAAGGAGGAAATCCTTAATATGATCGTTAACCCCAGAGATGACCTTCCACTCAGGATGAAAGATCTAGACACTCTTTGTGATATGTTCTCCTATGAGTATAGTTTCTACATAGCAAACGCCTCCGGGGCCAAACCTCTTGAGAAATGTTTTGAGCAATTCAACAGCATGGGCGCTTTCGACAACTCGTGGTATTTTACCGTCAAGTTGTGGCAGGCTCCTGGCGAACATGTGACGGCAGAAGACTTAAGGATGTTTAGACAACATCTTCTGCACCAGAAGGTTATCGGCAGTCCTATCTTTGCCGTCGGTCACGATGATACGCTCCAACCTGGTGAGGTCAAGATGCTTCTTGTAACAAACTACAATGAGCGTTGTTTCCCT
>CAZXFF010000078.1:0-3463 GCA_964640305.1 uncultured Muribaculaceae bacterium | reverse complement strand
AACTTCATATCCCTTTTTATTCAGGAACTCTACGAGTGTACTGAGGCCGATATTGAATTCCTTTAAAATTTTGTTGATTCTGATTTCTTGTCCCGCCATATAAAATCTCCTTTTTTAATTGGTTATCTATTCAAATTCCGAACGGAGTATCTTCTGCACTTCCTGAACAGTCTCTTCGTCCAGGTCCGCACGCTTGCATATCTCATCCGTAGGGAGAGCAAGCACGCTCTTAGCAGTATCGCATCCGATTGCCTGCAATGCATCGATAATCCACTGATCGATTTCATCGTTGAACTCGCTGAGCAGAACATCTTCCTCTTCTCCTTCTCCTTCCACATTGTCCCTGAATACGTCTATCTCATATCCAGAGAGCTGGATTGCCAGCTTGATATTGCTGCCGCCTTTTCCGATAGCCAGCGACACCTCTGAAGGATCCAGATTCACCTTGATTCTCCTGTGCTCCTCGTCAATGTCCATCGAGGAAATCTTTGCAGGACTCAAGGCCCTCTGGATAAGAAGCTGTATATTGGAAGTCCAGTTGATGATATCTATATTTTCATTCCTCAGTTCGCGTACGATGCTATGTATACGGGACCCCTTTACCCCGACACATGCTCCTACCGGGTCTATCCTCTCGTCGTATGATTCAACTGCAACCTTTGCCCTTTCTCCGGGAATACGTACAACTTTACGGATTGTGATAAGTCCGTCGAAAATCTCCGGAACCTCCTGTTCGAACAGCCTTTCAAGGAATGCAGGGGAAGTTCTGGAAAGTGTAATCACCGGTGATCCGTTGCGCATTTCAACCCTCTCGATAACGGCTTTAACGGTCTCCCCTTTCTTGAAATAATCGGAAGGGATCTGCTCCTGTTTAGGCAGGACCAGTTCGTTGCCGTCCTCATCCATTACCAGGACTTCCTTTTTCCACACCTGATATACTTCACCTACGAGAATCTCATGGATCCTGTCCTTATACTTGTTGTACAGGTTTGCCTTTTCTATATCCGTAATACGGCTCTGGAGGTTCTGGCGAAGATTCAGAATACCCCTGCGCCCGAAATCCTCGAATTTGATTTCATCGGTATAATCCTCACCCACCTCGTAGGACGGGTCTATCTTATGTACCTCCTCAAGTGAAATCTGGGTGTTGGGATCCTCTACCTTTTCTACAACTTCCCTGTTTCTCAGGATCTGCAGGTCCCCCTTGTCGATATTGATGATAATATCGAAATTGTCGGCTGAGCCGTACATTCTTATCAGTTGCGCACGGAAGATATCTTCAAGCACGCTCATCATGGTAGGTCTGTCGATGTTCTTCAATTCCTTGAACTCGGCAAACGGAGTAATCAGGTTAACTTCCATTGTTAATGATTGTTATTAATCGTTTTCTTTTATATTGTCATCTATCCCCGCAGAACTTACCATAAGAGAGAAATCCTCTTTGTCCCGGTCAAGTCCCGACTCTATGTGACGGCTGAGGGCAACGCAGTCATCAATGCCAACAGGCCTGCCGCCCGCACGGAAATACACCTTTATATTATTGGCCTTGTTCACCTTGACATCAACCAGCTCGAGACCATTGTCTGCCATGTATTTTTCCGCGATATCTACTATTGTCTGTTTTTCTATCATAATAAAACAAAAGGGACCAGACGTCCCTTTCCTCTTTAACCCTTTATCGTTGCAAAAGTAATGGTTTTATATCAACAATCAAAAAAAAATTACTTTCTTTGCAAAATCATTACAAACAGCAATAATTCAAAACAAATGGAGGTTAGTGCAAAATTCATAGCAGAGCGCCTCGGAGGGGAGGTTGTCGGGAACCCGGATATTACCGTATCGTCCGTCAACAGGATCGAATCAGGTAAACCCGGGAACGTATGCTTTCTGGCCAATCCCAAATACGAGCACTATCTATATACCTGCAATGCCAGCATTGTCCTTATCAACAAGTCATTCGAACCCAAAGAGCCTGTAAAGGCAACACTCATAAAAGTTGAAAATGCATATGAGGCCATAGCCTCGCTTCTGGATTTACTGAATACCATGAACGAAAAAAGGCCCAAAGGGAGAGCATGGTCGGCACGCATAGCATTTTCAGCAAAAAGAGGCAAGAATACATATGTCGGAGCAAACTCCGTTATCTGTAAAAAAGCGAAAATAGGCGAAGGGACTGTAATACATCCACTCGTATATATCGGAGCAGGGGTAACCATAGGCAGAAACTGCACGATTTTCCCTGGAGTCAAAATCTACCGCGGATGCAAGATCGGAGACAACTGCATCATACATTCCAATACAGTCATAGGCTCGGACGGATTCGGATTTGCCCCTACCGAAGACGGTTCATACAAGAAGATACCGCAGACAGGAATTGTCCAGATTGAAGACAATTGTGAAATAGGAGCCAATACCGTTATCGACAGGGCTACAATGGGTGCCACGCTTATCAGTAAAGGCGTGAAACTTGACAATCTGATTCAGGTTGCCCATAACGTGACTATCGGGGCCAATACCGTCATTGCCGCACAATCCGGAATTGCAGGGTCATCACATATCGGAGAGTCCTGCATGTTCGGAGGCCAGGTAGGAGTTGCCGGCCATCTTACAATAGCTGCCGGAACCAAACTGGGGGCACAGACAGGAGTCAATACCAGTCTGAGGAAGGAGAACACTTCCTACATGGGTACTCCGGCTATGGAGTATATGGATTTCATGAGAGCATATGCCGGTTTCAGGCGTAGCGGCAAGAAAACACAATAAGAGAAATGTCAGAAAAACAGAAAACCCTAAATAAAGTATATCAATTTGAAGGCAAAGGTCTACATTCCGGAGTGATAAGCAGAATGAAGATCCGCCCTTCAGAAGAAAATACCGGTATACGTTTCCTGCGTTCAGATATCGGTCCGGATGCATATATAGAAGCAATCAGCGATTATGTAACATACACGCAAAGGGGAACCACATTCGAAAAAGGCCAGATAAGGATATCAACGGCAGAGCATCTGCTCGCTGCATTCAACGGCCTGGGCATTGACAATGCAATAGTAGAACTGGACAGTTTTGAAGTTCCTATTCTGGACGGAAGTGCCCTGCCCTACACAAATGCCATCCTGAAAGACGGACTTGCGGAGCAGGCAGCGGAACGCCTATACTACAGTATACCTGAACAGATCAGCTACAGGGACGAGAAAAGCGGTTCGGAAATAACAGTTCTTCCGGCTGATTCTTTCTCCGTTGACCTTACTATAGATTTCGGCTCCAGGGTACTCGGGGTACAGAAAGCACACTATGATGAAAACACGGACTTTGCGTCCCAGATAGCACCCTGCAAGACTTTCGTCTTTTTCAATTTCCAGACAAGGTTCTGCAACTCCGGGAGTATAAGCCACTGCCAGTTCCTCCTTATTTGTTATCGGGGCTTTTACTTCTACGGAAAGCTTTCCCTGCCACTCTTTATGTT
>CAZXFF010000077.1:0-3477 GCA_964640305.1 uncultured Muribaculaceae bacterium | reverse complement strand
TTCATTGACAAATGCAGTTATACTTCTGGTAGCAGTGACAGCCATTGTAATTGAAAGCATATCCAGGTTCAGGAGCGCAGCCGATGTGTCCGGAGAAGCAGTCAGCTGGACTGCAGGGGCCGGTATAATCGTGAACGGAGTTACCGCATGGCTGCTTATGCGGGACAGTAAAAAGGACCTTAACGTGCACGGCGCATTCCTGCACATGGTGATGGATACGCTCGTGTCAGCAGGTGTCGTGGTTTCCGGGATTGTCATCTCCTTTACAGGATGCACTTGGGTTGATACAGCTGTGAGCCTTGCGGTTTCGGCTGTCATTCTCTTCTCGACATTCAGGCTCCTTAAAGAAAGTATCTGTCTTTCCATTGATGCAGTCCCTACGTCAGTTGATGCTGCCAGGGTAAAGGATTCTCTCGGTAAAGTTCAGGGATTGTGCGGATGGCATCATCTGCATATATGGGCAATAAGCACCACGGAGAATGCTGCTACCCTGCATGCGGTCATAGATGATTTCTCACGAATGGAGGAAATAAAGGAGGCTATCAGGCATGTTTTTTCCGAAAACAACATTCTCCATTGTACGATAGAGTTCGAGGGGTCCGGTATCCATTGTCATCATGCGGACTGCTGCTGATGTGGAATATTCAGGCTACAGATCTTTCTTCATTCGGAAATTCGTAAGGTACAGCCGTCTGCACAGCGGTTTCTGCTCATATTCCACGGTGTAGCCACGGTGTTCGAAAAACGGGCGGGCAGTTATGCTTACTTCTGAGGTGATCTGACTGATACCCAGTCCGGAGGCATATTTTTCTATCCGGTTCAGCAAGGCTGTGGCGATCCCTTTACTCTGGTGGTCTTTGTGTACGAACATCGAATGCAGGTATCCGTCATGGCGCATGGATGTGTAGCCGACAATTTTACCGTCCGGCCCTGTCGCTCCAATGAAATGAAGGGTTGCAAGCAGCTTTTCCATACGTCCTGGAATATCTGCGCAGGAAGCCCATTCAAGGGCTTCCTCTTCCGTATAGTCCTGTATGTTTACCGACAGCACTGTGTCTCTGAAAAGTCTTTTCATCTCCGGGATATCCTCTTCCGTAAGTGTGCGGAAAGTGATATGGTACTGCAGAGCGGTTATGATGCCTGATGACCATTCGAGAAGATCCCTGCTGGCAGATCCGAATTCTTTCATTGTCATGCCTGAGGAGATTCCATCTGCAATCTCCAGGATTGTCCTGTCTTTTCCTGCAACTTCAGAGTAAAGATCCTTCATGCGTGCAATGTATTCTCCCGTTTCGTAGTAATGTTTCATCCTGACGGTAAATCTGGCACTCTTGAAAAGACCGGCCAGGAATGATGGGCTCTTTGCATGCAGGAAATTGTGGGAGCAGGCATGGTACACATTGCAGGCTCCGGTCAATACGGAACGGCGGATATCCTCATCCGAAAATTCCGGCATGAAGCAGTCAAGGTTCCCCAATATCGGACGTGTATCCATAACCAGATTCAGCATATCTGCTTTATCCCATCCGGCAGTTTCTTTCTTTCCGGCTACGAAACCGCAAATAAGTTCGTTCTGCGGCAGGGTTTCTATCATGTCACGGTATGCTTCCAGATCATTGGGATTGACTTCATCCAGAATGACCACCACATCTATATCACTGTCTGCCTTCTGTTCTCCACGGCCATAGCTGCCCTGAAGACCGAGGAAGCACAGGCGGTCTCCGAACACTGCCGATATCTTTTCCCGGAATATCCCTATCCAGGAGTTTATGTCAAAAGATGTTTCCATTTCTATAATAAAGACCGGCACTGCCATAATATAAGGCATTTTGCCGGTCTCTTTAATTGTTTCGGATATATGGCTTACCAGCGGTCGGGATCTGCATCTATCTGTTTCAGCAGTTCCCGGACAGCTACTTCCAGCTGCTCGTCTCTTCCTGCGGTAGCTTCCTCAGCCTTGTTGCGGACCAGGAAGTCAGGTTCAAGCTGGGAATTTTCCAGATACTGGCCTTCCCTGGTGCGGTATCCTATTACAGGTATTCCGAAATACATGGAAGGATCCTGAAGTGTCTCCCAACTTACGGTAGTCATGGTACCGGGTACCGGCATTCCTACAACGGAGCCTATACCTGTATGCTTGTAAACCCAAGGAGTACCGTGTGCATTGGAATAGTTGGCTTCGCATACAACCATGATGGAATGCTTGTTGTACCTGCGTGAAGGCATGTCGCAGGAAACTTTTCCGCGGATTACCTGCTCCAGATATTTTTTGCCGCTGAACAGGATTTCAATGTCTTCGTGCAGACGTCCGCCACCATTGAAACGGGTGTCGATGACAATACCGTCTTTCAGGTTGTATTTTCCGAGGATGTCAGAATATACATCGCGGTAGCTGGGATCTCCCATGGATTTGATGTGAACGTAGCCGAGACGTCCACCTGAGAGGCGTTCAACTTCTTCGGCGCGGCTCTTTACCCAGCGTTCGTAAAGGAGGTTGTTCTGAGCTCCTGCTGAAATGGGTTTTGCCACTTCTTCCCAGCGCTCTTTGGTGGCAGGGTTATAGAAGGAGAACAGCACGGCTTTCCCGGCTTTCCCGTTTATGAGAGGGAAATAGTCTTCTCCGGCCTTTATCGGAGTACCGTCGATCTTTTCCAGGATCGAACCCTTTTCAACCTTGGAATAACTGGTGGAGAACGGGCCTCCGCTGAGTACTTCTTCGATTATCAGACCGTCACCTGTATGCTTCATGTCGAAGAGAAGTCCGAGTGCCGGGGTTACCTTAAAGGCCGGTATTCCTGAGTAATTTGAACCTGTATGGGAAACGTTGAGTTCTCCGAGGATTTCGGAAAGCATTTCCGCAAAGTCATAGTTGTTGGAAATGTGTTTCAGGAAAGGTTTGTAGGCTTTCTTGAGCTTTGCAAGGTCAACTCCATGATAGTTGGTGTTGTAGAACATTTTTTCCTCCTGTTTGAAAACATGGTCGAACATGTACTCCCTTTCAGCTGCCGGATCCAGATCCATGCGGATGTTGAATGCAATGGGTTTGACCTGCTTGCTGCCCAGAGACATGATCTGGGGGCGTGAACCAAGGATATACAGGTTCTTTCCGCCTTTGTCAAGATGAAGGGATGCGTAAGAGGTATTGAGTTTCTTCAGCATGGAAATTTCGCCTGTACGTGTCTGGTATTCCCACAGGTCATACCCTCTTTCAAAAGCACTCAGGAAATAAAGGGTCTCGCCGTCTTCGGTAAGGACGGCAGACGACAGGGATGATGACATGGGGGTGAGACGCACGATGCGGTCCTCTATGCCTTCAAAGTCTATGATTACATCAGGCTTGTCGGACTTCTTCTTGTCATTATCAGTCTTGTCTTCATCTTTCTTGTCCTTTCCGGCGGCATTCTCCATTTCCTTGAACAGGGCGAATTCCTCTTCACTCATATTGAACCTGTCGTATGTTTCCTGGTTCATGAATGC
>CAZXFF010000076.1:0-3572 GCA_964640305.1 uncultured Muribaculaceae bacterium | reverse complement strand
ATTTAAACAAATTATTAATCAGAATTCTGTTGCATTTGCAAGTTGAATTCAGCTGTTTCCTGCAGCAATGTCAAAGAAAGCCAGTGTAAGGTATTGAACATTGATCGGACGCAAGAAGACGTTGTTTGTCTGGAACTTGAAAATTTTTCCAAAATGGAATTCGAACTTACACCGAAAAGCATTTTAGGAACTGTCTCTGCAGTTATTCCTATCGGTGACAAATGGTTAGTGCAGACAAAGAACAGCCTGCTCTGTTTCGATGAGAATGGGAAATTCGTTGATGAAGTCGGCAGTCACGGGCGTGGCCCAGGCGAACATCTGGATATCAAAAGCGTATGCGTGTCCGGTGATACCGTTGTCGTCTGGAGTACGAATTCAAATTTCAACTTTTACGTTCTGGATGGAAATCACTACAGATTTGTCGAATCGCAAGCATCCCCTAAAGACCTTTCACATCTTATTGGACTGTTTTATGCCGACAATCAGTTTCCGTTCTATCTGGTGCAGAATGTGTGGAACGGTACGCCAGGTGTGAAAACTCCAGTCCTGACTGCTTATGACAAATCATGGAATGCCATGGACTCATCAGTGGCAACTATCCCTTCCGGTGGTTGGAGCATCAGTTCCCCTTTTTCTTCAACCACTGATGCCGTATATTTCGGGACACTCGCAAGTGACACGGTTCATGTAGTAAAAGAAGGCAAAATTGCTCCTGCATTTTCTTATCAATGGGGAAGAAGCGCATTCCCGAAAGAAGTTCAAGGTTCATACAGTACGATTTTACCATATATTATTGAACACCCTAAAGATTTTTGCATATTGCATCAGCGTTCGGTTATATCCAAAAACGGTGATGTTATTTATGCACAGATTTACGCAGCGGAAACCAGCATGCTGCTCCGTTATGATTTGAGAACAGACGAAAATCAGATATACAGCCTAAAGCATAAAGATGGGACTAAGGCATCCATACAGTGCATTTTAAATGCAGCTTCAGATTATGTCTACGTTGTAACCTCCGCTTCTGATAACAACGAGAATCCAAGTATGTACAAAATCACATTCGATTAAAAACATCATTTGGTTCATGCCCTATTCATGAGGATATAAACATCCCCGTTCCCCGGATCTGCCCCACATCCGGTTATTCACCATGCCGCTCAATGTATAGAAGTTCTTGCGCAAGTCCGTCGCTTCGCTGTACAGCCTGTAGCGCTGTTCCTGCCCGAGGCTAAACATGGCTGCATGATGCCTGTTCGATTACCTACCCTATCATCTGCGGACTCATCTCTCCTTGTTTACGCAACATTGTGCCGCTTATGGTCCGCATTTCCATGCTCCGATTCCCGTGGCTGGCTCCGGCCGGCTTTCCGCCTTCCTTGTGGGCAGTCAATGTATATTACCTTAGGTGTAGAAATAAGTTCTGCCCTGGTAAGCATTGAAATGGGCGTTGCGGCAGCACATATTCTGCCCAGCCCTTTATCAAGCGCCACTCACAGGGTACACCTCAGACTTTGCATCCGGCCCCTTACGTATCTCACTAATACCCGATGCATTAAAAATGCATGAATTCAGGGGGACTTTGCATAGAGCCTTTTTAGTATATCGCTCACACCCAATACGTTATAAATTCGAGCTTATGCAAAGTACCCCCTAAAACCAAGCATTATAGCAAAATTTGCCTACCCTTTGCATTCTGCCAAAACTCATAACTCTTTATCAATTAAGAACTTAATAAAAACCGTCTTATGCAAAGGCCTTTGGGGAGGCAGCAATAGGCAGTAATATCCTGGCACGTTTCTCCATAGGACATTCGGATTCACCGGAAAGCGGACGCACCGCAGGAATCCTTCCGCAGGTGTACCGCGTGATTTGCGGTAAAGTATTGGTAGTCTGCGAGTTATGCGAAATGACCCGGTTCACCTGCGAAGGCGACACGAGGGTGCACCCCGGCGAGAGTGCCTTCTCGGGCATATTGACAGCCGAAGTCCTTCCGCAGGTGTACCGCGTGATTTGCGATAAAGCATTGGTAATCTGCGAGTTATGCGAAATGGTCCGGTTCACCTGCGAAGCGGGACGGAAGACGGACCACGGCGAGAGTGCCTTCTCGGGCACATTGCAGACTGCAGGGCCTGCGCAGGTGAACTGCGCTGATTGAGGGAAGGCATTGGCAGCCAGAGAGTTGGAAGGATTGGACCGGTTCACCTGCAGAGGAGGATGGAGAGCGGACCGGCCAGGAAAGCACGTCTGGAGCGAATTGCAGACCGGCGAGGGGCGTGCAAAAGGCGGAATGTGATGAGATACTGCCCTGAGACACTAATTATATGTTATAAGATTTGATAGATGGTAGTCAAACTCCTCTCCCCCCGCATAAAGAATGCT
The DNA here is from genome assembly GCA_964640305.1 of uncultured Muribaculaceae bacterium. GTDB lineage: Bacteria > Bacteroidota > Bacteroidia > Bacteroidales > UBA932 > Coprenecus. Next base: position 1,190 of record CAZXFF010000076.1, on the reverse strand, counting down.
ACACCGTCCTTGACTTATCCGGTGTCTGCTGTCTGACGAAGACCATCCGCTCAGCAGTGCTTTCGGAAGCGTCATAGGCAAATCCATCCCACGTGAAGGAAGTAAGCTGTCCGGGATTGTCTATCCTGTTCCGGATCACATACCTGGCCATCTCCCCGCGACACATCTTGGCGAACATCGTAACGGACTTCAGTCTGCCTGAACGCCTCTCGTAAAAGTCGGCTTTGACGACCCTGACAGAAGTACGCACCTGGTCCCAGTCCAGAAACAGCCTCATCTCCTCACTTGCAAGATCGAGCAGCACCCCACCGCTGTCCTTGACAAGGGAAATGAATGAACCTGTCAGCAAAGGACGCCACGACTCGGCGACTGTCTTACCGTACGCAATTACGGATGTAGCATCCAGACGATACGCACTGATCCGGTCCAAAGGGCGCAGAATGCCGTACAGCGATGACATTATGCGCAAATGGTCCTGTGCGAACAGCCAGTCGTCAGTATCGAAGTCGCGGACTGCAATTCTTTTGAACACCGCCCCCGAATAGGCCGCAAGGGCGGGCATCTGTTCTGCCTCCCCGTTACGGATGCGTTGGTACTGTCCGCAGGTTCGGAGGGCTATGCTCTCATTGACATTGAGCAAGTCCATCATCGCTTCGTGCGGCACCGCAGCCATTTCCTCTGCCCTTTCAAGGGCGATGCTTTCGAAAAGAGGATCGGTCGTAAACGGAACCTTTGCATCACTCCAGGCCGCCATTGTCTTGGCAAAAGCTATCCAGGTTATCATGATTGTAATTATTGAATTCTTCTCCGATTGCAATCCGTGGATGACTGCAGTTTTTTAATGCGAGGTTAAACAAAAAAAGGCAACCCTTCAGAGTTACCTTTTTAGTTTTGGTGGAGAGCAAGGGAGTCGAACCCTTGACCTCCTGCTTGCAAGGCAGGCGCTCTAGCCAACTGAGCTAGCCCCCCAAAAAAAGAATTCAGTCCTTGACACTGATGTAGTCCCGAGCGGACTTGAACCGCTGACCCCTACATTATCAGTGTAGTGCTCTAACCAACTGAGCTACGGGACTGAATAATATTTCAATAAAATAATAGCATCTGAGCGAAAAAGGTGAGACGTAATCTCTCACGGTCGGAAAGCTCCAAAAAGGAGGTGTTCCAGCCACACCTTCCGGTACGGCTACCTT
>CAZXFF010000075.1:0-3634 GCA_964640305.1 uncultured Muribaculaceae bacterium | reverse complement strand
CCCAGGACAGCAATCCTGTCATCGAGGCTATAATGAGCCGCCGCAGTGTAAGGAAATACAAACCTGTACCTGTAAGCAGGGATACCATGAAAAGGATTCTCGACTGCGGGATCAATGCCCCTAACGGGATGAACCGCCAGTCCTGGGAAATCAGGGTGACGGACAATCCGGAATTCATTGCAGGCCTTACAGCTCTCTATCTTAAGGCAAATCCGCAGGCCGCAGAAGATCCCGGATTTGTAAACATGTTCCGGAATGCACCTACGGTCGTGTTCATAGCGAATGACCCTTCGTATGACCTTTCCCGTGTGGATTGCGGTCTGCTGGGGGAAAACATGATACTTTCAGCCTGGTCAATGGGCATAGGATCCTGCTGTCTGGGAGCTCCTGTCAGGTTCATGAAAAGCCAGGAAGCGGCAGGGTATCTTGAAAAGCTCGGTTTTTCCGAAGGATATGAGCTGCTGTACTGTATAGGTTTCGGCTATCCTGCAGAGTCCCCTGCGGCCAAGCCGAGGGATGCAGCCAAGTACCGGTTCGTGGAATAGGGCCGGCGCTTCAGAGCAGTACTGTAAAGTTTTTGAACACTCAGTGTAAAGAAACTTTACAGTACTGTTTTTTATCCGAATATGCAAGTTTCTGATATATAGCAGGTTGCTTTGTTTGGCACAAATGGTGCGGTAATTTTTGAAAAGTCAAAATCTACCGCATGATGAAATTCAGTATATGTATACCGGCAATGCTCTGCATATTGCTGTTGCCGTTTTCGGGGACAGAAGCCATTGCCCAGTCCGACAGGGTATATACGCTAAAGGAATGCATGGAGTTCGCTCTGGCGAATTCGGCAGATATGGAGGTCCAGCGTGCCAACATCGACGATGACAGGATTGCAAGAAGGGATGCCATACTCAATGCTTTTACCCCTTCTGTCGATGCCCAGGGCAATGTCTATTCCAATTTCGGACGAACGATCGACCCTGAGACCAACACCTATGTATCGACAACATCATTCAACAATGCATTTGGCGTTTCGGCAGGAATTACGCTTTTCAACGGTTTTCAGGCTGTGAACAATATGCGTATTGCCAAGACTGCCCAGATTATGGGGTTAAGCGAAGAGAGGCAGGCTGCTGACAAGATCTGCCTTGCAACCATCGAGGCATATTACAATGTCGTGTATTATACCCAGCTTGCCGATATCCTGAAGACGCAGGTGGAAAATGCTGAAGATGCACTTCATCTGGCCAGACGTCAGGAGGAACTGGGGCAGAAAGGCTATGCTGACGTAGTTCAGCTGGACGCTGACCTTGCCGACAGGAAATACGAGTGGATACAGGCGGTCAATAAGATGAAGGATGCCTATGTTACACTTCAGGATGTGATGTTCTGGCCCGCAGGAGACACTCTCGTCATAGATGTTTCGTTCGCAGATGAAGGCAATGCGGACCAGACGGTGGACGAACCCTGTTCACTGGACAGGCTTACTGAAACGGCTATTGCAAGTGTTCCGGAAGTGGCCATAGCAAAGGGGAATATGCAGAATGCAGCCTACGAACTGAAAACCGCAAAGTGGCAGCTGGCTCCGTCACTTAACCTCTACGGGGGATGGTCCACAAGCTACTATACCTATCCCGGGCAAGCCGGTTATGTCCCGACTCCCTATTGGGAACAGTTCCGCAACAACGGAGGGGAATATATACAGCTGACGCTCCGTATTCCCATTTTCGGAAGGCTTGCAAAATACTCGAACATTTCCAGGAAGAAAAACGAGCTGCGGCGCATGTCGGCCGAATATGAAAAGACACTGAGGAATATAGAATCCGAGGTGAAAAGGGCTGTCCAGGACAGGGACGGGGCTTCATTGGCCTATCTTCAGGCCGAACGCCGTTCTGCCGTGCAGGAAGAGGCTTTCGAACTGAACCGGAAAAAATTCGAGCAGGGACTGATTTCTTCCATAGAATACCAGACAGCTTCAGGCAATTATCTCAAGGCGAAGGCGGAGAGGCTCAATGCGTTGCTCCAGTATCGCCTCAAGAAGAAAATAGTGGCCTATTATGGCGGGATACCTTATATAGAACAGGAATAGACAGTATTAAAACAGATAATCAATAAATCGACAATATGGACAGGATAATTGAAAAGAAGAAAGGCATCCGCAGGGCTTTCACAAAAAAGGCTCTGCCTTATTGGGGAGGTGCGATTCTGCTGGTGTTCATCCTCTGGCTTGTATTCAGAGACAATTCCTCGACTCTGCGGGTAAACCGTGACACCCTGCAGATATCGGATGTGATATCCGGAGAATTCGACGATTACGTGAGGATAAACGGGCAGGTGCAGCCTATGACCACTATCCAGATAAGCCCTCTGGAAGGAGGCGTAGTAGAGGAAATAATGATAGAAGAAGGGAACCAGGTGAAGAAAGGGGACGAGATACTGAGGCTCAGCAATGAGAGTCTGGACCTGCAGATCCTGAACTCGGAAGCGGAACTTGCCGAAAAGGAAAACCTGCTCAGGAACACGATGATATCCATGGAGCAGCAGAAACTGAGCGTGCAGCAGGAAAGACTGCAGCTGGAAATGGAAATGGGACGCTACAGAAGGGCCTATGAACAGCAGAAGGCACTTTATGAGGAGAAACTGATAGCGAAGGAAGAGTGGCTGAAGGCAGAAGAAGATTATCTTCTGGCAAAGGACAAACTGGCCCTGGTAAGGAACAGGGAACAGCAGGACAGCCTTTACCGTACAGTCCAGATAGAGCGGATGGAAGAAAGTCTGAATAATATGCGGCTGAATATGAGGATGATACGCAAGAGGAAGGAGAACCTTACCATCAAGGCACCCATTGATGGTCAGCTCGGTCTGCTGGATGTGGTCCTCGGTCAGTCAGTGACATCGGGCCTGAAGATAGGGCAGATAAACGACCTGAGCAGCTACAAGATAGAGGCCCAGATAGATGAGCACTACATCGACAGGGTTACCTCAGGCCTGGAAGCCACTTTTGACAGGCAGGGTGAGCAGTTCAATGCCGTTATCCGTAAAGTGTACCCGGAAGTCAGGGAAGGCAAGTTCAAGGCCGATTTCAGGATAACAGGCAAACAGCCTGAGAACATCCGTACAGGACAGACATATTACCTCAACCTGCAGCTCGGTCAGCCCGAGCAGGCAATAATCATCCAGCGCGGTACATTCTACCAGCAGACCGGAGGCAGGTGGATATATGTGCTTTCGGAAGACGGCAGCAGGGCTGTCAAAAGGGAAATCCGGATCGGACGCCAGAACCCTCAGTACTATGAAGTCATCGAGGGGCTCAATCCCGGCGAGAAGGTAATCATCTCTGGATACAGCAATTTCGGGGACAATGACGTACTTGTATTTTAACAGGAAATAATTGATATGAAGAGACTTTTTAACAGGAACAGGATTTTCTCGACACTGCTGAACCTGATCGGGATGACAGTAGCTTTGACGACATTCATGGTCATCATGGTGCAGGTGTCATGGGACTGGGGATTTGACAACAACTATGAGGGCAGTGACAGGATTTTCCGGGTGGAACACAAACTGGCATCCAACGATTTTTCCCCATGGCTCAGCTGCAGATATATAAATCTGTTCAAGAACAGGACTCCGGAGATAG
>CAZXFF010000074.1:0-3668 GCA_964640305.1 uncultured Muribaculaceae bacterium | reverse complement strand
ACATTCGATTTTATAATGAGGTTGCTCAGCGCAGGAGCCATGATAGAAGTCATTTCTCCAGCATCTTTACGGAAGACACTGAAAGGATGGATATCTGATATGTACAAGTTGTATGAAAACGATTGACTATCAAGGTTTTGTTACAATAAATTTCAAACAGTCTATGGGCGACGTTTCAGGGGAGTACAGATATTGATGAGCAGGTGTACGGGAACAGGAGAAAAATGATAAATTTGTTCCGACATAGACAAATGACATTTCAGACCATATCTTATGATTTAGCGTTTATTTAATTGAAGTTATTGACTGTGAGGAAGCCATGTGTTTCGGTTTGATAGACAGTACCACTGAGAAAATAGCAGACGGAGTGACAGCCCAGAAACTTTGTCCCAGGAAACCACGAAGCAACTGGTCGGAACTGAACAAGGAAAGATGCCGCAGATGAGCATCCTTATCGAACAGCTTATAAATATAACCGATGCCATCTTCCTGGGGCATGTCGGTGAAATAGAATTGGGAGCATCGGCACTTGCCGGAATATGGTATCTGCCGTTTACAGTAGCTCTGCTGAATTATGTTTTCGCCCTGCCAGGTTATGTATACATGAATGCCGTAACCGGAACAGGTGCCACACGTACGACTTTCATCTTTCAGGCTGTGACCATCATAGCCTATCAGATTTATCTATGGTCTATAAGCTGCGTCAGTACATCCCTTTCCGTATACTGGACAGCTGAATATCTGTACGTGATATTGCTTGGTGTTCTGTCGGTCATCTACCTAAAGAACAAGGGATATTGAATATTCCTATACTTCCTCCAACTTTGACGGAGGCGGCTTTAACTCCCGGACTTTGGACGTTGCCAGAAATATCATATTTTCTATAGCGAAAGATATCTTTCATGACAAGCAACCGGAAAACCGGCATACTGTTCTACGGCATTATTGTTGCTTGAAGTTGTTTAGATACAAGCAACAACTATATGAAACTAATAATGAGTGACAGGCCTGTCTTCATAGAACCGTCCCCAGACAGTTCCGTAAGATATTTTGACCTGTCAACCATGAAGATAGCCAACTGTGTCGGGTGCTTCGGATGTTGGACCAAGACTCCTGGGAAATGTGTAATACGGGATGATGCGACAAAAGTCTATCCCGTCATTGCTCAGAGCGATGAAGTGATATATGTCAGCAAGATAAAATACGGAGGATATGATACCGTAATGAAGAAAATGCTTGAACGTGCCATTCCGGTCCAACAGGCATTTATACGGATTCATAACGGAGAGACACATCATATCCAAAGGGCCGTAACACCGAAGAAGGCCACCATAATAGCTTATGGGGATGACATATCTGATGAAGAAAAGGATATTTTCAGGGAACTTGTGTCAAGGAATGCACAGAACATGAATTTTTCCAGTCATGAAATCATTTTTACAACCAGGACAGAAGTAGATGCTGAAGTCCGTAAAGCGATGGAACTATGGGAAAAATAATGATTGTAAACGGAAGTCCGCGTGCACCGAAATCGAATTCAAGAAGATATGCAGAGATATTTGCGCGGCACTGCAAATCAGAATGTGACTATTTCAATATATCCAGGTCCAACCATGATGAACTTTGCAGCAAAATATCAGGATATACAGACCTGCTGATAGTCTTTCCGTTATATGCTGACAGCATACCGGCAACGCTTCTGGATTTCCTGAAATCAATGGAAGCATACCATCTGGAAAACAAACCGGTCATTTCCATTTTGGTCAACTGCGGATTCCTGGAGCCTGAGCAGAACAGGACTGTCATCAGGATGATGAAACTGTTCTGCGACAAGAACGGATTCAAGACTGGATCTGTCCTCAGCCTCGGAAGTGGGGAGGCAATACTGGACACTCCATTCAGATCTGTTGCCTCCAGACTTGTCAGAAAACTGGCAAACTCCATCTCCTCCGGACAATACCGTGACCTCCAGGGGACAATGCCGATGACGAAGAAGCTTTTCCTATGGGCCTCCACGAGATATTGGAGTGCATACGGGAAAAAGAATGGCATCACACCGGAAGCCATGCGTACTATGGAAATAGAAGGGAACTGACAACCTCCATTTATCACCCTGGCTCTGCCTGAAAACTTATCCAGCATTGTCTGCTGTCTGTTGAATCCGCTCCGCCATCTATACCGACCACCTTACTCTGACCTATTACCTCATTCAAGGTCTGGACCAGGTGGAGCAGATCTTCGCTCCAATCGCAAGCAGCAATACAGTCCACTATCGCCCGCCGTATACTTACCGATAAATTACTGAATAAACAACAGGATTTCCAACAGGCTCAAATTGTGGACCTGTGCTGCCTTAATTTTGTGCAAGAACTCCCCTGGGAAAGAAAAAATGATATGAAAGCAATATTTGCAGGTTTTGACAGTACGGTTTCCTGTCCAGGCTTTTTTCCTGTTCCGATTTTCTTATCAGCCCTCCCCCGTCCGAATGGCTGGAAGAAATCTGGAATGGAACGGAACTGCATTGCATTTCCGCTGCAGGATCCCCAGATGCCGTACTGCAGGAAATCCCTGCCCTGACCATAACAATCCCAGAGAATGGAATAGCCGGGGAAATGCTACTTGCATGCTTAATAATAACTGCCAGCATATCCGTACTTCAGGTCAATGACCTGATCCGCACTATGACTGACAAATTCCCGCAGTACAAAATACACATACTGCATGGTCAGGACAACGACAACATCAGCAACCTTGAAATACACCTGGTCTACGGGAACAGGACGACAGAGCCAGCGGGCGGCAGCAGAATATATTTATACAAGCGAGAGATGTCCACTATGGATTTTCCAGAATAAGGTATCGGGGAAGTCATCTTACTTCGTTTGCCCAGACGCGCTTGCGGTTGTCAGATAAGATCCATTTTTGAATCTTCGGGTCCTATGCGTCTGATGCATCGGGCAGGATTTCCGAAGGCAAGCCAGCCTGCAGGAATATTCTTTGTCACAACGCTGCCTGCCCCTATCACTGCTCCTTTGCCTATCGTTACATTGTCGAGGACAGACACATTCGCTCCTATCCAGACATCATCCTCAATATGTATTTCCCCTGCAAATTCCGACATTGATACGTGGCCGTCCGGATATCTCAGCCTTATCCTCTCATCAGCAATAAGCGGATGGTTCGTTGAAAGAAGACTGACATTAGGTCCCAGCATGACATTGTTGCCGATGAATATTCTGCCGTCATCCATTACAAGCAGATTGAAATTGGAAAAGAAATTGTCACCTATGAATGTATGCGAGCCGTAATTGAACTGTATAGGTCCCTGAAAATAATAGTTATTCCCGATAGAGCCTATAAATTCTCTGATCAAAGGCTGACGCAATGGATCATATTCATCCATGCTGTTGAATCTGCGGCATATTTCATGTGCCTTGTGCTTGATGTTTTTCAACTCTGCAGTTCTGGCATCGAAAAGCCTCCCTGCAAAAATTTTTTCTTCCTCAGACATATCAGTACTGTTTTCCACAAACAAATATAGTGGTTCTTACCATTCCTGCAACCTACCCAGTAATACCATAGAGATGATAGAGGTGCTGAAGCATGAAATTCCGTTATGAAAAACGATACACACCGGCAAGATACTACCCTCTGAACCACATTCCATC
>CAZXFF010000073.1:0-4074 GCA_964640305.1 uncultured Muribaculaceae bacterium | reverse complement strand
TTTATTGCTTATTATCCGCACCCAAAAAGTTGCATTTATAAGTTGAACTCAAGTAATGTTTTATAATTATAATTTGATGTCATACGTCTTCAAATACTGCTATACAAAGCAACGAAATCCTGAAAATCCAATTATAACATATGGCGCATATGCTAAGTATAAAATACTGTTTTACAATGATTTATAAAATACAGAATTTTACAATACTCCTATGCTCATAAAATGGAACTTAACCGTTTCAAAGGCTTGTCATTGACACAGAATCGCTATATTTGCATAAGAAATAAGCCTAAAAGGAATATCTAACCGTACCAAACCTCTGTTTTTATGAAAAAATACCTGATTCTGCTGCTCCTTGCACTCATTGCATCCTGCAAGGTCCACAATCAAGACCAATCCTATGCCAACCGCATAAGACAGCTGGACAGCATTGTATCTGTCAACAGGGACATAGATACCCTCCAAAGCCTTCTGTCCGAATACGAGGCCAGCCATGATGATGCAGGTAAAATGGTGGTTATGGGAGAATTGGGCAGAATCTGCCGGGAATCCTCCGATTTCAAGACAGCCCTGGGTTATCATGAAAAAGCTTTGTCCCTGGCCAAGAAACTGAAAGACACTGCGAACATCATCTATATACTGAATCAACTTGGAACAGACTTCAGACGTCTCGGGGTATTGGATGAAGCTGCCGGCAGGCACTATGTGGCTCTGTCCTATTGCGAGAATTACAGTGACCAGTCTTCAAGTCGAGCTATTAAATCCAGAGTGGTAACGCTCAACGGTATAGGGAACATCCACCTGTCCTTGAAGAACTATGATGCAGCAGAAGATATTTTCAGAAAAGCCCTTGCGGAAGAAATAAATCTGGGCAGCCACCTCGGCCAGGCGATAAACTACGCGAATATAGGCTATGTGAAAGAAGTAAACGGAGACAGGGATTCGGCCTGGATATATTATAACCTTTCCATGGAGCAGAACCGCCTCGCAGATTCAAAACTTGGCATATCATTATGCTATAACCATTTCGGTGAGCTGGCGGAACAGGATGGCGATTGGGATAAGGCATTGGAATCTTACAAAAACTCTTATAACCTGATGCACGAAGACAAAGACAGATGGCACTGGCTGGAATCCTGCCTTTCCATCGCAAGGATATACCTTGTAATGGGGGAAAGCAACAACGCCCACAGCTATCTCGAAGAAGGATTGAAGACTGCATCTGAAATAAGGTCATGGGATCATCTTGCAGAGGCATACCACCTTAAGTCCCTATACGAAGAGAGCGAAGGCCAATACAAGGCATCGCTTGAAAGTTTCAGGAAACATTCGGATTACACCGACAGTGTGAGCAACGAAAAAAGCATAAACCGACTGAACAATCTCAGGACAAGCTATATTGTCCAGAAGGGGAACAAGGAGAAAGAATATATCAACAGGGCCTATGCCAACGAACAGCAGAAAAAGAGGATTGTCTTTTATTTCCTTATCATAGTCATACTTGTTTCGGCTGCTGCCATTTCTGTCCTCCTGTATGCATTGAGGGTCAAAGCAAAAATGCAGAATATAATCAGGAAGGACGGTATTGCCAGGCAAGAGTTCTTCACAAATGTAACCCATGAGTTCCGTACCCCCCTCACTGTAATCCTTGGGTGCGTGGAGGAACTGAAGTCAGAGATCAGGACCAAGGAATCCGAAACTTCACTGGACGCCATTTCAAGGCAAAGCCGCAGGCTTCTCACCCTGGTGAACCAGCTTCTGGATATCGCAAAAGTGAGATCGGCAATCGGCAATGCGGACTGGAAAAACGGCAATATTACAGTTTTCATCCAGATGGTAATAGAAAATGTCCGCCCTTATGCCGTAAGAAAATTCGTAGATATAGAGTACCATGCTGACAGAAAGGAAACCGAAATGGATTTCGTGCCGGATTACATGTACAAGATCTTGACGAATCTTATATTCAATGCACTGAAATACACACCCAAAGGAGGCAATATAACTGTAAGAAGCAATGTAGTGGACAACAACATCCGGATATGCATTGAGGATACCGGTTTCGGCATAAAACCGGAAGACCTGCATCACATTTTTGAACCTTTCTTCCAATCCAACTCCCATTCCGTAGCCGGCACAGGTATCGGACTGGCTTTGACCAAACAGATGACAGAAGCAATGGGAGGCAATATCGATGTATCCAGCAGAGAGGGGGAAGGCACATCATTCACCCTTTGTATTCCCATAAGGAACGGAGAAAGCAGATTCGAAAAATGGATTTCCGATTGCGGAATAAAGGAAAATACGATCGAAGATCCGGAATTGGATGAAACCGAGGGCATCGTCTACCAGGAAGACAACATTTCCAAAGACATGGACATTGCCCTCGTGGTAGAAGACAATGAAGACATAGCCAGATATATAGGCAACATCATCAAGGACAGTTTCTCTGTCATCTACGCCCGCAACGGGAGAGAGGGACTGGTCAAAGCTGAAGAATATGTTCCCGACATCATCATCACAGATATAATGATGCCTGAATACGACGGTCTGGAGATGACACGAGATATCCGCAAATCCGACCTCCTCAACCACATTCCGATAATCATAGTCACGGCAAAAAGCGATGAAGCACACAAAATGCAAGGCCTTGACTGCGGAGTCGATGCCTATCTGATTAAACCGTTCAGTCCTGAGGAGCTGAAACTGAGGATTCACAAGCTGGTCGAATACCGCAGCATGCTCAGGGATAAGTACAGCCAGATAATGATTGACGGAGAGGAAATTTCTGAAGAGCCTGAAGCCCCGACACTTGAAAAGTGTTTTCTCATGAAACTAAACAACCTGATAGCCACGAACATTTCCCTTCCGAACCTGAACTCCGAAATGCTTGCGGAAAACATCTGCCTGAGCAAATCCCAACTCAACCGGAAAGTGAAATCCATAACGGGCATGAGCACCGCTGCATATATCAAGCAGTCAAGACTCATTCATGCACAGATTCTTCTGAGGGATCCACAAAAGACAATCGGTGAAATCGTTCTGTTGTGCGGTTTCGAATCTGCAAGTTATTTCACCAAACTATTCAAGGAAAAATTCGGAATGACACCTTCCGAATTCAGAAAAGAGAAATCCTGATTCAAGAATCTCTTCCCTATAATCTTTTATGCCGGTTAAAACACTACCTGACAGTGATTTAGCCGGCATTGTTGCGTCATATATTACAATGCGAGGACATCAACTTGCTTCAGGTTTGATATTTCCATCCTCACATTGCGCCGTACGTTATAACAGGATTATCATGATTAGGTTTTCTTCGCAACTGTAAACTTTTAATCAAATCTGCTATGAGAAAGTTACTGTTCTACACCGTCACACTGTTATGTGCAATCTGCATACTGGACAGCTGTAAAGAGAATGAGGGCGTGGAATCACTTCCACCTGAAATATCCATAAAGCAACCGAAGGTTTTCCCGGCCAGCGGAGGCAAACAGTCCATCCCTTACACAATAAACGATCTTCTGGAAGGCGTAATGCTGGAGGCAGATACTCAAACAGACTGGATAACGGATCTTTCCGTAAATGAGAAATCCGTTTCATTCAGAATTTCGGAAAACAAATCCACGAAAGAAAGACAGGGGAGCATTACCCTTTACTATCAGGAAGCAGAATCCGTGAGCGTGAAGATCAAGCAGGAAGGTATCAGCACCACGTCATTGGACAAAAACGGCACTGCAAACTGCTATATCATATCTGAACCAGGGACATATCAGTTCCCTGTTGTCAAAGGCAACAGCGACAAACCTGCTGGTCCCGTATCTTCCGTCGAAGTATTGTGGGAGACTTTCGGGACGGACACCGCTCCTGAGAAAGGCGACCTTATCCAGAAAGTATCCTATGCAAGCAATATGATAATATTCACGACTGCTGCCGAATTCAAGAAAGGGAATGCCCTTATCGCAGCCAGGGATGAATCGGGCAAGATACTGTGGAGCTGGCACATCTGGTTTACGGACAAGCCGGAAGAGCAGGTTTACCTGAACGATGCCGGCACTATGATGGACCGCAACCTCGGAG
>CAZXFF010000072.1:0-4184 GCA_964640305.1 uncultured Muribaculaceae bacterium | reverse complement strand
ACCCCCACGCGTGCATTAAGCCAAACCACCAGTAGTCTTCGGGCGGCCATTGGGGCAGATTGTGGGTGCGCATAAAGTCGCGTATCGCACTGGTGGAAATGTTGATAATGCTCTCCTGAGTGAATTCGTCCATTGCTTTCTTTTTTTACTCATACTTGCCGGGCCGCTATTTCTTTCAACGGTTTTGAAATACTCTCCATTATGGCGCGTATGTATTTTAGAAATGAAAACCACCCGATGAGAATCAACGAGTCAAAGACGCTTGCCTTCATTTCACACAAGGCTGATATTATTCTTCATAACGGTCCACTTGATGAGTTGGCTGGAAATGGAGAAGAATGCTTCCGTCGACTCGTTGACATCTTTTCGCTTGAAGGCCCAAGAGATAAAAAGAACACAAACTGGAGATGCGTTCTAGATACAGTGTTGCGCCGATTACCCAATCAGGCCACTTTTAGTCAGAATGGTGCAAACTATACTATCAAAATGGCGAACACAGAGTGGAGCACTACCCGCATCAGCCAGTGGGGTCCTGTAGGATTCATACTCACCATTTCTCCCCGAGGGTGGACGTACCAGGTTCCCGGACTTCTTCTGGGGACAAACGTTGGAAGCTTACTTGCCATTGACCGGTTCCTGCCGGAACTTGTCCGGCAGGCCGATATCCTTTCTATGCTGGCACAGATTAGACTGGCGGAGAAAGAAGCAACACATTAAAGATATTGTGCAAGGCGCGAACGCACCTTTGGTGAAGATAGTTTGCGAATGGCCTTCATCTTGAGCTGCCTTACGCGCTCCCGGGTGAGATCCAGGTTCTCTCCAATCTCTTCGAGCGTCATTGCCTGGCACCCCAGACCGAAACAAAGACTCAGTACCCGGCGCTCACGCTCATTCAGAACGCCCATAACCGAGAGGATATCGTTCCTAAGGGACTCTTTCTCAAGCTCTTTGTCGGCACTTGGCGAATCATTGTTCGGCAGGATGTCAATCAGGGATTCCGACTGGTCCTCTCCCAAAGGAAAGTCCAGTGAAAGGCTTTTAGCTTCGCTCATCATAGATTCACCCAGTTTCTCCGGGTTGATGTCCAGCAATTCGGAGAGCTCCTCATCGCTGGGCTCCCTCTCGTTTTCCTGTAGGAACTCCATACGCGCGCGCCCTATCTTATTAAGTACACCAACCTGATTGAGCGGGAGGCGGATAAGACGTCCCTGGTCTGAAAGTGCCTGAAGAATCTGCTGGCGGATCCACCAAACTGCATAGGAGATGAACTTGAATCCCCGGGTAGGGTCGAACTTCCGGGCGGCCTTCATCAACCCCAGATTTCCTTCGTTGATGAGATCGGTGAGATCCAGGCCCCGATTCTGGTATTGTTTGGCTACGGATACGACAAAGCGCAGGTTGGCTTCCACAAGACGGCGGAACGCTTCCTCGTCTCCAGCCTTGATGCGGCCGGCGAGTTCGGTCTCCTCTTCCGGAGAAATCATCTCCAGTTTTCCAAGATCCCTGAGATAGTCTTCCACAGTCTGTGTCCGTGCCGTCACGGACGGTGTAATCTTAAGTTGCTGCATGTATTAACTTGCTAATTGATAAGGGTTATCTACGTGATAAAACTCCACGTCTTCTTTATGCTCATCACTGAACTCCAAAAAGTCTTTATACAGGCCATCAAGTACGAAACCGCACTTGGATGCGACCTGTTTTGATGCATCATTCCGAGGATAAATACCTACGGAAATCTGCGAAACTCCCTGAAGGAACAGTTCTTCTTCGATTGCTTTTACAGCCTCAGTCATATACCCGTTTCCACGACGGGACTTCTTCGTGTAATACCCAAGGCAATAGGAACGTCTGGGGGCTTCATGGCCGAAGAAAAGGTATTTCGGATAAACCTCCATAATACCTACTACTTCTCCGTGCGGATTATCTTTCACGATAGATACAAGATATCCAACCGGAGTGTATCCTTGGATGTAATCAATCGCATCATCCAGGGTAGATAATGACGATATGCCTCCAAGTTCAGCCGTCTCTTTATCGCCGAGAATCTCCAATACGTCATTCGCATCCGATTCTTCCATAAGGCGAAGGTATAGTCTTGGGGTGGAAATGTTGATCTGCAGGTCCATTCTGTTATCGTTTACAGCTATTCATACCGATATGACGTTGATTTCTTTCACACGCATGTGCGTTTTCATAAAGAAGGTATGGCCACGACAAGAAAAAGTGAAAAGTGCTGAAAGAATTTGAAATCCGGGTAGTAAGAGTCTATGCAGCCGGCAAATCCGGCCGAAATGAACCGACTATGAAACACTTCCAGACAAAAGCCTCATAACCACACTCGACACTTTCCGGATATTTTTACCCGGGAAGTGAAACTTTCTGTCGGGTGGCGCGTATATACTCATGCCTTCTAATCGGTATAGGGTGCCTTTCAGTCGTAGAGTAGCCGGACAAGTCCGGTGACGCCAACCGAGCTGCGGAATCAGCCGCGGTGGACCATTACCCGCTAGTAATCAATAGAAAACAAAAACTACCTGCCATGACGACAAACATTGCTGTAGCTGCGCAGATTGCGCACCCCACCATTCCCATTGTCCTGAAAAGGACCCTTCCCAACGAGGCTGAAAGCCGTCTTGACCGTGTCAGATTGGGCAAGCCAGTAGCACATGTGTATAACGAGAACCGCGCTTGGTGGGACCTTGTTGACAACGACAAGGTCTATGAGGCCATCTCGGATGACCTCTTTCAGGCCTATGTCAGACTAATGACTGCAATCGCCTGAGTTATGCCTAAGAACGGAAAGCACTTTGTCTTTGACGCCGAAGCGGCGCTCAAAGCAGCCACCCTCGCCGTAGTTGGCCTTACTTCAGCCTGGAAATACAAGCTCCAGGAGTCCGACCGCAAGGAGATTGTTGCCGAGGCCGTAGCCAAAGCCTGGAGCCACAGGGATTCTCATGACCCCGGGAAAGCTTCTTTCCAGACATGGGTCGGGCGTATTGCCAGGAATACCTTGCTGGATCATATCCGCAAGGCCAAACCCAAGGATGACGCGTCTGCACACGCCGATGACGGACGCGTGGCCAAGGCCCCGGATACTCTGATGATGGAGGACGAGGGGGTGGAAGCCGTCTTGAAGGCGGTTGGCTGCCTTCCGGAGAACTACCAGAAGGTGATTACCCTTCTGTCTGAAGGCAAGGGGCCTCAGGAGATTGCAGAAATACTCGGGTGCTCACATAACGCGGCCACTATCAAATGCTGCCGTGCCCGCAAGGCGTTACGTGAAAAACTTGATGAAGAGGCGTAAGAAAGAGCTCTTCCTGTGGTATGAATAGAAAAACGAACCTGAATATGAGAACGAAGAAAGAACAACATCCCATGTTTGAAGAGAAAGGATTCATTTCCGAAGACGAAAGCGTGCTGAACCAGGCGGCCTGCCTGAACCGTATCTACCGTAAGGTTAATTACGAAGGTCTTACGGCCGACAGTATTCAGGAGCTTCGTGACGACATAGACTATGTTGCCGAGTTCTATCATATAGACAACCAGAGCGCGGTACTCCTGGCGGCGATTCTTGAGAAATCTGCTACCAACAATCTGATGGACGACGAGGATCTCGCCCAGTACCTCGGATGTACCAATATCGAGTTCATCCGCTATCATGAGCAACTCCGTAACATGGACAAGGCCGGCATCATCCAGATGGGTGGCGGCCGTGGTCCCCGCCGTTGCTACAGAGTGACTCCGGAAACCCTCAAGGCTGTGGAGAGCAATGGGGAGTTCAAACCGGTGAAAATGGCCGGTCTCACTACGGAGGAACTGTTCTCCCGTTTCCGCAAGTTCTTCGGTTCTTTCAGAAACGATTCCATCGACGGAGACCGTCTGCTGGAAGAGCTGGACAATCTTGTCAGCTACAACGACCATCTTTCTTTCTGCAAGAAAGTTCAGGAATCCGCACTCTATACCGACTGCTCTGATACGGAGCGCCGTATGTTTTTCTATCTCTGCCACCGCTACGTGACGCACGGTAACAAGTCTGTCGATATCGATACCCTTACCAACTTCACGGAGTTCATGGAGGATGACGAGTGCATCAAGCGTCACATCGCCCATGAGAACATGCCCATGCAGCGCAGCGGACTGGTGTGCTTCGCCATCGAGGATGGTTTCATTGACACCAACTCACT
>CAZXFF010000071.1:0-4404 GCA_964640305.1 uncultured Muribaculaceae bacterium | reverse complement strand
AGCATCAGCCTTCCAAGCTGAGGGTCGCGGGTTCGAACCTCGTCTTCCGCTCTTTAGCCAGTGTAGCTCAGGGGTAGAGCGCTTCCTTGGTAAGGAAGAGGTCATGAGTTCAAATCTCATCACCGGCTCAATTTTTACATTAAATTTTAACATTATGGCAAAAGAAACTTTTAAGAGGGACAAACCGCACGTTAACATAGGCACAATCGGCCACGTTGACCACGGTAAAACTACTTTGACCGCAGCCATTACCAAAGTACTGGCTGAAAGAGGACTTTCTGAAGTTCGTTCATTCGACTCTATCGACAACGCACCTGAAGAAAAAGAGCGTGGTATTACCATCAATACTGCTCACATTGAATATCAGACAGAAACACGCCACTATGCACACGTTGACTGCCCTGGTCACGCTGACTATGTGAAGAACATGGTTACCGGTGCTGCTCAGATGGACGGTGCTATCCTCGTTGTGGCTGCAACAGACGGTCCTATGCCCCAGACCCGCGAGCATATCCTTCTCGCCCGTCAGGTAAACGTGCCCAGAATCGTTGTTTTCTTGAACAAAGTTGACATCGTTGACGACCCTGAAATGATAGAACTCGTTGAAATGGAAGTTCGCGAACTTCTGAACTTCTATCAGTTCGACGGTGACAATGCTCCTGTAATCGCTGGTTCAGCTCTCGGAGCACTCAACGGTGAACCTAAATGGGTTGAAAAGGTTGTTGAACTCATGAACGCTGTTGACGAATATATTCCTATTCCCAAGCGTGATGATGAAAAACCTTTCCTCATGCCTATCGAAGACATCTTCTCAATCACAGGCCGTGGTACCGTTGCTACCGGACGTATCGAAGCCGGAGTCGTTAAGACAGGTGATGAAATCCAGATTATCGGTCTTGGTGAAGAACCCAAGAAATCAGTCGTTACCGGTGTTGAAATGTTCCGCAAGATTCTTGACGAAGGTAGAGCTGGTGACAACGTAGGTCTCCTCCTCCGCGGTATTGACAAGAAGGAAATCAAGAGAGGTCAGGTTATCGCTCATCCCGGTACCATCACTCCTCATAAGAGATTCAAAGCTTCTATCTACGTACTGAAGAAAGACGAAGGCGGCCGTCACACTCCTTTCCACAACAAATACCGTCCTCAGTTCTTCATCCGTACACTGGACATCACAGGTGAAATCGAACTCCCTGCAGGAACCGAAATGGTAATGCCTGGTGACAACGTGGAAATCACAGTAGAACTTATCTACCCTGTAGCTATCAACGAAGGTCTCCGTTTCGCTATCCGCGAAGGTGGTCGTACAGTTGGTTCAGGTCAGGTAACCCAGATTCTCGACTAATAACCCTAAGTGGTGAATCAGCATAGGGGTCTGAAAAACAGACCCCTTTTTTAAGGGACATAGTTCAAGGGTAGAATAGCGGTCTCCAAAACCGTTGATGGGCGTTCGAATCGCTCTGTCCCTGCAAAGTACGGATTGTTACGGATCCGATATTTTAACCGGCCCGATGCAAGCTTCCGGCAGAGAGCCGAAAACAAATTAAAGATGAGCAAAGTTTCTGTTTATTTCAAAGAGTCCTACAACGAATTGACCAAAAAGGTCAGTTGGCCCTCATGGTCACAGCTTCAGAGCTCGGCCATTGTGGTGATGGTAGCATCATTGCTTTTGGCAGGAGTCATATTTTTAATAGATTTTGCATTCAGGCATTTAGTTACTGCTATTTATAGCATTTTATATTAATAATATGGCTGAACTTAAAAAGAACTGGTACGTTATCCGGGTAGCCGGTGGAAAGGAGAAGAAAGCGAAAGAATACATTGAGAATGAGATAAGAGCTCTCAATCTCAATGATTACGTTTCACAGATTCTCATTCCCACCGAAAAGGTTTACCAGGTCAAGAACGGTAAGAAAGTAAGCAAGGAAAGTATTTACTTCCCGGGCTATGTTCTTATTGAAGCGCATCTTACCGGTGAACTTCAGCACATTATCCGTAATGTACCGCATGTTTCCGGTTTTCTTACTGAGAGACAGGGAAAGGACAAAGAACCTATTCCTCTGCGCCCCTCGGAAGTGAACAGGATTTTAGGTATAGTCGATGAATTGCTGGATCAGGAGGAAGAAAACGCAACCTCATTCGTAGTAGGCGAAGCAG
Source organism: uncultured Muribaculaceae bacterium (assembly GCA_964640305.1). Classification (GTDB taxonomy): domain Bacteria; phylum Bacteroidota; class Bacteroidia; order Bacteroidales; family UBA932; genus Coprenecus. The sequence goes on along the minus strand of CAZXFF010000071.1, from coordinate 2,250 downwards.
TTAAGATCACTGACGGGCCTTTCAATGGTTTCGACGGTACTATAGAAGAGATTCTGCAGGACAAGAAGAAACTGAAAGTCATGGTCAGGATATTCGGACGCAAGACTCTGTTGGAGTTGAACTTTGTTCAAGTAGTTAAAGAATAAATCAGTTATTAATTATGGCTAAAGAAGTTGCCGCATTTATTAAATTGCAGATAAAAGGCGGTGCCGCAAATCCTTCACCTCCGGTTGGACCCGCACTCGGTTCCAAGGGTGTGAACATAATGGATTTCTGCAAACAATTCAATGCCCGTACCCAGGACAAGGCAGGAAAGGTTTTACCTGTAATCATTACCGTTTACAGCGATAAATCCTTCACGTTTGTTGTTAAACAGCCCCCTGTAGCTGTTCAGATTAAAGAAGCCGCTAAAGTATCGAAGGGTTCTGCTGAGCCTAACCGTAACAAAGTCGGTTCTATCACATGGGAACAGGTGAAGGCTATCGCACAAGAAAAAATGCCAGACATGAATGCATTTACTCTGAAATCTGCCATGAGCATGGTTGCAGGTACTGCAAGAAGTATGGGTATATCTGTAACGGGAACATTTCCTGAAGACATAAAATAATCGCACGCTATGAGTAAATTGACTAAAAACCAGAAGATAGCGACAGAGAAAGTCGACAGTGCAAAGCAGTACAGGCTGTCTGAAGCATGCAAATTGGTGAAAGAAGTTTCATTCACCAAATTCGATGCCTCAGTTGATTTGGCAGTAAGGCTTGGCGTTGACCCTCGTAAAGCTAACCAGATGGTACGTGGCGTTGTGACCCTTCCTCATGGAACAGGAAAAGTAACCCGCGTACTGGTATTATGCACCCCCGACAAAGAGAACGAAGCTCGTGAAGCGGGTGCCGACCACGTAGGTTTGGACGAATATGTTGAGAAAATCAAAGGTGGCTGGACAGATGTTGACGTTGTCATCTGTACTCCTTCCGTAATGGCTAAAGTCGGTGCACTTGGACGTATTCTCGGTCCCCGCGGTTTGATGCCAAACCCCAAGACCGGAACCGTTACAATGGAAATCGGCAAGGCTGTAAAGGAAGTGAAAGCCGGTAAAATAGATTTCAAGGTTGACAAGACCGGAATCGTGCACGCAGCTATCGGTAAAGTTTCCTTTACTCCCGAACAGCTTTCAGAAAACGCACTTGAACTTCTCAATACAATCGTAAAGCTCAAACCCCAATCTCTGAAAGGAACTTACATGAAGAGCATCTATATTTCTTCTACAATGAGTCCCGGTATTTGCATAGATACAAAAACCTTCAGTGCTGCTGAATAAATAACCCTATTATTATGAGAAAAGAAGAAAAAGCCAACATAATAGAACAGTTTGCAGCTCAGCTGGAAGAAACACCTAACTTCTATGTAACCGATATAGCCGGTCTCAATGCGGAGAATACATCTGCGCTCCGCCGCGCCTGCTTCGAAAAGGAGATCAAACTTCTCGTAGTTAAGAATACCCTTTTCGTAAAAGCACTTGAAAGGGTGCATCAGGGCAGCGAAGCTGTTGAATCCGTAAAGAAGGTAATGGAAGGCTCATCTGCAATAATGTTCACCACTACCCCTAATGCTCCCGCAAAACTTATCAAGGAATACGGAGAGAAAATGGGTAAACCGGTATTGAAAGGTGCATATGTACAGGATTGCGCATACATTGGTGCAGAAAACCTCGAAACCCTTGTCAATATCAAATCACGTGAAGAACTCATCGGTGATATCATCGGTCTGCTGCAGTCACCTGCACGCAATGTTATCTCTGCCCTTCAGGCTTCAGCCGGCGGAAAGATTGCAGGCCTCGTAAAGACCTTATCAGAAAAAGAATAAAAATAGTAAAAACATTTTAATAATTAGAAATCATGGCAGATATCAAAAAATTTGCGGAAGAATTAGTTAACCTCACTGTTAAAGAAGTACAGGAATTAGCACAGGTTCTCAAAGAAGAGTACGGCATTGAGCCTGCAGCTGCAGCTGCAGTAGCTGTAGCAGCACCTGCAGCAGGTGGTGCTGAAGCAGCAGCTGAACAGACTCAGTTCGATGTTATCCTTACATCAGCTGGTCAGGCTAAATTGCAGATCGTGAAAGTTGTTAAGGAAATCACCGGCCTCGGACTGAAAGAAGCCAAAGATCTCGTTGACAAGGTACCCGCTCCTATAAAGGAAAAAGTTTCCAAAGCTGAAGCTGAGCAGGTTAAAGCACAGTTAGAAGAAGCAG
>CAZXFF010000070.1:0-5467 GCA_964640305.1 uncultured Muribaculaceae bacterium | reverse complement strand
TGGGTGCAAAGATTTCCCAGGACGCTTACGAGCTGGTTCAAAAAGAATATGCCAAAGACCAGCAGTTGAAAGAGCAGTCCAAGAAAATTGTCACCAAGGTCAATGAACTGACGAAAAAAGAGACAAAACCGGATAATTACGATGATGCCTTCGAAGACGATGCGGACAAAGATGTACTGATTGTCAGGTCAGCAGTGTCTTCTCCCAATCCCGCCATAGTGGAAAAGACAGAAGAGACCTCCGTGCAGAAGAAGGAAGATGTCCGGAAAGAGGAAGCACAGCATACGGAAACAGAGGTACATGAATCGGCAGAGGCTGAAATGCATGTTGAGGACAGGCATTCCGGAAAAGAGGAAGAGCATCCTGTCATTGAACCGGCTATTTCATCAGAAAAGAATGATACGTCTTCCCGTACAGGTATAGGCATAACGGTAGTGGGCAAGATAGATTTGAATCCCAAACCGGCCAAGCCCAAACAACAGCCTGCAGATCAGAAAAAAGAAGTTCCCGCACAGGCTCCTGTTCTTTCAAAGGAAGAGAAGACGTCTCCTGAATCATCTGCTCCTGTCCAGCAGACGATAGAACATATAGAGACCAGAATAGAGAAGCTGGCCGGTCCTATCATAAGGGACAAGATAGACCTTTCTGCTTTCGAGAAGAAACCCTCGCAGCATGACAAGGGGCAGAACCACCACCGTAAGAGAGAGAGAATAGTCAAGCAGGGTGAAAAAGTTGATATATCCAAAGCAGACGGCAATTCCGACCGCCAGAAACAGGGACGCAGGAAGGATGATTCTTCATCGGCTGCCAATGCAAACGCAGCAGGCCGCAACAAGAAGAACCGTAAGGAAAAATTCAAACCGGTCAAGGTAGAAATAGACGAAGATATAATCCAGAAACAGATAAAGGAAACCTATGCCAGAATGACAGAAGGGAAAGGCAAGACAAAAGGTTCCAAGCACAGGCGTGAGAAGAGGGAACTCATTTCCCAGAGGATGGAGGAGGAGAGGGAACTTCAGCAGCTTGAGAGTTCTATCCTTAAGGTGACGGAATTCGTGACGGTCAACGAATTGGCCATAATGATGAACAATACTCCGGTCACCAAGGTGATCGAGGCATGCATGAACCTGGGTCTGATGGTATCCATAAACCAGCGTCTTGATGCGGAGGCTCTTGTATTGGTTGCCGAAGAGTTCGGCTATGAGGTTGAATTCGTTACTCCGGACACGAAAGAGGATGTTCAGGAAGTGGCGGATAATCCTGAAGACCTTGTAGAGAGACCTCCTATCATTACGGTTATGGGACATGTGGACCATGGTAAGACATCCCTGCTGGACTATATCCGCAAGTCAAATGTGATAGCGGGAGAAGCCGGCGGTATTACCCAGCACATCGGTGCCTACAATGTAAAGCTGCCTGATGGAAGGAGAATCATTTTCCTGGATACTTCGGGTCACGAAGCATTTACAGCAATGCGTGCCCGCGGTGCCAAGATCACCGACCTCGTAATCATAATAGTTGCAGCCGACGATGCCATAATGCCTCAGACAATCGAGGCGATAAACCATGCCCAGGCAGCCGGAGTACCGATGGTGTTCGCAATAAACAAAATAGACAAGCCAGGGGCAAATCCTGACCGCATCAGGGAGCAACTTGCCAATATGAATATACTTGTAGAGGACTGGGGCGGAAAATACCAGTGTCAGGAGATATCCGCAAAGCAGGGTATCAATGTGGACAAACTTCTTGAAAAAGTATTGCTAGAGGCAGATCTTCTGGAACTGAAAGCCAATCCCAAACGTCCTGCCAAGGGGTCGGTTATTGAATCATCCCTGGATAAAGGCCGTGGATATCTGGCTACCATCCTGGTGCAGACGGGGACCCTCAGGGTAGGGGATATAATCCTCAGCGGAAGCTATTACGGAAGAGTAAGGGCAATGTTCAACGAGAGAGGGCAGAAAGTAACGGAGGCGGATCCTTCTACCCCTGTATCCGTTCTCGGTCTGAACGGCGCTCCTACTGCAGGTGAGACTTTCAATGTCCTTCTTGACGAGAAGGAGGCAAAAGACCTGGCCAACAAGCGTGAACAGCTGCAGAGGATCCAGGGGCTCAGAACCCAGAAGCATATTACCCTGGAAGAAATCGGACGCAGGATTGCAATCGGCAATTTCCAGGAACTCAATATCATCGTGAAAGGAGATGTGGACGGTTCCATCGAGGCTCTGTCTGACTCACTGATAAAGCTTTCTACCGAAGAAATACATGTGGATGTGATTCACAAGGCTGTCGGTGCGATATCCGAGTCCGATGTCCTGCTTGCAGCAGCTTCCAATGCAATTATTATCGGTTTCCAGGTGAGACCTTCGGTAAATGCAAGGAAACTGGCGGAAAAAGAGGAAATAGAAATACGACTGTATTCTGTCATATATGATGCAATCAACGAAGTCAAGAGCGGTATAGAAGGGATGCTTGCACCAGAGGAAAAAGAGGAAGTAACGGCAACGGCGGAAGTACGCGAGACTTTCAAGATTTCCAAAGTCGGTACAATTGCCGGGTGTATGGTCAAGGAAGGCAAGCTGACCAGATCCGCGAAAGTGAGGGTTATCAGGGATGGTATCGTGATATATTCCGGCAGTCTCGGTTCACTTAAGCGATTCAAGGATGACGTTAAAGAGGTTGCCGCCGGTCTGGACTGCGGTCTGAACATTGATAACTACAACGATATCAAGGTAGGGGATACCATAGAGGCCTACCAGATAGTCGAAGTAAAGAGAAAACTGTAGTGTCAGGATTAAAAAAGGCACTTCTTATAATTGCAGGAGGAATATCCATGGCATTGGGAATTGTCGGGATGTTCCTCCCTGTTTTACCTACTACACCCTTTCTGCTTCTTGCAGCTGTATGCTGGCTTCGGGGATCACCGGCTCTGTATTCCAGGCTGATGAACAATCCGGTTGTGGGCAAATATCTGCAGGATTTCATCATACACCGCAGCATCCCGCTCAGGACCAAGATAATTACCGTCGCCACACTGTGGTGCGTCATATTGGCTACAGTGATCTTTTTTGCAGAACCTCTATGGCTTAAATTACTTCTTCCGGCAATAGCCACGGGAGTTACAGTGCATATCCTTTCATTTAAAACTTCTTGAATTTCAGCCTGAGACTGTTGCTTACTACGCTTACGCTGCTGAAAGCCATTGCAGCTCCACCGATGGCAGGGTCTATAAGAAATCCGTTGATGGGATATAGTATTCCGGCAGCGACAGGTATGGCAATGATATTGTAGATAAATGCCCAGAACAGGTTCTCACGTATGGTTCTGACGGTATGCCTGGAGAGATGTATCATCTCCGGAATCTTTTCCAGATCGGAATTCAGAATGGCAACCATTGCCGTATCTATGGCAATATCGCTTCCCTGACCCATTGCAATGCCCAGGTCGGCTGTCGCGAGCGCAGCGCTGTCGTTTATTCCGTCACCGGCCATTGCAACTGTATGACCGTCTTTCTGCAGTTTCCTTATGAATTCGGCTTTTGCGTCAGGAAGCATTGATGCATGGAACTCCCGGATTCCTGCTTCGGCAGCAACCCTTGCCGCAGAAGATTCATTGTCACCGGTAAGCATGATGACCTTGACTCCCATGCTTTCAAGAGTTCTTACGGCAGATGCAGATCCTGGCTTTATGGAATCGGATATTGCAAAACAGGCCAGAGTTTTCCCATTGCCTGCGAACCATACGACAGAGGCCCCTTCTTCTTCCCAGGACTTTCCCTTTTCATAAGTGATGCCGGATAGGGTGACTCCCTCTTCTTCCATCATTTTCCTGTTTCCTGCAAGAAACAAGGTGTTTCCGTAAATTCCCTTGACACCTCTGCCTGGGATGGACCTGAAACCGGATATTCCGACAGCAGAAGCATTATGCATGGATCCTGTTATGGCCTCAGCCAGAGGATGTGATGCCAGTTTTTCAAGGCTATACAGTATGTTGGATAGATTGCGGTCCTCTGTTTCCCAGCAAGAGTACCTTACCTTGGGGTGCCCTTCTGTTATTGTGCCGGTCTTGTCCAGCACTACGGTGTCAGTTCTTTTTGCTGTCTCAAGGCTTTCTGCATCCTTGATGAGGATTCCTGCCTCGGCTCCCTTGCCTATCCCGACCATGATAGCAGTAGGTGTGGCCAGCCCCAAAGCGCAGGGACATGCAATAATCAGGACCGTAATCATTGATACCAGTCCATGGGAAAATCCTTCTGACGGGGCAAATATCATCCAGCATGCGAATGTCAGCACCGAGATACCTATAATCACCGGAACGAATATCCCGGCGACCTTGTCTACAGCCTGTTGTACAGGAGCTTTGCTTCCTTGTGCATCCTGAACCATTCTTATAATACGCGAGAGCAGGGTGTCCTCTCCGGAGGTTGCTACTTCGAACCTGAAAGAGCCGTTGCCGTTTATGGTGCCTGCAAATACCTTGTCCCCCGGTTTCTTTTCGGTGGGCAGGGGTTCCCCGTTAAGCATGCTTTCATCTACAGAGGTCAGACCTTCAGTGACACATCCGTCAGCAGCGATTCTTTCACCGGGATGTACGATTACCACGTCTCCAGGTACTATATCATCTACACTTGCTGTGCATTCTCCGGATTCTGTAGCGATGGTGACAGTTTTTGGCTTAAGCCCCATGAGTTTGCGTATGGACGATGTGGTTTTTCTTTTGGCCCTGGCTTCAAGCATACGTCCCAGCAGAATGAAGGCGATTATCATACCGGCCGATTCGAAATAAAGGTGAGGCTGCAGACCGCGGCTAAGCCAGAAACCGGGGAAGAAAAGATTGAACACACTATATATATATGCTATGAAGGTACTTGTGGCAACAAGTGTGTCCATGTTGGAAGAAAAATGCTTCAGCTGCTGGATCGCCCCTTTGAAGAACCTGCTTCCGAAAACGAAAACGGTTATGGTTGACATGCCCCATGCTGCATACCGTGTCCATGCCTGATCTCCAGCCAGCATTCCGGTCAGGAACATTGCCAGAGACATTGCAATTGCCGAATATGTACTTAATCTGAGTTTGAGATAATTCTTTTTGAATTCTTTTTCCGCAACTTCAGACGGGTTATTCTCCATATCGGTCACCATACCGTATCCGGCACGTTCGACTGTTTGCTTAAGTGTTTCCGGGCTGCATATCTCCGGATCAAATACTATTCTGGCTGAAGCGGCGGCATAATTTACGTTTGCTTCCTTTACTCCAGGCTGTTTGCTCAGTGCTTTGTTCACTCTTGCCGCACAGGCCGCACAGCTCATCCCTGTGACCGGGAAATTTTTTCTGACTATTTTCTGTCCCATAGATGTCACAAAGATATGAAATATGTATTGAGTGCCGTTAATTGTATTAAATTTGTACAAAATAAATTGGGACACTTGCAAACTTCCGTGGCATAATGTGACATAAACATATACTTGAA
>CAZXFF010000069.1:0-5829 GCA_964640305.1 uncultured Muribaculaceae bacterium | reverse complement strand
TATGGATGCAGATACTGCTAGTTTGAAGACATCCTGACCGTGCATCTGGCATGGACCGTCAATTTCTTCTTTGGTGATGAACGGTGTCGGCTGCAGTTTGCGGAGCTGGTACAGGGCTTCCACTTTGCTTGTCGTGTTGAGGTGGTAACCCTTCAGGTCATCACCTTTGGTGACTACTACCGAGCCTGCACCATCGCCGAAGAGGATACAGGTGGAACGGTCTTTCCAGTCCATCATCCTTGCAGGCTCTTCTGCGCAGATTATGAGGATGTTTCTCATATCCCGTGTGGCCAGATATGCTTCTGCTATGCTGAGGGCGTAAATGAAGCCTGAACATGCGCAATTTATATCAATAGTGGGACAGGTTGCCCCGAGCATTCCCTGTATGACGCAACCCAGTCCGGGAGTAATGTACTCGTTCACTACATTGGAGACGATGATGAAATCGATATCGTTTGCAGTGACCCCTGCATTTTCCAGTGCATTTTTGGCGGCAGTTGCAGCCAGATCTTCAAGTTTTTCAGAAGAGATCAGTTGTCTTTGGTGGATCCCCGTTCTGCTTACAATCCATTCGTTGGAGGTATCCAAAAAGTTTTCGAGCATGGCATTCGTCACTGTAAGAGACGGATGTGCGCTACCTGTTCCAATAATCTTCATTGTATTTTACAGATAAAAATATTGCGGCAAAATTATAAAATTTTACCGCAATACCAAAAATCTGCTTGGCCGGATATGTAATTGGCCTTATTCTATGAAACCGATAATCTGGTTGATTTCCAGATTGTCGCCCTGTTTTGCATTGACCTGGATCAGCTTCCCGGCCTTCGGTGCAGGGACGGGTTCAATGCCATAATATGTCTGTACAAAGCACACTTCGGCTTTGTCTTTGAATTTTGTACCTATAGCAGGAGCTGTACTTTCGTCAGCGACATTGTACTTCCAGATAAGTTTCCCTTTCGCGGGTGCCTGTATCGGCATTGCTTTGGGATGCTCGGCCACGATCTTCTCTACGTCGAATGCGGGCATTTCCACTACGGCACGGGTTATTATCTTCGGGGCTCCGGCTTTCTCCCTTGCTGCTTCAAGCTCTTTGTTGAAACGCTCTTTGGCTATGCCGCTCTTGTAATCCCTGTACTGCCTTTCGTGCATTGCGAATTCGAAAAGTTCTTCGTCGTCTTCCCCTCTGTCCCATCCTTCCTTTTCCATTTCGGCGATGAATTTGGGAAGCTCGTCGGGGAATGCATCCTGAGGATTGCCGTCGTAGAATTCAAGGCCTTTTTCCTTGACAATGTCCAGAATCTCGGGAGCAAGCTCTCCAGGCAACTTCCCGGTCTTGCCGAGAATCATGTTCATCGTATCCTTGTCTATGGTCTTCCATCTGGGCTCTCCCTTCAGAGTGTGCATCAGGTTCATGAGAGCGGTATTCTTTACATACTGGCTGAAAGGTGTTACCAAAGGAGGATAACCGAGGCGCGGCCATACATATTCTACTTCCTGGAAGAGCATTACCACAAGTTCGTTCAGGGAGACTTCTTTCTTCCCCTGGTTCCTAAGTGACATGTTGATTGCTCCGTGGAACCCTTTCAGGTCAGCCATCATGGATCCCATCATTCCGCCGGGCAGACCGCAGCCGACCAGCAGCGATGAGCTGATGTAGTTGTTTGGCTCGATGAAGAATCCCAGGAAGTCGTCAATGAATGTCTGAGTGAGCCGTCTGGCTTCCATGTAAGCATCCATGTTGATGTCCTTCACCAGGAACCCGGCGTCTTTCAGCATAGCCTGTATTGTGATAACGTCGGGATGGATCTTGCCCCATGACAGCGGCTCCATTGCCACATCAAGATAGTCGGCACCTGCCCTTGCTACTTCGAGCATGGATGCGACAGAAAATCCGGGACCGGAGTGGCCGTGGTACTGGACTACGATATGTGGATATTTATCCTTGATGCACTTGGTCAGCCTGCCGAGGAAAGCAGGGCGGCCGATACCGGCCATGTCCTTCAGGCATATCTCGTCGCATCCGTATTCCACTACCTTGTCCACGATGCCCATGTAGTATTCTACTGTATGGACAGGCGAATAGGTTATGCTCAATGCTACCTGTGATATCATTCCTCCCTTTTTGGCAAGCCGGACTGAGCCTTCCAGGTTCCTGTGGTCGTTGAGCCCGCAGAACGAACGGGAAATGTTTGTCCCCTGCTTGGCCTTGACTTTGTACATAAGGGCTCGTACGTCTTCAGGGACGGGGTTCATCCTCAATGCATTGAGACCTCTTTCCAGCATATGTGTCTGGATTCCGGCCTTGTTGAAGGGTGCCGTCCATGCTCTTACAGCCTTGTTCGGATTCTCTCCGAAGAGCAGGTTTACCTGTTCGAATGCTCCTCCATTCGTTTCAACTCTGTCGAAGCATCCCATCTCGATGATTACGGGGGCAATCTGCACTAACTGGTCAACTCTGGGTACATATTTCCCGGAGGACTGCCACATGTCTCGGTAAACGAGGGAAAATTTGATTTCTTTTGCCATGGATTTAATAGGTTGTAAATGTGTGTTTTCAGTCTGATGTGATTATTTGGTGTAGAAGTCTATCTGTTTAAGGATGGCCCGGGTACATACAGGGCAGAACTTGTCGGTTACCCAGATGCTGTTCATCATGCAGTCGGGCAGGGGTCTGTAAATGCCTTTAGAAGCGTAACCGCCGCCTTCATATACTCCGAGTCTGTCAGGATGTTTTTTGTCAACGGGAGTGGGTATCGGGGTCTTTTCATCAAGCATGTCCTTCCATTTCCTGTCGAAGTCCACGAGGGTCGTTATATTTTCTTCCCATGGTTCTATACTCTGGTCGTACATGTCGTTGTAAGATGTGGTTCCCACGTATTCGTCTGCGAGTCCGAGGAACAGGTGGCCGAATTCATGTACATATACCTTGGATGAGCTGGCATTGCCTGTGATGCTGATTCCGTAATGGTTGTAGATTGCACCGCCTCCGTATTTCTGTGAATTGGCCAGGATATAGATGAAATCGTAGGGTACGTTCGATGCCAGATCTCTTGCAGACTTGAAATCGAAGGTCATGATGTATCTTTCGGAATCGAAAGTGTAGAACGATGAGTTCAGTATCGTATTCCTCCACATGTTTTCACCCGGGATGTCCGAACCGGATTCCTGTGACGGGGCCATTACCGCGCGGATATTGAACTTCTGTTTGTTTTCCTTGAAAGGAGAATATGAGAACAGGGTCTCCGCAAACTGCTGGCAGTCTGCCTTGAATTTATCCATTTCTTCAGCAGTGTATCCTTCCGGAAGCAGGACAATGTCAATCTTTCTGGCAGGATTCCCCGTGTAATGCACATCATAAGTCGGGTAAACCATCCTGCGGTCTTTCTTGATGAAATAACTGTCGACGTCAAGTACCTTTTCGAATCTTTTTTCGAAATTGCCCTTTGCATCCCTTCCGCATATCTCTATGCGCACATCGTTTCGGGGATAAGGCATTACCACGCTTTCGCAGGCTGCAAAATTGGAATGGTCGGCTTCAGCTGTTGCCTGCCATTCCCAGAAAAGGGTAGTATAGCCTCTTGAATATATAAGTTCATTGCTGGCCAGGTCATAGACATTGAGGTAGTAATTGCCGTAAAACATGGTGTCCACAAGATTTACTTTGGACCCTCCCCAATACGGCTCTTCGAGCAGTTCCTGGAAGTATATCTCACTGTGCTTGCTGTCACCTGCATGGATATAGTCCATCCTTAAAGTTTTGTCGAGGAAATATTTTTCGAACTGGGCATAGGCACCGGTAATCTGCAGCAGAAACAGAGCTGCGACCAAAAGGACTCTTTTGTTCATATACATTGAAAATGGAAAATGTTAATTCATTAAAAAATCATTGGCAAGATATAAAAAAATATTTCAGGCAGCAAAGAAAAATATCCTGAAATATCCTGAAATTTCAAACAAATTCTTATTTTTTTGCACAAATAAGAAAAGTGTTCTATATTTGCACTCCCGAATTTACGGGTATATGGTGGATGTAGCTCAGCTGGTTAGAGCACTAGTTTGTGGCACTAGGGGTCGTGGGTTCGAATCCCATCTTCCACCCTCAGGGAAATGCCGCTCCGAGATGATCGGGGCGGTTTTTTTAATTTCAGTGCGTCATGCGCCTTATGTGTATTATGTGCCTTCAGTGCGTGCCTGCATGGTGGAGGAGTACCAGGCATCCTTCCCGCATCTATCCCGTCCTGTCTTCCCCGAATTCTCCGGCTGACCATAAGGATCCAGCCCGTCTGACCGCAATGATCCAGTAGGCGTAGGAATCAGATTCGTTTTGGTCCCGTCCCTTTCGGAAGCCGTCATATTACTCCGATTTGCAGACTTTTTACTCCGATTTGCAGACTTTGCATTGCGGGGGAATCGCAATGCCCTATTTATCAAAGATTTACTACGACAGCCTCTATGCAAAGGCCCCTTTGCCCCCCCCTCGAAAACAGAGATCCTATCCGGTATACCCCCTGCGAGAATGCCCTCTGGAACGCATTCCTTCTAGGCCTCCTTTCCACACCGCCCGGAATATGCCGAATAATGGGCGTTGTGGCAGTGCTTAGGCGCTACGTGGGTAGGCATGCTTCCGCAGGTGTACCGCGCTGTTTGCGGTAAAGTGCAGATACTCTGCGAGTTATGCGAAAGTCCCCGGTTCACCTGCGGTGTGGGCGATGATGATACGATGAAGATATGTGAATTCACCTGCGTAGGCGTATGTAGGCGCACCATAAAGAAATGGTGTTCTTGATGAGGGTGGGGAGTGAGGGTGGGGAGTTGATATACAGATGTGGCGGTTGTTAAGGCATCGGTTCACCTGCGGAGTAGTTTCTATTGTCTGTGAGGACGGTATGCTGTTTTGCAGATAAAGGCTTGTGGTACGCAGTATAATAGAAGAGAAGAATGTAAGAGAATTTTACAGAAGGTGTAAGGAATTTTTACACTCCAATATGTGGATCTGAAACGTAAATATCTGATATATAGTGGTATTGTGTTTATGGCACGCTATGTGTTGAGGCTTGTGGCAAACTTTGTACAAACGAAAGAAATATAATATCATGTTGGTGATCAGGAATTTTTTCAGTATTGTGCGGCGCTATAAAGCGGCGTTCGTCCTGAATGTCGCAGGGCTTTCAGTAGCGATGACGGTTGCGGCTCTGATTGTGATGCAGTTGAGGTATGATCTGACATTCGATCCGGATCTGTCGGAGAAGGAAAACATTTGCCTTGCCGCTTTGGATTGCACAGATGCGGGACTCGGGATTGTGGCAGTGGTGCCGCGTCCGCTTGAGGAAGTGGTTGCGAAAAACCCGCAGGTCGAGGCGGTCTGTCTCGTTGACCCCATTTATCAGTCGGTGTTCGTGAACAGGCAAGGGGAAAGCGGTGAGAATACGGCATTCAGGGAACAGATGGCATCCGTATCCAAAGGCTTTGCGGATGTCCTGGGTATCGACTTTGTGGAGAGAATGCCGGCACCTCTTGCCGCACCGGGTTCGGTATTGATACCGGAAAGCCTGGCCCGTAAAGTGGCCGGAGATTCTTCCGCATTGGGAATTGTGCTTGAAGTCAAAGGCCTGGGGAAATCGTACACTGTTACGGGGGTGTACAGGAATTTCGCTGCCAATTCCTCTTTCCGGAATGCCATCTATGATGTTCTGGATGATAATGTACTTGAGTTCAACTTATAAATGCAACTTTTTGGGTGCGGATAATAAGCAATAAAAACATTTATTTTTCAGACCTTAATTCCGCAACACTTTGATTTAAATTAATTTATAAGTTCCTGAGCAACAA
>CAZXFF010000068.1:0-6697 GCA_964640305.1 uncultured Muribaculaceae bacterium | reverse complement strand
GAAACCTTGTGCCCCACCGCCTGCTGCACCACTCATTCCTGCATGACCGAATCTGTCGTACCTGGCCTTTTTGTCAGGATCACTGAGTACATCATATGCCTCTGCAGCTTCTTTGAATTTCTCCTCTGCAGATGCGTCACCGGGGTTTCTGTCCGGATGATACTTGAGCGCAAGCTTACGGTATGCCTTTTTTATTTCTTCCGATGAGGCATCCTTTGACACACCAAGTACTTCGTAATAATCTCTTTTTTCTGCCATTTCCTTACACTCCTACAACAACTTTAGCATACCTGATAACCTTTTCATTAAGCATGTACCCCTGCTGGACTACATCTATGATGGTATTCTTTTTATCGGCATCCTCTACAGGCATCTGGGCTACCGCTTCATGAAAATCAGTGTCCAATCCTTTACCGAGTGCCTCTATGACAGAAAGGCCACGGTTCTTCAGATAAGTCATCAATTTATTATAGATCAATTCTGTACCTTCTATTGCAGCCTGGCTGGAGTCCGAATTGCGGAGCACCTCCAACGCCCTTTCACAATCATCCAACACCGGAAGCATTCCCTTTATGACATCTTCCCCGGCCGTTGATATAAGTTCCAGACGTTCTTTGGCAGTCCTTCGTCTGTAATTGTCAAACTCCGCAGCCAATCTGACATATTTGTCATTGGTTTCAGCCACCTTGGTTTCAAGTTCCTTAAGATTTTCTTCCAGTCTGTCTTTTTCGGATACAGTCTCGTCTTTCTTTTTCCTTTTGCCTTTCCCCTCTGTAACCTCACTGTCTTTCAAATCTTTGACTTCTTTTTTTATATCCTCTTTTATATCCTCTTTTTCATCCATTGCATCTATAAGTTTAAAATTGCCATTAATTCAACAAAAATACTGCCATGAGAAAAAAAGGACATTTTGTCAGTCAAGCAGGCAATCTCACCTGCATGTCACTGCCCACAATGCCGGGCTGATACGGCTATAACTGTACAATGGAAGGAGACACATTGCGGAATTGGGGCATGGTGGCTCCTATCGGTGCCCCTATATATGTGGGATCGCACATTACATAGGTTTTGCCGTTGAATGAGAAACTGTCGCCTGCTACCTTTTCAGGGAATTCTATGCCGCATGCAACATGACCTTCATAACAAAGCATAACTACGTCGAGACCGAACAGATCCTTTACAATCCATGAAAGGAGCAGAACCCTGTCCTTACAGTTGTTGGCCCCGTAATAGAAAGACTCTTCAATAAACAAAGGTTTTGAACGCCCGAACATTTCCATGTCTGTCTTGTAATCAAAGCCTCTTTGAATCAGCTTCATCACGTATGCAACAGCTTCCTTTGGCCCCATCTCGTTCTTAAGGACTTCATACCTTATCGTCTTGAATACGTGATTCTCCAATTCGGTATCTACCGCAGATTTATGGTAAGTGACAAGGTCTGACTGTGGATAGTCGAGATAGAATTTGACGCACGGAAGGTTTATGGGTACCGAAAAAGACACTCCCATGGCCTCTGAGAAACGTGGCTGCATCTTGTCCTGATAGAAAGCCGACGAGACTGTAATCTGCTTGTCTATGACGAGATCGAATTTACGGTCAGACTGGGAAAAGTCATCGGAAAATGTGTAGAGAGGAGTTTGGCTGTTGAGCCTTGAATAACTGTAAATATAATAGTCGTCATCACCGTCCGAGATGTACGAAACCTGATATATTGGGGTAGTGAACGGCAAAAGGATTATCAACTCATTCCCGGAAACCCCTACTCTTACCTTATATTTCATCTGACAGAGCAGGAACATCTGGGTAAGAATTTTCTCGTTTATATACTCTTCAATGTATACGGCATCAGTGAATTTCTTTATTGCAGTATATAATGCCCAGTCGCTCAATGAATACCTGTCCCTTATCTCCTCCAATGCCTCGACTGTAGGCATGAATGTGGAGGCTGACAGGTACTTCCACCCCTCCGATACAGCTTTTTCCTCGGCCTGCACACGGGGCAGTTTCATGCTTTTGTCGAAAGGTATCATTTCCTTTACCCCGAAGAAATCTACACTGACATCATCCCCGCCTGAATATTGTGCGGAAATGGCGGGTACCATGACAGGTGAATACAGCGGCATCTCTCCTGCTGACGGGATTCCGTGCATCGCAGGCTGGCTTCCTGATTCTGAAAGGTCGTAAAACGTAGGCTTGTCAGGCACAGGTCCTATAGGGTCCTTCTTACCGCGCTGGACAAGGAATTCTTCCCATGCGGAAGCAAGATATTCCGAAAACTCGGCATTTGCTTTTGCCCTCCAGTCCTTCATTTCCTTCATTCTCTGCCTGTAGAAATCCGAAAATGATTCATCTTGCTGTGAATATACTGGCAAGGCAAACAGCAGGACCATAAAGATTATCGCTGTTTTTTTCATGATACCTATTATTTATATTGTTCAATTTTCAACATAAAGCTCCCTCCAAACTTGCGCAAGGGGGGAGCTTCATATTCAACAAATCAAATTTTAACGGTTTTTCTCGAAGTTCGCCATTTCTTCTTCGAATGTCTTGCGGAAAAGGTGCTGATTGAAATCCAGAGCGAGTTTCTCGTCTTTGGTAATTGATTCCTCAACACTTTCAATCAGAGATGCCTTGGGCATTTCGATATTGATCCAGAATTCATAGCTGCCGTCAGGGTTCTGATACAGTTTGGTCCCTTTTATGACAGCACCCTGAAGTTCCTGATTTACTACCAGTCTCACATTCTGCTCGACTTTCTGTGCAAATTCCGCCTTGTTGGCAATGTTCACCTGGTTCATATATCTTTCGGTAACGGCTTTTATGGTAGATGTGATCTGTGTACCGAGCTGAGTACGGGCGTTGAGATCTGCAATGGTCCTTGCCATCTCCTGATCGGGGCTGGAGCCTGAAGCTGTTGCCCTGAAGAAGTCTGCATCACTCATGTCTGCAGGTGTATTGAACGGCTGGATAATTTCTGTCTTGCCCGCAAGAGTCTGTTTCTGTCCACCGCATGAAGTTGCTGCGAAAATCACGGCCAAAGTAGCGGCCAAAATGGTTAAAATATTAGTTTTCATACGTTTAATAAATAAATAAATTGTTAATTAATTTCTTTCTGAAAGTTTTCCTTAAATGGCGACTGGAAAACTTTGTGACAGGAAATTACATCTTATCGTTGCTTCCCAATACATTCACCACTTTATGTATGTAAAGGTTCTTCAGTTTTTCTCTGGCAGGGCCTAGATATTTTCTGGGATCGAATTCTTCAGGATGCTCTACAAATACCTTTCTGATAGCAGCTGTCATTGCAAGGCGTCCGTCGCTGTCGATGTTGATCTTGCATACAGCGGATTTGGCGGCTTCACGGAGCTGGTCTTCGGGTATACCGATGGAATCTTTAAGCCTGCCGCCATAATGGTTGATTTCCGCAACAATGTCCTGGGGAACGGATGAAGACCCATGCAGGACTATAGGGAATCCGGGAATACGCTTTTCTATCTCATGCAGAATATCAAGACGGATTTCCGGCTTCTGTCCTGGTTTGAACTTATATGCACCATGGGACGTACCTATGGATATTGCGAGGGAATCAACGCCGGTCTTGCTTACGAAGTCCTGTACTTCTTCCGGACGTGTATATGTATGTTCCTCCGCAGAGACTTCATCTTCCACACCTGCGAGGACTCCAAGTTCCCCTTCTACGGTAACATCATATTTATGGGCATATTCCACTACTTTGGCTGTAAGTTCCACGTTCTCATCATATGATTTGGATGAACCGTCAATCATGACTGAGGAGAATCCGTATTCGATACATGATTTGCAGAGTTCAAATGAATCGCCATGGTCCAGATGGAGGACAATGGGGATTTCGCAACCCAGTTCCTTTGCATACTGTACCGCTCCCTGGGCCATATATCTTAATATAGTCTGATTGGCATATTTCCTGGCACCGCTTGAAACCTGCAGAATTACAGGTGATTTGGTTTCAACACATGCCTGGATGATAGCCTGCATCTGCTCCATATTGTTGAAATTGAATGCAGGTATTGCATATCCGCCTGCCACAGCCTTCTTGAACAACTCCCTTGAGTTCACAAGACCTAAATCTTTGTAAGATACCATAATAGAAAATATTTTAAGTATATTGTGCAAATTTAAATATTTTTGTGACATGAACAAACGAGACATGGACAAAAAGGTTATCATATTTTCTGCCCCCTCAGGGGCCGGCAAAAGCACGATAGTCGGACATCTGCTCAATAAATATCCGTTCCTGGAGTTCTCGGTTTCAGCAACATCCAGACAACCGAGAGGACAGGAGCAGCATGGCCGTGAATACTATTTCTTTACGGTAGAAGAGTTCCGGAAGATGATAGAAAAAGGAGAGTTCGTTGAATACGAAGAAGTATACCCGGGATCATTTTACGGCACCCTTCGCAGTGAGGTTGAAAGGATATGGGCAAAAGGCCACGTCATACTCTTCGATATCGATGTAAAAGGAGGTGTCAATCTTAAAAAGCTTTTCGGTGACGAAGCATTGTCCGTATTCATCAAACCGCCTTCTGTAGAAGAGCTACGGCACCGGCTGGAAGGCAGAGGCACTGATTCCCCGGAAGCCATAGAAAAAAGAGTTGCCAAGGCAGCCGAAGAACTGGAATACGAAAAGTATTTCGACTATGTCCTTGTCAATGACACCCTTTCAGATTCACTGTCCGAGGCTGAAGCCCTGATAGAAAAGAATATTGCCGGAAACAGATGAAGACCTGCGTACTGTATTTCGGTTCTTTCAACCCTGTCCATTACGGACATCTGTCTGTAGCCGGATATCTGGCCGGACTCCCTGAAACAGATGAAGTAAGAATCATCCCTTCCCCGCAGAATCCGCTCAAAGACAAGAATGGTCTTGCAAATCCGGAAACAAGGCTGGAACAAGTGCGTCTGGCATTTGCCGGCATTTCCCCTAAAATATCCGTCTCTGATGTGGAATACGGCATGCCACGTCCGAACTATACCATAAACACACTGCAGTATCTCAGCAGGACCGAGCCGGATACCCGTTTCATTCTGCTGATGGGAGCCGACAACCTTGAAATCCTGGAAAGGTGGTACAAGGCTGACGAAATCATTCACAAATACGAAATATGGGTATATCCGAGACCGGGTTATGATATCACCGGTTTTCTAAGGAAATACATATCAATTCCCGGCATAGCCGGCATAAGGTACATACAGGATGCACCGGTCTTCAACATATCATCAACAGAAATAAGGCAAAACACATTTATGGACAATTATCAGTTTGAGATATGCGCAAATTCGGTGGAAAGCTGCATTGCTGCACAGGCAGCAGGTGCAGACCGGGTCGAATTGTGCGCAGCTATTCCGGAAGGCGGCACAACCCCTTCCATAGGAGACATAACAGTGGCAAGAAGGCTGCTTTCTACCACCAGGCTACATGTGATAATACGCCCTCGCGGAGGGGATTTCCTGTATTCGGACACAGAAATTGAAATCATGCTTTGCGACATCAATGCAGCCAGAAAAGCCGGTGCTGACGGAGTTGTGTTCGGATGTCTGGACAGGGACGGGAATGTGGACATTCTGACCATGGAACGCCTGATGGAAGCATCTGAAGGCTTGTCAGTCACTTTCCACAGGGCATTCGACGTGTGCAGGGATCCGAAGCAGGCACTGGAAGACATCATTTCACTGGGCTGCAACAGGATTCTGACATCCGGTGCGGAATCCGATGCCGAAAAGGGAATCCGCCTTCTGCGTGAGCTGAACACCCAGGCCCGAGGCAGGATTGCAATCATGGCCGGCTGCGGAGTGAACGAAAAGAACATTGCAAGAATCCAGCACGAAACCGGTATCCTGCAGTTCCATTTCTCGGCCAGGGAGAACATTGAAAGCGGAATGGCTTTCAGGAACGGGAAGGTTTCCATGGGCGGGACAGTACATATAGACGAATACAGCAGACCTGTAACGACGGAGGCAAGGGTAAGGGCAATAATGGATGTCCTGAAATAAAAATTTGCAAAACCCCGAATTAATACTATCTTTGCATTCCCTAATCGGTACCATGGCCGAGTGGTTAGGCAACGGTCTGCAAAACCGTGTACAGCAGTTCGATTCTGCTTGGTACCTCTTGAATCCCTCTCAGATGCACTCTGAGGGGGATTTTTGTTTGAAAGTCAAATTTTTACCCACACATTTACCCACACATAAAAGCAAAGGCCCCATTCAGTCTCCCAACAAAAGCTTGGTATCTGCTCTGATTCGCAGACCTAACGCCCCCATATTAGCAATACACTGATTGTCAAGGTACAGCAAAACAAATGAACGTTGGTTCCCCTTGATTCTCGATATTTTGCCCAATTTTGCCGATGCTTCGCATAAAGCCACTTCTGTATATTCCTTATACACAGCATGTTAGCAATTCGCACCTATGCAAAGCCCATTTAGGCTCGGAACCTTCACCTTTAGCCCCTCCTCGTAAAACTGAGATCCTATCCGGCACACCCCATCCCAACATGCCATCATATACGCAATGCTCTGATTGTCAAGCAAATGGGAAAAGACATGGACGTTAGGTTTGAGGTGTACCAAAAAAGTTGGACAGGTTAATAACTGTCAGTAGACAGGTAATCTACTGATTTACAATGTTTTATATTGAACGGCCGGTTTTTGGCCGTAT
>CAZXFF010000067.1:0-8049 GCA_964640305.1 uncultured Muribaculaceae bacterium | reverse complement strand
CCATCAGGTCATTTCGTCCCGCCTCGCAGGAGGTGGGTGGATTGAAATATCGTGGACGGATGGCCACGCGGTTAGTGCAAAATGTCCCGCCTCGCAGGAGGTGGGTGGATTGAAATCACATCAATTTCAGGCAGAACATCCTTATGAATCGTCCCGCCTCGCAGGAGGTGGGTGGATTGAAATACCTGGAGCGCCTGGAACAGAACCGGGAGCGGGGTCCCGCCTCGCAGGAGGTGGGTGGATTGAAATACTATAGGGCTTTCCGCTCGCCTGGTGAAAAGGTCCCGCCTCGCAGGAGGTGGGTGGATTGAAATCTTGATAATCCTAATAACTATCCACAAGTAAACCGTCCCGCCTCGCAGGAGGTGGGTGGATTGAAATTCCTTGGCAATGGAGTTGATGCTGTGCTGCAAGGTCCCGCCTCGCAGGAGGTGGGTGGATTGAAATACGATCCTGAGCAGCTGACCACCGCCGACCAGACGGTCCCGCCTCGCAGGAGGTGGGTGGATTGAAATGCTCACACTCCGCCATGCACCGGGCAAAGTCCTTGTCCCGCCTCGCAGGAGGTGGGTGGATTGAAATTATCGCGCTTGCACTTGGCATAAACAGGCATCATGTCCCGCCTCGCAGGAGGTGGGTGGATTGAAATCTCAATATACACATTTTCGTGTACGCCAATGGGGGTCCCGCCTCGCAGGAGGTGGGTGGATTGAAATGCCGCCGTCAATGCTGGAAATTGTACCTTTTCGGTCCCGCCTCGCAGGAGGTGGGTGGATTGAAATAATGCCAAACAGCCACTCCGCAAAGTCAACCGGGGTCCCGCCTCGCAGGAGGTGGGTGGATTGAAATACAGCATATACAATCTGCTCATCGTTTGTCTGGGTCCCGCCTCGCAGGAGGTGGGTGGATTGAAATGCCGGACAGGGGACGGACGATCCGGCAGAGGATCGTCCCGCCTCGCAGGAGGTGGGTGGATTGAAATATGACCCACGCTCCGCAGTCGATCATCACATCCGTCGTCCCGCCTCGCAGGAGGTGGGTGGATTGAAATTGGCAGTTGATCGCACAGCGGCCCATGTATGTGCGTCCCGCCTCGCAGGAGGTGGGTGGATTGAAATCTCCAGCCCGGACAGCCGCCGCACCAGAAGTTCGTCCCACCTCGCAGGAGGTGGGTGGATTGAAATAGGTCTGCAGCTGTCAAAACGGTCACGGACGCAGTGTCCCACCTCGCAGGAGGTGGGTGGATTGAAATACGCCTCCGCTCTCCTCAAGCTCCACCGTGTCCATGTCCCACCTCGCAGGAGGTGGGTGGATTGAAATTCCAGCTCCCGGATATACCGGGTAGCGATTGCCGTCCCACCTCGCAGGAGGTGGGTGGATTGAAATGACATGGACAGGCTCTTCGGCGCGTTCACGCCCGGTCCCACCTCGCAGGAGGTGGGTGGATTGAAATTCTGCCTCCACCACGGCGCGGTTAAGCCTGTCCATGTCCCACCTCGCAGGAGGTGGGTGGATTGAAATAGGCAGGCGTCGAGGGAAAGGCGGCTCCGCCATCGTCCCACCTCGCAGGAGGTGGGTGGATTGAAATACTATTGTATTATAGCAAATATAGACGATATTGTGTCCCACCTCGCAGGAGGTGGGTGGATTGAAATTCGTTGGTCGCGATGGTCAGATCGTCAAGGCCCGTCCCACCTCGCAGGAGGTGGGTGGATTGAAATGATTTCTGCCCGCCGCCTGACAGCTACGCGGTGCCGTCCCACCTCGCAGGAGGTGGGTGGATTGAAATAAGGAAACCTTTGATCCTCGGTATCATGATAGCCCTGTCCCACCTCGCAGGAGGTGGGTGGATTGAAATACCAATACGTTCTACCATCACCACCAGATCCTCGTCCCACCTCGCAGGAGGTGGGTGGATTGAAATTCCGCCCCGGCCACATAGCTGCTCGCGCCGTCGGTCCCACCTCGCAGGAGGTGGGTGGATTGAAATTCCCGCGCTGTGAGATACCCGCAGTAGTCGCCTAGTCCCACCTCGCAGGAGGTGGGTGGATTGAAATGACAAGGTGCAGGAAATGCTCAAGATCAACCGCGTCCCACCTCGCAGGAGGTGGGTGGATTGAAATATGAAGTTGGACTGCGTTTCCGGCGGGTTGAAGGGTCCCACCTCGCAGGAGGTGGGTGAATCAAACCACCGATCTATGCCAAATCAGCGAGGGCTTCTGTATGTTCCGCCTGTTACGAACAACGGACATGGACTTGGACATAGCGTGGGAAAGAAACGGACGGGATGGGCGGTCTGCATCAATCCAAAAGGCCGTGCTCCCGGATGGGAAACACGGCCTGTGCAGGATGAAATACATTCGGATGATGGACAGGACAGGGCACTTCAGAGAGGTTCTTTCAGGCAAATCAGATGGAAGAATATAGCGTGTCCCGCTTGCGCAGGGGTCAGCGCATGCGGCATTCTGATGCAGCGGCCCTTGGAGGGCTGTGATGCCCGTTCGGCCTGCATTGCTTTGACCGGCATCTGCGCCCTGCGGAAACATGCGTGCCGCGCGGGGAAGGTATCCGGGGCAAGACCCCTTGCGCAAAGGAAATGATGGCACGGCAGTCATTCCACTCCGCTGATGAGGAAGGTAGTGATGGAGTTGCCCCTGAGCGGCGCGGAGAGGGTCTTGCCGATGAGCGGGATATCAGTAAGGCTGGCCCAGTGCTCGCCATCAGCCAGGCTGCCGCTGGTGCGGATGGCCCGGGCGGCGGCGCCCGCCGCTTTGAACGATGAGAGATCGAAGGCGACTTCACGCTCGCTGGCGGAGGTGTTCAGCGCCACGATGGCCAGCTCTTTCTTCGACGGATCGTAGGCGGCGATGGCGTCGCTGCCGCAGTGGATGATCGTGCTGCCGGGGCGGATATAGCGGGTAAACTGACCCATGCCGTAATACTTCTGCGTCAGGATGATTTCCTCGCGGTCGTGATCCGCGACGGCCACGCCCCAGAAGCCGTGGCTGACATCCACCATGCCGTAATCGCGGTTGCCGTGATAGCCCTGGGCAGAAATGTGATTGTCAATGACCTGCCACATGACCCACGCGGAGGGAGAGAGGGCATTCAGGTCGGAAATGATTTTTTGGCCAAACCACAGCGCGGAGCCCATCTCGCCGGCATTCTGACCGGCAGTGTCAGAGCCGTCCACCTCGCTCATCCACAGGTGAAGGTTCTGCTCCCGGACAAGGCGGCCCAGCTCGTGAATCCCGTCCACACTGTAGCTGTGGGTGTTCATCCGTCCGATGGCTGCCCTCGCTGCTTCAGAATAGGCGTGCCAGGCCTCCAGCTGCTTGTCGGGGCTGGTTTCGTCGCTGGCGGAAATGAGGACGTTGGTGATCCCGTATCGCCCAAGGGCGGCGGCTACCTCCTCAATGATGCGCGACTGCGCCGCGCCTGCGTCGAAGTGGCAGCCCTCCTGCTTGTCACTGAAATAATGCCAGTAGTTGGTGTTGGGCTCGTTCATGGGGGAAAGGCTGGCAACGGTCACCCCCAGCTCACGCTGGATATAGTCGGTCACATGCACCAGATATTCGGCAAATTCGGCATAGCAGTCCTCGCGGAGGTTGTTGCTGACGGGATCCTTCCCGCCGGAAGAGCAGCCGCTGACGGTCATGAAATAGGGCGGAGAGTTGGAAAAGACCTCTACCAGGGCGTTTTCGCCCGCGGCTTTCACGGCCCGCAGCATCACGTTGAGCTGGTTGTGATCAGCGGTATAGTCGTATACATAGCGCTGCTGTGCCTCGTCCCACTTCATCCAGCCGGGCACGGCGGAATCGGTGCGGGTGATGTGGCTGTGGGTAGGATCATCGCCGCCGCCAATGTTGTAGCGCATGATGTTGAGCCGGAGCCCGTTGTCCCCGTAGAACAGGTCGGCCGCCTGCTGGGATAGCGTATCCGAGTAGCCCAGACGGTTGGCCCACCAGCACAGGCTTGTGCCCCAGCCCTCAAACACGCCGCCGTGATTGGTAGAGGCGTTTTCCAGGGACACGCGGATGGCGCTGTCTCCTGCGGTGTGTGCGGGGCCCGCCACGCCGCAGCAGAGCATGAGAAGGAGCAACCGTGTCAGATATTTTCCTGTCATCCGGGTAAACCGCCTTTCCGTTTTTGCATGGTTTTCTGTATTGTATCATAGATGAAGGGAGGACGCAACCGGAAGGAGGGCCGGAGAGGCTGTCTGCACGCGGCGGCGCGCCAACCCGACGCAGCGTCGGTTGCACAGCGGTAGGAGAACGTATATCCTCAGGAGGAAAGGATGGCGATGAACATGGCCTGCTTTACCCCCATCGATATGCGCACCTATCCCCGGCGGGAGCATTTTCACTACTTTGCCCATATGGCTCCCACGGGCTATTCTCTTACCGCAGAGGTGGATGTCACCCGCCTGCGCGCCGCGCTGAAGGCCCGCAGACTGAAATTCTACCCGGCCTATCTGTGGCTGGTGACCCATGCCCTCAATGCCCAGGAGGCCTTCCGCCTGGCGGAAAAGGACGGCGTGCTGGGTGTGTATGATACGCTGACCCCGCTGTATGCGGTGTTTCACCGGGACGATGAAACCTTCTCCATGCAGTGGACGGAGTTCAGCGAGGATTTTGCCCGATTTTACAGGGCCTGGTCCGAGGATCAGGCCCGTGATGGGGAAAACCATGGATTCCTGGCCCGGCAGGATGCGCTGCCGCCGGAAAACGCCTATACCGTCAGCTGCCTGCCCTGGGTGAACTTCCGCCACTTTGCGGTGCATAGCTATGACTGCAAGCCCTACTATTTCCCGTCGGTGGAGGCGGGGCGCTTTGAGGAGCGGGACGGGCGGACGATTCTGCCCCTGTCCATCACCTGCCACCATGCCGCCACGGATGGCTGGCATGTGAAGGGCTTCCTTGAGCAGCTGCAGCGGGAGGCGGATGATTTTGACAGCCGCCTGACCGGGCTGTAATACGATTTTCAATGAGGCTGTTCCATCTGCCCGCGCCTTTTCCATGCTGGCATCCGTTCATGCCGCGGGGCGTAGCGCTGCTGCGCCCGTTCCATTCCCGTGAGCCGGAGCGAAACCTTCGCTTCGTATCTTGTACCATGATTATTGCAGAACAGGATAAATGGTTATCCGGGCAGATGCCTGCGCAGGAAGGCCTCCACAATATCCAGCACGGGGTCGCTCCACCAGGTGCCGCCGCCGTGGGGTTCGCCCTGAAGCTCGAAGTAGTCCGCCTCCTTGCCCGCTTCGGTCAGGATCCGGTACAGCTCCCGGGAGTTGGACACATCCACATCCATATCGGCATCCCCGTGGAGCAGAAGCACCGGCGCAAGCGCCTTCCCGGGGGACACATGGGCGCCGCAGGAAGCCTCCCAAGCATCCTCGGGGCTGGACAGCAGGTCGCGGATGGGGCCCTCCTCCTGCATGCGGGTCAGGTTGGTGGGGGCATAGTAACTTACCACGCCGCGCAGGGGAAGGTCGCCCTCCCCGGCGGTCAGGGCGGTCATCAGCGCGGTGTGCGCGCCGGAGGAATCCCCCATGAGGAAAACGCTGCCCATGTCCAGATGATACCGCTCCGCCAGCGTGGGCAGAAAACGCAGCGCGGCCTTTGCGTCCTCAATCTGCGCGGGAAACTTGGCCATGGAGGAATCGCGATACTGAATGGCTGCCACGGCAAAGCCCCGCCGGGCCAGGCCGCTCCAGTTCAGCAGGCCGTTGTACATCTCCTGCCGATACCAGGCGGAGCCGGGCACCAGCGCCACCACGGGCACACGCAGTTCCTCGGGCCAGGTGCGGCGATAGGGGATGATCAGCTGCAGGCAGCGGGTCACGTTTCCCACCGTTTCATAGGGTATGTCGGGAACATAGAGCCACTCCTGGGCCACATGGGGTACGCGGATGACATGCTGACCCATTCATTCAGCCCCTTTCCTTGCGCGCCGCCAGCAGGAAGCGGTGGATACGGCCCTCAATCATGCCCTGCTCTTCCAGCCGCGCCTGCAGGCGCAGCAGCTGCTCCCGGCTGCCCTCCACGGTAAAGCCGGGGAATTCCCATTCGATGATATGGGCAAACCAGACCAGCGCCCCTACGTCATAGAAGCGGATGGGTCGGAAGGCCTCCTGCCCCTCCAGCACGGTCAGCCCGGCCGCCCGGCAGTCCTCCCGGGCGATGCGAAGGTATTGCCGGGGAAAGGGCGGCGCGGGCGGTATGGGAAGCAGCTGCTCCACCAGCTCCCGGTCGTTTTCCGCGCCCACCTGCTGGGTAACGAATATGCCGCCTGCCTTCAGCACCCGAGCAATTTCGGCCGGGGAATAATCCCCGTGCCGGTTGATTACCAGGTCAAAGCTTTCATCCGCAAAGGGCAGGGGCCCTGCCGCGCTGGCCTCACGAAAGTCGATGCCCAGGGGCGAGAGCGTTTCCCGGCACAGCGCCACATTGGGCGGATAGGCCTCGGTGGCGGCGGTGAGGGCATGGGAATGCCCAAGGGACAGAAGGAATTCGCCCCCGCCCGTGTCCAGGTCCAGCAGGCGGCTGTCCGGGCGCAAATAGCGCAGCACCGTTTCCCGGTAGTCCCAGGGCAGGTCGTCCTCCTCCGTATAGCGGTGGTTGATGTGTGAAAAATCCCAGCCGTGGATGTGCGCGATGCGCTCCTCCTCCAGCCATTGGTTCCATAGGGTTTGGTGATCCATGTCTGTTCGGCTCCTTCCTGTCTGTGAATGAAAATGATGATCACAGGCGCAGCTGGGTGATTGCAGGAAAACCGTCACGTTACACCGCTGTGGTCAGCTCTGCCGCTGCGCCGGGGTACTGCCTTAGCCGAAGCATCGCCATCACGGCTTCACTGCTCTTTTCTTCCTCCATTATAGAGGAAGGGGATGGCAAACGCAACCGTCGGATAGTCCGCCGGACTTTGACATATCCTACGCTGTGCGGTATAATGGCATTGGTAACGTTTCCAATACCGTGGCGCAAGGAGGATGCTCATGACCAACGGAACGATGCTGCAGGGCTTTGAATGGGAGCTGCCGGATGACGGGCGCTGGTGGCGCCGCATCCGGAGCATGGCGTTCCGCCTGGGCCGGCAGGGCTTTTCAGCGGTATGGCTTCCCCCGGCCTATAAGGGCAGCGGCGGGGCAAGCGATGTGGGCTACGGGGTCTATGACCTGTATGACCTGGGAGAGTTTCCTCAAAAGGGTACCGTCCGCACCAAGTACGGCACCAGGGAGGAATACCTGTCCGCCATCCGCGCCCTGCAGGCGGCGGACATACAGGCCCTGTGCGATGTGGTGCTGAACCACAGGATGGGCGCCGACGGCAGCGAGACGGTCGCGGCCTTTGTGGATGACCCTGAGCATCGTGACATTCCCGGGCAGGAGGAAAAGCAGGTGACGGTGTTCACCCGCTTCACCTTCCCCGGCCGGGCGGGCCGATACAGCGACTTCACCTGGGATCACACCTGCTTTACCGGCGTGGACTGGAATGAGGGGGCGAAGGAAAGCGGCCTGTTCCGCTTCAGGGGCAAGCGGTGGGCCCCCGATGTGGACAAGGAAAAGGGTAATTATGATTACCTGATGGGTGACGATGTGGACGTATGCAATCCAGCCGTGGCGGCGGAACTGCAGCGCTGGGGCTGCTGGTATGCCGATGAAACGGGCTGCGACGGTTTCCGCCTGGACGCGGTGAAGCACATCAGCGCGGCCTTCTACCGGGACTGGCTGCCGGCTGTCCGCCGTCACACGGGGCGCGAGCTGTACGCCGTAGGGGAATACTGGCATACGCAGGTGGAACCGCTGACGGCGTATTTGGCCCAGGTGGACGGGTGCATGAACCTGTTTGATGCGCCGCTGCACCAGCACCTGAGGGAGGCCTCCTCCAGCGGCGGGCGGTATGACATGAGCAAGCTGTTTGAAGGCACCCTGGTGGGCTGCAGGCCCCATCAGGCAGTGACCTTTGTGGACAATCATGACACCCAGCCGGGGCAGTCGCTGGAAAGCTGGGTGGAGGGCTGGTTCAAGGCGGCGGCCTACGGGCTGAT
>CAZXFF010000066.1:0-8134 GCA_964640305.1 uncultured Muribaculaceae bacterium | reverse complement strand
AGAATTTCGAACTTCTTGCCCATGATATGAAGAAAAAGGAGGAAGACGGGTACAGGATAATGATAATGAGTGAGAACAGAAGCCAGATAGAGAGATTGAAAAATATATTTTCTTCTTTCAGGCTTCATATTTCCTATATGGAATTCACTATACAGGAGGGGTTCATAGACCATGATGCCGGCATATGCCTTTATACTGACCACCAGATATTCGACCGTTTCAGGAGGATAAGGCTAAAACGCACTATAGAAAGAAGCGAGAGGCTTACAATGAATGATCTCAATTCTTTCAAAGAGGGGGACTATATCGTACATATCGATCATGGTATAGGACGTTTCGGAGGACTGGTGAAGAACCGTATAAACGGAAAGGTACAGGAGGCTATAAAGTTGATATATAAGGATAATGATGTTCTTTTCGTATCCGTACACGGATTGCACCGTATTTCCAAATACCGTTCTGGGGATGCTACCAAACCACCGAAAATAAACAAGTTGGGAACCGGAAACTGGGAAAAACTCAAGTCAAGCGCCAAATCCAAAGTAAAGGATATTGCCCAGGATCTTATAAGGCTCTATTCACAGCGTAGAATGGCAAAAGGATTTGCATTTTCCCCTGATTCCTTCCTTCAGCAGGAATTCGAATCTTCGTTCCAGTATGAAGAAACTCCAGATCAGATAAGAGCTGTCGAAGCTGTCAAGAAAGACATGGAAAGCGATTGTCCTATGGACCGTCTCGTATGCGGTGACGTAGGATTCGGAAAGACAGAGGTTGCGATGAGAGCAGCTTTCAAGGCTGTTGCTGACAATAAACAGGTTGCAGTCCTGATACCGACTACCATATTGGCACTTCAGCATTACAATACTTTCAGGGACAGGTTCAGGAATTTTCCTTGTACCATTGAATATATAAGCCGTCTGAGGACAGCCAAGGAGGTGTCCGATATAGTGCAACGGCTAAAGGAGGGAAAAATTGATATTGTAATAGGTACGCACAGACTTCTGAACAAGAATATCATTTTCAAGGATCTCGGACTGCTTATTATCGATGAGGAACAGAAGTTCGGGGTTGCAGCAAAAGAAACTTTGAGAAAGCTGAAACTTACAGTGGATACACTGACACTTACTGCAACTCCTATTCCAAGAACACTTCAGTTTTCATTGCTTGGTGCCAGGGATCTCTCGATTATCAACACGCCACCTCCCAACAGGCTTCCTATACACACGGAAATAATAGATTTCAATGAAGATGTGATAAGAAAGATTATCAAGGATGAGATGGATAGGGGAGGACAGGTATTCTTCGTTCACAACAGGGTGAAGGATATTTATGAAGTTGAGGACATAATACATAAGATAGTACCTGAAGCCAAGACTTGCGTAGCGCACGGACAAATGGAGCCCAAAGTGTTGGAAGACAAGATTATCGAATACATGTCTGGGGATTATGATATAATGCTTGCCACCACTATTATCGAAAACGGGATAGATATCCCGAACACCAATACTATAATCATCAACCAGGCTCAGAATTACGGGCTGAGTGATCTGCATCAGCTCAGGGGCAGAGTAGGCCGATCCAGCAGAAAAGCTTACTGCTACCTGATAGTTCCTCCAATGACGAGTCTCTCGGACGAAGCAAAAAGCCGTCTTGATGCCATAGAAGCCTTTTCAGATCTGGGAAGCGGGTTCAACATTGCAATGAGGGATCTGGATATACGTGGAATGGGAAACATGCTTGGTGCAGAACAAAGTGGTTATATTGCGGAAATGGGCTTTGAAACATATCAGAGGATTCTTGCCGAAGCTTTCGAAGAAATACGGGAAACTTCAGGAGAAACTGTAGAAGTCCCTGGCAGGAAAACGGAAGAGGAGGATATGTATCTTACAGACTGTTCAGTGGATACGGATATGGAATTGCTGATACCGGATACATATATCAATATAACAGCAGAAAAAATCAGGCTTTACAAGGAACTTGACTCCATTTCAAGTGAGGACGAACTGCAAAGGTTCATTGCCGGAATCGAAGACAGGTTCGGACCTCTGCCTGACCAGTTCAAGCAACTTATATATGTTGTAAGGCTAAGAATGGCGGCCAAGAGCCGTGGGTTTGAAAAAATTGTCCTCAAGAACGGCACAATGGTCCTGTATTTCATATCCAATTCCATGTCTCCGTTCTACCGCAGTCCAAGATTTGCGGAAATAATAAAGAACATACAGCACAGGGACGGAAAAACCTATTCCATTAAAGAGTCGAATGAAAAACTGTATATAATGGTCAAAAATGTAACGACAATAGAGGATGCTTATAATAAAGTTTTAAAGATGTAGGGAAGAATTGGCTATATTTGTAAAAATACAATATCAATATGAAACGAACAAATTCAATTCCGATTAAGGTACTGTGTGCTGCTGCAGTTATGGCAGGGGCAGTATCGTGTAATTCAAATCCTGAATCTCCAATGAAAGAAAAAGTTGAAGAGTACGCTCCTTTTGAGTTGAGTTCCCCCCTCGTTTCCGGACTTACGGAGAATGAGAAAGAGATTGTACAGATATTTTTCAAGTTGGCCGATATAACGGATGATCTGTTCTGGAAGCAGACATTCGGCGACAAGACGCTGATAGACGGAATAGAGGATCCGTATGCAAGGGAATTTGCCTATATCAACTACGGACCGTGGGACAGACTGGATGACAACAAGCCTTTTGTCAAGGGATATGGTGCCAAACCTGATGTATGTACATATTATCCGGCAGATATGACTGCTGATGAATTTGAAGCATTCGATGATCCTGACAAGCTTTCCTGGTATACAGTAGTACGTAGGGATGAAAACGGAAAACTGAAAAGTGTTCCGTATCATGTAGAATATGCTGCTGAGGTTGAGGAAATGTGCACGCTTATGCAGAAAGCGGCAGATTTGGCTGAAGATCCCGGTCTGAAGAATTATCTTCTGAAGAGGATTGAAGCATTCAGGACTGACGATTATCTGGAAAGTGACCTTGCGTGGATGGATATGAAGGAAAGCAACATTGACATTGTAGTAGGACCGATTGAAAGCTATGATGACAAATTCCAGGAAACAAAGACATCCTACGAATCCTATATTCTGCTGAAAGACAATGAAAGGAGCAAGGACCTTGCAAAATTCGTGGCCATGCTCCCTGAATTGCAGAAAGAGCTGCCTTGCAGACCTGAGTACAAGACTTTCGTACCGGGTACCTCGTCAGATCTGAATGTCTATGATGCAGTTTATTATGCGGGAGACGGAAATGCGGGCAGCAAGACTATTGCCATCAACCTGCCTAATGATGAAAGGGTACATGCCCTTAAAGGAACCAGGCGTCTTCAGCTCCGTAATGTCATGAAAGCCAAATTCGACAAGATCATGCTTCCGATAGGGGAGCAGGTACTTTCGAAAGAAGATATGGAGCATCTGAAATTCGACGCATTTTTCTGGAATGTGACATTCCATGAAGTGGCACATGGACTCGGAGTCAAGGAAACCATTGACGGAAAGGGTACAGTAGATGCTGCAATGGGTACCGAGAAAACATCGTGGGAAGAAGCTAAGGCAGATATTCTTGGACTCTTCATGGTTTGCAGGCTGGTTGAAAAAGGCGAGATTACAAACATTACCGTAGAAGATGCACTTACCACCTATATTGCAGGAATATTCAGGTCAGTACGCTTCGGAGCAGCTTCATCGCATGGAAAAGCAAATATGATGTGCTTCAATTATATGCAGCAGCAAGGTGCTTTTTCCAAGAATGAAGAAGGCAAATATACGATCGACTATGCCAAAGCGAGGGAAGCCATGAACTCGTGGGCTGACCTTATATTGACTACACAGGGTGACGGAAATGTTGAGTTCGCTGCAGATTTCCGTGCCAAAAACGGTGGGATTACCCCTGTACTTCAGCAGGATCTGGACAGGATAAACGCAGCCGGTATTCCCAAAGATGTACGGTTTATCCAGGGACCTGATGTTTTGTTTGCAAAATAGACTTTCAGAGAATCTTCACAATGTAATGTCCGAGATATGCTACGCATAGTCCGAGGGCAAAACTGGATACAGAGTAAATCCCGGACTGCAGAAAGTTCCCGCTTGTAAACAGATTGTAGTTCTCGTGGATGAATGTGGAAAAAGTGGTGAATCCTCCGCACAGACCCACTGTAAGGAATAGTCTTGTGTCTGGATTCATCACTGTTTCTTTTTCAAACAATCCGTACATAATACCTATAATGAGGCAGCCTGTAACGTTTACAACGAAAGTACCCCAAGGAAAACCGCTTCCTGCCCCAGTCTGTATTGCCCTTGACAGAAGATATCTGGCAATGCCGCCGACAAAACTGCCGGCACCTATCAATAGAATTGTCCTGAACATCTTAAGAGTCTTTTTCAAGTAATTTTTCGAAAGCAAGCCTGCTGCCTTTTCCGTAATAGACAGTTCCGCAGGGTATGAATCCGAATTTCCTGAAGCTTTTCAGCATATAGGAATTGTCTTCTCTGGTATCACATTTGAAACTGTGTATTCCGTTTTCCAATGCCAGATTTTCCACTTCAAGGAGATATCGGCCGGAAATTCCTTTCCCTTTTGCTTCATCAGCGACGGCAAGCCTGTGCAATACCACGTATTTACCATGAGAGAGCCATTCTCCTTCTATTGTATCGTAAACCTGTTCACCGTCAAACACAACGGCACCGTAGGCAATCACAGTTGAAGTGTTTTCAGTATTGTCGCACAGGACATAGCCTATGCCTTTCTTTATATCCTCGTCTACAAGCTCCCTTGTGGGGTAGTTTTCATCCCATTGCATGCGCCCTTCCCTTTTCATCATTGCTTTTGCCTGAAGCAATATCTCCCATATCCTGTCAGCATCTGCAGCCTTGGCTTTCCTGAAAGTGAATCCAGTGTTCATTTATGCGTAATTTTTATTGCAAAAGTATAATTTTCATAGTGTCAAAAGAAAAATTTCTATATTTGAAAAAATATAAACTGCTTTTTATGAAAAAATCATTTCTTTTTATTCTCGCAGCATTTGTTGCGTTGATAAGTTTTTCCTCTTGCGAGGAAATAGAGACATCAGTTTACTGGATTGAATTCCAGGAAGGATCTACTAATTTCAGCGCGAACCTGTACCTCCAGGCATATGTAACCAGCGAGACCCAGTTTGACCCTTCTACACAGAAGAATTCGTTTACAGGCACTGAATCCGATGCTATAAAATGGTTTGACAGCAAAATGGCATTGCTTAGGGGAAACATTTCGGTGAACGGCCATATTATACCTATTCTTGAGAATACTTCTGCGACATTTGCACTTGTTACCAGTTCATGGGACGGGGATTATGTGAGTTCAGATACGAAAAAAGTAAAGACAGAAAAAGTAAATTTCAAGGTTCAGCATCTATATTAGAAATTTTCTTGTCCTTTAGGCCGGGTAATGCAGGAAAAAATGCGATTGTCCGGCCATGTTATATTTTTTATTGCAGCGCCTCCTTATTTTCAGACACTTGACAGTTTCCTGTTAATACTGTAAGATTTGCATCTCATTATTCCCGTACCTAACTTTGTATAGCATGAAACAAAGATGCGGGCACGGACCGGGAATTCGCGGAAAAGGTTGTTAAAGGTATTGGGTTAATAGAAAAATCTTTAAAAAAAAGCGGACTGTGGAAAACTAGATATTTTCGTCCAGGTCCGCATCTTTTATGTTTGTGGAGCATATCGGACTCGAACCGATTACCTCGACACTGCCAGTGTCGCGCTCTAGCCAGATGAGCTAATGCCCCATTTATTTCAGGTTTCCCTTGCGCAAATATAATCCAAACTTCCTGAATTTACAAACCTCATATCCTGTCATAAACAGTAAATCTTACATTCAGACCGCTCTTTTCATCGTGTATGGTGCCCGAGTCTGACGTTTCTCTCCATTTTTCCTCAGATATTTCCGGGAAAAAGGTGTCAGCATTGTCAATTACTGTGTCTATTTTTGTGATGTACAGTCTGTCCGCAAGGTCTATAGAACTTCTATACAGGTGTCCTCCTCCGATAAGGAATATTTCACTGCTGTCTTGTTCTGCCACATTGATTGCGTCCTGCAGTGAACTGAAAAACTCAGCTCCGTCGTGCAGTCCCGGTGTCTGTCTCGTGCTGACGACTATGTTCTTTCTGCCAGGCAAAGGTTTTCCCCCAAGAGACCGGAATGTATTGTAACCCATAATTACAGGGTGTCCCATGGTTGTCCTTTTGAAATATTTAAGATCTTCCGGGATGTGCCAAGGCATGCTGTTCCCTTTTCCTATGGCATTGTTTGCCGATATTGCAACGATTATGGAAATCATACTGCGATTGGTGCCTTTATAGCAGGGTATGGATCATAGCCTGTTAGTGTAAAATCCTCGTATCTGAAGTCAAATAATGATTTTATTTCAGGGTTAAGACTCATTTTAGGCAATGTACGAGGCGTTCTGGAAAGCTGCTCTTCTACCTGCTCAAAGTGGTTGAGGTATATGTGGGCATCTCCTAGTGTATGGATGAATTCCCCTGGAGAGTAACCGCAATCCCTGGCCACCATCATGGTGAGGAGTGCATAGGATGCAATGTTGAAAGGTACTCCCAGAAAAACGTCTGCGCTCCGCTGATAGAGCTGGCAGGACAGTTTTCCTTCTGCAACGTAGAACTGGAAAAGGGAATGGCAAGGAGGCAGTGCCATCTTGTCTACTTCTGCAGGATTCCATGCTGAAACGATGTGTCGTCTTGAGTCCGGTGTTTTTTTTAGGGATTCGAGTACGCCTGCCAGTTGGTCAATGGATTTGCCGTCAGGAGCGGGCCATGAGCGCCATTGGTGTCCGTACACGGGTCCGAGGTCTCCGTTTTCATCTGCCCATTCGTCCCAGATAGTAACGTTATGGTCATGCAGATACTTGATGTTTGTATCTCCTTTTATGAACCACAGCAGTTCGTATATTATGGACTTCAGGTGTACTTTCTTGGTTGTAAGGAGCGGAAACCCTTCGGAAAGATTGAAACGCATCTGGTAACCGAAGACAGACTGTGTTCCGGTACCGGTGCGGTCTCCTTTCAGGACACCGCACTTCCGGATATGTCTCATCAGGTCCAGATACTGTTTCATCTGTTAGAAGAATCTGGCTCTGTTGTCTTTTATATTGCCCCTTTCAACAAATATGGGAGTCAGGGAATTTATCTGGTAGCTCTGAATCTGCTGTGTTCTGATGTGGGCATCGCTTTCGGTATAGAAAGCACCAGTTTCACGGTTTGTTACGTTGAATACGTAAACACCGATGTTTCCTGCAACAGGTCCTGATATCTTGCCGGGTTCAGCGGCAGAAACAGCACCGATGAATGAAGGTTCGGTAGAGGTATTGAACATGGAACCGAATGTGATGCCGTTTCTTGTGCTGACTGTCTGGTTCAGTGCATCGGCTACAGCTTTCATGTCGGTAAGACCTTTAACTTTGGATGCAACTTCATTTTTGAGTTTCTCGGCACGTTTCTCGCTCATGAGCTGGTATCTGATGGTACTTGCGACATCGTTTACCGAAGCATAGCCGTCTTCCCTGATAGCTTTGACAGCTACTACGAAGTATACTTTGTTGTCCACATCGATAATCTGTGAAACATCTCCGGCTTTTGTCTTGTCGTCATAAATCCAGCGGATTACTTCGCGTGCATCGTTATATCTGGAAATCTGCCTGGAGCTCTGAAGTACATTGTTGGCAGGAATTACAGGAAGATCCTCTTCCGCAGTTATCCTGTCGAAGTTTTCTATCTTCCCTTCTGACCTTGAAGCCAGATCATTTGCCTGTGCGTAGTAGTACTGGTGTGTTTCGTTGCTGGGTATGGCTTCTTTTGTGAGAAGCGCAATCTGTACCTTCTTTACGGGAGCGGTCCTTTCGGTTACCGTAACTATGTGGATACCGTAATCGGTCCTTATTTTCGCGAATGTGCCGGGTTTCATGGTCAGCACTTCCTGCATACCGTTGATCATCATGGTCTGGGTCATCCAGCCTATGTCTCCGGGGTTTTCCACATTGGGATTCTTGTCGTTTGAATATGCGGCTGCAAGTTCGCTGAAGTTACCGCCTTTGCGGAGCACATTCATCA
>CAZXFF010000065.1:0-8202 GCA_964640305.1 uncultured Muribaculaceae bacterium | reverse complement strand
GATCTCTTTCATCTTTCTCTCGCTTGTGTCCAACTTTTTTGGTACACCTCAGTCCTCTTGGATTCGGGCCTTTAGATGTGTTTTCGGGGAGGGTTTGCACACATGTAGATTTGTAATACCCTTAGTACCAAAGAGTTGCGCAAGAGGCCGGATGCAAAGCCCAACATGGTAGGCTGTAACATCGACAGCAGCAACATATTCGTCCCGAAATCCATAGCAATCGGCATAGTATGGCCGGCACTTTCCGCAGGTGACCTGCGCTGATTGCGATAATATACTTGTAATATGTGGTTTATGGGAAATGGTCCGGTTCACCTGCGGAGGGAATGAGAGGGGAATGGGTTGAGGAAAGGAGCGGAATGAATTGGGAATGGAACGCGGAATAGTGCTTGCGGTACAATAGTGCGACGGATATGGGAAGAATGCATCATTGTCCGCTTTGTAAATACGATAATGAAGCCCCAGAAAATCTTTTGGCAGAAAAATTGCTTGATAGATAGCCGTTGTTTTGAAACATGGAAAAAATTGCGGAAATTTTGCAAGGATTCCGGAATATTGGATTTAATATGCAGAAAGAAAACAAAACAACATTCAATAATATTTTAATACCATGAAACGTTCATCTATCATGAAAACAATCGGAGCAGCATTCATTATGCTGATATCCGCAACCATGTTCCAGTCCTGTCTGGACAATGACAGCCACCAGTACGTCAATGCAATCGTAACGGTGAAACCTTTGGATGGAAACCAGGCATTCTACATGCAACTGGACGACTCCACTACACTCTGGGCTGATAACCTTGCCAAATCCCCGTTCGGAGACAAGGAAGTAAGGGCACTGGTCATATATGAAGTCCTGGACAGCGCAAAAGACGGATACGACCAGTCTGTCCTACTCAGTTCAATAGACAGCGTACTGACGAAGAAGACTGTAGTGACAATGGGAGACAAAGAGGCCGACAATGCAAAATACGGCAACGATCCTGTTGAAATCGTCAACGACTTCACTACAGTAGTAGAAGACGGATACCTTACCCTCAGATTCAGGGTTGAAATGGGAATGGGAAACACCACCCATCTTATGAACCTTGTGACAGGTACAAATCCCGAAAACCCTTATGAAGTAGTTTTCCACCATAAAATTGAAAACGGGGATATGGCTTCCGGAATGTACCCTCCCATGTATGGAGACGGTATAGTGGCATTCAGACTGAACAGTCTGCCTGACACTAAAGGCGAGAAAGTCAAGCTCACCGTCAGATGGAATTCATTCCAGGGAGAGAAGAGCCACGATTTCACATACTGCACAAGACCTTCCGACAGGGAGGAAAACGCACAGTGAGATTTGCGGATGACAGAGAAACACAGATCATTGCAGCGGCAGCCAAAGGCGATGTCGCTGCAATGAGATCTTTATACGACAGACATATTGGTTATCTTACTGCCGTATGTTCGAGGTATATCACGGACATTGAAGATGTCAGGGATATACTTCAGGACAGCATGGTAAAGATTCTGTCATCCATCAGGAATTTCGACTACCGCGGAAGCGGCTCCTTAAGGGCCTGGATGACACGGATAGTCGTCAACGAATCCCTCAAACACCTCCGAAAAGACAGGATATCCGGTGCCAAAGAAGCAACTGAGCTGGATATTCCATACACTGAAACCGAAGAGGAAGACCCGAAAACTGACGACATACCTGCATCCGAACTTCAGAAAATGATACGTAACCTGCCAGAGAAATACAGGACCGTCTTTAACCTGTATATCTTTCAGGAATACAGCCACAGGGAAATCTCCAGAATGCTGGACATATCAGAGGGGACATCGGCCTCATGCCTGCACAGGGCAAAAAAGATGCTGATTGACATGATCAACGAATACCGGAAATATGCTCGATGATTTAAAAAGGAAACTGGACAATTACGAAGAACCCGAAATCGAAGGACTTTGGGAAGATATTCTCTCCAGAACAGGAAGTGCCTCAAGAAAATCAGGATGGAAGGTCATACTTATACCTGCCGCTGCTGCCGCATGCATTGCAATTTCGCTTCTTGTAACATTGCGCAGGGAGCCTCTGCATCAGGAAGTGATAGCTGAAGTTTCATCGGAACAGGGAGGCACA
This sequence comes from uncultured Muribaculaceae bacterium, assembly GCA_964640305.1. Lineage (GTDB taxonomy): Bacteria > Bacteroidota > Bacteroidia > Bacteroidales > UBA932 > Coprenecus. Next base: position 6,071 of record CAZXFF010000065.1, on the reverse strand, counting down.
GATGCTCCCGTGACGGTCATTCCCGCACCGGAAGGTGAAATTGCATACCTGGATCTGGACAACATACTCAGGGAAACACTGCCCGTAAGCACAGCTCCGGCGGCACAGCCTGTCACGGATCCTGTACAGTCCAATGCAGAAACTGCAGAACCGGAAACTGAAAAAACGGCAGAAGTCCCCACAACAACGCCTGAAGTATCATCCTCCCCGACAGATCCATCACTTTCTGAAAGCATATCCGTCCCTGAAAGGATTACAGACTATCCTGCATTTCCTGAAGATATCCCGGAACGGATCCGAAAATCGCGCCTGGACATTAGCCTGTCAACATCCAATCTGCCTGGTACAACCTATAATTCGACAGGCTATTCCCAGGCTTCGAATATGTCATCCCCTATCCTACCGTCCACAACTATGGTAAACGGATTATGGGAAGACCCTATCGGCAACATAGCCATGAAGAATTCCGGACGGGAGATCAACACCAAGACATCATATAAACCTCCGGTACGCGCAGGACTTTCAGTCAGATACACATTTCCCTGCAGAGTCGGCATAGAGAGTGGAATGAGCTATACATATCTGTCTTCCAACACTGTCTCAGGAACGAAGGAAAACAACTTTACAACCGAAGAGACACTGCATTACATAGGCATTCCCCTTATTGTCAGCTATGACATCTGGGACAGCCGTTTTATAGACCTGTATATCGCTGCTGGGGGCACCTATGAAAAAGCCATAGAGGGGACCAGGACTTACACATACCGTATCGATAACGAAAACAGGGACGGGAACCGCAGTGAAAGCATAGATTCCCGTCCCGATCAATGGTCTGTCAACGCCGTAGCAGGATTCCAGTTCAACATCCTTGACAATCTGGGCCTGTACGTGGAACCCGGCATCGGATACTTCTTCGATGACGGCTCCGAGCTGAATACTATATATAAGTCAAAACCCTTTAATTTCTACCTGAGGTTCGGACTTAGATTCTCTATATCGATGTCTCGAACTCTCTGAGGAAACGTACGTCATTCTCGAAATAGAGACGAAGGTCGCGCACCTGCCACTTGAGCATTGCTATCCTCTCAATACCCATACCGAAGGCAAAACCTGAATACACCTCAGGATCGATACCTGAAGCAGACAAGACATTCGGATCGACCATTCCCGCACCCATTATTTCCAGCCAGCCGGTACCCTTGCATATGTTGCAGCCTTTGCCGCCGCAGATATTGCAGCTGATGTCTACTTCTGTGCTGGGTTCCGTGAACGGGAAATACGAAGGGCGCATGCGGATTTTCGTATCCGGTCCGAACATTTCCCGTACAAAAAGAAGGATAGACTGTTTCAGGTCTGCAAAAGACACACCTTTGTCGATATAAAGTCCTTCCACCTGATGGAAGATACAATGTGCCCTGGCCGAAATAGCCTCATTTCTGAAAACCCTGCCGGGACAGATGACCCTGATGGGCGGTTCCTGACGTTCCATTGTGCGGACCTGCACAGAACTCGTATGTGTCCTCAGAAGAATAGGATTTTTTCCGGAAGAAATGAAGAATGTATCCTGCATATCCCTTGCCGGATGTTCAGGAGGGAAGTTCAGGGCTTCGAATACATGATAGTCGTCCTCAATTTCAGGCCCTTCCGCTATTGAATAGCCAAGCTTCCTGAATATGGAGATAATCTCTTCACGTGTTATGGAGATTGGGTGTCTTGTACCCAATTCAAGCGTATCGCCCGGCATTGTCATATCGAAACTTGCTGCTGATGCCCCGCTTTCCTCAAGCGAGCTGCGCAATTCTTCCACCTTGGCGGCAGCCTTGTTTTTCAGTTCATTCAACTTCTGACCGAAAACTTTCTTCTGATCCGCTGAAATTGTCCTGAACTCCTCAAAGAGTCTGGTGATTTCCCCCTTCTTACCGAGGAGGCGTACCCTCAATTCCTCTATTTCCTTTTCACTTTTTGCCTTAGCCGAATCTATTGCGGCCAAAAGGCTTTCAATCCTGTCATTCATGATATCCGAATTATTTTATTCCCATTTTACTGATTTTCTTGATAAAGGCATAGTCATGCAACGGGCTCCGCCACCGCCTCTCGGAAGTTCTGAACCCTCAATGGTAACCACACACTTCTTGTCACCTTCTATCGAAGCTTTCCCTTCTATTACATCCCATGCCGGAATTATCTCGAATCCGTGCTTTTCCAGTTCTGCCAAAGTATGCGTATTGCGGGCGTAGGAAATCACTTTTCCAGGAGCAAAAGCAAAGAAATTGGCCCCGCTGTGCCACTGTTCCCTTTCCTGATCCCATTCATCGGACTGTCCGCCGCAGGAAATAGGCTCCAGATCCATACCCAACCGCTTGAGGACAGACAGGATATTTGCGACACTGTTGATTTTTATGACCTTTCCGTTCTCAATGGTAATATGTACTGTCTGATACTGGTTGTCACCTAGGATAAGAGGCTCGAAAACCATACATTTGTCTGTATCAAGCAACGTAAACACCATATCCAGATGGATGAATGATTCGGGCGAATGGGGTAGCTGCTGCACGATTATGTGCTTGCGTCCCTCGGGGGATGATTTTGCAAGGCGGGCTGCCAGCATATCGATACCGATCGTACTTGTACGCATACCGTTCCCGATAAGGAGAATATCATCCCTGGCAATGAGGATATCCCCTCCTTCCATATACAGCTGCTGGTTTCCCGGCTGATAGTCATACGCATTGATGGTAGAGCAGTCAAACTCCCCGCTTCCTGTATATATCGCTTCCATTATCAGGGATTCCCTTGCACGTACCTTATTTGCCATCTTGCAGATAAGAGCCTGGTTGCCTATAGTAACCGAAGCATCCCTTGTGAAATAGAAATTATACAGAGGGAACAGTGCATAGTAGTCTTCATTCAGAAAAGATGTCAGAGTATTGATTTTGGCAGGCAGCCCCTCGATAAGGACTTTGGCAAGATTCTTTGAACTCATATCCATCAATGTCTCGAAATAATCCGTGACATTTTCCATGACGCATATTTTGCCAAGAAGGTTCCTTCTCTGTTTGTCATCTTCAAGCACTTTTACAAGAAGATCGTTTACAGTATATACCTTGGCAATGCCCGAAAGGACACCTCTTAACTGTTCGTATTCCTCCTGTGCTATCGAAAGATTAAGGATATCGCTGTAAAGTGCTCTCTGAGCCATTTTGGGAGTCATGTTCTCGACTTCTGCCCCAGGTGTATGGAGCAATACAGCATTCAGTTCGCCAATCTCCGATTGGATATCGATTTTCAATGGTGACGTGTTTCTAGTCATATGATTTCTTTTACATGTATTTCGATTTTTCATTTACAGCAAGGTCGGCTATCACTTCCTTGAATTTGCCGTCCTCGCGAGGGCATATCATCAGCACATCATCGGTGTTTACGACCATATACCTGTCAAGGCCTTTGACAACAACGAGCTTATTGGGCTCTTTCGAGACAATTATACTGTTTGTAGTCGTATCGATGATCTGTTCATTGCATTTTATAAGGTTGTTCCTGTCATCCTTCTCGGCATGCAGGAAAAGAGACTCCCATGTACCGAGATCTGTCCACCCGAATGATGCCTGGAAAACCCAGGCGTGCTTTGTTTTCTCCATCACACCGTAGTCAATGGATATGCTTGGACACTCCCCGTAAACATGCTTGATAAACTCCTCCTCACGCACGGTACCATAGTAGGACGGACCATCCTTGAAAAGTGAGTACACTTCAGGTAGATGCTCCTCGAGTTCAGCGCAAATGGTCTTTGCATTCCAGACGAATATACCTGAATTCCAAAGAAATTCACCGCTTTCGACAAAAACTTTTGCAAGTTCCGCATCTGGTTTCTCCGTAAATGTACGGACCTTATAGACGATATTGCCGTCAATTGTCTTGGAATCTTTCATATTGGCCTGTATGTAACCGTATCCGGTCTCAGGTCTGGTAGGGTCAATACCCAGAGTAAACAATTCGTCTTTTACAGCTGCGTATTCAAGGGCAGTCGCCAGTGTATTCCTGAACAGATCTTCATTGGATATGAAATGGTCCGAAGGCGCTACTATCATGGTGGCATCCGGATTGATGGCCTTTATCTTCGTCACAGCATAAGCTATGCACGGAGCCGTATTCCTGCGGTAGGGCTCAAGAAGGATGTTTTCATCCTTCAGTTCTGGAAGTTGTTTCTTGACCATATCCGCATACGATGCAGAAGTCACCACCAGAATATTTTCACTCGGGACAATTCCCCTGAAACGGTCGTATGTAAGCTGAAGGAAACTTCTCCCCACTCCCAGTATATCAAGGAACTGCTTAGGTCTGGAATTGCGGCTGACAGGCCAGAAACGGCTCCCGACCCCACCGGCCATGATTACACAGTAAAAATTGTTATTCATAATGTCTGTATATTCTAAAAATCAAATACAAATGCGTCAACAATGAAATCCATGCACACAGGTTCACCGGTAATCTCATCTACGGATAATGCAAAAATGTCAAAATGTACATCAGCATTGCGTCCTTTCCTTTTCATGAAAGTATCCGCTGCCTTACGGATCCTGCTGCATTTCCTTGAATCCACCGTCTGGAGTGGCGGCACAAAAGCCCTTGTCCCCCTTGATCTCACCTCCACAAAATGCACCCCGTCCTCCGCTTCCATAATCAAATCTACCTCTTTCCTTCCGGAATACCAGTTCCTTTCAAGTACTTTGTATCCACGCTGCAAAAGATATTCCAAAGCAAAATCCTCCCAAAGTTTTCCCTTGCATCTCGCAGTCATACAAGAATAGGGAATATTGTCCTGAATACCTGCTTCAGCCGCAGACTCTCTCCTCCTTTTGGAAACACCGGCAACAATCCTCTTCCCACTATCCCCTTGTGCCTCCATTGAAGCCCTTCTCCTCTTTCCGCTACTGCCTCCCCGTCCCTGGGAAAACCTCCCTATCCTGATCGGGCCAGGTCCCTTCATACCATCCCAACGCCCCATATACTTGAAATTTACGTCTAAGTAAATGCAAATATAACTATTTAAGCCGAAGGAAGAGAAAGATTGGGACTGTTTTGACATACTCCCCTACATATCCGCTAGCAGGACATATCAGCCTGAACTCCTGAGATGGCAACTATTGTAACCCTATCGGACACCATAGATAGAACCATTTGGTTACACGACAAACACTCATCATATTATGAATCACCATATGTAAAGTCCTCCTGAAATCTGCCACTTGATTCGAACAATCCTCACCGACCTGGGAACGCAACTTACTCCGATCCAGCAGGATTCTCGACTTTGGAACCTGACTGTGCCGCTCCGTTTCGCAGGACACTTTGCATAGCGCCTTTTTTGCATACCGCTAATACTTAGAGCATTACCGATTAGGGCTTTATGCAAAGCCCCCCGGATTCTCGGCATTTTTCCCAATTTTACCGACCCTTTGCATAGATCTGTTTTTGTATATTTCTTATACCCAGCATGTTACCAATTCGCGCCTATGCAAAGGCCCATTTAGTCCCGGCACCTTTAGTCCCTCCTCGGAAAAATAAGATCCTATCCGGTACACCTAAAACCTAACGTGCCTTCATGTACGCAATGCTCTGATTGTCAAATAAATGGAAAAACATATGGAGGTTAGGTTTGCCTGGAACAGCTGATTTTGCCCCGATTTGGGCAATCCTAACATTCATGCATGTTCTCAATGCGCATATTATCAGGCAAATACGGAAGCGACCCAGTTTTGGGTTTAGGTTTTCCACTGATGTTCACTTGTACGGCTTTCCGGCACCACCACAAAGTCACTCTTTCCTCCCGTTGTCGTTCGTATTCCGTATTCACTTCAGCCACCTAGACATTCTGTCCCACTCCTTCTTTACACACCGCCCCAAAGTTCTTCCCTTCCACACCGCATTCCACACCGCATTCATTCCGATGCCCACATCCACACCGCCCAAAATATGGCGAATAATGGGCGTTGTGGCAGTACGTATTCTGCGTACACCAGCGAGAAGGCTTAGTGGGCAGATTGCCAGCTGAAGGACTTCCGCAGGTGTAC
>CAZXFF010000064.1:0-8359 GCA_964640305.1 uncultured Muribaculaceae bacterium | reverse complement strand
CCGTCAAGACAGGACAGAAGATTATGGTTCTCGAAGCCATGAAAATGGAAAATGTCATCGAAGCTACTTGCGACGGTGTTGTAAAAAGCATAAAAGTAAATAAAGGCGACTCTGTACTCGAAGGTGCCGCTCTAGCGATAATTGGATAGTATGAATAACATAGCTGCTAACCTAAAAGAATTCTGGAGCTTTACCGGCTTTGCAAATTTCGAGTTCACTTACCTTATAATGATTCTTATAGGGTTGCTGTTCATATATCTTGCAATTGCTAAAGAATGGGAACCGATGCTCCTCGTGCCTATTGGATTCGGTATCATCATCGGCAACATTCCCCTCTTCCCTGGATTGTAGGTCGGAATTTACGAAGAAGGCTCCGTACTCAACATCCTGTACCAGGGTGTGATAAAAGGGTTCTACCCTCCCCTTATCTTCCTCGGTATAGGTGCCATGACTGACTTCTCCTCCCTGATATCCAACCCCAAGCTGCTCCTTATCGGTGCGGCTGCACAGTTCGGTATCTTCGGAGCGTACACAGTAGCATTGGCTCTCGGATTCTCTCCTGCAGAAGCTGGTGCCATCGGTATAATCGGAGGCGCAGACGGTCCTACCGCCATCTTCCTTTCATCAAGACTGGCTCCGGACCTGATGGGTGCCATTGCCGTATCGGCATATTCCTACATGGCCCTTGTGCCTGTAATCCAGCCTCCCATCATGAAGCTGCTTACCACCAAGAAGGAAAGGCTTATCAGAATGAAACCTCCACGCGCCGTTTCACCGACCGAAAAGAAACTCTTCCCTATCATCGGTTTCCTTCTGACTGCTTTTATCGTACCGTCAGGTATTCCTCTGCTCGGTATGCTGTTCTTCGGTAACCTCATCAAGGAAAGCGGTGTAACCCGCCGTCTTGCCGAGACCGCACGCGGACCGCTCATCGACGTAGTGACCATCCTTATCGGTATTACTGTTGGTTGCTCTACACAGGCCGACAAATTCCTGCAGTGGAGATCTGTTTACATATTCTTCCTCGGAGCATTCTCATTCATGGTTGCAACATTTGCAGGAGTGCTGTTCGTCAAGATTTTCAACCTGTTCCTCAAGCCGGGCAACAAGATCAACCCTCTCATCGGCAATGCGGGAGTATCGGCAGTGCCGGACTCAGCACGCGTATCCGAAGTGACCGGATTGAAATATGACAAGACCAACCACCTTCTCATGCATGCGATGGGTCCTAACGTTGCAGGTGTGATCGGTAGTGCGGTTGCTGCAGGTATCCTGCTCGGATTCCTTGCGTAAGACCGGAATCTTATATAAAAAAAACCTGCCGGATGCAAAATTCGGCAGGTTTTTTGTTTTATTTTTTTCTGTTTTTTTATAACTTTGAGAAAATTTTGCTTATTGGAAATTCAAAAACAGACAATACCATGCAGAACAAATTGCAAGAGCTGACTGAAAGGCTATACAATGAAGGTCTTTCCAAAGGGAAACAGGAAGCGGAAGAAATCAAGGCTTCCGCCATAAGAGAATCCGAAAAGATAATTTCGGATGCGCAAAAGGTGGCCGAAGGGATTGTCGAAAATGCCAGAAAGGAAGCGGAGGAAATCAGGGTAAGGGTAGAAAACGACTTGAAAATGGCCTCCGGTCAGGCAATGGCGACCCTGAAACAGAATATCGAAAGCCTGATTGTCACAAAAGCAATAGAACCTACCTTAAAGGCAAACATGGAGGATCCTGCATTGATAAAGGAACTGGTCCTGACTATTGCAAAGGCATTTGATGCAACTGACCAGGCCCCTAAAGGCCTGGAACTTATCCTTCCGGCCGCTATGCAGAATGAGTTGGAGCAGTATTTCCAGAAGCAAGCCAGAGCCGCCATGGATGCAGGCTTCGAAATCAGTTACTCCAAACAGATTTCAGGAGGATTCAGGATCGGTCCTAAAGACGGAGGCTATATGATAAGCTTTGCAGAGAAGGACATCAAGGCAATGTTGGCAGAGTATCTGCGCCCAGCTTCGAAAAAACTGTTATTCGAATAACAATGGACAATTACCACTATATCATTACCGGACTTCCGGAACTGTTTCCGGAATTTCCTGCCCGCCAGTTTTCCTACGAAGAGACAGCTGCATCCATAAGGGAGAAGCTCAGCCGCTCAGACTGCAGGAAAATCGACTGGCTTGAGTACGGTTTTGATTCATCAAACCTTTCCCGCCATTTCTACCATTCTGTCAAAAGGCAGAAATCGATATTGCTGAGGGATTATTTCATGCTTGACAAGGATTTGCGAAACGCAGCAGTGATGTTCGTAGCATCCAAAGACTCCAAGGCAAGAGCGGAAAAATACCTCATTTCCCCAGAAGAGCCCTCACATCTTTTCGATTCTTCAGAAATAGCGGAAATATTGCGGATGCAGGATCTGATGGAAAGGGAGCTGGCCATGGACAGATACAGATGGAACAGGATATCAGACATCACTACCGGGCACTATTTCGACATTGAAGTCATTCTCGGTTTCCTTGCCAAAGGCCTGATAGTACGCAGATGGCTGTCGCTGGACTCCGATTCCGGAGCAGCACTGTTCAGGAACTATGTAGATGAAATAAGGGGATCATTCAACAAATACGCCAATAATCAACAACAGATATGACTCAACATAAAAAAACAACAGGTACGGTAACCGGGATCATTTCCAATCTGGTAACAGTAGAGGTTGATGGTCCAGTATCCCAGAATGAAATCTGCTACATCCTCCTGGGTGATGTAAAGCTGATGGCGGAAGTAATCAAAGTCGCTGGGAACAAGGCTTCTGTCCAGGTATATGAAAGCACAAGAGGGCTGAAAAACGGAGACAAGGTAGAATTTCAGGGACAGATGCTTGAAGTCACCCTTGGGCCAGGACTGTTGTCAAGTAATTTCGACGGTCTGCAGAACAACCTTGCCACTATGGACGGAGTGTTCCTGCAGCGTGGAGAATATACCGAACCTATCGATACCGGCAGGGAATGGGAGTTCTCCCCTATCGCCAAGGAAGGGGATGAAGTTTCAGCCGCCGACTGGCTGGGAGAAATCAAAGAGGGATGGCTTCCTCACAAAATCATGGTACCTTTCTCCTTTAAAGGAACATATAAGGTGAAATCGATTGCAGAAGCAGGTATCAGGAAAGCTTCTGACACCATTGCCGTCCTTACTGACGTAAACGGAGATGACCATAACGTTTCCATGATCCAGAAATGGCCGGCCAAAGTAGCAATTACCGCATACAAGGAGAAACCACGCCCCTGCCGTATCATGGAAACCGGTGTGAGGTGCATTGACACACTGAACCCGATTGCCGAAGGAGGTACCGGTTTCATACCTGGACCTTTCGGATGCGGCAAGACTGTGCTTCAGCATGCAATAGCCAAGCAGGGAGAAGCAGATGTCATCGTCATGGCGGCATGCGGGGAAAGGGCAAACGAGGTAGTGGAAATATTTACAGAATTCCCCGAACTGGTTGACCCGAGGACAGGCAGATCCCTCATGGAAAGGACGACTATAGTCTGCAACACTTCCAATATGCCGGTTGCAGCCCGAGAGGCTTCGGTATACACGGCAATGACCATTTGTGAATATTACAGATCCATGGGGCTGAAAGTACTCCTGCTTGCTGACTCGACTTCCAGATGGGCTCAGGCACTGAGGGAAATGAGTAACCGTATGGAAGAGCTTCCCGGTGCCGATGCATTCCCCGTAGACCTGTCTGCAACCATCGCCAATTTCTACTCCAGGGCCGGAATGGTAACCCTAAACAACGGTATGACAGGTTCAGTGACTTTCATCGGGACAGTATCTCCTGCAGGAGGCAACCTGAAAGAACCGGTTACAGAATCCACCAAAAAGGCCGCCAGGTGTTTCTATGCCCTCTCACAGAACAGAGCAGACAAGAAGAGATACCCTGCAGTGGATCCTATCGATTCCTACTCAAAGTACCTTGAATACGATGAAATCATTTCTTTCCTGAACACTAAAATCTCCCCAGGCTGGGTAGATATGGTAATGAAAGCAAAGAACATCATACTCAGAGGAAAGGAAGCATATGAGCAGATCAATATTCTGGGTGACGACGGAGTCCCTATCAGTTACCATGAACGGTACTGGAAATCGGAGCTTATCGACTTCATAATACTCCAGCAGGATGCTTTCGATGCCATCGATGCATCCACACCGATGGAAAGACAGGAATTCATGCTGAAAACAATACTTGACGTATGCGACCGTGAAATGGATTTCGACACATTCGAAGAATGCTCTACCTTCTACAAGGAGCTCATCAACATTTTCAGACAGATGAACTACTCCCAGTTCAAGAGCGAGAGCTTCAACAAATATTCAGATCAGATCAATAAACTGTTAAGCCATGACAAATAGAGCATTCCAGAGAATATATACAAGACTGGAAGCAATAACAAAAGCTACAGTCTCGCTGAAAGCCATAGGTGTTACCAACGACGAGCTAGCCACTGTCGACGGCCGTCTGGCCCAGGTAGTGAAGCTGAAGGATGAATCGGTAACCCTTCAGGTATTCGGCGGAACGGAAGGGATACCCACAAATGCCGAGGTCATCTTCTTCGGTGAGCCCCCTGCCCTCAATGTAAGCGAGGATCTGGCCGGGCGTTTCTTCAACGCATACGGAAAGCCTATAGACGGAGGTCCGGAAGTCGAAGGCGAACGCCGTTTCATAGGCGGACCTTCAGTGAATCCATACAAAAGGAAACAGCCCTCTCAGTTGATCCCGACCGGAATTGCAGGCATTGACCTGAACAACACTCTTGTATCAGGACAGAAGATTCCTTTCTTCGCGGATCCTGACCAGCCTTATAATCAGGTAATGGCTATGGTAGCCTTAAGGGCCGACGTAGACAAAATCATCCTTGGAGGAATGGGCCTCTCAAACGATGACTACCTCTATTTCAAAAACATGTTCGAGAGTGCCGGAGCCCTTAACAAGATTATAAGTTTCGTAAATACCACAGAACAGCCGCCTGTCGAGAGGCTGCTTATTCCCGACATGGCACTTACCGCTGCAGAGTATTTTGCGGTAGACAAAAACGAGAAAGTACTGGTTCTGCTGACCGACATGACGCTCTATGCGGATGCTCTGTCCATCGTAAGCAACCGTATGGACCAGATTCCATCCAAGGATTCAATGCCGGGTTCACTGTATTCGGATCTGGCGAAAATATACGAAAAAGCCGTACAGCTTCCTGACGGAGGTTCCATTACAATCATTGCTGTCACAACCCTTAATGACGGAGACATAACCCATGCCATACCTGACAATACCGGATATATCACCGAGGGACAGCTTTTCCTCCGTCACGACAGCGATACCGGAAAGGTAATAGTGGACCCGTTCCGCTCCCTTTCCAGGCTGAAGCAGCTTGTGATAGGGAAAAAGACACGCGAAGACCACAGCCAGGTAATGAATACTGCTGTCCGTCTCTACTCGGATGCTGCCAATGCAAAAACCAAACTGGAAAACGGCTTTGACCTCAGCGATTACGACAGACGTTGTCTGGACTATGCCAAGGAATATGCTGTCCGGCTTCTGGCAATCGACGTGAACATTTCCATTGACGAAATGCTTGATACAGCATGGGAGCTTTTCGGAAAATACTTCACAAAAGCAGAGACAGGCATCAAGGATGCCCTCATTGAAAAATACTGGAAAGAAAAAGAAGCATAACTGAAAATGGCCATAAAGTTCCAATATAACAAAACTTCTCTGAACGAACTGAACAAGCAGTTGAAAGTTCGGCAGAGGGCTTTGCCTACACTCAAGAACAAGGAGTCTGCCTTGCGTCTTGAGGTAAAGAAAGCAAAGCGCCTCTCGGAAGAGTTATTGGAAGAGCTCTCTTCATCTCTCGAAAAATACAGGTATCTTGCAGGCCTATGGAATGAATTTGAGCCTGGAATGATTGAGGTTAAGGATGTTGAGCTGACAACAGCCAAATTTGCCGGTGTCAAAGTGCCTGAGCTGAAAAATGTAGTATATGAGGTGAAAGAATTCGACCTTTTCCGTAAACCATTGTGGTACAGTGACGGAGTCCGGATTCTGAAGGATCTGGCAAGGCTGGGCATCGAATCCGAAATATGTGCGGAAAAAAGCCGAATACTCGATTTTTCCAGAAAGAAGACCACTCAGAAAGTGAACCTTTATGAAAAGGTACAGATTCCAGGGTACAATGAAGCGATCCTGAAGATCAAGAGATATCTTGAAGACGAAGAGAATCTCTCCAAAGCATCCCAGAAGATTGTAAAGACAAGGCATAACCAGGAAGAAGAAGAGGAGGCAATATCATGATTACGAGAATGACCAGATATTCCATTATTCTCCTTGACAGTGACCTCGACAGATTCCTTATCGGGTTGCAGGATATCGGAATGGTGGATATAACACGCTCTACTGCAGCAGCTATAGACGACTATTCCAAAGAGGCTGTCAGCACTATTGCAAGATGCAAGGAAGCTGAAAGGAAACTGTCAGGATTCTGCAGGAATGCAGATCCTGACAGTTGCGGACAGGCTACGGACACTCCGGACGGCAATTCACTTCTGCTTGCCATAGAAAAGGCATTCTCAGAAAGGGACTCCATTTCAAGGGATATCGAAAACCTGTCCAGGGAAACAGAAACAGCTCTGCCTTGGGGAGAATTCAATCCTGAAGACCTGGATAAGATAAAGGCACTGGGACTTGTTCCCCATTTCTATACAGTTCCTGAAAAGAAATTCAGATCGGATTGGGAGAGCACCTATCCTATACAGATACTGAACAGGACCGGGAACAATGTATATTTTATTGTCCTGTCACAAGGCGGTGAGAATTACTCATTCCCTGTTCCCGGAGAAGTTTCATTTCCCTCGCTCCCGGCATCTGCACTGATTGCAGAGACTGCCGTAAAGCAAAAGCAGATCGAAGCTCTGGATAAAGAAATACTCGGTTATGGAAGGCACACTGACTCTCTGGTACGTCTTGAAGAAGAGCTGTCTGCCGGTCTTGATATACATTTCGCAAAATCTTCTTCAATAAAAGAAGGAGAAGGGACAATCTGCATACTTGAAGGATTTGCACCTACTGAAGAAGACGCCAAGGTAAAGGAATTCCTTGACAATTCCCCTGCATACTATATCGCAGAAGAAGCAAAAGGAGAAGACAACCCTCCTGTACAGCTGAAAAACAACCGGTTCTCAAGACTATTCGAGCCGATTGGAAGCCTCTACGAATTGCCTTCATATGACGAGGTGGACCTTACACCCTACTTTGCCCCGTTCTACATGCTGTTCTTCGGTTTCTGTCTAGGGGATATGGGATACGGTCTGATCATGCTTGCAATCGGGATAGCCGTCGCTGCAGCACTTCCGAAATTCCGTGCATACGGGAAACTGATTGCATGGCTGGGAATCGGTTCCATCATAATGCCTCTTATCTCCGGAACCTTCTTCGGTATGAAAGTATATGATATAATTCCCATGCCGGAAAATATACGCGGGTTATTCTTCTCTGACTTGAAAATGTTTTGGTTTTCTATCATTTTCGGTCTGTTCCAGATAGTTTTTGCCAGACTTCTCAAGGCCAGTATCGCATTCTCCAGAAAGAACTGGGATACAGCACTGACAGAAGTCGGCTGGTCACTCATCATTGTCTGGGCTTCATGTGCATACGCCGGATCCCAGATGGGCACCCAACTGCTGCCGAAGGCAGTAGCATTGCCTATCGTAATCACTGGACTTGTACTGGTGCTGTTCTGCAGCAGTCCTTCAAAATACTTCTTCCTGCGTCCTATCAAAGGGATAGCATCTCTGTATGACATAACCAGTATTTTCGGAGACATGCTCTCATATATAAGGCTTTTCGGATTAGGTACGACAGGAGGGATCCTTGCTCTGGTAATCAATTCGATAGCGATGTCTCTTTCCGGAATACCGTATGTAGGCTGGGTCATTACAGTCATCTTCCTGATTTTCGGGCATATTGCTGTCATGGGTCTGTCATGTCTCGGAGCATTCGTGCATCCTGTACGACTGACATTCGTCGAATTCTACAAGAATGCAGGGTTCACAGGCGGCGGCAGGGCATATAAACCACTGAAATCATTAAACAACAAATAAAACAATAGAATTTTATGGAATCAACATCTCTGATTTTAGCTTACGCCGGAATGGCAATAATGCTGACTCTCTCCTGTATAGGTAGTGCCATTGGAGTAACCATCGGCGGAAATGCAGCAATTGCAGGGCTAAAGAAAAAATCCGACATTTTCGGGAAGGCCATGCTGCTGTGCGTGCTGCCGACTGCGCCGCTTCGCCGGCGGCCGGACCTCCC
>CAZXFF010000063.1:0-9200 GCA_964640305.1 uncultured Muribaculaceae bacterium | reverse complement strand
GCTATAATCAAATCATACGCGGAAGGAAAGCGTATGGGGGTAAGTCTTGCCGATAACGGCCTGATATGGGTAAGGCTGAACGGTGTGGCTTCTTCGTGGATGAATGCATATGATAAGGACGGTAATCCGGTTACGGAAAGAAGCGGGTTCCAGGTCGAGACAAACGCATTCTGGTACAATGCACTGTCTTTCATGATAGAAATGGGAAGCAAATACGGTTCCGATAAACGCTCGATATACTTCTGGGAAACTCTGAAAGAAAAGGTCGAGGCAAGTTTCAGGGAAATTTTCTGGAACAATGAAGCCCAGCAGTTGGCTGACTATGTCGATGAAGCAGGACAGAACATGTTTACGCGTCCGAACCAGATATTCCTTTGTGCATTGCCATACTCTCCTCTGACGGATGAGCAGAAAGGGAAGGTGATGGAGGTCGTTAAGAAAGAGTTGCTGACAGCCAGAGGCATAAGGACCCTGTCTCCGGACAATGCTCTTTACAAGGGGGTTTATGACGGAGATCAGGACAGCCGTGACCATGCATATCATCAGGGATCCACGAGAGTATGGCTCCTGTCTTTCTATATAGAGGCTATGTTCAGGCTTTACGGAGACATCTTCACCAGGCAGGCCCAGGAGTTGATAAATGCATTCGAGGAAGACATTACGGTACACGGGGTAGGGGCCGTATGCGAACTTTATGACGGAAATCCTCCGCATAATCCGCACGGTGCCATTTCCAGTTCGGTGGCTACCGCATCGCTTCTGCGTTCGGAATACTTAGTCAATACATATAAAAAGGAGAAATAATGAAAGTATTAATGTTCGGATGGGAGTTCCCGCCGCATATTGCCGGCGGTCTCGGAACAGCTTGCTACGGACTGGTAAGGGGCTTGGCCAATCATGACGTGAATGTACTGTTTGTCATGCCTTCCGCTTCCGGAGATGAAGACGGAAGTGTGGCCCGTATAATAAATGCAAGCGATGTGGAAGCAGCTACTACCGTTGCCAATCCCGTGGAGTTTCTGGAGAAAATAAGCTTTCTGAGGATTGGTACCAACATGATTCCATATGTCAATCCTGAAGAATTCACTGAAATGGTGGAGAAGGACAGACTCTCCCAGGCAGAAGAATTCAGGATCAATTTCAAACAGAAATACAAATTCTCCGGGAAATACGGTTCAAACCTTATGGAGGAGGTTGCCAGATATGCTCTGGTGGGAGGAACGATTGCGTTGCAGAATGATTTTGATGTTATCCATGCCCATGACTGGCTGACATATGCCGCCGGTATTGCTGCGAAGAGGCTTACCGGGAAACCGCTGGTAATCCATGTACATGCTACGGAATACGACAGGACGGGGGAGAATGTGAACACTCAGGTATATGCATTGGAAAAAATGGGAATGGAAGCAGCCGACAGGGTCATTACTGTAAGCAACCTTACCAGAAATACCGTAATCAGCAAATACGGAATATCTCCTGAAAAAGTGGTTACTGTCCATAATGCAGTGGACTTCAGCAATAAGGGAGAAATAGAGGTACGCAGGGGCGTACCGGACAAGGTCGTTACATTCCTTGGCAGGATTACATTCCAGAAAGGCCCTGAATATTTTATTGAAGCGGCCAGCAAGGTCCTTAAACGTTATCCGTCTGCAAGGTTCGTAATGGCCGGCAGCGGAGACCTTATGAACAGGTCCATCAGACGTGTTGCGAAGTTGGGAATTGCCGACAGATTCCATTTTACCGGATTCCTGAGAGGTGCGGATGTGAGCCGTATGTTTGCTCTTTCTGATGTATATGTGATGCCATCAGTTTCCGAACCGTTCGGGATTTCCCCTCTTGAGGCCATGAAGACAGGTGTTCCTACTATAATTTCAAAGCAGTCAGGTGTGGCAGAAGTCCTGAAGCATTCCATAAAAGTGGATTTCTGGGACATCGATGCACTTGCCGATGCCATGTATGCCCTGTTGAAATATCCGGCTCTTGGCAGAATGGCTTCCAGATGCGGTCTGGAGGAAGTCGATTCGCTCAAATGGAACAACGCTGCATTAAAAGTCAAGGAAATATATTTGTCAACACTGCATAACAACTAATATCACTATGGAAACAAAACCTTCAATATGTATATATTTTCAGGTGCATCAGCCTGACAGACTCAGACAATACCGCTTTTTCGATATCGGAAACGATTCCCATTATTACGATGACTTTGCCAACAGGACTATCATAAAGAGGGTAGCGGAGAGATGCTATCTTCCTATGAACAATCTTCTTCTGGATATGATTTCGCGTTACGGGAAGAAGTTCAAGGTAGCCTTCTCGATTTCAGGTACAGCTATCGAGCAGATGGAAGCATACGTTCCCGAAGTCCTCGAAAGCTTCAGGAAACTGGCAGAAACCGGATGTGTGGAGTTTATAGCGGAAACATATTCCCATTCGCTCGCATCCCTGTTTTCAGTTCCTGAATTCGAAAAACAGGTAAAGATGCATTCTGCATTGATAACAAAGTATTTCGGAAAGAAGCCCAAATGTTTCAGGAATACGGAACTGATCTATTCGGATGAAATAGGGGCAGCGGTAAGCAAAATGGGCTACACATGCATGCTTACTGAAGGAGCGAAGCATATACTCGGCTGGAAATCCCCGAATTATGTTTATACAAATGCAATCAACCCCAAGTTGAAGCTACTGCTCCGCAATTTCAATCTGAGCGATGACATCGCTTTCAGATTTTCAGACCGCTCGTGGGCAAAATGGCCTGTCGATGCCGGTAAATTCGTATCATGGTGCATGGATTCTATCAAGGACGGTGAGATCATAAACCTGTTTATGGATTATGAGACATTCGGTGAGCACCAGAATGCAAGTACAGGTATATTCGATTTTATGAGAGCTCTTCCCGAAACGGTGCTTTCAAGAACGGATTTCGAATTCTGTACTCCGTCACAGGCGGCCAAGAAACATCAGCCTGTAGCACCGCTTAACGTCCCCTTCCCCATATCATGGGCAGATGAAGAAAGGGACACTACGGCATGGCTGGGCAACGAACTTCAGGATGAGGCCTCATCAAAGGTCTACAGTCTTATCGACAAGGTTACTGCAGCCGACAACCCTGCCATCTACAAGGATTTCCTTAGACTCCAGGAGAGTGACCATTTCTATTATATGTGCACCAAATTCTTCTCCGATGGAGCAGTGCACAATTACTTTAACCCCTATGATACCCCTTATGAAGCATTTATCAACTATATGAATGTGTTGAGTGACTTCATGATCAGGGTAGACAAAGAATTGAAGCAATAAAGTTTTTTAAAATTTATGAGTACCGAAAAAGTTGTGATGCCCGACTATCTGTTTGAGGCAAGCTGGGAGGTCTGCAATAAGGTAGGAGGGATTCATACCGTGCTGGCAACCAAATCATTGAATCTATCGAAAGAATTAAAGAACAACCATATCCATATAGGTCCGGACATATGGGTCGATGCGACAGGCAATCCTGAATTTACAGAAGATCCAATCCTCTTCAGGACATGGAGAATCGATGCCGCTGAGAAAGGTCTGAGGGTAAGGGTCGGCAGATGGAATGTGCCGGGGAATCCCATTGCCATACTAGTGGACTTTTCTACATTCATATCCAAAAAGAACGAGATATTCACGGCGTTCTGGGAAAAGTTCGGACTGGATTCCATCTCCGGTGAATGGGACTTCATCGAAGCCTCCCTTTTCGGATATGCAGCCGGAAAGGTCATTGAAAGTTTCGTCCAGTTCAACCTTCAGCCCCACCATAGGGTCGTGGCTCAGTTCCATGAATGGATGACCGGAGCAGGAATACTTTATCTGAAAAGTGTAAACGCACATGTGGCAACCATATTCACTACACATGCCACAGTGGTGGGGAGATGTCTGGCATGCAATTACGTTCCCTTATATGAGACTATAGGCACTTGCAATGCCGATGAAAAGGCCAGATACTATAATGTTACAGCCAAACATTCCCTTGAAAAATGTGCAGCGGCCAATGCCGATGTATTTACGACAGTCAGTGACATAACAGCTCTTGAATGTGAAAAGCTGCTGGGAAAGAAGGTGGATCTGATAACACCGAACGGATTTGACGGCAGTATTGTACCGGGAAAGGATGTAATGTCGGCAAAAACTGCGGAAGCAAGAAAGAATCTGGAGAAAGTGGCATCTGCCATGCTTGGAACTGATTGTTCCGGGGCATTTATGGTAGGAATCAGCGGAAGATACGAATTCAAGAACAAAGGGATAGACATTTTCCTTGATTCAATGGGACGCTTGAGGAACTCCGGCTATGAAGGCAAGGATATCGTGGCTTTTGTCATGATTCCAGCAGGCCATAATGGCCCGGACAAGGAACTGGCTTCGAAACTTGCAGGGAAAGACTCGGATTATGAAACAAAAGTATCGCATTATCTTTCTGAACCTGAATCAGATGCCGTACTTTCCAGAATGAAGGCCCTAAAACTGGACAACAGTCATGACAGCAAGGTCAAAGTATTGTTTATTCCATCGTATCTGAACGGGAACGACGGTATTTTCAACACGAAATACTACGATCTGCTCCCTGCTCTCGATATGACAGTATTCCCTTCTTATTATGAACCTTGGGGTTACACTCCCCTCGAATCACTGGCATTCGGGGTTCCTACTGTCACCACATCCCTTGCAGGTTTCGGAATGTGGGTACAGAACCATTACAATGCTTCGCATCCTTCAATTTCGATAATCCACAGGAATGATTCCAACTATGATTCAGTAGTGGATGAGGTCGTGAAGCGTATAGTGAACATGGCATCAGTTTCCGGAGACGAAATGGAGTATATAAGGACAAATGCAGTTGAAGTTTCTGAAATCGCATCCTGGAAGCATAACGTGTATTATTACAAACAGGCCTTTTCCCTCTCGCTCGAGAGACTTGTTGATAAGATCGGGGCATTCCCTGAACACAAAGAGGAGCCCATACAGAATTATCGCAGGATAGAAGTGAACAGACCTTCATGGAGCAGAATTCTTGTGTCAAGGACAATACCTGAAAGACTGAAGTCTCTGGACGTTCTTTCCAGAAACCTTTGGTGGTGCTGGAATCAGGAAGCTCTTGACCTTTTCTACAGCATCAATCCTGAACTATGGAGAGAGTGTGAAAGGAATCCTATTGCATTGCTGGACAGACTGACTCTCGATGATTACAAGGCGCTGGAACGGGATAAGGATTTCCTGGCAAGGCTGGATGCAGTGGTCGCTACATTCAACAGTTACATGGCTGGCAAGAATGACCGCAAATCTCCTTCAATAGCATATTTCAGTATGGAATACGGTCTGGATACGTCCCTGAAGATATATTCCGGGGGATTGGGTATCCTGGCAGGAGACTATCTGAAAGAATCAAGTGACATGGGGGTTAAAATGACAGGTATAGGCCTGCTCTACAGGTACGGTTATTTCAAACAGAGACTGACTGCGCAGGGAGATCAGGTTGCAGATTACGAGCCCCAGGATTTCTTCAAGATTCCGGCAATGCCTGTAAGGGACAAGGATGGCAATTGGGTAATGGTTTCACTTGTTTTCCCCGGCCGTACGGTATATGTAAAACTTTGGAGAGTGGATGTAGGACGTACTGAACTATACCTGCTGGATACTGACTTCGAAGACAACCTGCCCGAAGACCGTCAGATAACCCATCACCTTTACGGTGGAGACTGGGAGAACAGACTGAAACAGGAACTTGTACTGGGCATAGGAGGTATACGCGCATTACGCAAGCTCGGCATAGAGTGTGATATATACCACTGCAACGAAGGACATGCCGCATTTATCGGTCTGGAAAGGCTCAGGGAATACATATCCGACAATTTCTCGTATGCCGAAGCCATCGAACTTGTGAGATGTTCTTCCCTGTTCACAACCCATACTCCGGTTCCGGCAGGGCATGATGCGTTCAGCGAGGATCTTCTAAGGACATACCTTAACCATTATCCCCAGAGACTGAAGATAGATTGGGAGACTATGATGGGCCTGGGTAAAATAAATCCTCTGGACAGAAACGAGAAGTTCTCTATGAGCAATCTCGCATGCAACCTTTCGCAGGAAGTGAACGGAGTCAGCATGAAACACGGTGAAGTGAGCCAGCATATACTTGGCAACCTGTGGCCTGGATATCTGCCCGAAGAACTGCATATAGGGTATGTCACCAACGGAGTCCACTATCCTACATGGACTGCTTCCCAGTGGAAAGATATCCATGCAAAAGTATTCGGTAAAGATTTCGCGAGCCACAAATATGACAAGAAGTGCTTTGACGGGATTTACAATGTAGAAGATTCGGAAATATGGAATGTGCGTAATGATTTGAGGAAGAGGATGATCGAAACAGTCAAGAAACGCATTTCGAAAACAGATATATCCAGCCATTATTCTCCGCATCAGATCGTAAAGATTTCCGAAACTCTCCGCGACGATGTGCTGACTATCGGATTTGCCCGCAGGTTCGCTACATACAAGAGGGCACATCTGCTTTTCAGGGACCTTGAGCGTCTTGACAAGATTGTAAACAATCCGGAGCATCCGGTGCAGTTCATATTTGCCGGAAAGGCACATCCTGCAGACAAAGCCGGTCAGGATCTGATAAAAAGGATTGTGGATATTTCCAAGATGCCACAGTTCATCGGCAGGATAGTGTTCGTGCCGAATTATGACATGAATCTTGCGAAGGCTCTGGTACAGGGTGTAGACGTATGGATGAACACTCCTACCAGACCTCTGGAGGCTTCCGGTACATCCGGAGAGAAGGCGGCCATGAACGGTGTGATGCATTTTTCCGTACTTGACGGCTGGTGGATAGAAGGCTATCAGAAAGATGCCGGATGGGCTCTTCCTATGGAAAGGACTTATGAGGACCAGAATTTCCAGGATGAACTGGATGCCGCGACCATCTATACTATAATCGAGAATGAGATTGCGCCTGGCTTCTATGGAGGAAGGGACAAGAACGGCATTCCCTCCGTGTGGGTAAAATATATCAAGAATACCATTGCCAAGGTCGCTTCGAATTTCACTACGAACAGGATGCTTACAGATTATCTTGATAAGTACTATATGCCGCTTTACAAGAGGACCCTGGAACTCAATGCAAACGATTGTGCAGTTGCCCGTGAGATTGCATTCTGGAAAAAGAACATCAGGCACAGCTGGCAGCATATCGAGGTCAAGGACTACGTGCGTCCCAACGATTCCAAGGATCAGACGATGCTTGGTGAAAACAAGACATTCGAAATCGAACTGTTCATCGGAGATATTCTTCCCAATGATATCGGGGTAGAGCTGGTTTGGGCGGAACAGGACAGGAAGGGGATTTATCATGTCCGCAAGTCTTTCACTTTCGAATATGTTTCAGGAGGAGACGGTGTCGCCAAGTACGTATGCAACATGGTACCTACCGAAACTGGAGTTTATTACCTGACCGTAAGGGTGTTCGCAAAAAATGACCTGCTTCCCCACCGTCAGGATATGGAACTGGTGAAATGGTTGTAGCGGCTACAGGCTTTTTTGACGGAGTACATGCAGGCCATAGGGCTGTGATGCAGAAAGTCAAGGACTTAGCCCGGGAAAAAGGGGCAGAAAGCGCTATTGTGACTTTCTGGCCCCATCCCCGGACTATTCTGCAGCAGGATGCATCCGATTTCCGTCTTCTGAATACTTTGGAAGAAAAGAAACGCATTGTTTCAGAATTCGGTATTGACCGTTTCATTGTACTCCCTTTCACCAGAGAGTTCAGCCGGATGGATACGGTCTCTTTTCTCAAGGACTGTCTGAAGGAACGCTTGGGTATCTCTATGCTGGTAGTAGGATACGATCATCGCCTCGGCAGGAATTCACCGGAGGATCCCGAAGAAATGGTACGGCTTGCAGAAAGTGTGGGAATAGATGCGGTTTCTGTCTCTGAGTTGAGGCTCGACTCAAAGAAGATAAGCTCTACACAGATACGAATGCTTCTTTCTGAAGGGAACGTCGAAGGAGCTGCGGCTATGCTCGGTTACAACTATTCTCTGCATGGAGCAGTTGTCTCCGGGGATAGGATCGGTAAGGCGGTAGTAGGTTTCCCGACAGCGAATATGCAGCTGTATGAACCGCTTAAGGCGATTCCCGCCAACGGGGTTTATCTTGTTAAGGTTTTTGTCCTTGGCGGAGAGTACATGGGAATATGCAATGTCGGAACAAGACCCACTATAGGACCGTACAATGCAAGGACAATAGAAACCAATATCCTGGATTTCGACGAGAATATTTACGGACTGGAAATAAGGATTGATTTCATCAGGAGAATACGTGCGGAAATGAAATTTTCATCTGTAGACGAACTCAGGTCCCAAATAATGAAAGATAAAGAGTCGGCATTGATGTATTGCAAGTAAAAATGCCTATATTTGCAAAAAGCAGAATATGGGAGATTATGGATGGTGACGTAATTTGGATACTGCTGGCAATTGTTGGCAGTATTTTTTCTTTTATCATCGAAGGCAGGAAAAAAGCGGCGAGGAAACGTAATGTTCCGGATCCTGGCAGTCTGTTCCCTGTGGAGGAGCCTGCATCTCCACACCGCACCGGGATGCGGTCCCGGCAAATCCCGGAGCATAGGACAAAAATATCTGTACCATTATCCGTTCCGGAGCCAGAGATGGAAATACCGGTAACGGAACCTGAAAAGAAGCACACTGAGTTGCATCCTTCTGGGCAAGCCCGGAAAAGGTTCAGGGTAGAGGACCCTGCAAAGATGGTCATATATTCCGAAATAATGCGTCCTAAGTTCATGGATGATGACAGTTCATTATTGTCCCGTTAAATCGGTGCTGGTTAAACGAACTGCCGAATAGCTGTGGAGTATCACTCCCACGGTCCCTCTTTTTATCCATCCTCCACCGCATATCATCTTGAAGTTTTCTGCTAATTTGCGTAATATCAGTATATTAAGAAGGTATATGTATCGCGCCTACAGAAGTCTTTCAGCGTACAATGTGCCCCAGACATCCTTTTCAGGTCGGTCAGCTCATCACCTCCCTCCGCAGGTGAACCGGGTCTTTTCGCATAACTCGCTTAGTGCAAGTGCTTTACTGCAAATAGTGCGGTTAGCCTGCGAAAAATGACGACCATACCGTCCGGACTTCCTTGGATTTAGGGAATGAATA
>CAZXFF010000062.1:0-9911 GCA_964640305.1 uncultured Muribaculaceae bacterium | reverse complement strand
GGAAATGGAGACGGTGTGGAATCATGACGAACTTAAGTTCAATCATTACATAGCCTGCCCAAAATATACTGAATAATGGGCGTTGTGGCAATACGTATTCTGCGCATACCCCGCTCCGAGCAGCATATCCGCCGGAGGGCTTTCGCAGGTGTACCGCGCGATTTGCGGTAAAATATTGGCACTCTGCAAGTTAGGCAAAATAGGCCGGTTCACCTGCGGAGGCTGGTGACGAGCAGACAGGCCGGGGCTATTCGGTGAACTGTCCAAGTTGTCCATGTTAACGGGACACCAATATGTTTGTCTATTTTCATAAACTTTCAGCCCAATGCATTATCCGGCAATAACCACTTATGACATCTATTGCAGCAGACCATGCAGTATGCGGTTCAATTTCCCCTTCACAAAAAAACCTCCCCGACATTGTGGCATGCCAGGGAGGTTTGGTTTTCAGTGGTTTATCCGAAAATGGAGTTCAGCGCACGAATGCGATTCTCAGCGCAGGTTCTCCATAAAAAATTCGAACATCATGGTTCTCAGGTGTATGGAAGTGTTCTTACCCTCATAGATTCCATGTGATCTGTTCGGGTAGGCAAACATATTGAACTGCTTCTTGTGCAGGATTAGTTCGTTTATCATTCTTTCTGCTCCCTGATAATGGCAGTTGTCATCGCCTGTACCATGGATAAGCAGCAGCTTGCCTTTGAGGCCGGCTGCGAAATTCACAGGGGAACCATTGTAAAACCCTTCCGGGTTCATCTCCGGTGTAAGCATAAATCTTTCCTGATAGAAAGAATCGTACAGCCTCTGGTCCGGAACAGGAGCTACGGAAACTCCCACCTGGTAGAGATCAGGATATTTCAGAAGTGCATTCAGGGTCATGGAACCACCTCCGCTCCATCCCCAGACTCCTACCCTTTCGGAATCCAGCCAGTTATTTTCAGAAAGAATCGCTTCCACGGCAGCTGCCTGGTCCTTAGGTGCGTTGACACCTATTGCCTTGTAGCAGTATTTCCTGAATTCCACCCCTCTGGGTGACGGAGTTCCTCTATTCTCAACGCTGATTACCACAAAACCGTTCTGGGCGAGGTACTGATGGAAGAGGTAATTGTCTGCGCCCCATGCATCCGTTACGGTCAGACCCACCGGTTCTCCATACACATGGAATATTACCGGGTATTTTCCGGAAGGATCAAAGTCCCTGGGTTTTATCATCCACGCATCCAGTTCGACACCTCCGCCTATATTGACTTTGAAAAACTCCTGCTTCGGCAGATTCAGGGCATTGATCCTCTCTTTAAGGGCCGTATTTGCTACCACTGTCCTGATTACACTGTTGTTCCGTAGGTCAATAAGATCAGCTGTCATAGGTACCCCGGCACTGGAATAAGCATGCAGGGCATACCTGGAACCATAGGCGACATTGTAAGAGTGGGTACCGGAGGTCTGGTTAGGATCCAACGGTTCCGCTTTCCCATTACCGTTCACAGATACACGGTAGTCCATTCTGGTAACAGGACTGTCAAGGGAGCTTGTAAAATAGACATAGCCCTTTACAGGATCATAACTGTTGACTGACAGGATATCATATTCTCCTTCGGTTATCTTCCTCTTGTTTTTGCCGTCTCTCGATATGGCATACAAATGTCTCCAGCCGTCTTCTTCACTGAGCCACAGGAACTCCTTGCCGTCATTGATCCATTCCACATTGTCATTCACATCTATCCAGTATTTTCCGTGGGTATCGTCAGTATATATGGTCCTTGAAGAACCGTCATATACATCCGCCAGAATAATATTGTTTTTGGTCTGGACACGTGGTATCTGCTCGATGATCAGCTCTCTGGAATTGTATGCCCAGTCCATATAAGGCAGATAATTCTCATTTGGTTCACCAGCTATATCCATCCATACGATATTGCCTTCATCCACATGGATGACTCCGATATAAGCAGATGACATCGCTGTACCCACTTTAGGGTACGGTATGGGGATCGGTCTGGAGTAGATCGAATCGGTATAGTTTATCATATAGAACACACCGGTTTCAGAAGAGTCAATCTTCCAGAATGCAAGCTTTCTGCTGTCGGGGCTCCATCTCAATCCGTCCCTGCAGGAAAACTCCTCTTCGTATGCCCAGTCGAATGTGCCGTTTATCACAAACTCGGTACCGTCATTCGTATAGCGGGACACCTTTCCGGTTGCGACATCCTGTACATACACGTCATGCCGGTACACATACGCTACCTTAGTGCCATCGGGGGACAATTTTGCAAACTGAACCTGTGACGGATCGGCATCCGGAGCCACTTTCATCATTCTGCCGGATGCGATATCCAGAAGGTAGAAATCACCTCTGGTATTATAGCGCCAAACCCTCCGTGAATTCGTAAAGAGCATTACAGTCTTCAGGTCGGGAGTAAAACTGTAGTCCTCTACAAAGATCCTCTTCCCGTTATAGACAAAAAGATCCGAATCAGCCAGCACTGTCTCTTTACCGCTCTTTATATCTACACGCATAATGCACTGGGAAGCGTCTGCATCTTCCTTTATGTATGAATAAGACCTGGTATCCGGAAGCCATTTGAATTCCGGAACCGATTCCGAACGGTAATACCTCTCTTCGAATATTGAAGGAAGATCCAGACTCGTTTTTATCCCGACAGCTGACTCCTGTGTCCTCGGCCCGGTCAGTATTTCCACCGGAATAGGATCCTGGGCACAAACCATATATGGCATAATTGCAAATAATGCCACTACGATGAGGTTACCATAATTTTTCATATTTATCTGTTTTTATGATTTGTAAATCGGAGATTCCAACACTCCGTTAATTTTCTCAATCACAAAAATAGACAATTATAATGTTTCATTTATTGCCTATTATTGCCAGGAATTTCATCATTTTAGCATAGGGCACAGCAATGAACCGCTTATGTCCGGATTAAAAGAGAGAAATCTGTACGGTCCGTCCGGATTATTTGCCGAGCACTTCGGCCAACCGCGCCTTCAGGCCATCGCCACGCAGTCCTCTGGCCACGATCGTCCCGTCCGGTCCGAAAAGGATAATGTGCGGAATGCCATTGATGCCGTACAGTTCTGTCGGGATCTCTCCTGCATCGAGAATCTGGGGCCATGGAATTCCAAGCTCATCAATCGCCTCAAGCGTTGCACTTCTGCGGTCCCATACTGCCACGCCAAGTACCTCAAACTCGCTGCGGTCATACCGTTCCCACACTTCACGCAGTGTAGGTATCTCTTCACGGCACGGTCCACACCACGATGCCCAGAAATCGACCAGTACGTAACGCCCGTGCCCGACATAATCCGAAAGGCTTACGGCCGTCGAATCGACAGTGCCTGTGGGAATCGTGAAGTCAGTGAAAGGCATGCCTTCGGAAGTTTTAGCCTGGTTCTCGAAGTCAGAGGCCAGCTTCTGTACCGGTCCGAAACTACGGGCATATTCCGATCCATCATCGTAGAGCATATGGAATTCCTCCGAAGTACGTGCGGCGAAGGCCCAATCCCATAAGGCATAGGCACCGAGAGCATCTTCGCGTGAAACATAGGGACGGATGGACTCCGCGAAATCTGAAATACCGGCATCCATTACCCCTTCTATGCGGACGTTCTGTGTCTCAATATCCAAAGTCGAATCTTGTCTGATTGCGCTGCAAGCCTCAGACAATGCATTCCATATAGAGTCATAAAGTATTTGATAGTCGTTTTTTGCCTCGTTGAGCGGTGTTCCCTCAGCAAGGTGCCTGTCCATGTCTACCACAATCCGTCCCGGTTCGAGAATCAGGTTGGCATATTTCCTGCCTAAGTCAATGCGGCGGATCGAATCCTGCGAGATAGTACCCGTAAAGATAAATTTACCGTCTGTGACAACCGCACTGTCTACTACCGAGTTGTCATGATAGTCCAGCATATAGGCGGTCTGGCCGTCGTTAGAAGGGCCGACCTCACATTCGACCGTGTAGCTCCGGTCGTTTGTACATGAGACAAAAACCAATGCAATCAACGTGCAATAAAACAATCCTTTTTTCATAGGTCCTCTGGGTTTGTTCTGTTAAATATTCCTTGAGACGGTCAGACAATTGTTAGCAAGCAAACCGAACTATCCGACCATCGTGTAAATATAGCAATAAAATTCACCTATGAATGCAAATGCGACAATTATTTATCCGCCGTCCATAACTGCCTGACCCCTACGAGTATCTCCTCTGGGGCACATTGAATTCCGGAGACCTTCCGCAGGCGTACCGCATTGTTTGCGGTAATATACTGGTATTCTGCAAGTTAGTAGAAATGACCCGGTTCACCTGCGAAGGTACATGAACTACAGAGGTACATGGGTGGCATACCTACCCAATCTGCGATTGTGGTTATCATTCCTGTAATTCATCTACCGTCCGTTTCTATGCTTCAGTCTATTTTTGCAAAAAACCTCAGTAAGGTTTGAATATACGGTTATTGAAAATATGAACAGATGCATTGTTATTCTGAGCCTGCTTCTTATGACAGTCACACCTGTACTGACTGCATGCAGTCCAGAAGATGGACCTATAACGGAAAATCCTATGCCTCCTGCTGCTCCGGATCCTGAGGAACCAGAAGACAATGACAGCAGTGATGATGGAAACAATGGAGGAGATGACCAGATGAACAGAAACATTACAATTTGTGCAGGCGGCCATAGCTTTACTGCAACACTTGAGAATAGCGCCACAGCACGGGCCTTTGCCGCTCTGCTGCCCATGACTATAACGATGAATGAAATGAACGGCAACGAAAAATACCATTACCTGTCAGATGATCTGCCTACAGACAGTTATCGCCCGGGGACAATCCGGAAGGGGGATTTAATGCTATATGGTTCCAGTTGTCTCGTTCTCTTCTATAAGACATTCCCGTCATCTTACAGTTACACACGTTTAGGACGTCTTGATGACCCATCCGGATTAGCCTCGGCTCTCGGGGACGGTAATGTGACCGTGACTTTTGAGCCCGACAATTTCTGAATAATTATACAGAATAGGACTGGCTAGTTCTGCACAACCGATATTACAGCATATTCCGGACCGGAATAGACCTCAATGTGCAGTTTACGCGACTTTCCTGTAGTGTTCGGCTCTGCATATATTTTAAGTTCCCTATCATTTCTGCCGTATTCCCCGTATTCCACTTTCAGCCATTTATAAGTATTGTAGTATATACCGTCTTCCGTTTTTTGCACTTCACCATTCTCACCTGTCTTGTAATCGTGGATCTCTGCGTGTGTAAACTCGGTATTGCCGGTAACAGTTTCCATTCCGCCTTCGCTGGTGAATGCCACAGTGTCTGGAAAGCCCAAATCCACCTCTTTGAAACATGAAGTACAAAGAAAAGGCAACGCAGTGCATAGCAGGAATGTGATCAGAGTATTTTTCATGACTTGCTCTTATAATTGTACAGTCACCGGTTTAACAAGAATTGTACCATAAAATCCCAACAGAAGGGATTCCGGATCTGTAGGAAAAAAAGCCGGCCCCCATTCAATGTCTCATGGAAGCCGGCATCCGCTCAGTTTTTCTTTTTAAGATTAAAGACAGAAGACATCAGTCTCAATTCCGTCTTGCTTCTTATCAGTTCAAGTTCTTTTTTGAGATCAGGTATCATTCCTGCTATATCATTGAAACAAGTATCCATTACCATCCTTTCCAGCAGACAGAAATTTTGACTCTTGATATCTACACCTTCTTCTTCAGACATATGCTTTATTATCCCTGTCAGTCTTCCCATTGCCGGAAGTTCGTTTACCATATTTTTAAGGAGGGTGCTGATCGGAGGTGTATGGTCAATATGCATTTGGGAAATATCATATGCTTTCATAGGGAGGGACTGCTTGCCTTCAACATGAGTCAGGGTCATCAGCTGCAACACTTCCCCGGTTTTCAGCCTGACGGTCACATCTCCGGAAACACCGTCGATGCAAAGCGAAGATGTTTCGTCCAGATCCGACAAGAGCACATCTCCCCTCTCCGTAAGCATTCTGATACTGCCGATGCTGGCCTGTATCCATCCATCGAGCCAGTCGGACTCACCGGCCTCATTGAAGAGACGCAGCAGAAGGCCTATCGGATAGAACACCTGCTTGATTTGTCCCATCCTGTCCTGTGTCACGAAACGTGCCCTAAAAGTCGATCTCAGTTTTTTGGCATTAAAGCAACGGGATATACCGTCGCCATTGACTTTCACGCCACGGGTCTTGGCAACAGCTTTTTCAATCTCTTCATCCGTTATTTCTTCCCAATCAGGTATCCGCCCTTCCTTTTCCGGAACATCATTCTCCGGACCACGACTCCCGGCTTCCGGCTCTCCGTTTTCCGACCCGGCCAATTCCATTATGAACCTCATGTAACTGCGGAACCCGGATCTCCAGTCGGATATCTTCTTGCTGTCGATACCGATATCTTCCTTCTTGGAACATTCGAACCACTCTTCAATGACATCGGCATAATGGTCAAACAGACTTTTCAGAGCATCTGTCTTCCCTTCTTCCAGGCAGTCACGAAGCTGTTCAAAGAAATCTTCCTCATCAACAAAAAACTCATTGTCCAGGGACTTCAGATAAGAAACATATGTCCTTGCGGCATTCTCCGTCTTCCCGTCCTTTTTCACCAGCCATCGGTAATACTGATCCTTCCGGTAGGGCACTTCGATATCCTTCATGTCCCTTTCCAATTCGCGTTCAAGCTGCGCATTCACTCTAACGAGGTATTCAATATATCCTTTCATGTCATCCATGTTTTGTTTGGGGCAAAAGTAGCAGTGCACAAGGTCACAATCTGACCCTCTCGATGAAATTTTCAAAAAATCCGTATCTTGCAACAATAAATACACATGCATATGAGACTAAGGGAACAAATCCTGCGCTGGCTTCTTATTGTAAGGAAGATCCAATACAAGCCGGGTATAAGTTTTACAGATCTGCAGAATGAACTGACAAAAGAACTGGCATTGAGGGGCTATGACACCGTATGTTCCGAATCCACATTGAAAAGGGACATGAAGCTGCTCAGGGAGGAGTTTGATATAGACTTGAGATTCAACAGGTCATCGGGAGGTTATGAATTGGGCAGGCTCAAGAAGAACTGGCTTGATGTGGACTGCATCGTCGAGCCGCTTGAAAAAATAACAGCATTCGGACACTACAGCGAACTGCCTGCATGGATTATGCCGGAAACATACCACAACACCGGGAACAGGCATCTGGCCCACATGATCAAAGCGATCGAAAACCACAGTAAAATCCAGTTCAGCTACAGGAAATATTCCGACGAAAGCATAAGCGAACGCATACTGTCTCCTTATGCCATCAAACAATGGCGGGGCCGCTGGTACGTCATCGGCAAGGAAGAGGACGGATCGGAAAAGACTTTCGGGATGGACAGGATTGACAGTTTGACAATCCTTGCCGAGACATATGTCACAGACCCTTCCTTTGACCCGGTAGGAAAATTCAAAGACAGCTACGGCATCTATTCCTCCCATGAATACCCCCTCGAAGACATCGTAGTATCCTTCAGTAAGGAAGACGGACTTTATCTCAAATCAAAACCCATCCATGACTCACAGACTGTACTGAATGAAAGCGACACTGAAATCGTTTTCGGATTCAGGCTTAGAATAACCCCCGACCTCATGATGGAACTGCTTTCCAGAAGCTGGTCCGTCAAGGTAATCCGCCCTGCATCACTCAGGGATGAACTCTGCAGGATCTTCAATGAAGCCCTGGAACGCAATGCCGACTGATAACCGGGTCTGCTGCAAACAGATCGTAAATCCTGCAGGCAATATCTCCATCATCCGGAAAAGCAGAATAACATCTGCGGATAATTATCTCAAAAAGTTGGAGCTCAGTGATTTTATCAGTATTTTTGTAGGTACAGGACGTATATGTGGCAAATTATTACAGTAACCTTTAAATTCTAGACGCTTATGAAGCAAAGAACGTCAACTGTCAGCGTACTGCTGATAGCGCTTACGCTGATGATTTCTGGATTGTATTCATGTAAAAACAATCACCAGACAGATGTTCCGGATGTAGCCTTTTCCACATTCATCAAGGCATACACCGGAGACAGGGTCACATCTTCCTCATCTATAAGAATAGAATTCACTTCCGATGTACCAGAGCAGCCTGATCCTGCAAAGATCCTCAGTTTCTCTCCTTCCATAAAGGGACAGGGAAGATGGGATACTCCCAAATCCCTCATATTCATTCCTTACGAAGGTCAACTCGAGGAAGGCCGGAGATATACTGCAAAGCTGAAACTGGACGGAATATACGAAATATCGGATCCGTCCATGAAAGAATTCACTTTCGGATTCAAAGTAATGCAGAAACAGGCCGTAATGACATCAGGAACCCTGGTTGTCAGCAGCAGTTCCCCTGAGCTTGCCACCGTAAGAGGGGAAATCCGCCTGAATGAGGATGTCAAGATAGAAGAAATAAGGAAATCCGTAAGCATCGGATATCCTGTCAAAGGCGCTTCGGTCGAAATTTCAGGAGAGGACAAGGCAAGCATTTTCACCTATACGGTCAGCGGTATTGAAAAGGGCACCGATGCCAGAACCCTTACTGTCAGCTTTGACGGGAAAAGCAACGGTATAGATACCAGGACGGAAACCAAAGTGGAAATTCCGGCCAAGGACGCATTCAAAGTCTTTGATTCGCAATATCATCAGGAAGCAGAGAAGTGCATTGAAGTCACCTTCACGAATCCTCTCCCGTCCGATGCCGACATGGAAGGGCTCATCGGGGTAACGGACGCCGGAAGACAGTATTACCAGATCGAAGACAACGTCGCAAGGGTATATTTCGAACAATTCGGAAATGAGACCCCGGAACTGGTGATTTCCTCCTATCTGAAGGATATAGACGGGACAGAACTTGGTGAAGAATACAGAGAGACCTTTGAAAACGAAGACATAAAACCCCAGGTCAAAATACCTCTCAAAGGCAATATCCTGCCTGACTCAGACAACCTCACACTGACATTCTCTGCGGTAAGTCTCAGGGCTGTAGATCTTTCCGTCATAAAGATCTACGAGGACAACATACTTTCATTCCTGCAGGAAAACAACCTGTCAGGCTCCTATTCCCTCAGGCGGTCAGGACGCATGATATACAAGACCACCCTTAGACTTGATTCGAATCCTGAAGTGAATCTCCATAAATGGCAGGATTATACCGTAGGCCTCGAAGGCCTGTTCAGAAAAGAGCCTGGAGCGATCTACCGCATAATAATAAGGTTCAACCGGGATTATTCCGTTTACGGAGAGCGTGACAGCCAGCAGCAATACTCCGAGCTTCCGCTGGTGAATCTCACGGCTGCGAACAATATGACACAGGAAGAGGAGGATATCTGGGACGAGCCTTCACCGTACTATTACTTCGACGACGGATTCGACTGGAGAGAATATGACTGGAGAGACATCGACAACCCTCTCAAGCCTACATACTACACGAAGTCAGACATATACGGGGAATGCAACCTGATCGCCACAGATCTCGGACTGATTGTCAAATCCGCTGAGAACGGCAGATATTATGTAAACACCAACAGCATAATGACGGCCGACCCTGTAAAAGGCGCAGAAATCAAGGCTTACAACTATCAGCTCAGGGAAATAGGGAAAGCAACCACTGACGCCAAGGGCATGGCAATCCTTGAGACAGATGGCAGAGCCTTCATAATCACTGCCGAGAAAAACGGTTCCAAGACCTATC
This sequence comes from uncultured Muribaculaceae bacterium, assembly GCA_964640305.1. Taxonomy (GTDB): domain Bacteria; phylum Bacteroidota; class Bacteroidia; order Bacteroidales; family UBA932; genus Coprenecus. The sequence goes on along the minus strand of CAZXFF010000062.1, from coordinate 136 downwards.
TGAGGATAGTTGACGGGGAAGAGAATTCCACCAGCCGTTTTGATACGGGAGGTACCCTCACCCAAAAAGGGCTAAAGGCATATATCTACGGTGAAAGAGGAGTGTGGAGGCCGGGAGACACCCTTTACCTGACAAT
>CAZXFF010000061.1:0-10497 GCA_964640305.1 uncultured Muribaculaceae bacterium | reverse complement strand
TCGTGTATTGGATGATAGTTGCGGATTTTAGGTTTTTCATAATATATAAATTTATTGGTTAGAGGTATTTCTTTCTAAATAATGTCTAAGGGTCCGCAATCCTGACTGACTTGGAGACTGCGACAATATCGCACTCGCATGCCCATCTTTCATTACTATAGCTGTAGGATATATATTCTCTTTCTTTCCAAGAATACTTGAATATACGTTAGATGTATCAATAATCGTATTATCTTTTCTTATAGCTAATCTATGCTTCAGCATTTTCACGGACATAATATTATTAAAAATAAATAGAATATCATCACGAAATGAAAAGTCTTTATAAAAGACTTCCGCAACGGTGATACAGCCGGAGCACCCTTGTTCAGGGATAACTATTATGTAATTGAGTGAATCCAGTTTTTTTTCAAAATGAATTGAAATAAAATCATCAATTTCAGAAATCTGTTCTGCTTTGGAATTCAAACTAGAACAACTATTACTGCATACAGACAACAATAGCAGTAAACAAATCCAAATATTATCAGGAGAATATTTTGAATTAATCATAGTTTAAGGCGTCTGTTGCAAATATAGAATAATATTTTTATAAAAACAAGGAATCACCTAAAAATAATACAGGCATAATGTTAACTAAATAGTTCAATTTAAAATTTAGTTCAATACTTTCTATTTTAACCTACCAGACATAAAAAATCCCCGATACGGAGGGACCGTACCGGGGAGATTCTGCATTCCGCTTCTGTTATTTCATATATGAATAACGGTGGTCTGTGGGAGGAACAAGTGTTTCCTTTACGGCACGTGGCAATACCCAGCGGATGAGGTTGAACTCACCGCCTGCCTTGTCGTTTGTTCCGGATGCACGGGCACCTCCGAAAGGCTGCATTCCGACAACGGCTCCGGTAGGTTTGTCATTGATGTAGAAGTTGCCGGCAGCATATTTCAGCTTGCGGGAAAGTTTCTCGAGGGCCAGACGGTCACGTCCCCAGATAGCTCCTGTAAGGCCATAGGGTGAAGTAGTGTCGCAGAGTTCTGCAACAGCGTCCACCTCTGCATCTTCGTACACATATACGGTGAGTACAGGTCCGAAAATCTCCTCTTCCATGGATTTGAAATGAGGATCGGTAGTAACGATTACTGTAGGCTCTACGAAATAGCCCTTGCTCTTGTCATAATCACCGCCCATTACTATTTCAGCATCTTTTGACGCTTTTGCATATTCAATATAGGAAACGATATTGTCGAAAGATGCCTCGTCTATCACAGCATTGATGAAATTGTCGGGATCGCATACATCCCCCATCCTGACAGTCTTGGCAATGGACTGCATCTTTTCGAGGATTGCAGGCCACAGTGATTTCGGAGCATACATTCTGGATGCCGCAGAACATTTCTGTCCCTGGAATTCGAATGCACCGCAATATGCGGCATTGCCGACTTCCTCAGCCACTGCAGAAGGATGCACGAAAATGAAGTCTTTTCCACCGGTTTCACCGATAAGACGGGGATATGATCTGTAGTTGGCAATATTTTCACCGACCTGCTTCCAAAGGGTATTGAAAGTTGCGCTGGAGCCGGTGAAATGGACACCTGCAAGATCGGGTGAGGCAAATATCTCCTTACCGATTACAGAACCGCTGCCGGGGATGAAATTGATGACTCCGGCAGGAACTCCTGCTTCTTCATATATCTTCATCAGATAGTAGTTGGACAGAATGGATGTCGTGGACGGTTTCCACACAACTGTGTTGCCCATCAGGATAGGTGACATCGAAAGGTTGGAAGCAATAGATGTGAAGTTGAAGGGACTAAGAGCGAATACGAAACCCTCAAGAGGTCTGTATTCCACACTGTTGATCTGGTTGGGAGCACTCTTTGGCTGGATATTGTATATCCTGGACGCAAAAGCGGCATTGTAGCGCAGGAAATCGACTGTTTCGCAAGCCGCATCGATTTCTGCCTGATAGAAGTTCTTGCTCTGCCCAAGCATACATGAAGCATTGATGAGCGCACGGTACTTGCCTGCCAACAGCTCAGCTATCTTGAGAATGATCGAAGCTCTAGTAGTCCAGTCGAGTTCCGCCCACTCCTCATGTGCATCCATAGCAGCTTTAATAGCCATCCTCACTTCTTCTGGACCGGCCTTGTGGTATGTTGCAAGCACGTGCTTGTGGTCATGGGGCATTACGACCTTTCCGGTATTGCCGGTCCGCACTTCCTTCCCTCCGATGATCAGAGGTATGTCAAGCTCGATCTTGCTCTGCCTTTTGAGTTCTGCTTCAAGGGCCTCTCTTTCAGGACTGCCCTTCAAATATGTTTTTACTGGCTCATTGGCCGGGATAGGGAAACTGAAAATTGCATTTTTCATATTACATGTAGTTAAAATTCATTCCTACAAATATAAAAAATTATTTTTTACCTTTGCCGGACACCTATAAAATATCCTAAAATGAAACATAAATCCTTTTTCTGCATCGCCGCATTGCTTTTTGCCGGCATCCTCTCTGCAGCCGCCCAGGATATGGAAGACATCCTCAGGGAAATAAACAGGCTCAAATCACACAACAGCAATGTCCAGCATACATATGACATGCTGACAAAGAAAATCGATGACCTGCTCTGGTATGAAAAGGTAGGCGACATCGCTTATGTGGACAAAGTCTATATCACCGGAGAACCCAAGGCAAAACAGGGCAGCCCCACATCCAGAGGCTACAACAATCCGTTCAAGTTCTGGAACTATGTATTCATCCCGAAATCAGTAGATCCCGACAAGAAGTATCCTCTGATTGTATTTCCCCACAGCGGTGTACATGCAGATATGTCCACCTACTACGCCCATATAATCAGGGAACTGATTGCCCAGGAATACATAGTTGTCGCAACCGAATACCGTGGAAGCACAGGTTACGGAAGCGGCACATACCGTGCAATAGACTACGGTGGTCTTGAAAATGCCGATGTAAAGGCAGGGAAGGACTACATGATAGAGAATTACTCGATCGTTGACAAAAACAGGGTCGGTATCATAGGATGGAGTCATGGAGGGATGATCACCCTGATGAACCTGTTCGAATATCCGGATGAATACAAGGTAGGGTTCGCAGGCGTTCCGGTATCCGACCTTATTTCCAGAATGGGAATTGCAACGGACAGCTACAGGGATCTGTTCTCCGCGTCATACCACCTTGGAGCCACGGTTTCCGAGAATGTACAGGAATACAAAAGACGTTCACCGGCATGGAACACACACAAACTGCGTACTCCCCTGCTCATCTATTCGACAACCAACGATGATGATGTGGATGTACTCGAGGTAGAGCACCTTATCAAAGGCCTGAAAGCAGACGGCAAGAAATTCGAATACAAGATTTTCGACGCTGCCCCCGGTGGACACTCATTCGACAGGATAGACACCAGACTGGCTACTGATATCCGCTTTGACATGTACAAATTCCTTGCAAAATACCTGAAGCCGAACAAACCTTTCAAGACTCCGGGAGACCTTCGCAAAGCAGCCTACAGATTCAACTGATAAAAAGAAGATTCCATTTATAAAACTCCGGACACAGATTCCGGAGTTTTTTGTTTTCCTGCAGATACCCAGCCTGTGTACCCGCAATCCAGCTCTATTACAGCGTATCCGTTCCCGACGAGGAGCTTTGCAGCCTTCTTGCTTCTGCTTCCCCCTTTGCAGTACACCGCAAGAGTCCGTCCTTTCAGTTCCACGATACTGTCTATCCTGAACAAGAAGTCATCCTTCAATACATCAATATTGTATTTGGCAGACGGTATATGGCCACTTTCATATTCGGAAGAAGTCCTGACATCTATGACTACTACAGAAGAATCCGCTATTGCCTTCTCAAACCCGTCTGCCGACAGGGAGAGAAAGCCTTTGTCCTGCGCAAACGTAAACAGGCATGAGAATATAAAGCATGACAGCAATAAAACCTTTTTCATTTTTTCCTATTTGTCAGAATACATAGTCTTACTATTACAACAATCCCGGCAGCAATCCCGAGAGTCCACACGATAGCCTTGTACGACAGGAAGAATTCGTGGAAATACATTCCCAACAGGATACCGATAATGCACATATACACTTTGAATACAGCAAAATCTGCCATATTGAACCGGCGCGCCGCACCAAGAACAGTCTGCATGAACTTTTTCATCACTAATAATTTAGAATCTGTATCCTATACCTGCTGTGATTATACCTGAAGAAAGCGCCCCGAGCTCAAACCTTCCATAAAGTTTCCTGCCCACCGTAAGACCTAGAAGACGTATGTCTACGGATGGCATCAGCATAGTCTGCATTTCAGTGCTCTCTTCTTTCGTTGTAGCCAACATGTTGGTGGTAATCATACCTACACCTGCCCCAAATCCGGAATACATACGGACAATTCCTCTGTTCAGCCAATAGAACTTCAGGTTCAACATTATGCTGGTAACATGTTCCTTTTCGTTCCATGCGAACTTCCCTGTCTCCGTATAGCACAGAGGGGATTGGTTGAAACCATAATATACTCCGCACCCGATGTTGAACCATCCGGACACATTATAACCGTACTCCACCCTCATTATTGGAAGCCGGAATGCTTTGGATTCCACTGGCTCCAAAGAAGAACCGTCCGATTCATGGTCGAAATAGCCCCCGAACCACTGGGAAAGGAAAAAACTGGTACCTTGTACCAGATCATAAAGAAGCATCGATGACTGTATGGTCGGAAGCCCAACACTGAATTCCAGTTCATGCGTCCCTTTGTAATCTGTCCTATTCGGGTTCTTTTCTCCATCAGCCTTTGCGGAAACCGGAAGTATGGCTATGGTGAAGAGCAGGATTGCCGAAACGATAAAATATTTTCTGTTCATAAGTAAAGCGGTTAAAGTAAGCAGATGCAAATCTATATAAAATCCGTCAAGGGTCTTACCACAGATTATACGGACCTGCAATTACAGCATCAGATCAATTGGATACTATTTTCAATCCGATGACAGAAGCGATAAGCATGGTAATGAAAAATATGCGGAGAAATGAAACCGGTTCGTGAAAAAAGACAATCCCGAGTACGACTGTCCCTACGGCACCTATTCCTGTCCACACAGGATATGCTGTCCCTATTGGCAGGGTTTGAGTAGCCTTTGCCAGAAGAATCATGCTGATAGCCAGACAAACAAGGAACCCGGCTCCCCAGAGATACCACTCTGTTCCGGTGGTTTCTTTCATTTTTCCCAGGCAAAAGGCGAAACCTGATTCAAAACATCCGGCAACAATGAGAATAATCCAATTCATACTCCTTTGACACATTAAAGTATAAAAGCCACCGTAAGTGTTTTACGATGGCTTTTTTGGTGGACCCGGCTGGGCTTGAACCAGCGACCCCCTGATTATGAGTCAGGTGCTACTAACCGACTGAGCTACGGGTCCTAATCACTATCTTTGAATCGAGTTGCAAAGATAGTCATTTTTTTTAATCATCAAACTTTGATTTCAACTTCTACACCACTGGGGAGTTCAAGTTTCATCAAAGCGTCCACTGTACTCGGAGTAGAGCTGTATATATCCAGAAGACGACGATATGAATTGAGTTCAAACTGTTCGCGTGATTTCTTGTTTACGAAAGTCGAACGGTTTACCGTGAAAATCTTCTTGTCGGTAGGAAGGGGAATCGGTCCATTAACGACTGCACCCGTGGCTTTCACCGTTTTTACGATCTTGTCAGCGGACTTGTCCACCAATGCATGATCGAAAGATTTCAGTTTTATTCTTATTTTTTGACTCATTGCTTTTTTAATTTTCAATATTATTCTTCATCCTCATCGAAATGCTTGGAGCCGCCTGATTTCTCGATAACCTCTTTTGCAAGGTTTGCAGGAAGCTCTGCATAGTGGGAGAATTCCATTGTACTTGTCGCGCGGCCGGAAGTGATGGTACGCAGGATGGTTACATAACCGAACTGCTCTGCAAGGGGAACTTTTGCTTTGACAATCCTTGCATTTGCCTTGGAGTCCATGTTCGTGATCTGTCCACGGCGCTTGTTGAGGTCACCGATGACATCACCCATGTAATCCTCCGGAGTAACGACTTCCAATGACATGATAGGTTCCAAAAGAATGGGGTTAGCTTTCGGAAGGGCATGTCTGAATGCGAGCCTTGCGCATATCTCGAATGACAGTGCATCTGAATCGACAGGGTGGAAAGAACCGTCGAGCAGGGTTACTTTCAGCGAAGGCACTTCAAATCCGGCAAGGACACCGTTTGCCATAGCTGACTTGAAACCTTTTTCCACTGCGGGAATGTACTCGCGGGGAACGTTTCCTCCTTTGACCTGATCAATGAACTGAAGTCCTGTAACTCCTTCGTCTGCAGGTCCGATTTCAACGATGATGTCTGCGAACTTACCGCGACCACCTGTCTGTTTCTTGAAGACTTCGCGATGCTGTACTGTAGAGCGTATAGCTTCTTTGTAGTTAACCTGGGGTGCACCCTGGTTTATTTCCACACCGAATTCGCGCTTGAGACGGTCTACGATAATTTCAAGATGAAGTTCACCCATACCGCTGATGACAGTCTGACCGGTTTCGTGGTCTGAACGTACAGTGAATGTAGGGTCTTCTTCAGAGAGTTTGCCAAGAGCTATTCCGAGCTTGTCAAGGTCCTTCTGGGTCTTAGGTTCCACAGCAAGACCGATCACAGGATCAGGGAATGTCATTGACTCAAGTACTATAGGATGGGATTCTTCGCAAATGGTATCCCCTGTACGGAGATCTTTGAAACCTACTGCTGCACAGATGTCTCCAGCTTCTACGAATTCTATGGGATTCTGCTTGTTGGAGTGCATCTGATACAGGCGGGCAACACGCTCTTTCTTTCCTGAACGGGTATTGAGGACGTATGTACCGGCATCCAGCTTGCCTGAATATGCCCTGAGGAATGCAAGACGGCCGACAAACGGGTCGGTTGCAATCTTGAAGACAAGAGCACAGAAAGGCTCCTTGGAGTCAGGCTTGCGGGTTTCCTTTTTCTCCGTATTGGGATTGGTTCCCTCCACTTCTGCCACATCAAGGGGTGAAGGCAGATACCTCATGACTGCGTCAAGAAGGAACTGTACGCCCTTGTTCTTGAATGAAGAACCGCAGCACATGGGAACTACCGCCATGTCAATGGTCGCTTTGCGCAGTGCTGCAATAATCTCTTCTTCTGTAATGGTAGCAGGATCATCGAAGAATTTCTGGAGAATACGGTCATCGTATTCGGCAACCGATTCCAGAAGTTTTCCGCGCCATTCTTCTGCTTCAGCCTGAAGAGACGCAGGAATATCCTTTATCTCGTAGTTAACGAGTTCCTTGCTGTCCTGATTGTAATAGATTGCTTTCTGGGCTATCAGGTCCACAATCCCCTCAAACTTGTCTTCTGCTCCGATAGGGATACAGATAGGAAGGGCATTTGCACCCAACTTGTCGCGAATTTCATCAACCACTGCATAAAAATCGGCTCCGACACGGTCCATCTTGTTGACATAGGCAATCTTAGGAACCCTATACTTGTCAGCCTGACGCCAAACCGTTTCGGACTGAGGCTGCACACGGCCTACCGCACAGAATGTTGCGACGGTTCCGTCAAGCACACGCAGAGACCTTTCCACTTCTACTGTGAAGTCCACGTGACCCGGAGTGTCGATCAGGTTGATCTGATATGTCTGACCTTCGTACTGCCAGAATGCAGTCGTAGCTGCTGAGGTAATGGTGATTCCTCGCTCCTGTTCCTGCACCATCCAGTCCATGGTAGCCGCTCCGTCGTGCACCTCTCCGATCTTATGGGTCTTTCCGGTATAGAAAAGAATCCTTTCAGAGGTAGTGGTCTTGCCGGCATCGATGTGAGCCATGATACCGATATTTCTGGTAAATTTTAAATCCCTTGCCATCAGCTAATCCAAATGCTAAAATCTAAAGTGGGCGAAAGCCTTGTTGGCTTCTGCCATCTTGTGCATATCTTCTTTTCTCTTATAGGCGGCACCTTCGCAATTGTAAGCCGCCATGATTTCTGCTGCCAACTTTTCCGACATTGAGTGACCGGAACGTTTGCGTGAAAAAACAATCATGTTTTTAATCGCGAGAGAGACTTTCCTTTCCGGACGCACCTCTGTCGGCACCTGGAAGTTCGCTCCACCAACCCTGCGGCTTTTCACTTCTACCTGAGGGGTGATGTTTTCCAAAGCTTTTTTCCAAATATCGAGAGGAGCCTGTTCAGAATCTTTCATCTTCTCGCCCACCATATCGATGGCGTCGTAAAAAATAGAATACGCGATACTCTTCTTCCCCGCAAGCATCAAGTTGTTGACAAACTGGGTAACCAAAACTTCGTGATACTTGGGATCAGGAAGTAGAATCCTCTTTTTAGGCTTCGTTTTTCTCATTTTTGAAAATTGTTAAAAATTTAAAATAACAAAATTACTTCTTAGCGGCTGCTTTTGCTGCTTTGGGTCTCTTGGCACCATAGAGAGAACGGCTCTGAAGACGTCCTTCTACACCTGCCGTATCCAATGCACCCCTAAGGATGTGGTAGCGTACACCGGGGAGGTCCTTCACACGGCCACCGCGCACGAGCACGATAGAGTGTTCCTGAAGGTTATGGCCTTCACCGGGAATGTAGGCATTGACCTCTTTCTGATTGGTGAGCCTTACACGCGCTACTTTACGCATAGCGGAGTTAGGCTTCTTAGGTGTGGTGGTATATACACGCACACATACACCCCTCTTCTGAGGACATGCATCCAACGCGCGAGATTTGCTTTTCTCTACGATAACCTCGCGTCCTTTGCGAACTAACTGTTGAATTGTTGGCATAAATAGTTGTTAATCTTTAGTTTACACTATTCCCGTCAAATTAAACGGGCTGCAAAGATACACAAAAATCCACAAACGCCTAATTTTTCGGAGACTTTTGATGTTAAAACTTTGTTAAGACGGAGCAAATTCACTATATTTGGTAACCTCAACCAAATCTATTATGAAACACAAGCCATTTTCTTTTACGGGATTCGCTATCACCGTTCTAACAATCACTCTGCTGATAATCACTCACGCGTGCAGCATCGAAGAGCGTCCGGAAATCGAGACCACGGAATCCAACCCTCACAACGTAACTGTTGAAGAAGCCATGTCGAACCTGAATTCTGCTCTTGAGCTCATCAACGGAGGAGGGACAAAAGCCACAATAGGCGGCAAGGTATCTAGCGTAAAACTAATTACTGCTGCTGACTTCCCATCGACTAAAGCTTTGGACGGACAAGACGAGTTCGAGCAATTGCTGTACGTCGTTGATTTCGAAGACAACCAAGGTTACGCCGTCTTAGGTGCCGATGACCGTTTTGTTCCGGTACTTGTAATCACAGAGCAAGGCTCTGCCCCCCAAAAAATCGTTGCCCCACCTTCGGCCAATCCAGGGGACAGACCTACCGAAGGGCTTACGATTGAACAGCTTTACTGTGAAGAAGATGGAGACTATTATTTAGGGAGCGACTCGTTAATTCTCAGCACACTAATTTCAGATTACTTGACAAAAACAATGGCAAAAATCATTAATCCCCCAGGAGCCGACACTGGTGGAGGAAATGGCAATGGTGAAGACCCCACAAACCCAGGAGACAATCCTCCAGCAGGAGGAACTACGTACACTAACATCCCCGCAATGCTCAACACCAAGTGGCATCAGTATGCTCCATTTAATGACAAAGTATCAAAAACTGATATGAACGGCAATAGAAGGCCTATTGGATGCACCACGATAGCAGCCATTCAAATACTTGCCTACAATCAAGATATTTCCCTGTCAGGCAAATTCGGAATATCAAACTCAACTTGGGATGAAATCGAAAATTGTGAAACTGGAATCACTAGTAATCCACTGCTAAATAACGATATATCTGCTTTGGCTCAAAAGGCCGCTGACGGGATCGGAGTAAAATACAATTTTCTATTTTCGGGAGGAACTTTTGCGACACCTGCAGCTGTTACAAAATATCTGAAATCCATCGGTTATACCAAAGCTAAAAAGCATTTAGGTTATTCGCTTTCTAAAATTACAGAAATGCTAAAATTCAATCGTCCAGTATTTATAGGAGCTTTATCTTCCAAAATCAGTGGTCATGCATGGGTAATTGACGGAATTCACGAACAATATAATTCAAAATATCCTGCCAGTAAACAAACTCTACTGCACTGCAACTGGGGATGGAGCGGAGAAAGTGAAAATGGCAATATATACTATGGGGTATTAAACGGATACTATGAATCAGAACTTTTTGACACAACGAAAGGTCCTGAAATGCTTGACGATAAAGACACTCATGTATCCGCCTCAAATGATTTACGCGGATGGTGGTGTTACAGATTTATTACGTACTAAAAATCTAAAAAATGAAAAAAAGCGGGACACTTGCAAACTTCCGTGGCATAATGTGACATAAACATATACTTGAAGGT
>CAZXFF010000060.1:0-10761 GCA_964640305.1 uncultured Muribaculaceae bacterium | reverse complement strand
GCCAGGATCAAACTCTTCATTGTATATGTTTTATATCTCAGCTTGTCCTGACCATCACTAATTCTAAAAGAATTAACGCTTACTCTTTTCTTGGTACTTTGCTTGTACTTAGTTCTTCAATATTTCAATCAACTTTTGTTTTCCCCTCTCAAGCCCCTCTTTCGTTCAGCCCCTTTCTTCTTGATTGGGAGCGCAAAGATATAGTGAGTTTTTTCATTCTCCAAATTTTTTTTGCATTTTTTTTAAAAAATTTTTCATCTTTTTTCTAACTCACTGATAATCAGTCTATATTTTCTCCATCTTTTTTTTGCCATTTAAAGTCCAATATTGACATCTCTCCAGAAGAAGCTATGGTAATGGAAACTCCGTACCTCTTTTTCCACTGCTTAATATAGGAATTGAAGAAGCCTTTTGTAAGGTAAGCCTCCACCAGCGGATTCACTACAAGATGAAAAGCCTTTATTCCTTTTTCCTTTACATAATAGGCGAGCTGCCTCTCTATAGTCTCGTCAATAAGTATGCTTGACGATATCTTGCCTGTTCCGTTGCATGCAGGACAGGTTTCCTTCGTCTCTATCTCAGTAGCAGGCCTGACCCTTTGCCTGGTGATCTGCATAAGCCCGAATTTGGTCAACGGAAGGATATTGTGTTTCGCCCTGTCCTTTTCCATTGCCTCCTGCATCTTTTTATAAAGAGCGTTCTTATGCTCGTTGGTATCCATGTCTATAAAATCGACAATGATGATTCCTCCCATATCCCTCAACTTCAGCTGACGGGCTATCTCCTCTGCAGCCACGCAGTTGACATCGTATGCATTCTGTTCCTGGTCCTTGCCGACCTTCACCCTGGTACCGCTGTTGACATCCACGACATGCAGCGCCTCGGTATGCTCGATGACCAGATATGCACCCTGCCGCATCGGCACCACTTTCCCGAAAGAAGACTTTATCTGCTTAGTAACATCAAAATGGTCCAGAATAGGCTCCTGCCCTTTGTAAAGCTTGACTATTTTCTCATGATCTGGCAGAATGTGCGATATATATTCCTTTACCTCCTGATAGACCGACTCATCATTTACATATATATTGGAAAAAGTATCATTGAGAAGATCCCGGAGTATAGTAGTTGTCCTGCTGTTTTCCGAGAAAAGCAATTGCGGGAACTTACGGGAAGCCATCTTGGGCCACGAATCCTCCCATTTCTTTATAAGCATCCGCAATTCGGAATCCAGGATAGCTGCATTCTTGCCCTCGGCTGCTGTCCTGATTATCACTCCATAATTAGGAGGAAGTATACTGTACATCAATCGCTCCAGGCGTTTCTTTTCTTCCTTGGAAACGATTTTCTGTGAAACGCTTATCTTATCACCGAACGGTAGCAACACTATATTGCGTCCTGCTATGGAAATTTCCCCCGTAAGCCTAGAACCTTTAGTTGATATCAGCTCTTTTACAATCTGGACTATTATCGGTTGTCCTGGCGTCAGCACATTTTCTATCTTTCCCTCCTTCTCAAGGACATGACTTATATCCACGGAGGAAAAGAATGTCTTGAAATCCCTGTTTGGGTTTATCTGTTTTGCAAAATGATCAAAGGCGATGAAATTGAAACCGAGGTCTAAATAATGAACGAATGCATCCTTCTTGTCTCCTATATCCACAAAAGCCGCATTAAGGGTAGGAATAAGTTTTTTCACCTTGCCGAGATAAACATCCCGCAGGCAGAAATTCCTGTCAGTATTGCGTTCTTTGTTCAATTCGACGAGACGGTGATCCTCCAATAAAGCGATTACCGTCTCCTGTACATTCACATCTATAATCAGATTTCTCTCCATAATTCAAAAAAAAAATCTAAAGCGGCTTTATCAGGCGCTTTAGATTTGATGTAGCTAATAATGGCCGCTATTTCTTTTTATGTCTGTTCTTGCGCAAACGTTTTTTACGTTTGTGCGTAGCCATTTTATGTCTTTTTCTTTTCTTTCCGCTAGGCATGGCTTATTTCTTAATATTTGTTTTAACTAAATTTAGGAATGTTTTCGAGGGTTTGAATGCAGGGATATAATGCTCAGGTATCACAATCGTCATCTCTTTGGAAATATTGCGGGCAGTCTTCCGAGCACGTTTCTTAGCCGTAAAGCTACCGAATCCACGAAGGTAAACGCTATTATCTTTTGCTACGGAATCCTTAACAGTTTCCATAAAAGCCTCTACAACCTTCTGGACATTCAGCTTCTCAAGACCGGTAGCCTTTGCCACTTCATTTACGATATCTGCTTTTGTCATTCTGTTATAATTATAATTTGTTAGTAATCAAGTTGAATAAATTCAGACTGCAAAAGTATTCTTATTTTTTTAAATTACAAAAAAACTTACCCAACTTTAAAAACTTTTTTTGGCATAATCATTGACACTATAAGTCCTGCCGCTGAAATCACAAAAACAGCACACAGAAGTGACATTTTGACATAGCGGGACTGACAAATATAGTAAAGACAGATTATGGGAAAGAAACTTATAGATGATTTTTTGAGCGATTCAGGAATGGGAGAAGTAAACATTCTTCCTGTCATGAATATCGACACGATACAGAAAATAAATGACGACGAGCTTCCGGAGACACTGCCGATACTGGCTCTCCGCAATGCAGTGCTTTTTCCGTCAACGGTCATACCCATTACCATCGGCAGGGCAAAATCAATAAAACTTGTCAGGGATGTCTACAACTCATCAAAACTGTTGGGAGCCCTGTCCCAAAGGGACGTATCCATAGAAGACCCGTCACTCATTGACCTATATAATATAGGGACACTGGCAAGAATCATTAAGATAATAGAGATGCCTGACGGGACACTGACAGCAATCCTCCAGGGTATCAAAAGGGTCAAGGCAGTCGAGCAGGTGAATACGGACCCCTATATTTTCGCCAAGGTGAGATATCTGGATGATTCAGTACCATCCAAGGACGACGAGGAGATGAAAACCCTCATAGGATCAATAAAGGATCTTGCCATGCAGATAGTCAAACTGTCCCCGCATCTTCCGCAGGAGATCATCTTTGCCATAAAGAACATGGAAGGAAACGAGATGATCATCAATTTCCTCGCAAACAACGTTGAAATGGAGGATCCGATGGACAAAATCAAATTGCTTGACGAAGGAAATCTGAAGATAAGGGCAATGAAACTGCTTGAGCTGATGAACAGGCAGATAGAAATCCTCAAGCTCAAAGAGGACATACAGAAAAAGGTAAAGCTGGAAATGGACCAGCAGCAGAGGGAGTATTATCTTAACAACCAGCTCCGCACCATCCAGGAAGAACTAGGAATGGACGAGGCCCAGGACATAGACGAACTACGGCAAAGGGCCGCCTCGAAAGACTGGCCGGAATACGTGGCAAAAACTTTCGAGTCGGAACTGAAGAAACTTGAACGTTCAAACCCCAACTCCCCGGACTACAACGTACAGTACCAATATATCCAGCTTATTCTGGATCTACCATGGAACAAGATAACCAAGGACAATCTGGATCTGGCACATGCACAGAAAGTACTTGACAAGGACCATTTCGGACTTGAAACTGTCAAGGACAGAATTATAGAATACCTGTCAGTGCTGAAGCTGAAAGGTGACATGAAGTCTCCGATCCTGTGCCTTTACGGTCCTCCTGGGGTAGGAAAGACTTCATTAGGGAAATCAATTGCCAAAGCCCTGGGACGCAAATACCAGAGAATTTCATTGGGCGGACTGCATGACGAATCCGAAATACGCGGTCACCGCAGAACATACATCGGAGCAATGCCCGGGCGTATAATACAGAGTATCAACCGGGCAGGCAGTTCAAACCCTGTCATAGTACTGGACGAAATCGACAAAGTAAATCAGGATTTCAAAGGAGATCCTTCATATGCTCTGCTGGAAGTCCTTGATCCGGAACAGAACAATGCTTTCCACGACAATTATCTGGATATAGACTACGACTTGTCCAAAGTCCTGTTCATAACTACGGCCAACAATATCAGCACTATACATCCGGCATTGAGAGACAGGATGGAGATGATTCCGGTAAGCGGTTATCTGGCAGAAGAGAAGGCAAGCATAGCCCAAGGTTATCTCATTCCCAAACAGCTGGAAGCCCATGGACTCAAAAAGTCACAGCTGAAAATCAATAAGAAAGCAATAGCAAAAGTGATTGATGAATACACGCGTGAATCCGGAGTAAGAGGTCTTGACAAACAGATTGCGAAAATTGCAAGGATAACTGCCAAGAATATAGCAACAGGTAAGGTCGAGTCTATGAATGTGACTCCCAACAACATTCCTGAAATTCTCGGGATTCCCACCAACAGCCATGACATGCAGAAAGGGAATGAAGCCCCCGGCGTTGTAACCGGACTCGCATGGACAGAAAACGGAGGAGAGATACTGTTCATAGAATGCAGCAAAAGTGAGGGTAAAGGAGTCCTTACATCCACCGGAAATCTTGGTGATGTGATGAAGGAATCTGCTACCATCGCTTTCCAGTATCTGAAGGCCCATCCCGAACAGATAGGATTGACCACCGCAGACATAATGAAACATGATCTGCACATCCACGTACCTGAGGGTGCAATTCCAAAGGACGGACCTTCGGCAGGTATTACCATGGTAAGTTCAATGGCTTCTGCCCTGTCAGGCAGGATGGTAAAAAGCGGGATTGCAATGACGGGAGAAATGACACTGCGCGGTAAAGTCCTTCCAGTAGGAGGCATAAAGGAAAAGATACTGGCTGCCAAAAGAGCCGGGATCCATACCATAATACTCTCATCGGAAAACAAAAAGGATATCCAGGACATAAAACCCATATATATAGAAGGTCTTGACTTCGTATATGTAAACAACATATCGGAGGTCCTCGGATTCATTTTCAACTGAGACTTATAATGGATGTTGTCATAGAAGCCTCATGGAAAGAGGTACTGAAAGAAGAATTCGAAAAGGAATATTTTTCAGATCTCGTAGAGTTCCTGCATAGGGAAAAGCGTGAGGGGAAGGTCATATACCCTCCAGGACCGCTTATTTTCAATGCATTCAGATTGACCCCTTTCGACAGTGTAAAAGTAGTAATACTGGGACAGGACCCATACCACGGGAAAGGTCAGGCCCACGGACTGTCTTTTTCCGTACCTGACGGGATACCGATGCCCCCTTCCCTTCTCAACATATACAAAGAGATAGAAAATGATCTCGGGCATCCCGTCAACAGGACCGGATGCCTGGAACGATGGGCTTCACAGGGAGTTTTCCTTTTGAACGCCGCGTTGACTGTAAGGGCAGGTGCTCCGGCCTCACACAGCACTATCGGCTGGCAGGACTTCACGGATGCAGTCATCCGGACCATTTCTGCCAAAAAGGAGAATGTGGTCTTCCTGCTATGGGGCAATTTTGCAAAGAGCAAAAAGCACCTCATTGACACAGAGAGGCATCTGGTTCTGGAAGCCGCACACCCATCCCCGCTTGCCAGGGGTGCTTTCTTCGGATGCAGGCATTTCTCGAAGACAAACAGTTACCTTCTGTCTACCGGACAAACCCCTATTGACTGGTAACAATTAAAGAACTTTTTCGTATTTTTGCATTTCGGACCAGAGATCATTCATTCATGAGGCAGAAACTTGACAGACATGCGATCTTTCCCGGATCTTTCGATCCGTTTACGATAGGGCATCTTGACGTCCTGGAATCATCACTCAAGCTATTCGACAAGGTTACCGTCGCTGTAGGCTACAACCATCTCAAGAAAGGCTTCATGACTCCTGAACACAGGACAGAATACATAATGGACTGCATTGCTCCGCTTATCCGACGCGGATACGACATAGATGTTGTATCATATACAGGACTAACTGTAAATTTCTGCAAATCAAAAGGAATCAAGTTCATAATAAGAGGAGTCCGCACCGGTCTGGACTACGAGACCGAGTCGGCAATTGCAAATGCCAACGGAAGAATCGCTCCGGATATCCAGACAATATTCATTCCTGCAGCACCTGAACTATCTTTCGTTTCATCAACAGTTGCAAGAGACATAATCATCAATGGAGGAGATGCCTCATTATTCCTTCCATCCGGGACAGACATATCCAAATACATCCCTGACAAATAATACCATTACATGAAACCAATACATACCATATTCGCATTACTGCTTGCATCAATAATTTATGCTTGCCCCATTCATGCACAACAGACTCAGGACACCCTGACAAAATCCGACATATCGGAGCTTGATGTAGAGATGGTAATGAAAGTATTCGACGGACAGCAGCCATCTGTAATAATACCCAGAGCAGATGTATTCATCCAAAGCGGAAAAACCACGGAAGAAATAGCCAGAACAGCCTATTACGTATATGAATACTACAGGAAATCCAAAATAATGGGTTACGATGAGATTGCAATATACATAGCCGACAATTACTTCCTTAACAAGAAATACGAACTGCCGGACAAGGATACATATCTGGCAATGAAACTGTATGCGGACAGCAACCGGAACTCACTGATCGGAATGAAGGCCGCTCCGATGGAACTGGAAGACCCTACCGGGAATATAATCCCTATCGGGAATGACAACAGCGATTACAACGTACTGTATTTCTATGATGACGAATGTCCCGGATGCAAAAGGACGACCACTCCCCTATTGCAAAGCATGATCAAACTCGGCAAAAGGCTGAACATAACATTATACATGATATACACCCAGAACGACAGGGAAAGATGGATGGACTATATCCAGAATGAAGTAGGCCGCGTGCATCTTCCGGACAGAGTCAAAACAGTCCATCTTTGGGATCCTGAAATGAAATCCGACTTCGTCACAAAATATGGTGTAATATCAACCCCTAAACTCTTCCTTACCGACAGGAACGGCATCATAATAGGGAGAGATCTCACCCCCATTGCACTGACCCAGGTCGTGGACGTTCACGAAAACGCCATGTCGCCTTTGGAAATGCTGTTCGAGCAGGTATTCCTGCCTCTTGGAGAAAAAACCGACACCGTTGCTGTAGTGGAAACGATAGACGGTTTTTTTGAAGATTCAAAGGACAATCCGGAACTTTTCCATGAACTTTTCTACAGTCTGTACCAATACTTGAAGACAAGCAGCAGCTATGTCCTGCAGCAAGGCGCGGCATATCTTGGAAACAAATATATAGCCGGAATGCCGAGCATGTGGGAGACAGTCACTTTTACTGATTCAGGAGAAAGCAAGGGAAGCGTTATCAGAGCTGATTTCAAATCTCCGCAGGAATTCATAGACCAGACAGCATTGGGCGTCCTGATGTTCTACCGCAACATGCTGGACAAGCCTGCTACTGACCTTACACTACGGGATGTCAAGAACAGACATTACAGCATATATGACACCGATGCCAGATATACTGTACTGTATTTCTACTCTCTTGACTGTGCGCTATGCAACTACATAACGCCTGAGATGAAAAAGCTTTCGGAAAAATATGCCGACAGCGGAGTCAAGTTCCTCGCAATATATACAGGAACCGACAAAAGCTGGAAGAAAACCGTAAAAAAAGAGGATTGCAATGGATGGATAAGCCTTTGGGACAGAAAGAGGGAATCCGATCTCTTCAACAAATACGACCTGATAGATGTTCCGGCAATATATCTGCTGGATGAAAACAAGAAAACTATTGCCAAGGATATTAACCCTGAAATACTGTCAGCCATACTGGAAGTATTCCTGACTACAAAGACGGAAGAACAGACACAATGATCGTAGAGTTTCTGAAAGGATTGATAGTAGGACTGTTCGCATCGGTTCCTCTGGGACCGGTAGGAGTCCTGTGCATTCAGAAGACCTTAAGCAAAGGAAGGTCATCCGGATTCATATCCGGAATGGGAGCTGCTGCCACAGACACTCTTTTTGCAACTATTGCCCTGCTCAGTCTTTCATTTGTACAGAGGCTCATTGACAATTACCGCATATGGGTAATAATAGTAGGAGGTATCATCGTTGCCTTATTCGGCCTGAAGCTGTTCATGAGCAATCCCATAAAGCAGATAAAGAGGCTGAAAGACGGAGACAAGCAGTACTGGCAGGATTTCTTTTCATCATTGTTGATGACAATTACAAATCCCGGAGCATTTTTCCTGATTCTCGGTCTATTCGCATTCGTAGGAATAAACGTGAATGTAAACGAGAAACTGGACATCATATCTTCCACACTGCTCGGGGTCTTTTCAGGAGCCACAATCTGGTGGTACAGCCTGTCATCAGGAATAAATGCCTTCAGAAACAAACTGAGGCTGAGACAACTCATAATGATAAACAGAGTTGCGGGAATAATAATAATGGTACTTGGACTTATTTCCGTACTCGACGGAATCTACAGAGTCGTTGTCGGATAGACACATCCTATACACCAGTATCTGAATCCATTCTCCAGAACTTCCTGTGGACTGTAGATATTGCGTCCATCTACAATCGCATTTCCCCTCATGACAGAGCGGAGACGTTTCCAGTCAGGAATACGGAACTGCTTCCATTCAGTAACCAGAACGACAGCATCCGCTTCTTCTGCAGCATCGTAAATATCTGCAGCATACCTTACCGCATCCCCGAATACAGTCCTGGCTGTGCCCATCGCTGCCGGATCAAATACTGCCACTTCTGCTCCTGCCTCAAGCAACGAGCGGATCAGGACTATTGAGGTTGCCTCCCGCATATCATCTGTACACGGCTTGAACGCCAATCCCCATATCCCTATCCTTTTGGCCCCTATTCCATCCGGAAAAGCCTCTTTAAGTTTTTTGAAAAGCACTTTCTTCTGCACGTTATTCACTTCCTCCACAGCACGTATGATCTTCATATCCGTACCGTTCTCCTCAGCTGTCCTCAACAACGCATTCACATCCTTCGGGAAACACGAACCTCCGTACCCGCAACCTGGGTACAGGAATTTAGACCCTATACGGGTATCTGCAGCAATGCCTGTGCGCACTTTGCTGACATCCGCACCGGTAAGTTCGCAAAGGGAAGCCAGTTCATTCATGAAACTTATTCTGGTAGCCAACATTGCATTCGCCGCATATTTGGTCATCTCCGAAGAAAGGATATCCATGAAAATAACCCGGTAGTTATTCAGCAGGAAGGGCCTGTAAAGAGAAGACATTCTGGCCCTTGCTTCTTCTGAATCCACCCCTATTACCACTCTGTCCGGTGTCATGAAATCCTTTATGGCCACACCTTCCTTAAGGAATTCAGGATTCGAAGCAATATCAAAAGGAATATCAACCTCTCTCTTCTCCAGTTCAGCACGGACAGCATCCCTCGCCTTGAAGCATGTGCCTACCGGAACTGTACTTTTCATTACTAGCAAGGTATAGCGTTTTATGCATCTACCGAATTCGGCAGCCACATCCATCACATGAGATATGTCCGCTGATCCATCCTCTTCAGGAGGAGTCCCTACAGCGATGAATACAATTTCAACTTCATCGATACATGAAGCCAGGGATGTTGTAAAATGCAGCCTGCCGTCACTTGTATTCTTGTTTACGATTTCCTGCAGACCTTCTTCGTAAATAGGGAGAATCCCCCTGTTGAGCCTGTCTATTTTCTCAGCATCCACATCGACGCAGAAAACATTGGCGCCCATCTCCGCAAAACAGGAACCGGAGACGAGACCGACATATCCTACACCTACAACAGCTATATTCATTTCCAAAGAATGATGAACAGTGGAGATGGGCGGACTCGAACCGCCGTCCAAACACCGCACCCGAAAGGTTTCTACATGCTTATTCCGGCCTTGCTTTTCGTGCAACGACTGCAGACGGACTTGCCATCATTGCCTTATCCCCTGAAACTTGGGATGCTTTAAGGGAGTCCGCATCCGCATCCGGCTTGAATGATACCCCTTGTGCCGCACATAGTCGGATTAAAGTCCGGCGGGATACTCGTCGCTATCGCCCTTGGCGACCGCGATTAAGGCAGTAAACCTGGTTTACTACGCAGCGAGTGCATAATTGTTGTTGCCAGTTATGGCTTTGGAACCTTGTTACGGGGTAGATTACCATCCCCGGCATGCTTGCTTTCCGATGTCATGTGCTGTCAAAACCAAAACATCCCCATTATACAAGTCCGCAAATATACAAAACTTTTCCTATTTTTCCCCTTTCATCTTGGGATAGGCAATTCGTTCATGGTACATCTGCTCAAGACGGGACTTGAACATTGCCTTGAGCAAAGTAATGTCTTTGATGGAAATATCAGCCTGGACAAGCTGGGAATCAGACAGACGCTGACCTACTATCTTATCCACCAGATTCGATATGCTTTCTTCCGAGTAGTCTTTCAGAGATCTGGATGCAGCCTCTATTGCATCTGCCATAAGCACGATAACCTGTTCCCTTGACGTAGGCAGCTCGCCATGATACATGAATGGTTCCACATTTGAGGAATCCCCCCCCTCATTGCAATATTGTGTATAGAAATAGGCCGTAAGGGTCCTGGCGTGATGCGTTCTTATAAAGTCAATCACTATTTCAGGCAGTTTATGCTTCCGGGCAATCTCGACACCGTCATCGACATGGCGTATAATCTGCTGTGCACTCTCGATCGGGGACAGCTCCTTGTGGTAATTGAAACCGACAGGCGCATTTTCGACAAAACACTGCGGATTCTTCATCTTGCCGATATCGTGGTACAAAGCCCCGACCCTAACCAGTATATCATCTGCCCCGATTTCCCTCGCGGCAT
>CAZXFF010000059.1:0-11744 GCA_964640305.1 uncultured Muribaculaceae bacterium | reverse complement strand
CCAGCGAGAAGGCTTAGTGGGCAGATTGCCAGCTGAAGGACTTCCGCAGGTGTACAGCACGTTTTGCAGGAATACACTGGAACACAAAGAGTTGCAAGGATTATGCAGGTTCACCTGCGGAGGTGGAAGGAGGGCGCACCCCAGCGAGAAGGGCCTCTGGGGCATGTTGGCGTCTGGAGACTTTCCGCAGGTGTACAGCACGTTTTGCAGGAATACACTGGAACACAAAGAGTTACAAGGATTATGCGAGTTCACCTGCGGAGGTGGAAGGAGGGCGCACCGCGGCGAGAGCGCTGTCTAGGGCGCATCGGCGGCCGGAGGGCTTCCGCAGGTGTACCGCGCGATTTGCAGTAAGGTATTGGTATTATGCGTGTTAGGTGAAATAGTCCAGTTCACCTGCGGAGGGGAAAGAAGGGCGCACCGCGGCGAGAAGGGGTTCTCGGGCACATTCGCAGATGCAAGGCTTCCGCAGGTGTACCGCGCGATTTGTGGTAAGTTATTGGTACTCTGCGAGTTATATGAAATGAACCGGTTCACCTGCGAAGGGGGGCTGGATGGCGCACCACGGCGAGAGTGCGTTCTGGGGAACATTGGAGGCTGGTGCCGAGTGGACCGGCCTGAGAGGTATCTCTGGAGCATACCTGAGGCAGGAAGGCTTTTGCAGGTAATAGGCGGAACATTATAGGACACCAATGAAACGGAATAAAAAACCGGCCAAAGTCCGAATGCGACAATGGCCGGTTTCTGTTTTCAGTACTGTATACCTTTTCCGCTATCTTATCGGGTCGGCAGGTACTCCGGGAAGCGGTTTGTAATCCTTGAGTTCTTCAAGAAGAACCTCGATGGCCTTGTTCAGCTGGGCATCGTTTCCGAGGTAATCTTCGAATGGATTGAGGTCCACGAAGATATCAGGTTCTACTCCCCTGTTTTCAATTACCCACTCGCCTTCTGTCGAATAGGTTGTAAAGAAAGGAGTACGTACGTCCTGTCCGTCAAGATAAGGCTTGGAGCCGGAAATTCCCACTACTCCACCCCAGGTACGGGTACCGATAAGCTTACCTAGTTTCAGTTTCTGGAAACTGTAGGGAAAGAGGTCTCCGTCCGAAGAAGAGTACTTGTCTACAAGACATACTTTGGGTCCGTAGTGGGTTGACTCGGGAATTGTCGCGAGCTGTTCACCTCCGTTCCTGTACATGTTCATCCTGTAAACTACTCTCTGGAGCCTTTCGATAATCATAGGCGATACGTTTCCGCCACCGTTCATACGGTCATCGATGATGAGGGCTTCCTTGTCAAGCTGAGAGTAGAAAAGACGTGTAAACTCATCGAGTCCGGCTACGCTCATGTCGGGGATATGGATATATCCTATACGTCCGTTGCTGGCTTCAGATACCTTGCGGATATTGTTCTGAACCCAATCGAAGTATGCGAGCTGGGTCTCGTCGGCGATAGGTTTCACATAAATGACGCGACTGCCTTCTGCAACCGGCCTGTCATTTACCCTGAGGGCTGTTGTTATGCCTACCCTGCCTATGAGGGCTTCGTATATTGTTCCGAGTCCGGATGCAGGCTGTCCGTTTATTTCCAGTACGAAATCACCTGCTTTCACATTGAGGCCGGGCTGTCCGAGAGGCGAGCGCCTTGTGTCGCCCCATGATACTCCTTCGAATATCTTGTCTATCCTGAATGCTCCGGATGCCTCGTCCTTGGAGAAGATGGCACCTAGCAATCCGGTCTGGATCCTTTCCGGTCTTGCGACTTCTCCTGTATTCACATAGCAGTGTCCGGTAGCAAGTTCCCCGATCATTTCACCTATTACGTAGGTCAGGTCATGACGATGGTTTACATAGGGCAGGAAAACGGCATATTTGTCATGGATTGCTTTCCAGTCCCTGCCTACCATGTTTTCCACATAGAAGTAGTCACGGTAGATCCTCCATGTTTCATCGAAAATCTGTTTCCATTCAGCACGGTAGTCAATCATGACTCTCATATCGTCTGTAGGGATCGAAGCATCGCCGCGGAATGAAGGTACATCCACTACAGCAACAGTACCTTTTCTGGATACGAGGGCCTTTTTGTAGTCCGGTGTGAACGAAAGTACCGAGCAGTCAGAAACGTCTGATACTTTCAGGCCGTCGATTGAAATCTTCTTGAGCTTGCCGGCAGACATGAAATAGAGATCTCCGTCAAAAGCGGCTACCATGGATGCGGAACCGCTCTTGAGAGGCAGGGCTGAAGCCCTTTCCACGATACCGTCAAAGTCTACGGTCATTGCAGGTTCGGCAGTTTCCTTCGGTGCAGTTTTGCCTTTTTTCCTGGTGTTCTTGGCATTGTCCTCTTTTACAGGAGCTGCCGGAAGCTTGTACTCGACACCTTCGATAAGTCCGACTGCAGGAACTTCTTTTGTAAGAGGGAGTACGAAAATATAGTTGGAAACTGAATAAGCTGCATTCCATTCAACCTGCGAATAGATGGCACGGTAATCTCTGGATGAAGAGAAGAACAGGTATTTGCCGTCATCCGAGAACATAGGCGAGTATGAATTGTACCAGTCGGTAGTCACCTGGGTATGGGTGCCTTTTTTCACATCGTAGATGAATACTGCAGAAACGCCTGACTTAAGGGATGCGGAATATGTAATCCAGTTCCCGTCGTAAGAGATGTCGAATCCGCGGGGACCGCCGTATTTACCTTCGAATATAACGGAAAGTTTGCGGGTTGCCACATCCAGGGAGAGAAGTTCCTTTTTCTCATTTGTGAAATAAAGCACCTTTGAGTCAGGGGACCATGTCAGGGATGAAGGGTAACCGTCTTCGAATGAAGTGAGGCAAACCTTTGCGGAAGGATTGTCATAAGGCATTACATAGACCTGGTATTCACCAGACTCGTCCGAGAAATATGCAATCTGCTTTCCATCGGGAGACCATACGGCATTACGGTCATGTGCACCGGGGGTAGAAGTCAGATTGTATGTAGCCCCTTCCGATACAGGGAGAGAGAAGATGTCCCCGCGAAGTGCGGAAAGGACCCTGGATCCGTCCGGAGCAAGGGAATATGATGACCTGCTCCTTCCTGCATCTTCCTTGGTGTAAAGCCTGCCGCGGGAATATATCCCTTCTGCGTTCAGGTATACGGGAACCTTTTCGCATGTCTTGCCTGCGATCGAGTATTTGTAGATATAGCCGCCGTTCTCGAATACGATGTAGTCCTTTGAATAGGAAGGGAACTTACAGTCATATTCCTTGAAATCGGTCACCTTTGAGGTGGCTCCTGTAACAGTGTTGTAGCAGAAGAGGTTCATTATCTGGTCACGGTCGGACATATAGTAGATTTCATCTCCTATCCACATGGGGAAAATGTCCTGTGCGTCGTTGTTTGTAATGTTCTGCAGTTCGGTAGTGCCCACTGTATTGATCCAGATATCGTCAGCCTGGCCTCCACGGTAATACTTCCATGTACGGAATTCACGGAACATCCTGTTGAGTGCCAGTTTGGAACCGTCGGGAGAATAGGAGCAGAAACCGCCCTCTGTCGTAGGAATGCGTACAGGCTCTCCGCCTTCTGCGGAAATGCTGTAAAGCTGTCCCCTCAATCCTGAGAAAGTATGCCATTTCGTCCTGAATACGATGTTCTTTCCATCCGGAGTCCAGCACATCACGATATTGTTCGGGCCCATCCGGTCACCTATATCGTCTCTGTCTACAGTTGCAGTATAGGTGATGCGTTTGGGAGATCCGCCTTCTGCGGGAATGGTATATACTTCGGTATTCCCGTCATACTGTGCAGTGAATGCAATGGTTTTTCCGTCCGGAGAGAAACGGGAGAACATTTCATAACCGATGTCAGAAGTAAGCCTTACGGCCTCTCCACCGTTGATTGGAACGATGTAAAGGTCTCCAGCGTACGTGAATGCTATTTTATCCCCTCCAACAGAAGGGAAACGGAGCAGACGGGCTTCTTCCTTCGCACTCATCGACACGAGAGGAAGAACTGCTGCCAAGATAATTGATAGTACGCGTTTCATTTTTGTTTGTGATTTAGTTAGCGGTAAAAATTAATTAAAGTTCTGTAAAGTTATATAAAGTTTAAAGAACGTTCAATACCTGTTCCTTTATTTTTTCCAGCTCATCCTTCATCATGACTACACATTTCTGCATCTGTGCGTGGTTGGACTTGGACCCCAGGGTATTGATTTCCCTGCCCATTTCCTGGGCAATGAATCCAAGCTTGCGTCCCGGACATTCTTCGGAATCCATGGTGTCCGAGAAATACCTGCAATGCTGGCGCAACCTTACTTTTTCTTCATTTATATCCAGTTTCTCTATGTAGAAAATCATTTCCTGCTCCAGTCGGTCATGGTCCGGAGCCGCTTTGATTTCCTCAAGGCGCGAGACAATCCTCTCTTTGACGGAAACGATCCTTTCCTGTTCATATGTTTCCGCTTCTTCCAGAAAGTGCAGTATATTGTCAACTCTTTTGAGTAAGTCGGCCCGAAGCACTTCTCCCTCACGGATCCGGAACGAACGCAGGTCTGCTGCGGCTGCTTCCACAGCTGCGGCTATTGCATCGGAAGCCTCATCGGAAATTTCTTCCCTGCTGTCGGAAGAAATGACATCCGGAAGACGCAGTACCGCAGAAATGATATATTCACCTGGTACAATACCTTTAGCGGATGCGAGTTCGGAAATCATGTCGAAGTATTCGGAGAAAATCTGTGAGTCAATCTTTCTGGCACTACCGGCATCCTGCTTCTCTTCAGAAATGAATACATCGATGTTTCCGCGCACCAGCTCTTTTGACAGGTACTGCCTTAAAGGGAGTTCCCTTTCTTTCGGAAGAATGTTGTTTTTCAAGGAAATATCTGCGTTTTTCCCGTTCAGGGAACGGATTTCCACCACATATTTCCTGCCTTCTACAGTGGTTTCGGCTTTACCGAAACCGGTCATGGAACAGATCATTTTTCTAAGTGTTATATCAGGTTAATTGATGATTGTGTCTATTGTAAAGAGCTGTCATGCCCCATCAGGTTGTCTGCCTTGTTTTTCCATTCCCAAGCAAGGTCTTTCATTTCAAGCATCCTGCATGCTACGGAGACATTGTATGAAGCACATGCCGCCTTCATGACATCGTTGCTTTTTGCTTCTTCCATCCAGATTTCCATGGCATCTTCCCATTCGAACAGGTAGGCATGGCGGCAAGCATCCCACCACCGGCTGTTGTCATAGACATAAAGACGGGTGTTCACTGTCTCCCAATGTGAAACGAATTCCTTGGCTATGGAAGAACCGTTTTCTTTGAAAGAATTTTCAAGTTTCTTGTTGATTTCTCCTACTGCCCTCACATTGCTGAGATCCTCTTCCGAAAGCATTGTCCATTCGCTTGTCTCTTCAACATGCATTCTGTCTGTATATGACGAATCGGCCATGAAGACACGGATATCCATGGAGAACGGCAGGGATACAACAGTCTGTTTGAGGAATTCGTTGCCGTGGAACGCCATTTCCACGGGGCGGTTTACGGAAAACTCCCCGATCGAAACCGAGTCCACAATAAGCATGATGTCGGTGCCGGTCTGACGGACCAGTCCTTCCATCATCCCCGGATCATTGAGATCAATATCCTGTGAATAGAGATAGTATACAGGAATGGAGCCTGGCGAGAGGTAAAGGTCTGATTCCAGCTGTTCAGCCATTCCTATTGCAAAAGAGGAAATCAGGAGGGAATCCTGACTTTCCCTTGGAGTCACCGTCACAATGCCTGGCAGTTTTTTCCCGAAATCTACAGCGTGCTCAGGAACAATCTTTTTATCCACCATCACTGTATATGTGGTGGGAGCGCATGATGAAAGGAAAACTGTTGCAGCCAGCAATGCGGCAATGCGGATTCTACTGTTCATATTGTATCAGTTTGGCATTCAAGTCATATTCGTCTGCACCTGTTATGAGGACTTTTGCAAAACGTCCTGCAGCAGATGAAGGATCATCCGTGTCCGGAATGTCCACGAGCACTTCTCCGTCCACTTCAGGGCATTCCCTGGAAGTGCGGCAGACGAGCTGTCCGGTTTCTCCTGAATATGAATCCACTATCACCCGCTCTTCCGTACCGACCCTGCCTTCATTCCAGCGCAGGGAGATCGATGACTGCAATTCCATAAGTTCTTCCAGACGCTCCTGTTTTACATGCTCCGGGACAGTGTCTTTCAAATTCTGTGCCCCCCATGTCCCTTCTTCTTCAGAGTAGGCAAAGGCTCCGAGCCGTTCGAAGCGGTAGTCGGCAATGAAGGAAAGCAGTTCTTCGAATTCTTTCTCACCCTCTCCCGGATGTCCGACCATCATAGTGGTGCGCAATGCAATCCCTGGAACATTCTTCCTCACCTTCTCTACAAATTCGATGGTTTTTCTCCTGTCGATCGACCGGCGCATTGCGGAAAGTACGGAATCGGAACAGTGCTGTAGGGGAATATCCAGGTATTTGCACATTTTAGGGGACTGTGCAATGACTTCCAGCACATCATCCGGGAAAGCTGCAGGATAGGCATACAGAAGCCGGATCCACTCAACTCCAGGTATGTCCGACAGTTTCCACAGAAGCGGAGCGAGGCGTCGGCTTCCGTACAGGTCCACTCCGTAATAGGTGGTATCCTGGGCAATGACGATAAGTTCCTTTACCCCGGAAGAGACAAGGGATGCTGCTTCGTCCAGAATATGTTCCTCGGGTACTGAGACATGCGGACCTCTTATACCGGGTATTGCACAGTAGGAACATTTGCGGTCGCACCCTTCCGATACCTTCAGATATGCATAGTGTCCGGGGGTGGTAAGGTAACGTCTGTGCTCCAGACTCCTGTCCTTTCTGACAGACAATGCCTCCAGCAGAGGGTCAATCGAAAAAGCACCGAAAAACCCGTCCACTTCCGGAATTTCGGCAGGGAGTTCCGACGCATACCGTTGGGACAGGCATCCCATGACATACAGCTTCCGGATCACTCCGTTTTTCTTTGCTTCAACTCCTTCCAGGATAGCCTGCACAGACTCTTCCCTGGCATCCAGAATAAAACCGCAGGTGTTGATAACCAGTATATCGACACCTGCAGTCTCCAATTCTTCTTCTTCCGGGGATATTCCGTAACCGGCAGCGGAAAGCTGCATCAGGAGGTGCTCCGAGTCCACACGGTTCTTGGAACACCCCATGGTCACAACCCGCACTATCGTCTTTCCGTCTCTCATTCCCCTGCCTGATTTCCTGCGTCTGCACCCTCTGCTTCTCCGTTGTCTTCATCTTCGAAATCCAGGGATGCATACTCCTTCAGAAGATTGTACCAGGTAAGTACCTTCTTCATGTGGGAAACGTAAAAACGGCTGTCATCATAGTCGGGAAGGACTTCTGCAAAGAAAGCCTGGATCACTTTGGGATCCGATTTGGCTGCGGGTGCAGGATTGTCGCCCAGATTGCCGTGCATCTTTTCAAAAACTTCCTTCAGGGATACCTCTCCTTCATTGGTGAATATGGAGATATCGGAAAGGGAAGAAACCTTTGCGGACGGTCCGAATACCGATTTCTTATTTGTTATGAAAGATTCTGCTATCATTCCGTTTTTTGCCTGGGAAACGTAGCGGAAGAGTCCCTGCTCTCCCGAAATCGACAAAATTTTCTGCAAATCTGTTTTCATTATCTGTAATCTGTTTTTGTAAAATTAACCATTCATTTTCATATATATGTCATAGACCTGGGGAAGAAGCGGGTGGCAGCCGTCGGATACTATCACGAAATCGGCCATGGCTTCACGCTTTGCATCGTCCCACTGGTTGGCCATTCTGTCCAGAACCTCTTTTCTGGACAATCCGGAGCGTTTCATTACCCTTTCCACTCTCATCTCCAAAGGGCAGGATACAGTTGCAACCTTGTCAGCAAGCCCCGCAAATGCAGGCTTCTCCAGAAAAACGGCAGACTCGATTATCACAAGACCGTTTGTACCAGCACCGTTCACCTGTGCCCAGTCCCTGATATCGGATATGACATAAGGATAGACTGTCTCTTCTACACGGTCAAGAAGATTCCTGTCATTGAAAACCTTCGATGCCATCCATGACCTGTCCAGACGCCCGCCCTTAACAAGATTGTTTCCCATCAAGGAAACCAGTTTGTTGAGTAGATCCGGATTAGTGTCATACAATGCCTTGGTACGTGAGTCTGCATCATATACGGGGACTCCCATTGCGGAAAACACATTCACTGCATAGCTTTTCCCGCTCCCGATACCTCCTGTAACTGCCAGTATCCTTGCCATCACATGTTGTCTTCAAACAATACACAATCTACATACGGAGGATCGATCTCGTAGGAAATGACACCGGCCGGAAGCAGCTCCGGTACAGGTACCAGCTTGGAGTCGATTGTCTTGAGCAAATCCTTATAGCTCACTGAGAAAGAGAAATCCTGATCAAAATACCTGCCTCCGTCATAAAGCCTCTTGTAAGTAAGCTTGACCATAGACGGGATTACGATCATGCCCTTGCCTGCCGGGACGTTTCTGGGAGTAACCTTGACATACATGGATTCCTCCACATACCGTTCCACATTGAAGGAATAGAATATTGTGTTTTCCGAGAACCTGATCCGCCGTATCGGCATAAGCTCGGTAATACCCTGTACAGGCGTGTTTACCCTGGAGTAGGATATTGTCTTGGTAATCACCGAATCGATTGCGGAAATCAGTTTGTCTTCCCCGAATATTTCTATGGAATCGGGTTCGACCCTAATCTCTCCCATCCGGATATACTGGTCATCGTAGGTTATGGAAGTGCTTAAGGATACCGGCACTTTCTTGCTGGAGATACGGGTGAATACGAAATCCATGGAGTCCGTGACTATGAATTCGAGGCTTACGCTTGTGCCCAATGCTGCTACGATTTCACTTTTCAGATCCTCGCAGCTTGCAGAAAAGATATTCCTGACCGTATCTTTCAGATGCAGGACAGACGGCGGTACGGTGAGGTTTATTTCCTTTGCCTTGCCTATACGCTGCCTGAGTATGTAGTAACCTTCTGCCCGTCCCCTTACAATAAGAATGTCGTCGGAAACGGACGTACCTGAGCGCCCTTCCAACGACGAATCCAATTTTACGGAATATTCCAGAAAAACGGAGTAGTTCAGCGACAGCGAATGAAGAAGCCAGATAGCAAAAGCCAGAAAGAAGGAAAGCAGCAGCATCAGCCACCTTTTCCCGTCTTTCTGCTTTTCACTTTCCTGTATTCCACTTCCCGCCATTCTGCCTGCTACTTCGACTGGATGTCTGTAATATCTTTTACTACAGATGATTTATCCACTCTGATCTTGACATTGTTGTCTATTTCCACAATCAGGAACTGGTCCTTGACTTCTGCAATGGTACCGTAGATACCGCCTACTGTAACGATCCTGTCTCCTTTCTGCAAGGATTCACGCCACTTCACTATTTCTTTCTGTTTCTTCTGTTGGGGCCTGATCATGAAGAAATACATTACCACGAAGATAAGTATCATCAGGATAAGGAAAGAATACTGCTGGAAGAATGTAGGCTGTGCACCTGTCTGTGCCGGCTGGGCCTGCAATAAAAATGTCAAAAGATTCATTTTGATTGAAATTTGTTTGTTTTATTTTAAATTTTAAAGATACAAATATAGCATTTTAATCTAATTTTCAATAAGGCCTCTGCCCGTCTTCACCACTTCACCTTCGGCAACGAGTTTTTTGAGGATGCGGTCCAGAAGTCCGTTAATGAACTGGCGGCTGTTTGCAGTACTGTAGAACTTGGAGATCTCCACATATTCGTTTATGGTGACTTTCAGGGGAATGTTCGGGAATCTCACTGCCTCTGCAATACCCTGGACAGTAAGGACCTTGTCTGCAAGCACAAGCCTTTCTTCTTCCCAGTTGGCAATGGCCTTGAGGATCATATCCGAATATCTGTCATATCCGAGCAGGGATGCTTCAAGAAGCTTCTCTGCATATTCCCGGTCGTCCTCCTTGAGGTATACATCTACAGACGGGAACCTGCGGTCGTTCTTGAACTGCTCAAGAGCCCTGATTATCACATTGATCACATAGGTCAGATCATCCATCCAGTATACGGACAGATCTTCAAGATAGGTCTCGAGGTCTTCATTCTCATTGAATTCCTCCACGAAAATGCGGATAAAGAGTTCACAATCCTGCTCTACGGACCTTTCCTCGGAAGCCATGTATTCCTTGAAATAATCCCTTTCGCAGATTGTCGAATACAGCTTTTTTATGAAAAGGGCCAGATCTTCTGTCCAGACCAGTCCCCTTTTCTCGCAATAGGTCATGAAAGCCGCATCGGATGCCAGATATGCAGAGACTGCATTTTCCACGAACTTCATGTTGGGATTCCTTTCTTCAGGTGTCGGAATGTACTTCTTGAGTCCTGTCTCGATTTTTGCCATCGCGACATTCCGGAGTGCGACTGCGGCATTGAGAATGAAATAATAAAGGTTCAGCGTACCTGTGCATGAATCGTTCAAAGTCCTCATGGCTTCATTCATCGAAAAAGATTCAGAAGCGACTTTGCTGTAAAGAACTTTGAATACCTTAATCCTTATCAATCGACGGTTGAGCATACAATTTTTTCTAATATTGCGCAAATATAATTTTAACTAAGGAATTTATTTTATATTTGTGTTAAATTTTATAAAAATATTCAAAATGTATTCAGAAGATATAGACAACGCAGGAGCGATAGAGCGCAACGGGGATGATGTTTTCTCAAAACCCGTCAGGGCCGGAAAAAGAACATACTTTTTTGATGTTAAGGCAACCAAGAACAACGATTTTTACCTTACTATTACGGAAAGCAAGCGCAGAGTAGAAAAAGACGGCCGTTTCGCATATGACAAGCATAAGATTTTCCTGTACAAGGAAGATTTCGAGAAATTCACGACGGGACTTGAAGAAGTCATCGCCTATATCAAGGAAAGATGCCCGATGCCGGTAGTGGAAAGGACTGAAGAGGACAGGTCCTACACCGAGCCCGCAGCACAGGCCGGAAATGAGCAGGAGAACCGCCCTGCTTCAAATTTTTCCGATATCAATTTCGAGGAACTGTAGAATCAGAACATATCCCTGTGAGGCCTGAAATACCTGCCTCCGAATGTCCAAAGGCATGAAGGGATCATATTCATAAGGACAGTCAGACCGGCCCACCAGCCATCGATGACTGTCCTTTTCCTTTTTCTTCCGATAGCCCGGACTATCGCCATTGCTGCCTTCTCGCGGCTGATTGTAAACGGGAAGTGCCTGCCCTTTATGAAATCCGTATCCACGAAGCCGGGCTTTATTACAGTGATGTCTATCGCGGCTTCCCTTACCCTGGCCAGCTGGCGCAGGCACTCGCAATAGAATGCTTCGAATTTCTTGGTCGACGAGTATGCCGGACAGACTCCCAGCGGCTTGACGGATGCTACTGACGAAAGTACTGCCAGATGCCCCTTCAGACCCGACTCGGCCCAGTAATTGAAAAGATATACCGCACATCTTACAAAGCCCTTGACATTGACATCTATCTGTCCCAGTTCGAGGGACGGTTCCAATACCGAATTAGTATGTCCGTATCCGGAAGAGTACAGGCATATATCCACCCCTCCCATCTCCTTTACCAGACTTTCAAGCTCGGATGCCGCATCTTCGGACGTAACGTCGAATGCCCTGGTGAAGATTTCCCTTCCCGGATTCTCATCCCTGAACTC
>CAZXFF010000058.1:0-11824 GCA_964640305.1 uncultured Muribaculaceae bacterium | reverse complement strand
ATTTAAACAAATTATTAATCAGAATTCTGTTGCATTTGCAAGTTGAATTCAGCTGGTATATTCGCACAGGCGGGAACTTGCTGCGAAGATAATGGACAGAATAGGTACAGACGTAAATCCGGACCAGGCAGGTCTCTTCCTTTGGGGTAAATTGAGGGACCGCGATACCGACAGCAAAGCAGTATGCGACAGGATTCTCCATGGAGCCAGAGTCTTCGTAACCCCGGGAATCATTTTCGGAGACAGCGGTGCTTCCTACATGAGGATTTCGCTGTGCTGCAAGGAAGATAAACTGGAAGAAGCTCTCCGGAGAATTGAAAACATGGAAAACGGACAATAACAATAAACTACAGATACGATTATGACACCCACAATGAAAATGGATATAGAAAGTCTTTCATTCAAAGGACTGGACAACAAGCGCCCTGTCGTGATTGCAGGCCCCTGCAGCGCGGAAAGCCGGGAACAGGTGATGGAAACCGCAAAGGAACTTTCTTCAAGAGGAATCAGGATTTTCCGGGCAGGGATATGGAAACCGCGTACCAAACCGGGCGGGTTCGAGGGGGTAGGAACCGAGGGCCTGTCCTGGCTGAAGGAAGTCAAGAATACTTACGGTATGCTTACGGCAACGGAGGTTGCGACGCCCCACCATGTATTCGAGGCCATCAAAGCCGGGGTGGATATCCTTTGGGTAGGGGCAAGGACCGTAGCAAATCCCTTTGCAATGCAGGAACTTGCAGATGCACTCAAAGGAGTGGACATGCCAATCCTGGTCAAGAATCCCCTGAGTCCGGACCTGGAATTATGGGTAGGCGCCTTTGAAAGGCTGTACCGTGCAGGGATAAGGCAGCTCGGGGCAATCCACAGGGGATTCAGTTCGTACGACAAGAAAATCTACAGGAACGACCCCTTGTGGCATATCCCCATCGAACTTAAAAGGAGATACCCGGACATGCTTATGCTCTGCGACCCCAGCCATATCGGCGGAAAGAGAGAGCTGGTGGCCCCCATATCGCAGCAGGCGCTCGACCTCAAATTCGGAGGTCTGATAATAGAGTCCCATTGCAATCCGGACCAGGCCCTGAGCGATGCTGCACAGCAGGTTACTCCCGATGTCCTCGAATATATCCTGAACATGCTCGTCGTAAGGGACAATCAGCAGACTACGGAAAACATTGCCATACTCAGAAAACAGATAGACGGCATCGACAACAGCCTGCTGGAACTTCTTGCCAAACGGATGAGGGTTTCAAGGGAAATAGGAATCTACAAGAAGGAACACAACATGCCTGTACTTCAGACTGGCAGATACAGCGACATTCTGGAAAACAGATGCAATGCCGGCTCCGAATTGGGACTGGACCCCGCTTTCGTAGCAGAAATAATGAAGGCCATCCACGAAGAGTCCGTAAATGTACAGGTGAAGGTAATGAACGGACAATAATACACGCAGGGCTATGGACAAAGAATCGAGAAACATGCGTATCCTCATATTGGGAGCCGGCAAGATGGGCTCATTCTTCACCGACCTCCTCAGTTTCAGCCATAATGTTGCGGTTATGGATGCAGACCCGAAGCGGATGCGTTTCATATACAATGCGCTGAGATTCTCCAGCTATGCGGAGGTGGAAGAATTCGCACCGGAAATGGTAATAAACTGCGTCACTCTTAACCATACCATAGATGCATTCCGGAGTGTCATACCCCATCTTGGCAAAGACTGTATCCTCGCAGACATAGCCTCGGTCAAGACGGGACTCAAAGAGTTCTACAAAGAGTCAGGCTTCCGGTTTGTATCCGTACACCCCATGTTCGGACCCACATTCGCCAACCTCGGGAACCTGCAGACGGAAAATGCGATATTGATATCCGAATCGGACTATCTGGGCAAGATTTTCTTCAAGGACCTGTTCAGTTCCCTCAAACTGAACATACGGGAATATACCTTTGACGGCCACGACGAGGTGGTGGCATATTCATTGTCGGTACCTTTTGCCTCCACACTGGTATTCGCTTCCGTCATGAAGCATCAGGACGCTCCCGGGACCACGTTCAAGAAACACATGGCAATCGCACACGGGCTTCTGTCCGAAGATGATTACCTGCTCACCGAAATACTGTTCAATCCACGCACGCCGGACCAGCTGGAGAAAATCATAAACGAACTCGGAGGGCTGCTGGAAATGGTTAAGGCAAAGGATTCCCCTGGAATGAAAAAGTTCCTGGACAAAGTCCGTACCAACCTCGAATAACGGAATCGCAATCTGTCTGCCAACCGCCTCCGCAGGTGAACCGACCCCTTTCCCATAACTATCAGAGTACCAGCATATTCCCGCAAACCGCGCGGTACACCTGCGGAAGCTCCGTTACGGCCAATGTGCCCCAGACATGCTTCTCAGGCCGGTCAGTCCGCAACACCCCTCCGCAGGTGAACCGACCCCTTTCCCATAACTATCAGAGTACCAGCACACTTCCACAAACAGCGCGGTACACCTGCGAAGAACATACGCTGACCGATGTGCCCTAGAAACCATTCTCGCAATGGATAAGCTGTTCACGTGATTCCACAACGCCCACTTTTCCGCGTATTCCGGGCGGTGTGGATGAGTGCGGCAGTGTGTCCTACCCCCTCCCCTGCTACCCTAACTGAAAAGGCCAAGTGCAGAATCTCCGACACCTGGCCTTTATCATTCATGCTCCGGAATCACTTCCGCGTTCTCAGTCGCATAGAATCTCTATTGTATAGGTCTGACCCGGTTCGAAAGCGGGATCATACATAAGCAGGAAGTTCTCGTCCACCACGATATGCCTGTCCTCCCCGGCTGTCAGGCGGGGATTGTCGAGACGTGTGGGGAAAAAATAGCTGAACGGCAGATCCAGGACATGCTCTTCCTTGAAACCGTCCCCCTGCATCCTGCGGAGGCTGAAACCTTCCGAAGTCTCCACAGTCACAACGCACTTGCGGGAAGCCCCTCCGTTTTCGGCAGGATCCACCCTTTCGAATCTTGAAGTTACCGTAAAATCGGTCTCGCCGGGAACCTCCTGCATCCTGACATTCCACTTCGGGTCCCCGTAATAAGCCAGTACATCCCTGTCGTGCCAGAATCCAAGCCAGAAGAACATCTCGTCACCGGACAATTCCGCAGGAGCCGCCATTTCCGCCAATACCGGCGGCAGTGCCTTGAAGTAGGCGGTATCGTAGTCGAAAGGAGCATCCGTGAGAGCCTCGTTCCATTCTGCCATCTGCGCCATCATATCCTGCTGGTTCATGTAGAATGCCTCTGGCACAGAGTACCTTCCGGGGTTGGTAATCAGATATTTGAGACCACCCCAGCCGTTGCGTCCGTACCAGGTGGTAACCACGTAGCCCACAAACGTCGCTGCCTGCTGGCTGTTCATCCATGCCGCAGCCATACTGTTGCGGGTATTGTTCATATTGCCGATAAGACAATTGCCGATGGGCAGATATACCATCCTGCTGTCCCTGTCCTGCACAAAGCGCTGTTCCCCGGGATAATCCACAGTCAGCCTTCCGTCCCTGCAGTGCAGGTTGCCCACCGAACCGGGCATTTCCAGATTATTCTCGGTCGCATGGGAGGCTGTCACCACCAGATCCGGTTCATAGGACTCGTAATATTCCAGGAACTGGCGGAGCACATCCGGAACATCCTTCCCGAAACGTTTTTCCACAAACTTGCGGATCCGCTCGTTCGCTCCTTCCATATCCGTCCTGTAGGTTATTTCCCGATAGGTCAAAGAGTCCTCCCCTGCCTTTTTCTCTCCGCACATCCCCACCTTGTGGTCATCCACGAAAGCATAGGAATCGAACCACTTCGC
This sequence comes from uncultured Muribaculaceae bacterium, assembly GCA_964640305.1. Taxonomy (GTDB): domain Bacteria; phylum Bacteroidota; class Bacteroidia; order Bacteroidales; family UBA932; genus Coprenecus. The sequence goes on along the minus strand of CAZXFF010000058.1, from coordinate 7,987 downwards.
AGCCTCCAGCTCCTTGATCGTTGCCACCCCGGTACGAATCACCATCGGTTCAACGGAATGTTCCACCATCCTCAACGCCGCAGCTGCATCGTAGCCGGTAATGATTCCCCAAAGGAAATCCGCATAGGGATCTGCATCCATCCGGCGGCTCATCCTGTTCAATTCAATGACATAGTCCCTGCCGATATTCTCCGGAACATCCACCACCGCCACATAGCGGGGATTGAGCTGCTTCAGCTCCGCCTCGAGTTCCATCGGAACAGTATCGAAGCGCAATACTTCCGCCCCATGACGGACCTGCAGCCGGGAAACCACCTGCTCCCACTGCTCGGCATCCTCCGCAAAAGCGGAAGGTGCAACCACTACATACGGGTCCTGCACAACCCCGGAGCATCCTGCTGCCAGAACCGATGCCGCAAACACAGCCGTGAGCATACCCCAAAAGCCTCCGGCAGCCCCGGCCCAAAAACGTAAAACAGATTTTTTCATATACATCCTGTTAAAATCCATACAAATTCATTACTCCCGCAAAAATAACCATAAACTCCGGAATTGCACAACAGGAACCAATTAAAGAATGCCCGCATATCAGTTTCGCAGGCACATATTGGAAAAACGGCAAGATGACGCCCCCCACCCATTTAACAGGAAGTCATGCAAGAAAGAGCCTGGCCCCCTCTCCTGCTCCTTTCCCGCCGCCTTGTCTCTTTCTTTTGAATTTTCAGGAAAAATTTTGCAATTTTGCAGGTCCTTTAAAATACGGACAATGAATTATCAGGAAGTTATAGACCGGATTTATCGGGAAGTAAAGTCCATTTCACCTGCCGGGGAGGTAGCATCGTATATTCCGGCACTGGCCAATATGGACCCGGATCAATTCGGCATCGCAATCGCGACTCTGGACGGGAAGACATTCGGAACCGGTGACTACAAGACCAAATTCTCAATACAGAGTATCTCCAAAGTATTTACGCTTGCCATGGTGATCAGGCACACCGGAGACCTGCTGTGGCAGCATGTAGGAAAAGAGCCCTCCGGCACCCCGTTCAACTCCCTCATACAGCTTGAATGCGAAAACGGGATTCCCCGCAACCCCTTCATCAATTCCGGGGCCCTCGTTGTAACGGACAAGCTCATAGGATTGTACCAGCATCCCAAGGAAGCGGTCCTGCGGTTCGTACGGGCCATGGCCGGGACTGACGACATCTACTACGATAAAACCATTGCCCTTTCCGAGCTGGAATGCTCCAACCGGAACCAGGCCCTCGCCCACTTCATGAAGAGTTTCGGCAATATCACCCAGGACGTAGAAACCCTCATAGACGTATATTGTCACCAGTGCAGCATTTCCATGAGCTGTGAAGAACTGGCAAAATCCTTCCTCTTCCTGGCCAAACACGGAATCAACCCCTATTCAGGGGAAACGATTCTGTCCGTCAGCAGTTCCAAACGCCTGAATGCCCTCATGCTGACCTGCGGATTCTACGATGAATCAGGGGAATTCGCATTCCGTGTAGGAATGCCGGGGAAAAGCGGTGTCGGCGGTGGAATTGTCGCCATCATTCCTGAACGGCTCGCCATCGCTGTATGGAGCCCAAGACTGAACAGATTCGGCAATTCCTACCTCGGGATAGAAACCCTCGAGCGTTTCACCACCGACATCGGAATCTCCATTTTCTGAATCAGCCCCATTACTTTAAATGCATTCTGCGGTTACGGAGGCGGGACAGGATCTCATGCCTTCGGGAGTGCCGGCATAAAGCACTGTACCTCCGTCCCGGCCTGCTCCCGGTCCGAGTTCGATCACATGGTCTGCGGAGCGGACAATATCCATATTGTGCTCTATCAGTATTACCGTATTGCCCTGCCGCACCATCCTGCGGAAAAGGTCCACAAGCAGGGCGGTATCCTTCGGATGCAGCCCGTCCGCAGGTTCATCGATGATGAATATCTTGCCCCTCTCCCCTATGTGGGACGCAATCTTGAGCCTTTGCTGCTCCCCTCCTGAAAGGGTGGAAAGGGCCTGGTTAAGGTGAAGGTAAGGCAGACCCACTTCTATCATGGGACGGAGCTTCTCTTCGATACGGGTGCCTTTGAACAGTTCGGATGCCTTAGCTGCGGACAGGTCCATTACCTGCGCAATGTTCAGTCCTCCGTCGATCGTATACTGCAGGGCCTCCTTGGAGTATCTGAGGCCGCCGCATGCCTCGCAGACCGTCTCGATGGAATCCATGAAAGCCATTTCGGAGACAATGACCCCCTTGCCGCCACATACGGGACAACCGCCTTTGGAATTGAATGCAAAGAAATCGGCTTTCACCTTGTTTTTTGAAGCAAAGATCTTGCGGATGTCGTCAGCGACCCCCATGTATGTCCCCGGAGTGGAACGCAGACTCACGCCTATGTTCTTCTGGGAGATATGCACAATGTCTTCCGGGTGCGGATAGGCCTTCATGAAGCACTCAGCCAGCGAACTTTTGCCTGACCCAGCCACACCAGCCAGCACGGTCATTACGCCTAAAGGAATGTCTACAGAAATGCCCTGCAGATTGTGCAGGGATGCATTTTCGAGCCTGAACGAGGTTTCTGCCCGAAGCGGGGCCGTGTTCAGCGGCAAAGATGCATTCATCATATTTCCGGTAGGGGTGCCGGACTTCAGCAGTCCGCTGTAATCCCCCTGGTATATGACCTGTCCCCCGTTGGCACCGGCTCCCGGTCCCATATCCACGATATGGTCGGCTATCCGTATCATTTCCCGGTTATGTTCCACTATCAGGACGGTGTTGCCGGCATCCCGGAGTCTGCGCACCGAGTCCTTAAGCAGGGATATGTCCCTGTTGTGCAGACCGACACTGGGCTCGTCCAGGATATACAGCACGTCACAGAGGGACGAATTGATGTATTTGGCTATCTTGCACCGCTGTGCTTCCCCTCCGGACAGAGTGCCTATCGGCCTGTCGGCAGTAAGGTAACCCAGACCTATTTCCTCCATGGCGGTAAGCCGCTCAAGCAGGGACTTGCGGATATCCTGGGCAAGCGGATCGGAAAGCGAGGCTACCCATTCCTTCATCTGCCTTACCGACATGGCGCACACCTCTGCAATGTTCTTTCCTTCTATCCTGCAAGAAAGGATCCGGCTGTTCAGCCTGGTCCCTCCGCAGTCAGGACACACGCCCATTGTCAGCATCGGGTCCAGAACCTTGCTGTGCAGCAGTCCTTCTTCCGAGTTGATGATGCTCCTGTACATGCGGTGCACCAACCCTTCGTATTTTGCGGTCCTGGGCCAGTTCGAAGGAGGATTCTTCAGTTTGATCGGGGGCGAATTCAGGAACAGGTCCAGCTCCTCGGGGCTGTAGTCCCGTATTTTCTTGTCGAGGTCGAAAAGGCCGCTGTAGGCATACCGGATCCACCTCCATCCCCCTTTGTGGAAGGCGATATAGTGGATCGTGTCTTCATCGTTCAGGCTTTTGTCGAAGTCCACCAGCTTGTGGATATCCAGTTCCCGTATTTCCCCGAGGCCGGAGCAGCGCGGACAACTTCCTCCCGGATGGTTGAACGAGAATGAGTCGGAGTAACCGACGAAGGGCTTCCCGACCCTGGAAAAAAGCAGTCTGAGGAGGGAATACAGTTCCGTATAGGTTCCTACCGTAGATCTGGAGTTGGAAGCGGGCTTGCGCTGGTCTATGACAATGGCAATGGGCAGGTTGTCTATCCTGTCGACATGCGGCCGGCCGTATTTGGGAAGATACTGCTGCACGAAGGACGGGAATGTATCGTTCAGTTCCCGCCTGGACTTGGCAGCGATGGTGTCCAGCACAAGTGAGGATTTACCGGAGCCTGAAACTCCGGTAAAGACTACTATTTTCCCTTTGGGTATATTCAGGGATACGTTTTTCAGGTTGTTCTCAACCGCCCCTTTTACGATTATATGGTTTCTGTCGTTCATCCTGTATCTAAATTCTGATAGCTTCGAGTATATCCGAAGAGTCCATGGATTCCTCTCCCCGCAGTGCTGCCGCTGTGTCGCCTGCCCTGCCATGTATATGGACACCTGCAACTGCTGCATCTGCGGCATTCAGTCCCCTGGCCATAAGCCCTGTTATAAGTCCTGCAAGTACGTCTCCGCTGCCGCCTTTGGCCATTCCCGGATTCCCGGTCATGTTGAATCTGAGTTTCCCCGCAGGGGTACATACCATTGTGTGGGCCCCTTTCACGACGATGACAGCACATGTGGCCGAAGCCAGTTCCCTGACCAGGTCCGTCTTGTGCATCTCGTCCCTCCACGGATTGCCGTTCCCTTGCATTTCCTCCGCATTGCCGGTCACCCCTGCCTTTGCCGCAGCATTCAGCAAACGCCGCAGTTCTCCGATATGCGGGGTGAGCACCGAACCGGCAGGTATGAGCCGGAACAGGTGCGGACGGGATGCAATGATATTCAGGGCATCTGCATCCAGGACCATCGGAATTCCGCACTGCATCAGAAGTTCCAGTGCCGCGGCAGTCTCAGGGTTCTGTCCGAGACCGGGTCCTGCTCCTATCGCCGTAAACCGTGATATGTTATCAGGCAGAGACGTTAAATATTTTCCGGGATATGCACTGACCATGGCGGAAGGGTGGGAAATGTGCATTGCAAGCCTCTCCCCGTAGGGGATATGCGCAGTGACAAGCCCGCATCCGGATTTGAGTGCTGCTCCCGTGGCGAGTATTGCAGCCCCGGTCATCCCCTCTGACCCTGCGACTATCAGGGCATGCCCGTAGCAGCCTTTGTGTGCAAAAGAGTTACGCCGGGGGAACATCCTGCGTACTTCCGACTCCTCTGTCCACTCCGCACCGCATCCGTTCTCCTCCATGAACTGCCGGTCGAGTCCAATCGGAACGACAGTCGTCCGTCCTCCGAAGCTGCCTGTGGAAGGGTACAGGAGGGATAGTTTCGGGAATTCTATTGTGAGGGTCTCATCGGCGCATACGGCTCCGGATTCCGGCAGGTCCTCCTGCTCCGGTTCGGTGGGCAGTCCCGATGGCAGGTCAATGGACACCACTTCCGTACTTCCTCCGGGAGCGTTTCTGCGCAGTCGGTTTATGAAGCCTATCGCTTCCGCCGCCCTTCCCCGTACAATACCCCTGACCCCTGTTCCCAGTACGGCATCTATTATGAGACCGCCGTCCCATCCAGGCATATCCAGGGCATCACTGGGGACAATCCGTATCTCCGCAGGCAGGCATCCGAAATTCTTCCTGCAGTCCGGGGTCATTTCCTCAGGTCCGAAGAACGGCATCACGCATATCTCCGGGGCTTTGCCGCTGCCTGCTTTCCTGCTGCGGAAGGATTCCGAAAGGAGCCTGGCCACAGCAAATCCGTCCCCGGCATTGTTTCCCTTGCCGCATACGGTCAGGATTCTCCTGTATCTGCAGCTGTCAATCCGCCTGAGGATTTCGGCCGCAAGCCTCTCCGAAGCCCTTTCCATGAGCATGTAGCCGGATATAGGTTCCCTCTCCATTGTAGCCAGATCGGCCTTTCTTATATTGTCGCCGGTAAGTATATTCATGATTCTGCAAGCAAACCATACAAAGATACCCAATGAAATGAGACATTATGAGGAAAACTGCTATTTTTGCAGAAAAACGTGAGAATATGTTGAAAAAAGGAGACAAAGCCCCTTCATTCGAAGGCATTGACCAGGACGGCAACACTGTTCGCCTTGAAGATTTTTCAGGCAGGAAACTGGTTCTTTATTTCTACCCCAAAGACAATACTCCCGGATGTACAGCCGAGGCATGTGACCTGAGGGACAATTATGAAAGGTTCCTTTCAATGGGCTATGCAGTGCTTGGAGTAAGCAAGGACAGTGCGGCATCGCACCGCAGATTCATAGACAAGTTTTCGCTTCCCTTCCCTTTGGTATCGGATCCGGAGACGAAGATCCTGCAGGCATACGGAGCATGGGGCGAAAAGGTAAACTATGGCAAAAAGACCATGGGGACCCTGCGCAAGACATTTGTAATCGGTGAAGACGGGACTATTCTGGATATCATAGAAAAAGTCAACACAAAGGCCCATACTTCCCAGATACTTCCGGAGCAGGCTCTATAACAGCATTGCGCTTTCCCATGTATCCGCATAGGCACCGGATGCCGTAACGGCCGGGGTCTGCCCTTTGCTGTTGGTGGTAAGCGATTCGAGGGATACGTTCTTCTTCACGAACTCGAACAGTTCCCCGAGGCTGGTATTGCCTTTCGATTCCTTCATCTTCTTCAGCAGGAAGTAGGTGAACATTCCGTGAGACTTGTCGTTGTACTGCCAGGCGGTTTCATCCCCTTGGGCAGCAGTCATGACTATCATGTTCCCCCTGGGTGCGGAAGCCTTGGGCCTTACAGCCACACCCCTTGCTGAAGCCAGCATGCCTCCGCTGCGTTCCGACCCAGAGAAACAGGAGTCCATGAATACAAGGATACGCTCGGCAGCCATGGCTCCCAATCTTCCGTAAATCTCGTCCAGTCCGTAGCATGATGTTGCATCCGTAGGTATTCCGTCCACTGGAAGCAGCATGGAACTATTTGTCTTCTCGTCAGGTATCCCGTGTCCGGCATAGTAGAAAATGACTTTGGAGGAAGGACCGTAGCTTTTGATGACATCCTCTATCCAGTTCAGCGCAATCCTGAATGTCACGAATGTCGCGTTCTTGTAGAACCTGATGTTCTTTTCAGGTATGCCAAGGGTCTTTTCACAATAGGTCATGAAGGTCTCCCCGTCATTCAGGGCAAAACTTACATCTTCTGCATTTATGTAATTCTCGTTTGCGATTATTACCGCAAATGTGGATCCGTCTGTCCTGCCGGAAACCGGGATGGCTACATCTACATCCGAGAGCGGGCCGGCTGTGATTTCCTGTTTGACAATGTTCTGTCTGCCTTTCCCGGATGCATCCTGGGGAGTCATGGCAATTTCTATCGGATTGAAATTATAGTGTATGTCGGCAATGGCATATTCCAGCGATGCCTTGTTGCTGTACTGATAGGACTTTCCGTTGCTGAGCCTGAATGTCACTGCCGCAAGCGCTACCGTATCCCCGTCCAGGAAGAACTGGGGTTCCGCCTTCACTCCTTCCCAGGAATCCTTGAAATCCGGGGCCTCGGCGATTGGGACCGGAACGAGCAGGTTCCCGTATTTGCCTGATTGGATAAGGTATGTCTCGTGATCGGCATCATATAGCCCGTTGATCCTGAAATCCGGTGTGAACCCGGAGGCTTTCCTGGAGATGAACAGCCTTTCGGCTTCCTTGGTAAGTTCCCTGGCTTTGACCATACGGGTCTTTTCATTGACCCTTACCTGCCAGTCTGCGGTCTTTTCGAATTCCCCCTTTATCTGCCATTCGTTTATCTTGTCTTCCACATAGGTCTGCGCAAAATGCGTGAATGAGTTTTCCCTCATCCTTTTCATTTCCTCCTCTGCCCTTACTTTGGCCATTATCTGTTCGCTTCTTACACGTACAGAGGAACCTGCATCTGCAATCTTCCTCTCAACTTCATCATATAGACCGGCATCTATACGTTGGCGAAGCATTTCCTTTCCCTTCTTTTCATAATAGTCCCTGATTTTATGGAAGTTCTTTGCCTCGTAAAGTTCCACCCCAAGCAGATCGACCATGTAGGATTTCTTGTCTCTCGAAAATATGAAGTAACCGTTATCCTTGAAGAACTCCCAGATGAATTCCGTCTGGTCTGCATATATGAACGGAACTATCGTTTCGCCTTTCTGGTCTATTACCCCCCAAAAGTCACCTTTTTGGATAACTGTCACTCCCTTGCAGAATTCCCCGGCTCCCTCAGCATAACTTTTCAGGAGTCCGGCATTCAGAGGTTCTTCGAAATAATATGAAGGCAGCGAGTATTCGAACGGGATAATTATATTTCCTTCCAGATCGAGCCAGCCTATTTTTCGGGACACTTGCAAACTTCCGTGGCATAATGTGACATAAACATATACTTG
>CAZXFF010000057.1:5151-12109 GCA_964640305.1 uncultured Muribaculaceae bacterium | reverse complement strand
GATGGTACTGCATGGGAGACTGTGTGGGAGAGTAGGTGGTTGCCAGGTTATATGGCTCGATAGCTCAGTCGGTAGAGCAGAGGACTGAAAATCCTCGTGTCACTGGTTCGATTCCAGTTCGAGCCACCAAAAAGCCTAGCATTAGCTAGGCTTTTTCATTTTATATAAAATAATTGTATAATTTGAAAATTGTTTATTAAAGAGCTATTAATCGTTTAAATTATTAAATATTTATTTGATAACTCAAACGAGGTACAGTACTTTGTTTTAAGTTTAATATCTAAACAAAGGTTATACAATAAAATTATTAAAAATAAAAAAAGAAAGGATGAATTTTATTATGGATAATAAAGTTTTAGCAAGAGTAGCAGGAAGAGATATAACATCTGATTATATATCAGATGTTATATCAAGATATCCAGCTCAACAACAAGCAATGATGGATAATGAACAAGGAAGAAGAAATATATTAGAACAAGCAATTGCTTTTGAATTAATGTATGAATTAGGAAAAGAAACTGGTGTAGATACTTCAGCTGAATATATAGATCAAATAAATAAAATATCTAAAGAATTATTAGCTCAAATCGTTATGAAAAAAGCTTTAGATGAAGTTACTGTTTTAGATGAAGAAGTTTTGCAATATTACAATGAAAATCAAGAAGCTTTTAAAGAACCAGCTAATGTAACTGCAAAACATATTTTAGTTGATTCAGAAGAGCTTGCAAAGGAAATTAAAGAAAAAATTGCATCAAATGAATTAAGTTTTGAGGATGCTGCTGTGAAATATTCTTCTTGTCCTTCAAAAGAACAAGGGGGAAATTTAGGAGCTTTCTCTAGAGGAATGATGGTTCCTGAATTTGAAGAAGCTGCTTTTGTTTTACCAGTAGGAGAAGTTAGTGATCCAGTTAAAACTCAATTTGGATATCATTTAATTAAGGTAGCTGATAGAAAGGAAGATTCTATAAAATCTTTTGAAGAAGTTAAAGAAGGTGCTTTAAAACAATTATTAAATCAAAGACAAGAACAAAAGTATTTAGATTTAATAAAGGAATTAAGAAACAAATATACTGTTGAGATGTTATAATTTAGAAATACAGATGATTTAGGGTATCAGTAGATAAATACTGGTACCTTATTTTATATAAAGATTAAATGAAAATAATTTTATAAAGAATTTAAAACTATTTTAAATTTTAAAATTTATATAATTTTTAAATTTAGTGAATAAAATAAAAAAGTTTTGTTGTAAAAATAATATAAACATAATCTATCCTTATTTATGTATATTTTTATAAGATAATGAAAACAATGTATATAAGGGGGTAATAGAGTGAATTTATTGAGAAATTGGATAAAAATAGAGAGAAGTATTTTTTCTAATTGGTTTACTATATTTGATTTATCTAAAAAAGAATTTATACAGGAATTTGCTAATGCAAGATTAGGCATAGTATGGGCGGTTATAAAACCATTAGCTATGATAACTGTATTTTGGTTTGTATTTTCTTCAGGGATGAGAAGTATAACAGGGGATATACAGGTTCCCTATTTAGTTTGGCTTGTTTCAGCATATATCCCATGGATATTTATATCTGATGTAATAGTTTCTGGTGCTAGTTCTATAAGAAATAAATCTTTTTTGGTAAAAAAAGTTAAGTTTTCTGTAGAGATATTACCCAATATAAGAATATTTATAAGTTTTTATACTTTTTTAATTTTACTTATTATAACATTCATAATTTTTGCAGTTAATGGTGTACTAAATATTATAAATTATTTTAAGCTTATATATGCAATTATAATTACAATGATATTTTTATCAGCATTAACTAGGTTATTGGCAACATGGGTAGTTATGTCTGTGGATATATTACATGGCATTGGTGTAACAATGCAATTTTTATTATGGACATGTCCAATTATGTGGGAAAGTGGAGATTTGCCTATTGAACAGACTATACCATGGTTAAATTTAGTTTTGAAAATTAATCCACTATATTATTTAATAGAACTATTTAGAGATGCTTTTTTAGGTACAAATGTTACTACATTTAGATATAGTATATATTTTTGGATATGTACATTAGTTTTATTTATATTTTCTTCTAATGAATTTGCTAGATTTAGGCCAGAATTTGATGATGTTTTATAAATGTTAAAAAATTAAAATTTACAGGCTATGAAAGTGGGAAATATTTATGGATAGTGCTATAAAGGTAATAAATGTTACAAAAGCATATAAAGTATATACTAAGAAAAAGGAAAGATTAAAATCAATAGTATATAAGAAATATAATGTAAAAAAATTTTATGCATTGAATGATGTTTCATTTAACATAAATAAAGGAGAAACAGTTGGCATAATAGGAAATAATGGAGCTGGAAAGTCAACACTTTTAAAAATATTAACTGGTGTAGCATTTCAAACTAATGGAGAAATTTTTATAAATGGAAAAATATCATCATTATTAGAACTTGGTTCTGGATTTAATATGGAACTTACAGGTTATGAAAATATTTATTTTAATGGGAGTTTGAATGGATTTAGAAGAAGAGAAATAGATAAAAAAGTTAAGGATATAATAAATTTTGCTGATATAGGAGATTTTTTGTATCAACCAGTTAGGAGTTATTCAAGTGGAATGTTTGCAAGACTTGCCTTTTCGGTAGCAGTAAATATTGATCCTGATATTTTAATTGTAGATGAAATTTTATCGGTAGGAGATATTAGATTTCAAGTAAAGTGTCTAGAAAAATTTGAAGATTTTAAAAGGATGGGGAAAACTATTTTATATGTTTCCCATGGTTTAAGCACAGTAAAAAGGTTTTGTGATAGGGCTATATGGATTGATAGAGGAAAAGTTATTGAGGATGGAAATTCTGTTATAGTAGTGGAAAAATATTACAATTTAAACTTTAAAGCTAAAGGTAGTATAGAAAATAAAAAATTTAAAAATATGGCTATTGAAGATGTAAAGGTAAGCAAGGTTTCAAAAGAAATTGATTATCTAAAAAATTTAGAGTTAGAAGTTATTTATAAGGTAAAAGATAATACTTTTTCTAATGTATCAATGGTTATAGAAATACGAAAAACAGATGATTATTCTAGTAGTAATAGAGAATATGATCAATTTGTTTGTTCTTTTAATAGTATTGATTGGTATAAAAATATACCTTTTTTGGTAGGGAATAATAAAGTATATTTCAACTTAAGAAGTCTTAATTTAATGTCTGGAATTTATTACATTGATATAGTCTTTTTATCTAATGATAAAGAGATATATAGAAAGGTTAGAGCTTATAATTTTATTATAAATGATAAATATAGAGGAGAAGGATTTATTGTCTTAGAACATAAATGGTCGAGGTAATTATTATTTAATTCAGTAATAGTATATTAATTAAAAAAAGGAGAAGTTAGGTGAATTTTAGACTGATGATAAAAAAATGTATACGATTATCTAGGGAATATGGATCTAAGCTTATATTAAAAAAAATATATAGAGCTATAGAAAGTAGAATAAATATATTTTTTAATAAAAATAGTTTTGACTATAAAAGAATATACAGTAAATATTATAAAGAAATTAAAGGTATATTAAACTGTGAAAAGTATCATTCTATAATTATTTTTGATTCTAGAGTAGGTTGGAATATACCTTTAGTTCAAAGACCTCAACATATGGCAAATGAACTTTCTAAAAAAGGATTTCTTTATTTTTATAGGACTTCTGAGCAGTTTGATTTTAATATAAATGGGGTAAGAAAAGTAAAAGATAATTTATATTTAGTAGATATGTCTAACTATGTTCTTCAAAATGTTTTGTTTGATACATTAGGAAAAATGAATATAGATAAATTTTTATCTTTATATTCAACTGATATATATTTGGATGAAGAGTATATAAAAAAAAGATATTTGAACAATGGATTTAGAATTATTTATGAGTATATTGATGAAATATCAACAGAAATATCAGGAAGTTTGCCAGATTATATATATACAAGACATGGAAATATTATAAAAAATAAAGAAAATTTTGTTTTAGTAACAGCAGATAAACTGATGGATGATGTAAAAAAATTAAGAGAAATGTATAAAGTAGCCATGATAAGTAATGCTGTAGATTATAATCATTGGCAAAAGAGTGTTGATGTACCTCCTAAAAGAATTAAAGATATTATTAATATAGGTAACCCTATAATAGGGTATTTTGGAGCATTAGCTAAGTGGTTAGATTATGAACTTATAAAAGAAATAGCTAAAAAAAGACCAAATTATGAGATAGTTTTAATAGGTTTTTTATATGACGATTCTTTTAAAGAAAGTAATATAGAATATATAGAAAATGTTCATTATTTAGGGGTTATTGATTACAACAATTTACCTTTATATGGGAAACAATTTGATGTAGGAATTATACCATTTTTATTAAATGATATTACAGAGTCTACTAATCCAGTAAAGCTTTTTGAGTATATGGCGTTAAATGTTCCCATAGTGACAACTAATTTAAGAGAGTGCAAAAAATATAAATCAACTTTAATTGGTGAAAATTATAGTAAATTTATAGAAAAGTTAGATTATGCGTTAAAAATAAATAAAAATGATAGATATTATACATATTTAAAAGAAGAGGCATTAGAAAATACATGGGAGAAAAAAGCTGAAATTTTTTATGATTTAGTGAAAAATAATTAGAAAGTTAACTTTAGGTGATTCTATGAATATTAAACAAGAAATTAAAAATATTTTAAGACCAATTGTAAAATCTATTATTACAAGAATAAAATGTAGAGAGAATATAGCAGATAAAAATGAAATCCTTAAAGATTTAAAAAAGATAGTTTTTAGTAAAAACTATGATGCTATAATTTTTTTTGATAGTTATTTTGGATTTAATATGAAGATGTTTCAAAGGCCTCAACATATAGCAATAAATTTATCTAATGAGAATATATTGTATTTTTACAAATTATCACCTTATGTTGATAAGGATATTAAAATTTATAAAAAGATAAAAAATAATTTATACCTTATAAATACAGATATTTATTGGGTTCAGGAAGGATTATTAGATATAATTAAAGAAAGTCATATTAAGGCTTTTGCGCAAATTTATTCAACCTCTTTTATGGAATATGATAAGTATGTTAAAAAATTTTTAGATAGGGGTTTTAAAATAATATATGAATTTGTTGATGAACTATCAGATGATATTGCTAATTTTAAATTGACAGAAAATATAAAAAAAAGTCATAAGCATATGCTAGAAGATAAAGAAAATACGTATGTTATAGCTACTGCTGATGAATTATATAATGAAGCTAGGGAAATAAGAGGAGAAAAAGGGTTAGCGCTTATAGAAAATGCAGTGGAATTCGAGCATTTCTCAAATATAGAGACTAATTATGTTCCTACAGAAATAAAAAATATAGTAACTTCTAATAAAATAATAATAGGATATTTTGGAGCGTTAGCTAAGTGGTTTGATTATAATCTTATAAAAAAAATTTCTAATGAGTTTAAAAATCTTAATATTTTACTTATTGGTATAGATTATGATAACTCCCTTAAGGGGAGTGGAATTCTTAACTTAGATAACGTTCATTATATAGAAGCAGTTGACTATAATATACTACCTGATTATTCTAAATTCTTCAATATTTCTATGATTCCGTTTGTGATAAATGATATAACAAAATCAACATCACCCGTTAAACTGTTTGAATATATGGCTTTAGGTAAGCCTATAGTTACTACTAATTTACCTGAATGTAGAAAATATAAATCTCCTTTAATAAGCAAAAATCATGATGAGTTTATAGAAAATATAAAAAAGGCTATTTTATTAGAAAATGATTGTGAATATATATCCAAATTGAAAAATGAGGGAAATCATAATACATGGAAACAAAGAGCTATTGATATGAAGAATTTCATATTAAATTCATAAGTGGAGGAAGAAAATGAGTTATGCTATAAGAGTTAAAAATCTTTCTAAAAAATATAAAGTCTATGGCTCTGAAAAAAATAAATTAAAAAGAATAGTAAATCCTTTTAATAAAAATAGTCAAAATGAGTTTATAGCATTAGATAATATTTCTTTTCATGTTAATAAGGGAGAAATATTAGGTATAATAGGAAGTAATGGTTCAGGAAAATCGACTCTACTTAAAATTTTAACAGGTGTATGCTTTAAAAGTTCTGGAGAGTTATTCATAGAAGGTAAAGTAGCCTCTCTTTTAGAACTAGGTACAGGATTTAATAATGAACTTACTGGAGTAGAAAATATATATTTAAATGGTAGCATAATGGGAATGAGCAAAGAAGAGATTAACGAGGTAAAAGATGATATAATAAACTTTGCAGATATTGGAGAATTTATAAATTATCCTGTAAAAACATATTCAAGTGGGATGTATGCAAGATTGGCTTTTGCTGTGGCTATAAATGTTAATCCAGATATATTAATAGTGGATGAAATATTGTCTGTTGGGGATGTAGAGTTTCAAAAAAAATGTATGGATAAATTTCAAAAGTTTAGGAAGTCAGGGAAAACCATTCTTTATGTATCTCATGGTTTGGATACAATTCAAAGTTATTGTGAAAGAGTTATTTGGCTTGAAAAAGGTAAAATAAAAGAAATCGGTACCGCAATAGAGGTTGTTGAGAACTATTATAGAAATTTTTTAATGTTAAATAATGATAAGATTAAAAATTCTTTTGTAAAACTAAAGTGCGTATCCATATGTGAAGAAAAAAATAATTTTGAATATGGAGGTTCAGTGACTCTTAATATAGAATATGAGGTATTAAATAATGATATAAATTCTCCAGGGCTTACAGTTGAGCTTAGAAGAGCTTATACTAAGCCTTGTGAGTTTAGACATATGGACCAGTTTATATGTTCTATAAACAGTAATGTGGATGGATTTCTAATACCTTGGAATT
>CAZXFF010000057.1:0-5141 GCA_964640305.1 uncultured Muribaculaceae bacterium | reverse complement strand
ATAACAATGTTAAGTTAACATTTAGTGATTTAACTTTAAAAAATGGGATTTATTATATTGATATAATATTTTGTGAAAGTCAAAATTTAGTTTCTTTAGAAAGCATAGAAAATACTATAAGTTTTAATATTAATAGTAAAAGAAAAAGTAATGGTTTTGTATTTTTAAATGAAGAATGGAGGGTGTAAGGTGTTTGGATTAAAAAAAATAAAGCATAGAGTCCCTAGTGATATTATAAATGATGCTATTAAATATGGATATGATAATTTAGTAGAAGAAGAAAAAGTAGAACTTACAAATTATGTATTAAATTCATATCCTGAAATAAGCGAAATTATGTATGAAGGATTTGATACTGATGATGAAGAGGAATTCAATTATCAAGTATTAAATGGAAAGATATACGAAAGATATAAAAATGTTAATAAAATAATAGAAAGTGCATTTAATTCAATAATATATACTACTCAATACGAGGCTTTTAAAAAAGCTTTTATAAATATGTTTAAAGAAGAATATGATGCAATAGTTGTATTTTATGCTTCCTTCGGATGGAATATAGACTTGAAACAAAGACCTCAACATTTAGCAGAAGCTATGAGTAATGAAAAAATATTATATATATATAGAACAGATCCTATTCAGGATAAAGAGATATTTTCCATAAAGCAGATAAAAGAGAATCTTTATTTAGTGAATTTAGATATGAATAGTCTAAATCAGGCTTTTTTTGATATAATAAAAGAAATTGATAAACCTAAGTTTGTACATGTTTATGCAACATGTCTTTATGATGTGTCTTATGATAAAATAAAAACTTACTATATAGATAGGGGATTTAAGGTTATATATGATTTTGTAGATGAAATTTCATCAGAAATAAGTGGTGCAACAGTAAGTACTCAGATGATAGAAGACCATAAAAAGTTACTAAAGGATATTGATAATGTTTTAGTTGTGTCTACAGCTAAAAAATTAAAAAAGATATCAGAAAATATTAGAGGATCATCGGAAAAAAGCATATTAGTTCCTAATGGAGTAAATTTAGAAGATTTTGATAAAACAGGTTTTAATATAGCAAAGAGAATGAAACAAATAGTGGACAAGGGTAAGCCTATAATA
The DNA here is from genome assembly GCA_964640305.1 of uncultured Muribaculaceae bacterium. Lineage (GTDB taxonomy): Bacteria > Bacteroidota > Bacteroidia > Bacteroidales > UBA932 > Coprenecus. The sequence continues at coordinate 4,019 of CAZXFF010000057.1, read as the reverse complement.
GGGTATTATGGGGCTTTGGCTAAATGGTTTGATTATGAAAAAATTAAAAAATTAGCAGAGCAAAGACCAGATTATGAAATTGTGTTAATAGGAATAAATTATGATAGAAGTTATGATAAGAGTGGCTTAGATAAATTATCTAATGTATCTTATTTAGGAATAATAAATTATATAGATTTAATAACATATTCAGCTTTTTTTGATGTTTGTACAGTTCCTTTTATAAAAAATGATATAACCGATTCAACATCTCCAGTAAAAATATTTGAATATATGGCATTGGAAAAGCCAATAGTAACTACTGATATAAATGAATGTAAGTCTTATGAATCTTGTCAGATAGCTTATAGTACTGATGATTTTATAGAAAAGATAGATTATGCTGTAAAAGTATTAACTCATGATGAGAATTATAAAAGAATATTAAAAAAAGAAGCTTCAGATAATACATGGAAGCATAGAGCAAAACAAATAAAGGTAGCATTAAAGGACTTTAATTAACAACATAAAATTAGAGGCTATGTTTTATCATAGCCTCTAATTTTATGTTGTTATTTTTATTTTATTGAGTAATTCATTATAGTCTTTAATATACATATCGGATTCGCTTATAATTTTACTTTTATCTTCTAAAGGTGTATGAGGTTCATCATTAACTGCAATTACTTTCATATTTGCTGATTTAGCACCATGAATTGCAGGTAGTATGTCTTCAAAAACTATACAATCTTTAGGTTCTACATTTAGTCTTTTTGCGGCTAATAGATAAACATCAGGAAAGCTTTTATCTCTAGAAACCTCAGATGTAAGAGTAATTTTGTCAAATAAGTGAAAAATTCCATTGGCTTTTAGACATGCTTCAACTAAAACCATAGAATTACTAGTTGCAAGACCAATTTTTGTTCCTTGGTTAGAAAGATATTCTAAAAATTCTTTAGCTCCTGGCTTTAGTTTTACATTATTGGTATATTCGTCGTAGGACATTTTATACCAAGTTTCTAATATTTTTTCAATAGGTTCAGAGATATTAAATCTTTTTTTAAAATATTCAGCGGTTTTATCAAAGCTAAGATGGGTTATTTCTTTTTTTAAATTTGAAGGTTTGTCCACACCCAAATTATTTAAATATGTAGTGTCTATTTTATCCCACAGCCACATTGAGTTAACTAATGTTCCATCTAAATCAAATATTGCTGCTTTAACATTTTCCATCATATAAATCACGCTCCTTTAAATTAGTTTAACATATAGAAATTATTAATTATATAGAATAAAGGTTAAAATAAAAGAATATAATTATTAAAAACATAAAATAGAGGTTTATTATGAAAGATTTATTAGATTCAGATAGAAAAGTAAAAAATATTTTTGATAAAAATGAAATTAATTTTAATATTGATGATAGACTAAAAATTTTAATAAATGATGAAGAAAAAAATTTTGATGGAAGTATAATCAAAGAATGGGCAAGAAAAAATAATGCAACTGAAGTATTTATAGATCTTTGGGATATTTATAATAATTTATATAAAAGTTGTGGAAATATTAATCCTGTAGTAGCATATATTCAAGCTGCTATAGAAACTGACTTTGGAAATTTTAATGGTGATTTAAAGGAATCTTTTAATAATCCTTATGGGGTTAAAGAGTTTAAGTATGATGCTGAAGGTGTTTTAAGTGAAGAATATACGAAATTTACTTCATGGCAAGAAGGAATTGAGGCTCATTTAGATCATTTAGCTCTTTATTTTGGAGCAGAAGGTTATCCAAAAGAGAAAAGTAAAGATACAAGACATTTTTATTATTTATATGGAATATGTTCTGATATATTGGATTTACAAGATAAATGGACTATTAAGAAAGAATATTCAAATAGAATTTTAGATGAGCTGAAAAATATATATTGCTGTAATAATGAAATTGATAATGACCTAAATGTTATAGAGAAACTTGAGCTTGAAAATAAACTTTTAAAGGATAAGATAAATAATTATGATGAAATGATAAATAATGTAAAATGTATTTTGAATAAAAAAATATAATAATAAAAAAAGGATTGTAATTTTTACAATCCTTTTTGGTCGGGGTGACAGGGATCGAACCTGCGACCTCATGGTCCCAAACCACGCGCGCTCCCATCTGCGCCACACCCCGAGAACATATTTATTTTATATTAAATTTTATACATTGTCAATATTATTTATAAAAAATATTTATTGGGATAATTAATTAAGAGTTAATTGAATTGAGTACTGAGGAGTTATTCAATATGTTTTTGGTAAATTTAAATATTCTTTAACTAAATAGTTTATGCTAAAAATTAACCAAAAAATATATCTTTAGAGGGAATTTACAGATAAGAGATGTGGTTTACAAATTAATTAGGTAGATTTATGTTAATTACTTATATATAATAGATTTTATAGAAGTGAAATTATTGGTCAATATAGCTAATACCGTAAGTTCACTAGGGCTTAATTAAAAATTTTAAGAAAGAAACAGAAATTAATTAAGTTTTAATTTCGTTTAAGTGGTGAAGTTTTATTATGAGAGATTTGGATTTATCATTAGTTAAAGATGACGAAACTTTAGATGATTTACAGTTAAAAGATATATATATAATTCAAAAAAAAGAGGGATTTAGATTTGGGGTGGATGCTGTTCTTTTAGCTAATTTTTCTAATGTTAAAAAGAAGCATAGAGTAATGGATTTGTGTACGGGAACAGGAATAATACCTTTTATAATTAAAGGAAAAAAAGAACCACAAAAGATAATAGGTTTAGAAATTCAAGATGAATTTGTTGAGATGGCAAATAGAAGTGTTGAAATAAATGAATTTCAAGATACTATGGAATTTTTACAAGGTGATTTAAAGGATAAAAGGTTATTAAAATCTATGGATAAATTTGATGTGGTAACAGTAAATCCACCATATAAGCTTGAAAAATCAGGTATAATAAATCCAAATAACAAATATGCAATAGCAAGACATGAGGTTATGTGTAACTTAGAAAATGTTATAGAAGCTTCTAGGATGCTTTTAAAGGATAATGGAAGACTTTATATGGTACATAGGCCGGAGAGATTAGCAGATATATTTTGTATTATGAGAAAATATAAAATAGAACCTAAACGAGTTCAAATGGTACATCCAAGTATTAAAAAAGCAGCTAATATAGTTTTAATTGAAGGACAAAGAGATGGAGGAGCATATTTAAAGTGGGAGCCACCTCTTTATGTGTACAATGATAATGGAAGTTATAGTGAAGAGATAAATAAAATATATGGAAGAGAATAAGGAGGAATTATGGGGAAAATATATTTAGTTCCAACACCAATTGGAAACTTAGGAGACATAACATTAAGAGCTTTAGAGGTTTTAAAATCAGTTGATTTAATTGCTGCAGAAGATACAAGACAAAGCTTAAAATTATTAAATCATTTTAATATAAAAAAAAATATGATAAGTTATCATAAACATAATGAGCAGGGAAAAAGTGAAGAACTTATAGATAGAGTTAAAAATGGTGAAAGTATAGCAGTAATTAGTGATGCTGGAACACCAGGAATTTCAGATCCTGGTAGTATTGTATTAAGAAAATGCATTAAAGAGGGAATTGATATAGAGGTTTTACCAGGCGCAACTGCATTTACAACAGCACTTATTTATTCAGGATTAGATACTTCAGCCTTTATGTTTAAAGGATTTTTTCCAAGAGAAAACAAAGAAAAAAAAGAGTTTATAGAGAATATAAAGGATAGAAGGGAAACTATTATATTTTATGAATCACCATATAGGGTTTTAGATACTTTAAATTTTTTGAAAGAAAATTTGGGAAATAGAAATATTGCAGTTTGTAGAGAATTAACTAAATTACATGAGGAAATATATAGAGGAAATTTAGAAGAGACTATAGGCTATTTCACTAATAATGTTCCAAAGGGAGAATTTGTTTTAGTTTTAGATGGTAAATCATTAGAAGAATTTTCTTTAAGATAAAGAATAAGACAAGAATGC
>CAZXFF010000056.1:0-12109 GCA_964640305.1 uncultured Muribaculaceae bacterium | reverse complement strand
CGAATTCCTCTTCACTCATATTGAACCTGTCGTATGTTTCCTGGTTCATGAATGCTATGAATACGTCGTTCTGGCTGCCCCATGATGCATGAGCCCTCATTCCGAGGCGCTCGGAAATGAATATTATGGCATTGCCGTCCATTGCCCATCTCGGACTGCCGTCTGTATATCCGCTGTTGGTTACATTGTATATCTTCCCGCCGTTGACTGCGGATACGATTCCGATATCATCGTATGGGTCATGACGGTTTGTGACGAATGATATTGCAAACCATTTTCCGTTAGGAGACCAGTCATAGTCGAAACCGCCGTAATAGTTTCCATGGTGCTGTGTACCGTCTGTAATTTGTCGTACTTTTCCGCTTTCCAGATTCAGGACCTTGAGATATAGCCTGCTTTCTATGAATGCTATTTCCTTTCCGTCAGGGGAGAATGTAGGGGATGTGCGTTCAATGCCGTCATTCTTGAACAGGGGCTTTTCGTCGATGATTGTGGCATTCGCGAAATGCAGTTCCTCTTCACGTCCGAGAGTAGCCTGATAAAGGTTCCAGCATCCGTCCCTTTCAGAGGCGTATACAATGCTTTTTCCGTCAGGGGATACGGTAATTCCGGACTCTGCTGCAGCAGTGTTGGTAATCTGCTTTGTTGTTCCGTATTTGTCAGTAGTGGCGAATACTTCTCCGCGGCTCAGAAGTGCTATTTCCTTACCGTCTTCGGATATGGAAATTTCATTTGCATTGCCCAGACGCAGAACCTGGGTTTTCATGTAGTTGTCATTGTTCAGGGAGATTCTGACCTTTTCAGGCTTCTTGCCGGGAACAAGCGTGTAGATCTCGCCATGGTATCCGAAGCACAACATGCCGTTGTCGGCTCTGCTCAGGAACCTTACAGGGTTATCTTTGAAGTTGGTAAGGGCTTTTGCATTCTCAGTGTCGTTGACAGCAGATTCATATACATTGAATGAGCCTCCGTTGCGTTCGCTGAGGAATACCATCCTGTCCTTTCCGGTGAAAATGGGATCTCTGTCTTCTCCGGGGTTGGATGTCAAGAGAGTATGGCTGCCGTCTTTTGCATTATAGTAGAAAATATTTCTGGCAACTGATGATGTGTGATGCTTGCGCCAGATGTTTTCACTGCCGGTACGGTCATAATAAAGGAAGGATTCTCCGTCTTCATCGAAGCTGATGCTGCAGATAGGGTTGGCAGCAATCTGGACGGGGCGTCCACCCTCTGCTTTTACTTTATACAGTTCTTCCATCCAGGAGGCCCATAGAATGCTGGAGGCAGGGTCCTGTATGGATGCGGTGTAATAAATGTATTTGTCGTCAGGGGAGAAGGCCAGCGGGGTTTCTTTGGCGGAGTGGGTCGTTACCCTGTGTGCAAGTCCTCCCTCTGCCGGCATGGTGAAAATGTCGAAGCCGCCGAACCTGTCTGAGATGAATGCGATGGTCTTGCTGTCGTTTGACCAGACGGGCTGTGATTCGAACGATTCGGTAGATGTCAGTCTGACTGCTTTCCCGCCTGTGACCGGGACACAGTAAATGTCCCCCTGATAGGCAAATGCAATCCTGGTGCCGTCGGGGGATACTTTCGGGTACCTCATCCACAGCGGATTGTCATCTGCAGATGCGGACAGGCTTGCTATGGAAGCGAAGGCTATAAGCAATGCTAAGAATGATTGTTTCATATGGCTGTAATCTTTGTTTATGTGTAAGGCAGTATTATTTTTTCAACAGGAAACGTATTGCGCACCATTTCTCGTTTGTCTTGGATGATACGGTTTCAAGGAGGCATCTGGCGGCTTCTGCTTCCAGCATCGCAGAGTCTTCTTCGTAGAATCCGCTTACAATCAGAGTCCCACCAGGCTTCAGACCCCTGCAGTATGAAGACATGTCTTCGAGAAGGATGTTCCTGTTGATGTTGGCAAGTATAATGTCGTATTTACCGGCCTGGATCAGGGATGCGTCTCCGCACAGGCTTTTTACCTTGTGGGGAATCCGGTTCTTTGCGGCATTTTCGCGTGCGGATCTCACGGCTATAGGATCGACATCGATTGCATGGACAGGTACCGCGGCATTCATCTTTGCCGCGAGGATTGAAAGTACTCCGGTCCCGCAGCCCATGTCGAGAACCTGTCTGCCTTTGATTTCCTTCTCCATTTCCAGCAGGAATTCCACCATCAGGGCCGTAGTCTGATGATGTCCGGTACCGAAAGCCATTTTGGGATCAATGCTGATATTGTAGTCGGTTTTTGGCAGGCCTTTATGGAAGGAAGCCTTGATTGTGCACCTTCCGGCGACCACGACAGGTTCGAATGAGGCTTCCCATACTGCATTCCAGTTCTCTTCCTTTACAAGGTTCAGAGAGTAGGTTACGGTGAATTCGGTTTTGGGGATCAGGGACAATACTGTCTTGAGGTTCGGTTCACTGAATCTGTCCCTTTGTATGTATGCCTTGAGCAGAGGCTCTTCATTGAGGTAACTCTCAAATCCGAGCTCCTCTGTTTCGGCTATAAGTATATCTCCGTATTCTTCCCGGTATGGGCTGATGGAGAAGGAAACTTCAATGTATTCCATCGGCAGTCCTGTCGGTTAGTAGCTGGTTGCTATGCCCAAGAAGTCTTCGGCCTTGAGGGATGCACCACCGATAAGGCCACCGTCAATGTCCTTGCACGCAAAGAGTTCGCGGGCATTGGAAGGTTTGCAGCTTCCGCCGTAAAGGATAGAGATTTCTTCAGCAAGGGCTCCGAATTTTCCGGCAAGGGTCTTGCGGATGAATGCATGTATTTCCTGTGCCTGTTCTGAAGTTGCTGTCTTTCCGGTTCCGATTGCCCATACGGGTTCATATGCTATCACGACGTTTGCAAGCTGTTCTTCGTTGAGTCCGAAAAGGACTTCTTCTATCTGGGTACGGACAACTTCGAAATGCCTGCCGGCTTCCCTCTCTTCAAGTTTTTCCCCTACGCAGTATATGGGTTTGAGTCCGTTCTCAAGTGCAAGAGCCATTTTCCTTACAAGTGTGGCTGATGTCTCTCCATAGTATTCTCTCCGCTCAGAGTGGCCGAGGATTACGTATGCACATCCTGCAGATACAAGCATGGAAGCGGATACTTCTCCGGTGTATGCACCCTTTGCCTGGTCCGCGCAGTTCTGTGCGGAGAGTGCAATGCGGCTTCCGGCCAATTTCTCAGAAGCAAGCGAAAGGTGGGTAAAGGGAGGTGCGATAATGAGCTGTACATCAGAAGGAATTTCATTCTGCCTGGATAATATTCCGTCGATCAGTTCTTTTCCTTCAGGGATGGTCGTGTTCATCTTCCAGTTTCCTGCTACAATTTTCTTTCTCATGATGTTCAAGATTTATTATATTTGTACGTTAATGCAAAAATATAAATTTTATTGACCCGATATGTCAAAATCAATTAAAAAAATGGCGCTGGACTATCATAGGTCCGGACGTCCGGGTAAGATGGAAACAGTCCCGACAAAACCCTATTCATCACAGTCAGACATGTCCCTTGCCTACTCTCCGGGAGTGGCTTATCCGTGTCTGGAAATAAAGGGCAACAGGGAAGATGCATACGAGTATACCAATAAAGGGAATCTGGTGGCAGTGGTATCAAACGGCTCGGCCGTATTGGGCCTCGGCAATATAGGAGCGGAAGCCGGGAAGCCGGTAATGGAAGGGAAAGCGATGCTTTTCAAGATATTCGCAGGTCTGGACTGTTTTGATATTGAAGTGGATGAGTCGGATCCGGACAAGTTTGTAGAAGTGGTAAGGGCAATTTCCCCTTCTTTCGGAGGAATAAATCTGGAGGATATCAAAGCTCCGGAATGTTTCGGCATAGAAGACCGTCTGAAGAAACTGTGCGATATACCTGTAATGCATGATGACCAGCACGGTACGGCGATCATATCGGCAGCAGGACTTCTGAATGCGCTTGAACTGCAGGGCAAGAAAATAGATGAGATAAAGCTTGTCGTGAACGGGGCCGGTGCAGCATCCGTTGCATGTACCAAACTATATATGGAACTTGGTGTCAAACGAGAAAACATTGTCATGTGTGACAGCAAGGGAGTGATTTCGATACACCGCAACGACCTTAGCAGCCAGAAGCGGGAATTCGCGACCGAAAGGGATATCAGGACATTGGAAGAGGCTATGAAGGATGCGGATGTTTTCCTGGGCCTTTCAGTCAGGGATACTGTTACTCCTGATATGGTCAGGTCAATGGCGGCAAAACCGATTGTCTTTGCTTTGGCAAATCCTGATCCCGAGATCGACTACGCATCAGCAACCGGAGCCAGGGAAGATCTCATATTTGCGACGGGACGTTCTGATTACCCCAACCAGATAAACAATGTTCTGGGTTTCCCCTATATATTCAGGGGTGCAATAGATGTGCGTGCCACAGCTATAAACGAAGAGATGAAACTTGCAGCCGTCAAGGCCATATCCGAGTTGGCAAGACAACCTGTCCCTTCGGTGGTCAATGTTGCATACAATATGGAAAACATCCGTTTCGGCAAGGAGTATATCCTTCCCAAGCCTTTGGATCCAAGGTTGTTGGCAGCTGTCGCTCCGGCTGTGGCAAAAGCTGCTATGGATTCTGGAGTGGCCAGAAAGCCTATTGAAGACTGGGACGGTTACCAGGAATTTCTGCAGAAGATGATGGGATATGACAACAAGCTGATCAGACGCTTTGTCGATGTGGCGCGTTGCCAGCCGATGAAGGTGGTATTCGGGGAAGGCCATACCGAAAATATGCTAATGGCTGCAGTGCAGGCCTATGCGGAAGGAGTCTGCCGTCCTGTACTTCTGGGCAATGAAGATGTGATACAGGCCAAGGCAGAACGTCTCAATGTCCAGCTGGACGGTATAGAGGTGGTGAATCACAGGCGTCCGGACAGAGAGGAACAGCGGGTGCGTTATGCTGAGTTGCTTTCCCGTAAAAACAGCAGGAAAGGATTTACTTTCAGGGAATCCTATGAGAAAATGTATGAGCGCAACTGGTTCGGCATGATGATGGTGGAATCCGGAGATGCGGATGCTTTCATCGCCGGGTCATATTCAGACCATTGTGCAGCGCCTGATGTGGCAAAGGAAGTCATAGGCATCAGAGAAGGCTATTCCACATTTGCGACAATGCATATCCTGAGTACCAAAAAGGGACTTTTCTTCCTCTCTGATACGATGATAAATGAAAAGATGACGCCTGAAACCCTTGCCGATATAACCAGGCTTACAGCACAGACAGTGGAATACTATGCATGCGACCCCGTCGTGGCCATGATTTCACACAGCAATTTCGGATCCAATATTCCGGAGGAGGGATGTTCTTCGGCTACTGTGAGGGATGCGGTTGCCATACTGCATGATAAATATCCCGAGATATGCGTTGACGGTGAGATGAATCTCAAGTATGCGCTTGACAAATCCCAGAGAGACCGGATTTATCCGTTCTCCAAGCTTGCTGGAAAAAATGTGAATACTCTTGTCTTCCCCTCTCTGGATGCAGCCTCCTCAGCATACAGGATGGTACTCGAGATGGGGGTAGGGGAAGCACTTGGTCCCATTCAGATAGGACTGAACAAACCAGTGCATTTCATTTCGGTGGATGCTCCTGTCAGGGAAATAGTGAATCTTGCTACGGTGGCATCCATTGATGCGGCTGTGAGTCTGAGGGCCGGCAATTGTGACATTGGTATGCAGAATTGAAAATTATGCCTATATTTGCCGGAATTTCTTGAAAATTATAAACTTTATTGATATAATATGGATATTAAAGAACTGAAAAACGATGGTCTGACAGTAGAATTGTCTTTCCATTTTGCAAAAGAAGATTACGCTGACAGCAAGAAGAAGATTTTGAACCGCTTCCGCCGCAATGCCGATATCCGCGGATTCCGTAAGGGAATGGCTCCTATGGGAATGATCGAGAAGATGTACGGATCCCAGGCGTTGGTGGAATCAATCAATACACTGATTTCAGACAATCTCAACAAATATATAGAGGACAACAGTCTGGCTGTAATCGGAGAACCCCTTCCCATCGAGAGGGAAGACGCTGCCAAGAACGATTTCGAGAAAGACGGAGAATTCGATTTTTCTTTCGAGATAGGTCTTGCTCCAAAATTCGAAATCAATGTTTCTGCGGAAGACAAGCTGCCTTATTATACTGTGGCAGCAAGTGATGCCGAAAAAGAAGAATACAGGAAGAATATCTTCAAACAGTATGCAAAGCTTGAGAACTGCGAAGAAGCTGTCGAAGACGGATTTATCGTTGCAGACCTTGTCCAGGGTGAAAAGACAGTTGAAAAATCCTACATATCACTCGGAGTGCTCAGCGATGAGGCCAAGGCCCTCTTCAAAGGCAAGAAAGCCGGAGATGAAATGGATGTGGATGTAAATGCAAATTTCCCCAACGATGCAGACCGGGCAGCAATGCTCCGTATAAAGAAAGAAGAACTGGCATCCTATGCACCCGTATGGCATATGGTAGTGAAAGAGACAAAACGCTATGTGGATGCTGTTCCTGGTAAGGAACTTTATGATGCATTGTTCGGTCCGGACAAGGTGACCAACGAAGAAGAATTCGATAAAGCTCTTGCAGAAAAGATGGCAGAAGAATTCAAGCAGGAGAGCGAATACCGTTTCATGCTTGATACACGCGAATACCTTATAGAGAAAGCAGACATCAAAGTATCGGAAGACTTCCTGAAGAGATGGCTTTATTCCGTGAATGAAGGCAAATTCTCCAAAGAGGATATCGAAAAGGATTTCCCTCATTTCATGAAGGATTTCAAATGGCAGACAGTGGAAGGCAGAATTATCTCCGACAACAAACTGAACATTACGCAAGAAGACATCAAGGCTGAGGCTATCAAACTGGCACGCTACCAGTTTGCAATGTACGGTATGACGAATATTCCTGAAGAGCATCTCAACGGTTATGCCGATATGATCATGAAGGATGAAAAACAGTCCCGCCGCATAGTCGAGAAAGCACAGGAAAATGCCGTTCTGGAGTTTGTCCGCAAGACAGCTACCATTGAAAACAGGGAGATTTCGTCCGAAGAAATGCGTAAGAAAAACGAATAGCGGTCATGGCTTCGGAGTTTGAAAAATATGCAGTCCGGCACCTTGGAATATCCAGCAGTACACTGGATTCATATTCCAAGGTGTATGCCGGCTACATCAACCCCACAATCATCGAAGAACGCCAGCTGAATGTGGCTACCATGGATGTGTTTTCCCGTCTGATGATGGACAGGATCATATTCCTTGGAGTGGGTATCGACGACAATGTCGCCAATATCGTACAGGCGCAGCTGCTTTTCCTCGAATCGGCCGATTCCAAGTCTGATATAAGGATCTACCTTAATTCTCCGGGCGGTCTCGTGTATGCCGGCCTGGGTATTTATGATACTATGCAGCTTGTAGGTCCGGATGTGGCTACGGTTTGTACGGGGATGGCTGCATCAATGGCAGCAGTGCTGCTCGCAGCAGGTGCGAAAGGCAAACGCTCGGCCCTTCCTCATTCCAGAGTGATGATACACCAACCTATGGGCGGTGCGCAGGGACAGGCATCCGACATCGAGATAGCTGCAGCCGAAATACGCAAATTAAAGACAGAACTTTATGAAATACTGTCCAGGCATACCGGACAGCCGATGGACAAACTGACAAAAGATGCCGACAGGGATTACTGGATGGATGCCGGTGAAGCCCTGGATTACGGAATGGTAGACAGGGTATTATGAGTGACGAAAAGACAACCCGTTGCATATTGTGCTACCGGAACAGCAAGCAGGTAGACATGCTTCTGCAATCCGGGGATATATGTATCTGCACTGAATGTGCAATGAATATATCCAGGCATGTGTATTCAATATTCGGGGAAGAGGTTTTCCAGGATCCCTATGCACAGGACAGGAAGAAGAAAGGCCAGAACAAGTGTGAGCGGCTGGACATAACCCCTAAGCAGATTACTGCTTTCCTGGACCAGTATGTAATAGGTCAGGACGATGCAAAGAAATATCTCTCTGTGGCCGTCTATAACCATTACAAACGTATCAACGAAGTTTTCCGCAGGAAGGATGCTAAGAAAAATGCTAAAATATCCAAATCTGAGGCGGAAGCAGTTCTGGAAGAAGAGAAATCAGCTTTGGAAGTAGAAAAGTCGAATATCCTTCTTGTAGGTCCCACAGGTACAGGCAAGACATTGCTTGCCAGGAGCATAGCGAAAATGCTCAATGTTCCCTTCGCCATTGTGGATGCTACGGTGCTTACCGAAGCCGGATATGTAGGGGAGGACGTGGAAAGTATCCTTTCCCGCCTGCTTCAGGCAGCAGACTATGACGTGGCAAGGGCAGAAAGGGGAATAGTGTTCATAGATGAAATTGACAAGATTGCAAGAAAAAGCGACAATCCGTCCATTACCCGTGATGTCTCCGGAGAGGGAGTGCAGCAGGCGATGCTTAAACTTCTCGAGGGGACGATTGTGAATGTTCCGCCTGCGGGAGGCAGAAAACACCCTGAGCAGAAGATGATAGCTGTAAATACTACAAATATTCTCTTTATCTGCGGGGGCGCTTTCGAAGGAATCGAAAAGAAGATAGCCCAGAGGCTCAATACGAATGCAGTAGGTTTCGGTGCAAAGAACCGTATGGGGCGGGTCGAGTCTGACAACCTTATAAAATACATTGCTCCTCAGGATCTCCGTTCGTACGGACTTATTCCGGAAATTGTGGGACGTCTTCCCGTTGTTACGTATCTTGAACCTCTGGACAGGGATGCCCTCAGGCGCATACTGGTAGAGCCCAAGAATGCACTGATCAAACAGTACATGCATATTTTCGAACTGGACGGTGTGAAACTGGCCATTGATGACGATGTACTGGACATGATAGTGGACACATCTGTCAAGTACCGTCTGGGAGCAAGAGGACTGAGAGCCATATGTGAAGCATTGATGGTAGACGCAATGTATGAAGTCCCGGGCAGCGGAATCAAGGAACTCCACATTGATGCTGAATATGCGGCATCGAAAATCGAACGTTTTACAGGAACATTATAGATATGGACGATTTCCGGTTAAGGGTATTTGTGACAGCAGCGCGTACTTTGAACTTTTCCAAGTGTGCGGAAGCAATGAATATAACCCAGCCGGCAGTAAGTCGCCATATCGGGGAAATCGAGGCAGCTTACGGGCTGCCTCTTTTCAATAGAAGCTCCTCGGGGGTGTCTCTTACCAAAGCAGGAACGCTTCTTCTCAAACATGCGGAGACAATCCTGTCGGCATTCGGGAAGATGGATTACGATATGCGGCTTCTGGCCGACTCTGCAAAAGGAAAACTGTCCATCGGGGCCAGCACTACAATTGCCATGTATCTTATGCCTTCTGTTCTTGCTTCATTCATGGACACCGCATACGGTCTGGAAATTTCCATGCTGTCGGCGAACAGTGAGAAAGTAGAACAATGGCTGAAAGAGGGTCTGATCGATATAGGTTTTGTAGAGAATGCCTCCAGGCTTCCCTGGCTTCATTATGAACATCTGCTGGATGACGAACTGGTGTTGATAGCCGGTACCGAACGGGCTGGTTTCAGCAGGGAAAGTGTAAATATCGATGAACTTCGCAATATACCTCTTGTATTGAGAGAGAAAGGTTCAGGTACAAGGGAAATACTTTCGGAGCGTCTGGCGGCATGCGGACTTAGGGAAGAGAACCTGAATGTAGTAATAGAACTGAGCAGTACAGAGGCCATCAAATCTTTTGTAAGGAACAGTGATGCCATGGCTGTCGTTTCTGTAATCGCAATACGGAAAGAACTCGCGGACGGCTCACTAAGGATTGTAGATATAGACGGAGTCGAATTTGACAGGGAATTCGCTACAGTCGTACGCCGTGGCGAGTTCTCCGGTCTGAACGAAAAATTCCATAATTACATACGCAGGACAGTCTCTCTCTGAACAGGCATCATCAGTCTTTGTTGCAATGGGCGGGCTAAACAGCCGATCTTAAACACTCAATCTAAGAGCCTCGAATATTCTAACAGTCTTGAATATCCCCCAGAGATTCTTGTTGCAATAGTATACGCCCTCCACACATACTTCAGCCGGTAATGTGCCCCAGAACGCACTCTCACCGCGGTCCGTCCTCCAGCCGTCCTCTCGCTGCAGTATACCCTCCACCAGCCCCCTCGCTGCGGTACACCCACCACCAATCTCCGCAGGTGAACCGGAGTGTTTTCTGTAACTCACAGAGTACAAATGCTTTACCGCAAATCTTGCGGTACACCTGCGGAAGCGCTTCGGCTGCGAATGTGCCCCAGACATGCTTCTCAGGCCAGCCTGTCCGCAACACCCCTCCGCAGGTGAACCGGAGTGTTTTCTGTAACTCACAGAGTACCAATGTATTACCGAAAACATCGCGGTACACCTGCGAAGGCCCTCCATCTGGCAATGTGCCCCAGACATGCTTCTCCGGCCGGTCGGTCCGCAACACCCCTCCACAGGTGAACCGGAGTGTTTTCTGTAACTCGCAGAGTACCAATGCTTTACCGCAAATCTTGCGGTACACCTGCGAAAAATGACGACCACACCGTCGGCTTTTCCGGCGTTCTCCGGGCGGTGTGGAAATGGTGGCTGGGGGGAATGCGGTGTGGATGAGAGGCCTGGATGGAGGTGGATGGAGGGAATGCGATGTGGAAGAGGGTGTCGTAGGGAATGCGGTACGGATAGCGCTGAGCAGGCATAACGTTTTGTTATGCCCTATGTTTTTTTCTGTTGGTACCGTTGATTGGCAGGTGTATATATTTGCAACGTAAAATCATCAGCAACATGAACAGAACAACCATTACCAAGATCATCTTCATCGCCCTTTTCGTCGGGTCATTCTTTCTTCCCTCAGCACTTGCATTGCTTGCAGGTATAGTATTGGCACTTACACTCGGATCCCCTTATCCGGTCTTTACAAAGAAAGTCTCGAAGTATCTTCTTCAGGCCTCTGTGGTAGGTCTGGGATTCGGGATGAACCTGTATTCAGCTGTGGAGTCAGGAAAGGACGGTATGATATTCACTATAGTGTCGGTAGTAGGCGTCCTTGTCCTCGGGTCGCTTCTAGGGAAGGTTTTCAGACTGTCCAGGAACAATTCATATCTGATATCCGCCGGAACTGCAATATGCGGTGGAAGTGCAATAGCTGCAGTCGCTCCTGTCATAGATGCGGATGAGGATGAGACATCCCTTTCCCTTGCCACGATATTCGTACTTAATGCAGTTGCTCTCTTCATATTCCCGGCACTGGGACATCTGATCGGATTGTCGCAGGAGCAGTTCGGAACATGGGCGGCTATTGCAATACATGATACCAGTTCTGTAGTCGGTGCGGGTGCCGCATATGGTGAGACAGCTCTGAAAATCGCTACGACTGTCAAATTGACCCGTGCCCTCTGGATCATTCCAGTGGCTATAGCCACCACTTTCATATTCAGGAAAAAAGGAAAGAAGATTTCCGTCCCCTGGTTTATCTTCCTGTTTATTGCTGCAATGGTTGCCAATACTTGGGCCGGAATACCTGAAGGAGTGTCCTCAGCTATTTCTACAGGGGCAAAGCATGCACTTGGGGCCACACTCTTCCTTATCGGCTGCGGCATGTCGTTGGATAGTATAAGGAAAGTAGGAATCAGGCCGTTTCTTCTCGGAATAACCCTTTGGACAATAATATCGGTAGTATCGCTGCTTGTGGTAATGGCAATATGATTACATCGCGTACAGGGAGTCGGCTTTGTCTGTGTACAGTATTCCATCCAGATGGTCGGCTTCATGCTGGAAGATGACAGCAGTGAACCCTTTAACGGTGTCGCGGACAGTTTTGCCTGCGGCACCGTCTCTGTATGTTATCACTATCCCTGTGTGGCGCATTACCTTTCCGTAGATGCCAGGAATGGAAAGGCATCCTTCTCGTCCCGGTTCGGGTTTGCCCAGATATTCGGCAATCCTAAGGTTCGGATATATTTCCACCGGTTCATTTTCCGATGCAGAATATAGTTGTTATTGAATATCAACCATTTAACATTTAAGCGGTACAAATAGGGTACGGCTTTCG
>CAZXFF010000055.1:0-12591 GCA_964640305.1 uncultured Muribaculaceae bacterium | reverse complement strand
GGTGCCTTTACTGCAAGTTCCCTAAGGAGTTTGTTGTTCGTATCGGACAGATCCATAAGACGTGAATGCGAAACCAGAGAGAAAATCCTCTCGAAAAGATACACAAAAGGAAAAGCCGCCACTATCAGTATAGCATTAAGGGCTATGAACATGATATGCCCGTAACTGAACATGCTTCCGGTCCCATCCTGCGAAAAGAGAATCCCGACATATACCAGCATCATGCCTATAAAGGCAAATACCGAAATGAGGAACTGCGCCCATCCCTTGTTGAAGTACTTGAAACATACAATAGTCACAATACCTCCGGTCAGGTTCAGCAGATACGTATCGACTCCATTCTCCGTAAGACAAAGGAGCGGAAGCAGCATGATTGTATAGATAGGAAATACATGCTTTGGTTTCATGAACATAAGCATGTACAGCGCAAAAACGGAATACGGCACCATCATCAGGATCGAAGTGTCGAAATTCCGGATAAGGACAGTTATGGCAAAAAGCAGGACATAGAGGGTAAGCACGAAATTGAAAATCCTGGATTCGAATACAAGATCGTGCTTCGTGAAATAAAGGACAGCGAGAAGACTGGCCAGAATCAGAAGACAGAGGATAAAGTGCCCGAAAACAAGACCAGCCTGATTTTCGGCATAGCCATAGGTCAGTTCATACTCTTTCTTGTATGAATCCAGAAGCTGTTCGATTTCTGCAGTTATTATCTCTCCTTCCGCCACAATCATCTGGCCGGTATAGAACATTCCCTTGGTAGGAGAAATGTACTCCACCGCATCCTTATGGAAAAGGTCTGTCTTGTTCTGGTCGTAAATAAGATTGGGCTTCACATATTCTGCCAACCCGAGCTTACTGAAGATGGAATCCACATTGCTTGCAGGAAAAGCAACAGCGATATTGCTCTTGAGCTCACGCAATGCCCTTTTTGTAGAGTATACTTCGGAATAAGGCAGTTCCTGTGCCCTCTTGTCCCTCTGCACTACAATAATTCCCTCCTGGGAAGCTTCAACTGAACCCGGCACTATGCCAGTCGCATAGATATGCTGGAGCTGCTCTACAATGAAATACAGCAACTGTTTGTCAATGCCGTCATTCTGCTGGCTCTCCTTCAGGGCATTGATATTTGAAAGAGCGACAGTCCTGTCAAAATTGTAATAGGGGATTACCTTGGATGCTTTCTCCTCCCTTTCTGCCAGAAGTTCCTGCTGGGTCTTCAGTACAGGAAAATCAATAGTGGAAATAAGTGTCTGATACATCCATGGACGCCCTCTGTGGTAACTGTACTTGAACTTTCCCTGCTGAGGGAAAAGCAGTACAGTTATCACCAGTGCGATTGCCAGCGAGATATAAAGTGACGGTGTCTTGAAACTGGACATAGTCTCTCCTGTCGGAAAAAAATCAGTCTACGATAGCTTTGTCCTGAATATCGGTATCCCCGTCATACACACCTTTGTCAAGCTTCTGCTTGATCTCCGCAAATGCATTGAGTGTATATTCCACGTCTTCGAGAGAATGCGCTGCTGTAGGGATTAGCCTGAACATGATGACACCCTTAGGCACCACAGGATACACGACAACAGAACAGAAAATATTGTAGTTCTCGCGGAGGTCGACCAGGATATTCGTAGCCTGGGGCACTGTCCCGTGAATGAACACAGGAGTCACGCAGGCCTCAGCAAGCCCGATATCGAATCCCCTCTCACGCAGACCGTTCTGCAAAGCACGGGTAACCGTCCAAAGTTTTTCCCTGAGCCTGTCCCCTTCCTCGCTTCTGATAATTTCCAGTCTCTTGAGACAACCTTCCACGATGGGCATAGGGAGAGATTTTGCATATATCTGCGAACGGAGGTTGTAGCGCAGGTAGTTGATTATGGATTTGGGACCGGCCACGAATCCGCCTATACAAGCCATTGATTTGGCGTAGGCACCGATATACAGGTCAATGCCGTCCATAACGCCGAAATGTTCTGAAGTACCCCTACCGTGAGGTCCCATCACTCCGAAACCATGCGCATCATCGATAAGTATCCTGAAATTGTATTTCTTCTTGAGTGCCACGATCTGGTCAAGTATTCCGAGAGCACCGGTCATACCGTAAACACCTTCGGTGATAAGAAGTACACCGCCACCGGTCTCTTCACATACTTTAAGAGCCCTCTGAATTGTCTTTTCACATTTTTCGATATCATTGTGCGGATAGACCATCCTCTTGCCCATATGCAGACGGCATCCGTCGATCAGGCATGCATGGGCCTCGGAATCGTACACTATAACATCATGGCGGGTGAGCAATGCATCTATGGTAGACACGATACCCTGATATCCGAAATTGAAAAGATAGGCATCTTCTTTCTGCTCGAAATCAGCAAGTTCCCTCTCAAGACGCTCATGCAGAGAAGTCTGTCCGGACATCATTCTTGCCCCCATGGGATATGCCAATCCCCATCTTGCTGCGGCTTCGCCGTCCACCCTGCGTACTTCGGGATGGTTTGCAAGACCGAGATAATTGTTAAGACTCCAGCACAGCACGTCATGTCCGTTGAATCTCATTCTGGGACCGATTTCCCCTTCCAGCTTAGGAAAAGTAAAATAACCGTGGGCTCTGGCGCGATACTGTCCTAGAGGACCGCCTTCATTGTTTTCTATTCTTTCAAAAATATCCATAGTACTGTAAAATATTTAGTTTCTTATCAAAAATCAAGCATCTATCTTCGCATATTTCGCATTCATTTCTATGAATTCCCTGCGCGGCGGCACTTCATCTCCCATAAGCATGGAGAAAATCCTGTCCGCTTCTGCAGCATTGTCAATGGTAACCTGACGCAGGAGGCGTGTCGCAGGATCCATAGTCGTCTCTTTCAGCTGGAGAGCGCTCATTTCACCAAGACCTTTGTACCTCTGTACATAAATGCTGCCTTCATTACCCTTGCCTATTTCCTCGATAGCGGCAATCCTCTCCTCCTCTGTCCAGCAATACTTCTCATCCTTGCCCTTCTTGCTCTTGACCTTGTAAAGCGGAGGTGCAGCGATGTACACATATCCGTTCTTGATCATTTCCGGCATATACCGGAAAAAGAACGTAAGGATCAGAGTAGCGATATGGGCACCGTCCACATCGGCATCGGTCATGATTATAACCTTGTGGTACCTCAGCTTTGAAAGATTCGCTGCCTTGCTGTCATCCTCTGTACCGATAGTGACTCCGAGGGCGGTGTATATGTTGCGGATGGTCTCGCTTTCCAGAACCCTGTGTTCCATGGCTTTCTCAACATTGAGAATCTTACCTCTCAACGGCAGGATAGCCTGATAAGTCCTGTCCCTTCCTTCCTTTGCAGTACCGCCTGCGGAATCCCCCTCAACCAGGAAAATCTCGCATCTCTCCGGATCCCTGTTCGAGCAATCTGCCAGTTTCCCCGGAAGTCCGGCTCCGGACATCACAGTCTTGCGCTGTACCAGATCCCTCGCCTTCCTGGCCGCATGGCGGGCCGTTGCCGCAAGGATCACTTTTTCAATGATACTTCTGGCATCCTTCGGATTCTCTTCGAGATACGTCTCCAACGCAGCCTTGGTAGCCTGGGAAACTGCAGCATCCACCTCACTGTTGCCAAGTTTCGTCTTGGTCTGCCCTTCAAACTGCGGCTCCGCCACCTTAACGGAAATCACAGCAGTAAGCCCTTCCCTGAAGTCAGAAGCATCCAGGTCGAACTTGAGCTTTGTAAGGAAACCGTTCTTTTCAGCATATGCCTTGAGGGTAGAAGTAAGCCCCCTGCGGAATCCAGTAAGATGGGTTCCGCCCTCTATCGTGTTTATATTGTTGACATATGAATGTATGTTCTCGGAAAATCCGGTATTGTACTGCATCGCTATCTCAATCGGGATACCGGTCTTGTCAGTTTCCAGGGAAATAGGAGTCTCTGTAAGTTTCTCTCTGGTCCCGTCCAGATATTCCACAAACTCCACCAGACCCTTCTCAGAATAGAACTCCTGCCTTACAGGAGCGGATGAGGTCTCTTCCACGACCTCTATGTGTTCTGTATCTCCGGCAGGCTCGGAAGCCCTCTCGTCCACCAGTGTGAGCCTTATGCCTTTGTTCAGGAACGAGAGCTCGCGCAGACGTGCTGAAAGGATAGAACGGTCATACACCGTCGTCATCCTGAAAATCTCGCTGTCGGGCTTGAAGGTAATTATCGTACCTGTATCCGAACACTCGCCGGTCACTGCTACGGGAGCCTTGGGGACACCACGGCTGTATTCCTGGACAAATATCTTACCTTCCCTGTGGATTTCTGCCTTAAGATATACAGAAAGGGCATTCACGCAGGAAACCCCGACTCCGTGTAGACCACCTGACACCTTGTAACTGTCCTTGCTGAATTTTCCCCCTGCATGCAGAACCGTAAGAACCACTTCCAGAGCAGACCTTCCTTCCTTCTCATGTATACCGGTAGGGATACCCCTTCCGTTATCCTTAACCATAATCGAATTATCGGGCAGAATGGAGACTTCTATATCTGTACAATATCCGGCCAACGCCTCGTCTATTGAGTTATCGACAACCTCATATACAAGATGGTGCAACCCCCGGGAACCTACGTCTCCAATGTACATCGAAGGCCTCTTCCTTACAGCTTCCAATCCCTCAAGCACCTGTATGCTGTCTGCCGAATATTCCTTTTCAACATTATTGAGAATTTCTTTTTCGTCCATCATTTCTATCAGCTATTAAAAAAACAAATATAATAATAACTCCCGAATTTACGGCAAATTTCATCAGAATTTGAGGTACACTCCGGCACCTCCGCCTATGCCCGGCTCAACATAGTTGAGAAAATACTGGATCCTGGCATTTGCCAGATTATTGCCTTCGACATACACCGACCAGACAGGGTTTATCGCCCATGTAATGCGGAATCCGAGATCCGCAAAAGCAGGCACCGTATAGTAGTTCAGAACCTCATTCCCGGCAGCAGAGGTCATCTCCGCCCCCACAGTAGATGTCCTGAAATAACAGTTAAGATTGAAGAACACCCTGCTGCGGATATTGTACTCCAGTTCCGCTTTAAGATCAAAGGCAGGCGTCATCAAAGCAGCATGGGGATCCGACATATATCTGTAGTCAAATTCGGCAAGGGCATAGAAATCCTTCGACTTCCAGCGGAGAGTGGCTCCGGCCGTCAGAATCTGGTTGTCTGCAAGCTGCGGAGACTGATACATCCCGTTGGAAAAGAATGAAAGCATATTCCCGACATAGGAATAGTTAGCCCTCAGGCCATAGGAGAACCTGTCCTTTACAACACCGCGGAACCCTGCCTCTGCAGAAATCGGTGTATAGGAAGCCAGCACATGACCCTGATTGTCGAACCACGGATTCATTAGTGCGATATCATAATGAGTATACACCTTATGGTCTCCGGTTGCTTTCATATAAAGCCAGAATGCATTCCTCACAGCCTCGAATTCCACCTTTACATCAGGATAGAATGCCATACGCGGAGAAGGCAATTCTCCCTTCGAACTCCCGAACAATGCAGAAAAAGCCACCCCTGCACCTATTCTCCACCTATCCTTCTCCCATTTGTAGGTAGGGGTAAGCCCCCATGTCCCGGTATGCTGCAAGGAAGCTGCAGAAGCCGACTCATTATACATTGAAGTAGTGGAAAAAGCTCTCAGATATATCCTGTGGTATGATTTGAAAGTGGCTCCGAAAGAAGCATCCAGTCCGGCAACGTGTTCGGTAACACCATACCCCCCGGTCACAGGGACGAATGAACGGAAATGCTGCCTGTCCCCGAAATACCGGTAGGAAAAGTCCACATCGTAATAAAACGAATTCCGGTCAGGATTCGTCGAACGTACCTTTACAGCTGCCTTGAGATTATCATAATCATGATAAGAGGCATTGTCCGGATATGAAGCCTCCCGATAGGTATAGTAGCGGTTCGAATATGCCACATCCGCAAGCACTTCCCCTGTGGTCCACCTGAAACTGAACGAAGCCCCGGCCCTGTTTGTCATATTGTCCCCCTTCACATCCCCTGCATACACGGTACCTTGCTCCATATGAGGCAATCTGCCCCAATACGAATCATGGTTCAGATAGAACAGGAATGAAAACTTCCTGCCGGAATACGGGGCCACATATATATCCGCAACCGGCATCAGTGGATACGAAACACCCAACCTTGCATAAAACCAGGGATTGCGGACTTTCCCGTCGCTGAACGGAGCTGCCGTATGCTGCGGGAAAAACTCGTATAGGTCTGAATAAGGGCGATAGAACGTAGCATAATCGAAGTTCAGCTTGAAATTGTACAGAGAATCTTCAATCCTGGTATCCAACCTGGATTTTTCAGCCTTCGCTACCTTCCCCTCGAAGTCCCTTGTAACCTCAACCTTGGAATCGATACCGTTCTGTCCGGCAGCCTGAAAAGCCGGCACAAGCAGGAAGATACAAGCTGCAGTAAGGGATATAATATACCGTTTCATCATAACTCCTTTTTCATTTCTTCAATTCTGTCAATCCTCATCTTCACCTGGTCCTTCACATCATCCTTTTCCATAACAGGTTCATAACCGTCCAATATACTCTTGAATGTAGCCTCCGCCTGCTCCCATTCTCCCCTTTCGGCGAACGAATCACCCAGAACGATAAAACTCTTGGCCAGCCAATATGTCTGGTCTGTCTGCGAATCCGAAAATGCATATACCCTGTTTTCCACTTCTTCGAACTCCCCGGAATCATACAGGTCCTGTATCAGCAGATAGTTCGCCTCAGCCCCATAAGGTGAAAACACATTGGCAGACAGATCCTTGAGAATAGGCAGAGCATCAGTCCTCCTGCCGAGAAGCATATAGCATTTTGCAATGACATACTCCCCTTCAGTCTTGTCCTCTGGACGGATACTGGTAGCCTTAAGGAGCCTGGAAGCAGCCTCGATGGCAGCAAGGTACTTGTCTCCATGGAAATAGGACCTCATACTTCCCAGCATAGCCTCATACCTGTTGTTCTCCAACTGTGCAATCCCGTAAAGGGAATTATACGCTGTCGCTGCCTCCTCATATTTCTGCAGTCCGAAACAGATTCCCGCATATTTGAGTGTGGATATTTCCACAAAAGACCCCTCACCCATCTCCATGACTTTCATATATGCAGCTGCGGCCTCTTCCTTCTTGCCGAGGCCGGCAAGTGTCTCCCCGAGATAGAAATATGCCAAAGCTGTTTTCTGGCCATCAGGATATTTCTCCACGAAAGACTGCAACTGCCTCTCCGCATCTGAATATTTGCCTGAAAGGAAAACCCTCTCCGCTGCATTGAAAATCATAAGTTCATTTTCATCCGGAGTATTGCGGGAAGACATACCCACCCTATCCAGGTAGGCAATGAACTCCTCAGGCTTGTTAAGCGTCACATATATGCTTTCCATAACTGCAAGCGCATTCTCCGTATCCTCAGACAGAGGCATAGTCTCCACTATCCTCGAGAGACATTCTATAGCCTTATCGTATTTTGACTGATTCGAATACAGCATCCCCATTTCCAGCAGAGCCTTCCCTGTATACATAGGATCCCTGACCTCTTCCAGAAGGTACCTGAAATTCTGCTCTGCATTGAAATAATCCTCCTGCAGGACATACGTACGCCCCAATTCGTATACAGCCTGTGAATACACCGGCGATTCCGTATGTTTCCCGACCACCGTTTTCAGTTTCTCGATCTTTTTGTCCATCATGCCTGCAAGACCGTAGGACATCGCCGACTGATAGGCAGCATAGGCTATCTGGTCCGAATTATAATTGATTATCGATACTTCCTCATAAATGCCGGCTGCCATGTCATACTGCTGCATCATGAAATATGAATCCCCCATCCTGACCTTGGCTTCTATTATAAGCGACATATCCGTAAAATGCTGATCCAGAAAACGGCGGAACCACTCAATAGCCGATGCATAATCATCCTTCCCATAATAACAGTAAGCCTGGTTGAAAAGGAGAATGGTATATTCACGGCTCTTGCGGAAGCGGGAATTCTCGTACAGCGAACTGTTGATTTTGAGGGCTGCATCAATATCGCCCGAACGGTAATATGCCTCGGCAAGCCAGAATCTGGTAAGCAAAGCCAACGGCTGGTTATATGTAGCATGCCTCAATGCAATATTGAAGTCGGTAATGGCCCCTTTGTACGAACCACGCTCAAAAAGTTCCAGCGCACGCAGAAAAGCCGCCTTCTGCAGATTGACATCCATCTCTGGAGTCAGACGGTGAATCCTGTTAAGGGCATTGATTGCCGACTTGTACTCCTTCCGCAGAAGATAAGAAGTGGCAATATATGCATGAATCTCATCTGCTCTCCTGGACTTGGGATACTCCTCCAGATAATCATTGAAAGGAGCAATGTCGGAATTGAGGTCAAATGCAAGCTTCGCATAGTTGAAATACGCATCTTCCCTTACATCGCCCTGTATGCCGATATCCGAAGCAGCCTTGTATGCATCCATGGCCTTCAGTTTGTTCTTCAGTTTAAGATAGGAATTCCCTATATGCAGATATGCATTCTGCGTAAGGGAGTCCGCCTCTCCCTGAACAACCTTCATGAAAGCGTCAATGGCAGGGATATATGTATCCAGTGAATATGAAATCACCCCGAAATAATAATTGTCCTTACGGCTCATCTTGCCCCCGGAAGCAGAATATTTCTCAAACCACTCCTTCGCTTCTTCAGAACTGCCCTGCTTGAAATAAGCCTGGGAAACTATCTTCGCCACCTTAGGCTTCATTTCCTCCCCGACCGCGGCAAATACATCCGCGGCATTGTCCACCACAAATGCATAATCCCCGGACATAAGTTCGGATTCCAGAATGTAATACTTGCAGAACGGACCGAAACGCTCGTGGTTGCTTATTGACGAAAGCATATCCACCGCTTTGTCGAAATCCTTGTCAATATAGTAGATATACCCACGGTAATAGAGAGCCGATGCAGTATACGGATTACGCGGCATTGAAAGGAGATTGTCAAAACCGGTTCTAGCCTCCATCAGCATCCCGTTCCGGAACTGGGAGTATGAACGTTCAAAAAGATATTCTGGCTTTTCATCCTTCGACAGAAGTGAATAGGATACCTCATCCAGCAATTCAAGGGCCCTGGCATAGTCTTCTTTTCGGAAGAAAAAATCCGCATATCTGAACTGCACCCTCATGAATTCCGGTGCGAAAGGATATTTTTTCATATACTCGACCATAAGGCCATCCAGATTGGCATGTCCCAAAGCAATGTCGCACAGGATCGAATAAGTCGCAAGCTCAGCCTCCTGCATGCTGCCAGAGGCGCAACCATCCTGCAGAAGGCCATTTATTTCATGCCTGGCCGAAGAATACATTGCATTTTCATAAAGGGTTTTGATCCTGCGGAGCCTGACGGAAAAATCCCGTACCATCCTTCCCGATATCTCAACTCCGTCCATGGATAAGGAACGGTCCGCTCTGAATCCGGACTCATATGCCGATACAGTAGCCGTTATCCCAACTCCTCCGAAAAAGAACAATGCCACAGCAGCAGCCTTGCATAATCGTTTCATGTCAGTCATTATCCAATATTTAAGGCAAAAATAATACAAACCGGAAAAATTGGAATATATTTGTAGAAATAATTACCGTACAATGGAAGAGAACTGTAACCCAGTAATCATTTTCGAAAACGCCGACATCATCAACAACGGGAACCTTATAATTTCCGACCTGACGATGAGCATAAACAAAGGGGAATTCGTTTACATAATCGGGAAAGTCGGAAGCGGGAAAACCTCAATCATCAGAGCTATCATAGGAGAAATAGAAGTCCGGAAAGGCAAGGCGGAAGTACTTGGTTTCGACTTGAGAAAACTTAAACAAAGACAGATACCCTACCTGCGCAGAAAACTGGGAGTAATATTCCAGGACTTCCAGCTGCTTATGGACAGATCCGTATACGAAAACCTGCGGTTCGTACTGAAAGCCACAGGCTGGAAAGACAAAACCATGATAGACGGAAGGATAAAGAAAGTGCTTGCAGCTGTCGGTATGGAAAACAAAGCGGACAAAATGCCGCACCAGCTCTCAGGAGGAGAACAGCAGCGCATAGCCATTGCAAGGGCACTTCTCAACAACCCGGAAATCATCCTGGCAGATGAACCCACCGGCAACCTGGACAATGACACTGCCGAAGACATCATGAAACTGCTCATGAGCCTCACCGAAAACGAAGGACCGGCCATTATAATGGTAACCCACAACCATAGTCTTTTCATGAAATACCATGCCCGCACATTCCTGTGCGAGAAAATGGGGTGTACCGAGCTTCCTGACCAGACCGAAACTGTAACAATAGACTTCAGCGAATTCATATAGAATCATGGCCAATACACTGACACTGAAACAAAGGTACGCCAGTATCCTCGGATGGTTCGCAGAAAACAAGCCAGAAGTCCGTTCGGAGCTGAATTACGAAAACGGATACCAGCTCATAGTCGCAGTAATCCTGTCCGCCCAATGCACAGACAAACGGGTAAACATGATTACCCCCGCCCTGTTTGCAAGGTTTCCTGATCCGGAATCACTGGCAGGAGCCAGTTTCGAAGAAGTGTTCAGACTCATCAGTTCTGTCTCATACCCGAACAGCAAAGCCAGACACCTCATAGCCATGGCATCGAAGCTGGTGGAAGAATTCGGATCGGTAATCCCGTCGGAAATAGACCGGCTCACCAGCCTTCCCGGAGTAGGACGGAAAACCGCCAACGTAGTCGCATCCATTCTGTATGACAAACCCGTAATCGCTGTCGACACACATGTCCTAAGAGTCTCTAACCGCCTGGGACTGTCCTCCGGAAAAACTCCCGAAAAAGTGGAAGCCGATCTCGTACGCAATATTCCAGAGAACCTGCGCGCCATATCCCACCACTGGCTCATCCTGCACGGGAGATACATCTGCACAGCCCGGAACCCCAAGTGCAGTGAATGCCCCCTCACCGCATGGTGCAAGACATACATAAAGTCCGGAAATGCCACACAAGTCAAGGATCACGCCACTCCTGAAAAACAGACATGGAAACACTGAAATGGGAAGAAGCCATACTCGACTTCAAGAAATACCTGGCAATAGAACGCTCCCTATCCGCAAACACAGTATCCTCATACCTCAGGGACATCCGGAAACTCGCATCTGAATTTCCGGAAATGGACCCGACCGGACTTGACGCAAAAATGCTTGCGGATTTTCTCTCATCACAGGCCGAAGCAGGTATAGCCAAACGCAGCCAATCTAGACTTGTAAGCTCCATAAGAAGTTTCTATGGATTTCTCACCATAGAAACCGGGCTGGAATCCGACCCCTCGGAAAAAATATGCACACCTAAGATAGGGAGACACATTCCCGAAGTACTTTCGGTTGAAGAAGTCGACAGGATCATCTCCTCAGTAGACCTGTCACTTCCGGAAGGCCACAGGGACAAAGCCATCCTCGAAATGCTATACTCCTGCGGACTCAGGGTAAGCGAGCTGGTATCCCTCAGAATATCCGACCTCTTCTTCGACGAAGGATTCATCAGAGTCATAGGAAAAGGCAACAAGCAAAGGCTTATTCCCGTAGGAGAACCGGCTGAGCAAGCCGTCCGTCTGTACCTCTCCCAGTCCAAAAGGAAATTCACAGGAAAAACGGCAGACATACTCTTCCTCAACCGCAGAGGAGGGAAGCTGACCAGGGAAATGATCTTCCTGATTGTAAAACGCCAGTGCAAGGCAGCCGGAATACAGAAAAAAATTTCCCCCCACACATTCAGACATTCATTTGCCACACATCTGGTAGAAAACGGAGCAGACCTGCGTGCAGTACAGGAAATGCTCGGACACGAAAGCATCCTTACCACAGAAATCTACACCCACATAGACTCCCGCAAATGGCATGAGACAATAATCTCGAAACACCCAAGAGGATAACCCACCCGAATTCCTTGCATCTCCCCCCCCCTCCGTTCCGTGCCACCTGGCTCATCCGCATCCTTTCCACACCACATTACCACTGCATACCGCATCCATACCGATTCCTCCCACACCATCCACACCCCAAGAAGTATCCTTCCACAACGCATCCCCACAGCATCCCCACTCCAACATTCCCCACCGGCACCTCCAGATCAGTACTTCCAGACCGGCTTCTCCACGCCTCCATTCCCGACCAGCTATCCGGCTTTTCTACACCACCCTGCTCATCCACTCTCAATCCGCTCCGCATTTCCACTAACCTACCTCTCAATACACACCGCCAAGCTCTCCAGGCATCTTTTCCACACCCTTTCCACTTCCACACCGCCCAACCTCTAGCCCCCTTCACACATCACCTTCCCGGCACCCTCATTCTCCACACCGCCCGGAATCCACTCTTCCATCCGGGCCTCATCCACACCGCCTTCTCGGTCCCCCTGCCACACCGCCCGGAATATGCCGAATAATGGGCGTTGTGGAAGTGCGTACACTGCCCACCCCCTGCGAGAACGCCTCCAGCAGGACACTTTGCATAGAACCACCCCAGCATCCACCTGACAACCAAAG
>CAZXFF010000054.1:0-12805 GCA_964640305.1 uncultured Muribaculaceae bacterium | reverse complement strand
CATTGTAACGCTCACAGGACCTATCGTAATGAGGCAAATGATCAAGAACAATCTCGATATAGAGAACACCGAATTCCGCAAGATCTACAGGAAGGCCCGCCCTCTTGACCTTGAAAAATGGCAGGAAGCCATTGCAAGGGAAGAGGAGACAATGATCAAAGCCAGACAGATAGCCGCAGAGCTCGGGCTGGACATGAAGATCGGGAACGTGGAGTTCCAGGGAGACGGGACCAAAGCCATTTTCTACTATATCGCTGACGAGAGGGTCGATTTCAGGCAGCTGATAAAGGTTTTCGCCGAGGTATTCAGAATCAGGATCGAGATGAAACAGATCGGGGCAAGGCAGGAAGCCGGACTCATAGGTGGAATAGGGGTCTGCGGAAGGGAACTGTGCTGCGCCAGATACATTACCAACTTCTCGTCTATCACAACCGCATCTGCCCGTATACAGGACCTGTCACTGAATCCGCAGAAACTCGCAGGGCAATGTGCAAAACTGAAATGCTGCATAAATTACGAAGTGCCCGTATACGCAGATGCCCAGAAACATTTCCCGACCGTCAATGCACCGCTGGAATTTTCAACCGGTCAGGCCTTCTTCATAAAGAATGATGTTCTGAAAGGAATCATGTGGTTCTCATTTGACGAACACTCCCTTGCCAACATGTTCCCTCTGACTACAGGAGAGGTCCGCAGCATTATGGCTGCCAATGCCAAGGGGGAAAAACCGGAATTCGAAGGAATCTCATCCCTTAAAGACGGAGAATCCATTGAATTCGTATCAGCGGCTGGCGATGAAAGCATCGACCGGTTCGACAAAAAGAAGAAAAAGAAAAAGAAGGGCAACAACAAACACAAACCCAAGCAACAATGACAAGGTGGATACTGCTGATCCCGCTTATTGCCGCGGCTGTTGCCTGTTCCTCCGGAAGGGAGACAGAACACATCTGCCGCGAAGCATTGCTTGACTTCAGTGACAGTACCGCTGCGCATACCCTTTTCCTGACAGCAAGGTTTGCAAAGAACACAATACCGGATTCGGCAAGTTTTGAGATAAGAATAATATCCCCCTCCGGCAAACAGGCTTCCGAGCATCTGGTGCTTCCCACAAATCCCGACACTGCAATGCCTGACAGCATCCCTGAAAACAGACAGGGAGATATACAGACAGCAAGAACGTCTGCCTACTGTGATTACAAATGGAAATACAGGAGCGGCATCATACCGGAAGAAAAAGGTATCTGGAAGATTACTGTAATTCCGGAAAACACACCGGGTCTGAAAGACACCGGAATAATATCAGAAAAGACAGAAAACCATGAGCGGAAAAGACAAGATACGTAAATTCAGGGAAAATGAAGGATTCAGATGCCTTATACAGCCGGCTACGGACGAAATGCTGGGCAAGGACCATCCATTGAAAGGGAGATGGAACGAAACCGTATTCGGGAACAGCAATCCGATAATACTGGAACTGGGCTGCGGCAAAGGGGAATATACGACAAACCTTTCCGAAGCATTCCCTCACAACAATTATATCGGTGTGGACATAAAAGGGGCAAGACTCTGGAAAGGGGCAAAATATGTAACGGAGCACAATATCCCGAACGCAGCATTCCTCAGAACCAGAATAGACTTCATTGACTCGATCTTCGCTGCCGGAGAAGTATCCGAGATATGGCTTACATTCTCAGATCCCCAGCCTGGAAAACCACGGAAAAGGCTCTCAAGCCAACTGTTCCTGGAGCGGTACGCCAGATTCCTGAAACCGGACGGGACCATGCACCTGAAAACAGACAGCGACCTGCTGTACGAATCTACCCTGGAGGTAATACGTGAATTCGGACACAGGCTGATAATCGCCGACAGCGATATCTACGGATCAGGCCTTTCCGAAAGGATACCCGAACTGAAAATAAAGACCTTCTACGAATCGATGTTCCTCGCAGAAGGCAAAACAATCAAATATGTAGAGTGGAAACTATAACCGGCCGATATAATCGGCTATGGATTCCATATAACGGACCTGATCGGACTGCGGCAGTACCGCCAGATGGGATTTGGCAGATTTGAGAAAGTCTGCCAGTTTTGTTTTGGCCCGTCCTATTCCGTCTTTTTCCATTACAAAGGATCTGATCTCTCCGGCTATCTTCAAGTCTGATTCCCTGTCTGCCGGCATCATTGTTATTTCCCCCATTCTGCTGCGGATTGCCCTGTCCGCTTCTGGAGCTGCCTCCAGCGCACAGAGGAGAGGCATGGTAATTTTCCTTTCCAGAATATCGGAGTTACTGTCTTTGCCTGTAACAGACTCCGGATAATAGTCTATAATGTCATCCCTGATCTGGAAACAGCACCCGAGTCCATAAGCGAAATCTTCCAGTCCCTGCACTGTGCAGTCATCTGCCTCGGATACGATAGCAGCACCTTTTACAGATGCCACAAAAAGTGATGCCGTCTTCCTTTTGATGATTTCAAAATAATCCTGTTCGGAAGTCAGGAGATTTTCAGAAAATTCCATCTGCATCATTTCACCCTCTGAAAGATGCTCAAGGGCCTTAGAGAATGTAGAAAGTACAGAGTACGGGCATTGGTTGGATATCAGCAGGTGGATGGCCCTCGTCAGCCAATAGTCCCCGATCAGCAACGATGCCCCTGATGAGAAAAGTTTCTTGACGGTAGGACGCCCGCGTCTGAGATCACTGTCATCGACCACATCGTCATGCAGAAGCGTCGCTGTATGTATAAGCTCGGAGACTGCTGCACACGCAACTGCCTTGTCATTAACAAAACCGCTGCACGCCTTTGCGGTCAGCATGGCGAGCAGCGGTCTCAATTGCTTTCCGGAAGCTTCAAGGAGATAGGAATTTATCCTGTTGAGCAATATGCTCTTGGATTCCAGCGTTTTAGTAAGAAGATCCGTGAATTTCCCCCACGGTGTTCCTATCGACTGCCTTATTTCTTCCGTCAGCCCCATCTTCCTAGAAAATAAATGCAACGGAGAGCTCCCCTCCATTGAATTTCATATCCTTGGCGCTGTCTTTGAAGATCTCGTTCAGGTCATCCAAATCGGAATTTGCCTTGAACACAGGATTGAGGTCCCAGTTCCATTTGAAGGAAACCTGCACTTTCCAGATCTTAATACCGGCACCGACTCCGACACCGTACTGCATTCTCTGCATATTGTCGCTGATGCTTTCATCGAAGTTCCAGTCAATACCGGCAGGAAGATTTCCGTCTGCCGACACATTGGAAAAGAGTCCGACTCCGACATACGGGGATACGAAAACATAGGGTTTGATCAGATTGAACAGTTCGATACCCCATATTACATTTACGGGAACTTTAAGGTAACCGGATGTAAGATGGGATTTGAAAGATGAACCCAAGATCTCGGTGGACATGTTGCATCCTGACTGCTGGTAAAGCAGTTCCGGCTGCACCTCGAAACCGAGGGGAAGATTGAGGTTGAATACCAGACCCGCATTGAATCCGGTATAGGTCTTCAGGAAACCTTCCTGCTTGAAATCCTGCAAACCTGACATATTGGTAAAATTCAGGCCGCCTTTGACTCCAAATCCGAAAATGTCTCCAGCTTTTACGGTCTGTCCAGGTACTGCCAACAATATGGCTGAAAGCACCAGTAAGTAAATCTTTTTCATAATGGTTTAAAATTAGTGATTGTTATTAATGGGAGATTACTCAACAGATTCCATTTTCTTGACAATGGCAGCCTTTGTGGTAGAGCCTACCATTTTGTCTTTCAATTCTCCGTTCTTGAAGAAAAGAAGCGTAGGGATATTCCTGATTCCGAATTTCATGGGGACTTCGGAAGCTTCATCCACGTTGCATTTAGCAATAAGCCACTTTCCCTCATATTCCTGCGCAAGCTCCTCTACGATAGGGGAAATCATACGGCACGGACCGCACCAGGGTGCCCAGAAATCAAGCAGTACAGGAATTTGGGAATTGATAACCAGTTCTTCGAAATTTGAATCATTAATTGCTAACATGATTGATGAATTTTAAAAGTTATGTCAAAAGAAAAATACTATATTCACTTCAAGTCCCCTGAATGCGGCTTTCCTGACAGCTTTCAGAAGATTGTCACTGTCGATAACTACACCGCCTTCGTCAGGACGTGATTCGGGAACGGAGTTGACCAGCCGGCTTAGATTCCAACTGTATTTGACCTGCAGCTGGAATCTCCATATATCGATACCGCCGCCAATTCCTATACCGTACTCGAACCTGTTCAGGTTTGTCCAGCTCACTTCAGTAGGACGCCTCAGGACCGAGTATCCTACATAAGGAGACACCATCAGGTAAGGACGCATCAGGATAAGATCCAGCCCGTACTGCAGATTGACCGGTATCTCCACATAATCCATCCGGATTCTCATCTGCTTTTCACCCGGAAACATGGCACCTTTGGAGACATAGCCTATTTCAGGCTGAAGAGTCATTCCATTCACCGGCATAGCCACACTGAATGCAAGACCGGCATTGAATCCTGTGTGGGTACTGACTGATTCCGAGATATAGCCAAGCTCGAAATGGGAAATAGAAGTAAAATTTATGCCCCCCTTGACCCCTACCTTGAATATTCCGTCCTTTGCCGATACGGTTTGGACCATACTGGAGACCAGAGTCAAAGCAATTAGTATGGATATTGTTCGCTTCATTCCGCGAAGTTAATACATTTACTTCTTATTTCTTTAACAAATATGCCAATCCGCCCATGGAAGTTTCCTTGTACAGGCTAGGAAGGTCATGCCCCGTCTGCTTCATGGCTTCGATAACTGTATCGAAAGATACGATGTGACTGCCGTCCGACATCAGGGAATACTGCGTAACATCCATAACCCTCGCTGCAGCAAAGGCATTGCGCTCGATACACGGTATCTGGACAAGGCCGCATACCGGATCACAGGTCAGCCCAAGGAAATGTTCCATTCCCATTGATGCCGCACACTCTATCTGGGGAGGAGTCCCGCCGAACAGCCTTGTCGCTGCAGCACATGCCATTGCACATGCAGAACCTATTTCCCCCTGGCATCCTACCGCTGCCCCTGAGATAGAAGCATTGGCCTTGATTATGGATCCGACAAGCCCGGCTGTCGCCATCGCATTGATAATCTTGTTCTCGGGGACATTGTAGCTCTTGTGGATGAGATATAGCACAGCGGGCAGTACTCCGCAGGACCCGCATGTAGGAGCCGTAACGATAGTACCTCCGCTTGCATTCTCTTCCGAGACAGCGAGGGCATATGCGAACAGCATGCCCCTGCGCTGCATTGTACTTTGGTAACTGCGTGCATGTTGGTAATAGGAATAGGCCTTCCTGCGCACATTCAGACCACCTGGCAATACCCCTTCATGGTCCAGTCCGCTTGCAATCGCCTTCTTCATTACTTCCCACCTTTCCGCAAGGAAATCCCATATATCCTTATCCTCGTACATGGCAACATACTCCCAGAAATAGGAATTGTTGTCATTGCACCATCCAAGAATATCCTTCATAGTGGAATGGGGATATATGCTTTTCGCCTTCTCCCTCTTCCCTGTCTCGCTGACATCCCCTCCGCCGATACTGAAATAGGTCTTCTCCAGAATCTTGTCCCCGTTCACATCAAAAGCCTCCAGGCGCAGTGCATTGGGATGCTGGGGAAGGAATTCGTTGGATTTCCATATAATCGAAAGCCTGCCGGTATTGTCAGGATCCAGAGTTTCCATAAGTGCCACATCCGTAAGGTGCCCCCTGCCTGTAGCAGCAAGACTTCCGTAGAGTGTTACGACAAACGAAGATGCTCCTGGACACAATGCCAGGAACATCTCCGCCGCTTTTTTCGGACCCATCGTATGACTGCTCGACGGGCCCTTTCCTATCTTGAATATTTCCTTTATGCTCTCCATTGTTTGATCAGATGAAGACGCAAATATAAAAAATTTTACACTGTCTGTTCAATATTCCACACAAAAGCCCTTACCCCTACTTCCTTGTTCCTGTTATCCAGTTTGCGGACTGTATTGAGAAGCTCTCCTACCTGCGAGTCTTCCACTACTGTCATAACTGCGGAATTCATCTCGGGCCATGTGTGGGTGCCCCGCCTGGGCTCTCCGCCATTGGTTCCCCTGCCCTGGACTTCTTCGAAAAACGTAAATCCGCTTATCTTCAGTTCATCCAGAAGGTATTCTACCCTCTCGGTATTGGCCTGGTTAAAGACTATGAATACACATTTCATGATTTTACACTATTGTTTATCGTTAATGGCTTTTCTTGTTTCAGGATCGTCACCCTCTTCGTTAGGAGAAAGCTGCATGAAAATAAACTGTGAACGGGCTTTAGCCTCTTTGTTCCTCTCCCCGTGTCTGGACAGTATCGCATAGAATACTGGCACCACTATCAGAGTCACGAGTGTCGATACCAAAAGACCTCCGATTACAACGATACCCATCGGTTTCCACATTTCCGAACCCTCACCCTGGCTAAGGGCCATAGGCAGCATGCCGAGGAATGTTGTGACTGCCGTCATAAGCACAGGACGGAGACGCGAAGCTCCCGACATGGCAATCGCCTCATTCAGTTCATATCCCCTGTCACGCATCAGGTTAGTGTAGTCCACCAGTACGATAGCGTTCTTAGTGGCAATACCTACCAGCATGATGAAACCCAAGGAGCCTATCATATCCAGAGATGTACCTGTAATCCACAGTGCCAGCACTACCCCTGAAAGGGCGAAAGGTACGGCAGTCATAATCATTACAGGCTTCAGGAATGATTCGAACTGGGATGCCAGCACGATATATATCAGCAGCACGATAAGGGCCAGCAGCAGCGTAAGGTCCCCGAAAGTTTCCTGCTGGTCTTCATAATCACCGGCCAGACGGACTGAAACACCGACAGGAGTACCCATAGTGGCAAGAGTGCTTTCAATACTTGCCGCCAATTCCCCAAGTGAAGTCTGGTATGGAGTAACAGCTACGGTAACCACACGCTGACGGCTCTTGCGTTCGATTGTAGGCGGCGCCCAGTATTCTTCCAGTGTAGCAAGCTCTTTTATCTTTATCATCGCACCGGTTGCCGAAGGGATCGTCATGTCTTCAATATCCGAAATGGAATTCCTGTTTTCCTCTTTCAGGCGCACCACTATATTATATTCATCCCCGTCCTCTTTCAGATATCCGGCAGCCATTCCGTTTACCCGGTTACGGACATACGATGAAACAGCTGACGTGGAAAGTCCATGATACGAAAGTTTCTCCTTGTCCAGGTTTATCTTTATTTCCGGCCTGTCCGTATCCCTGCTGACATTGATGTCACGCGCACCACGCACATTGGCCCTTACAGCATTTTTGACCTCTTCAGCATATGCATTGGTCTCATCGAAATCATATCCGTATATTTCAATGTCCACGGTAGAAGCACCGCCTCCCATACCGCTTGAGACAGCACATTGGTAGTCGATGATCTCAGGATATGCTGCAAGCTCATTTCGCATCACTTCAGCAATATCGAATATGGAGCGTTCCCTCTCCCCCTTCTTGTTGCAGACAACTGTCATGGAAATGGTATTGTTCATGGTCGAAGAGAACATGGCTGACACCCCGTCATCATCAGTAGACCCTGCCGAAGTAGATATCATTTCTATTTCAGGCACAAGCTCATAGAAACGGCTTTCTATGTATCTGGCCGTTTTCATTGTCTCCTCTATCCTGTTACCGGGTGCAAGTTCTATGGTAACGGTAAGGCGTCCGTTGTCCTGCTGCTGCATGAAGTCCGTTCCGATCTTTCCCATAAACATAGGAATCAACGACAGGACAAAGAAAAGGAATATGCCCAGAATCGTCCATCTCTTATGCCTGAGACAGAATGAGAGAGCATTCCCGTACCACTTATCCACCCTATCCAGGAATGTAACCACATATCTCTGGTAAAGATTGCGTTTCGCAGGCACGGCTTCAATAAGTCCTCTTTCGTTTATATAGACTTTCTTGGCCTTAAGCAGTTTGGAACAGAGCATAGGCGTGAGGGAAATGGCCACTACAGTCGAAGTACATACGACTATCGTAACAAGCCATCCCAGTTCCTTGAACATAATGCCTGCAATACCAGTAAGCATTGTAAGCGGTACAAACACCACCACAATTACAAGTGTCGTGGCAATTACCGATATCCATACCTCATTCGTAGCATAAATTGCAGCCTCCCTCGGATTTGATCCTCTTTCTATGTGCTTTGTAATGTTTTCCAGCACCACGATGGCATCGTCCACTACCATCCCGATTGCCACGGTAAGGGAACTGAGGGATATGATATTCAACGAACTGCCGGCAAGCATCAGATATATGAACGCCACTATAAGTGAAATAGGTATAGTCAGGGAAATAATGAGGGTAGAACGCCACTCCCCAAGGAAGAACAGCACCACCAGAACCACGAAAAGCAGGGCGTACAATATTGATTCCTCCAGAGAAGTGATAGAATTCATGATATCCTCCGAAGAATCATATATGATATCGATATTTATATCCTCAGGAAGATTTTTCTTTATCTTCTCCATCTCCTTTCCAAGATCCTGGCAGATCTGCACAGTGTTGGCTCCTGTCTGCTTTGTCACCATCAGGCGCACACTCTCCCTTCCGTTGGTCTTCTCATCAAGGGCCACATCCTTTATCGTATCCCGAACTTCAGCTATATCCCTGACAAAGACTTTTTTCCCGTCCTGTGTCACAGACACCACTATGTCGTTTATCTCCGAGCTCTCCACGTATTCACTCCTTACCTCCAGCTGATACTGTTCGGTCTCCATTTTTACAGTGCCGGAAGAAAGATTGAGGTTGTTTGCAGCAATTGCATTCCCGACGCTTTCCAGCGGAATTCCGTAAGAGTCCAGTTTCTGCTGGTCAATCTCCACATACACATAACGTTCCGGAGACCCTGACAAAGTAAGGTTTCCGATCCCGTTTACCATACTCAACTGCGGAATGATCTCATCATTCAGAAGTTTGTCCAACCCCGGATAACTTTCATCCGCTGTGATTGCATACTGCAGGATAGGCATGGAACTTGAACTGAACTTGAAGATGAACGGGGTTGTACATCCGTCCGGCAGTTCGTCCTTCACCATATCTATATATGAGCGGACATCGTTTATTATTTCATCCAGATTGGTTCCCCACTCGAGTTCAAGGAGTACTACCGAAATATTTTCCTTTGTAGTTGATGTTATCTCCTTAAGATAATCCACCGAGTTCAGGTTGTTTTCTATTATCTTCGTTACGTTCGTCTCGATCTCACTCGCACTGGCACCCGGATATACCGTAAGCACGGATATGTATGGAGGATCCATCTCCGGGAACTGGTCAATAGGAAGTCTCGAGAAAGAGAACAGACCTATGACTATAACGGCAACGAAAACAAGTAGTGTTGTTACCGGCTTGTTGATTGCTGTTTTGTAAATGCTCATGGTTCAGGTTATTTTACAACGTTCAACTTGACTCCGTCCACCAGTTTGGCCTGTCCGACCGTCACGATCATGTCACCTACGGCAAGACTGTCACTGGATATTTCCAGCAACTGGTCATGTCTTTTTCCGGTCTCTACAAACACTCTTTTGGCAACTCCTCCTTCATCCACGAAAACATATCTGTTATTGGAACCGATGAGCCTGAGAACCGACTGGTAAGGGACTACGAGCGATTTCGTCTTCCCCATATCCAGTACAGTACTCACATACATTCCCGGACGTATGAGTTCCTGTCTGTTGGGAATCCTCAGTTTAAGCGTAAAGGTATGTGATGCGGGATCAACAGTAGGATAGACGATTTCCACAGTTGAGGCGAAAATCCTGTCAGGATATATGTCTGAAACAATGTCCACATTCATACCCTGCTTCACTATCGGGAAGAATGACTCAGGCACATCCACATAAGCTTTCAGCATGTCAATCTGAGTAAGCTGCAATATCGGCTGTGCCCCGTTGTACAGTTCTCCGTCCTCATAATTCTTGGCAGAAATGACCCCGTCATACTGAGCCCTCACAAATGTATTCTCTTCCAAAAACTTAAGGGTTTCTGCAGTCTGGTCATAACTGAGCTTCGTCTGGTCATATACCTGCTGTGAAATCGCCTCGCTCTCCATCAGAAGTTCCATACGGTTCATTTCTATCCCGAGGTTTGCGAAAGCAAGACGGGTAGTATTAAGCTGGTTGCGGTCCATCCTTACAAGTGTATCCCCTTTCTTGACACGGTCCCCTACCTCGACATATACTTTTTCAATGATACCCGTCAGGGACGGGGATATATTCATTACTTCATAACCCTGAAGCGTAGTTGAAAGTTCAAGAGTCCTGGATACTTCTTCGTAGGACAAAGGCGAAGTCTGCACCTGCTCTACTCTTTCTGCTACTGATTCCTGAGTTTTGCTTCCGCAACCGGCCGCAACCATGGCCGCAGCAGATATCAGAATGATAGTTCCTTTTTTCATATTATACCTATTTATATATTATTATTCGAAATAATTTTTGTTGAGAAGCTTCTCCAGCTCTATCTGCGCATTAACAAAATCCATTGCCGCCTGGACATAACTGTTCTGGGCAGTAATGAATGTTGTTGCCGCATTTGTAACATCCAGACTTGAAGACAGTCCGTGCTCGTATTTTTTGCTTATATTGTCCAGAACGCTTTGGGACACTTCCACATTCTTCTTCTGGGTCTCGAACATTTCATATGCAGAACTGAGATTATACTTCAGCTGACGGTGCTGGATCCTAAGGGACATCTCGGTATCACTCAGAATATTCTGTTGCTTCTGGTATTCGATCTTTGCAGAGCGTAAAGTCTCGAAGTTCTTGCCGGATGAGAAAATAGGAATGGACAATGTTATTCCTATCATGTTCGGAGGAGTCATATTCATGGTGGCTTCATTCGAGAAGTAACGCCTTGCAGTATATTGATAGAAACCGCTCAGGGTAGGGCCATATGCCCATCCCGCCAGATTCTTCTGCCTTCTCGCCATTTCCAGCCCCTGGGATGCAAGCTGGTATGAATAATTGTTCCCTATGATAAAATCATCATACAGCAGTCTCAGTGATTTTTCCACATCTATAAGATCCTCTAGTGATTCCGTAAGGATTATTTCCCTGTCAAAACCCACATTCAGCAGAAGCCGCATGGAATTGAAAACCATCTCAAGCGAACGCTCGGCCGAATTTATCGATGCCTTTATTGTAGCGACCTGCACCTGTATCTGGTCTGCATCGACCTTTTCGGAAACCCCTGCCTCGACTGATTTCATTGATAGGCTGTACAGTTTCTCCATCGTCCCGAGATTATCCTTAAGAAGTTCCACGGTCTGGCCTGCCACCAGGGCCGAATAATAAAGCATCTTGACCTGTTCTGCAACATCCTGCTCTGTCTGTTTTCTGGTAACGTCAGCCATCTCGATTGAAAGGGTTCCTATTCTGGCACCTATTATCTGCGCTGCACTCACTGCCACCGCAGCATTTATTCCCAAGGAACCGTAAGGCGGCATAGGGATTGAGGCCATCCCTCCGAGGGACATCTCATAGCCAAGATAGTTGGAATAATCCAGGCTTCCGTTCACCTGCGGCAGCATGGAAGCAATGGACGCCCACCTGTCCGCCTCCGCCTGGCGTATGCTCAGCGAAGCATTCTGTATCGTCCTGTTATGCTCAACCGCATATTCCATAGCCTCATGCAGGGATAAAGACAAAGCCCCGGTATCCGCAGCATCCTGAGCGGCAGCGCGTCCGGTGAAGAAAGACAGCAGAAAAGCAGCTGCCATCAGCAGAATTTTTTTCATTTCGTCCTGTTCTTTAAGTAATTATCTATTATTTCTATTCCTTTCCTTGTTGAAATGCCCCTGACGGTAAATACTACCATATCGTAGGGATCATACTTTGGAGAAGACTCCATACGCTTTTCGGTCAGAAGGCTGTTCGATACCCTCAGGGCACCCACCAGCAGGTCTGCGAATGTATCGGAATCCATATACCCGTCCAGAATGCAGCCGTCCTCCCTGCCCCTGACTACAAGATTACGTACCATCCTGACATTGCTGTCTGTAATCATCCTGCCCACTTCCTCAAACACAGGATAATAATATTTTTTCAACTCCATTATGAAGCCGAACTGCTTTTCCA
Source organism: uncultured Muribaculaceae bacterium (assembly GCA_964640305.1). Classification (GTDB taxonomy): domain Bacteria; phylum Bacteroidota; class Bacteroidia; order Bacteroidales; family UBA932; genus Coprenecus. Next base: position 641 of record CAZXFF010000054.1, on the reverse strand, counting down.
TAAAGAATCTTGTAGATCTCCAGAAATCGACTGCCTGCAGGAAAAACTCAATGGTATTGGCCGAAGTTTCCTCAAGCTCCGACAATCTCTTCTCGTACTCTCTATGGGTCTGCAGTATACATTCCGCAAGGAGCTCGGACTTGTCTCTGAATACCTCATACAAGGTACGCTTCGATATCCCGTTTGCCGAAGCAACATCATCCATTGTGACGGCTCTGCATCCTTTTTCAAGAAACAGCATGCGGGAATTGGCTATTATCCTTTCACGTTCATTTTTCATTTTTCCGTCTCATATTTTTCCGTCTCGTATTTTCATATCGCAGTCCCATAGTATAGATCGCTGCATCATATCTCCATCCCCACATTTCCCATTCACTTGAAAACTCTCAAAACTTCCGGAGTTTTCGGGTTTTGCCAATATTGCAATTATCATGCCATCTTTTCAGTGCTGCGCCCATAGTACTCGACAACATTCCTCCTTAACGTCCTCCGTATCACATTCACCATTCACCCTCTCATCCACTCCCATCACATCACACTCTCTGACAGCCCCTCTGAAGTACGTTCGACCCAGACCCTTCTCCACACCATCCAGCTCAACCACACCAAATCCACCCCTCAATCCACACCGCCCACACATC
>CAZXFF010000053.1:0-12833 GCA_964640305.1 uncultured Muribaculaceae bacterium | reverse complement strand
GTTTGAGATGCTGCATGCCGAAGGGGATCCCGATGATGGTTATGAAAAATATGAGTGCCAGGACTGCATGTGCAATGGCAAGCTCTATTCCTCCGATAAGAATCCACAGTACATTGAAGAACAGACTGATGCATCCCATAGGTGTTTCGCTGAACTGGGGCTCATTTCCGAACGGGAACATGGCCAGCACTCCCATTTTCATCAGTTGGTATCCGAACGGGATTCCGATTATGGTTATGCAGAATACGATTCCGACGATTATGTACCAGAGTCCCAGCAGGAAGCCTCCCAGGAGGAACCATAGAATATTCCCTAATAATGACATTACTGTTTATTTTTGGTTGTTCAAGCAAAAATAACAAACTTTTCCGATAAATGCCTGGAACATTCCCAGACATTCCATAAAACATTTTCCGAAGAGCCCCCTTCCAGGTACATTCCGTCCTTCCAGTGTGGGTGAACTAAAACGGCTGTTGGTGCACTTACTTGTTTTGCCGTTCCCATTCTGGCTGTTCCCGTATCTGCCCTCTCAGTTTCTCTAGTTCCTGTTGCTCGTGGTGGTCGCGACTCTCGGTTTTCCGTTTCCCTCCGCAATCCTCTTCGTCCCCCAGATTGTCGCTTCCGTTCTGGATACAGTACCAGGTGCACTTCTCTCAAAGGGGTTGGGTTTGCGATATTCTTCGCAGGTGAACCAACCCTTCCGCAGGTGGACCAACCCCTTCTCAGCTATACTAATTCTTTCGCAGGTGAACCGTCGTAATTCTCGCAACCATCTGTGTTTCAGTGTGTTGCTGCAAATTGCCCGGTACACCTGCGGAAGCACTTCGGCTGCGAATGTGCCCGAGAACGTCTTCTCGCTGCGGTGCACCCTCCAGCCTCCTCCGCAGGTGAACCGACGTAATTCTCGCAACCCTCTGTGTTTCAGTGTATTGCTGCAAATTGTCCGGTACACCTGCGGAAGCACTTCGGCTGCGAATGTGCCCGAGAACGCCTTCTCGCTGCGGTGCGCCCTCCAGCCCCCTTCGCAGGTGAACCGACGTAATTCTCGCAACCCTCTGTGTTTCAGTGTATTGCTGCAAATTGTCCGGTACACCTGCGGAAGCACTTCGGCTGCGAATGTGCCCGAGAACGCCTTCTCGCTGCGGTGCGCTCTTTTGCCCCCTTCGCAGGTGAACCGACGTAATTCTCGTAACCCTCTGTGTTTCAGTGTATTGCTGCAAATTGCCCGGTACACCTGCGGAAGCACTCCTGCAGCCGATGCGCCCCAGAACGCCTTCTCGCCGCGGTGTGCCCTCCGGCCTCCTCCGCAGGTGAACCGTCGTAATTCTCGCAACATGTTGTACCTCTGCGTGTTACCGCAAATAGCGCGGTACACCTGCGAAGGCCCTCCAGCCGTCAATGTGCCCGAGACGGCGCTCTCGCATGGGGTGCGCAGAATATATATTGCCACAACGCCCATTATTCGGCATATTCCGGGCGGTGTGGATGAGGGCGCTGATGGAATAATGTCTGGTGGGTGTTATCGCAAGGGGTGGACAATGAGGGTACCGGGAAGGCGATATGGGAAGGGACTAGAGGTTAGGTGGTTAGGTGGTGTGGAAAAGACTGAGTGTGGATGGACGGTGTGGGAAAATGGAGGTGGATAGAAGGCGATGTGGAAAAGGGGCGTGTAAAGCGGAGGGGGGTACGGAGGAGGATGGACGGTGTGGAAACAAGGGCATGGATGGAACGGGTTGTGGAAGATGGCATGGAAGGAATTCGGCATGGATGAGGGCACTGATGGAATACTGTCCGGTGGGTGTTATAGCAAGGGGTGTGAGGAGAGGTGGGCAGCAGCCGGAAATGAAATCCCTGCGCTTACAGTCCACGTTGCTTCCAGGCTTCTGTGATGGCGTCTATGGGGATGTCCAGCAGTTTCATCTGCCGGAAGAGTTCGGGCAGGTGGGTGTCCATGAATTCAGTTCTCCTGGAATTCAGGATAAGGTCGCGGGCGTCGTCGCTGACGTAAAAGCCCATGCCGCGTTTAGTATAGATTATTCCGTTTCTGGTCAGGAAGTCGTATGTGCGGACGATCGTGTTGGTATTCACTTCCAGCAGGACAGAAAGCTCCCTTACGCTCGGAATCCTGTCACCCTGAACATATTGGCCTGAAAGAATCCTGTCGCAGATATTGTCGGCTATCTGGAGGTATATCGCTTTGTCCTGTCTGAAGTCAGTCATATCTCTTGTGTCTTTTCTTTTGTCTGTTGTCTGTCCTGAAATGTTATGTTGAAGCCGGTAAAGATGAATTGCCCTGATTCTGCTTTGCCGGAGGGGCGGATTTCAGATCTGCGGTGCCGTTGACTTGCGGGTAAGGTGCGGATCATGAGCGGGGTAGCAGGTCTCCTGGTTCTGCGGTGCCGTTGACTTGCGGGTAAGGTGCGAATCATGAGCGGGATAGCAGGTCTCCTGGTTCTGCGGTGCCGGCTGGTGGTGAAGTCTGCGCTTTGCCTGAGGGGCTCCGTGCTTCCCTGGCTCTGCTGTGAGATCGCCGTGCTCCCCTGGCTCTGCTGTGAGACCCCCGTGTTCCCTGATTTTGCGAGGAGAGGGGCCGGGTGTCCTGACTTTATGATGCCGGCACTTTCCATGCTTTTGGGGTTACGGTTGTATTGTTTCGGGTTTGTCCGTTCCGGCCCACTTCGGCTCTGGCCTACAGCATCATGTTACGGCTGTATTGTTTTGGGTTTGTCCAGTTCTATCTTTTTGAACAGCCTGTATGACCACCTGAGGGCAATGGCGGCAATGGTCAGGTATGCGAATGCCAGGAATATCCGTGCGGTTATCCCTCCCATGTAATCCTCCAGAATGAAACCCAGTATGGCTGGCAATACCACTACAGCGAGCGCAAGTATGCTTTTCGGTCCCCAGATTGTCTTTTCGGTTGCATTGATCAGAATGAGCAGCGGTATCAGAATGGTCATAAGGAGGCTGCCGACCACCATTCCTGCAATCTCTCCCTGTTCTGCATGATCCCTGAAGAACAGCCATTGGAAGCCAATGCCCCCGTCTATCGAAAAAACGATGTCGGCAAGCCAGTAGACAAGGCTTCCGATCAATGCGGAATACAGGATGAATATCAATGCGGTGGCATATCCTGCGACATATACTGAGATGAATTTTTCGATGTTTGAGGCAGGAACCACTACCATTTTGACAAGTGTTCCCGATGAAGTGCAATTGCCCATTCGTCCCATAACGAAAAGTACTATCGAGAACGGCATGACGACCCTTTCGTAAAATGCCATGGCCTCTGTCAACGGTGAATACAAAAGCAGCGATACCGGGACAAATACTGCGGCTAATAACGTGGCTATGCCCAGCGTTTTCCATCTGAACTTCCCGAAAATATCCAGTGTCTGGATGCGGGTGAACATCCACATTCTCCTAAAACTCAACTGTTTCATTTTATAATACCTTTGATTACTGCATTTAACAACATTTCCAGGGATACTTCTGTCTCCGTTTCATCTCCGGGGTCCTTTTCCCTTATTACCCTGAATCCCTCGCTGCATGGTTCGCTGTATATGGCATCAGCAGGGGTGCCGGATATCCCGAAGGCATATTCAGCAGATACCGACCCGAGGGATCTGCTGAAGCAGCTTCCGTCTTCCTTAAGGATAATCACATCGGTTATGAGATTTTCGATATCGGAGACAATATGGGAGGATATGATTACGGTCTGGTCGTCGCGGAGGTGTCTGACCATCTGTTTGCGGAAAACGGACCTGGATGGTATATCCATGCCGTTCAGCGGTTCGTCGAGCAGGATAATGTCAGTCCCGAGGGAAAGCAGGATGCTCAGCATGACCTTGTGTTTCTGGCCCAGGGACATTTCGGCAGGAGTCCCTGCTTCAGGACCGATTCCGAATGCATCTAGGCATGAATCCAGAATTTCCCGGTTGAAATTGGGGTAGAATCCCGAGTATGCCCTGACGTAGTCCCCGATTGAAAGGCTTGACCTGAATCCGATTTCAGAAGGCATCAGGGCGATTTTGCACAAAGTCTCCGGCTCGCGTCTGGCAACGTCTTTGCCGTCAATCAGTACGTGTCCTGCTTTTGGAAACAGAAGCCCTGAAATCAGATTCAGCAGGGTGGTTTTACCGACCGAGTTGATACCAAGTAGCCCGTATATCCTTCCGCGGGATATGTTCAAAGAAAGGTCCTGTATTACAGGGTATCTTTCTTTATACCAATATGAAAGATGTTCAAGTTCCAGCATAGCTTTACAGTAAAAAATGTCAATCGTACCACTGTTCTACCTTTGTGGTACAGTGCAAAGGTGGAATGTTTTTTCGGAAATTGCAAATTTTTCTGATGCCTATCTGTTTCTGTTACGGACAAATTTCCAGATACTGGACAATTTTGGTATCTGCTTACCTTTGATGTCCAGGATGTTACGGTAATCTGACATCATTATGGCGAGAATGATCAGAATTGCTGCGATTACCGCATATCCGTAGACTTCCTTTATGCTTACCATAGTGATCTGTCTTTGGAATTCCGTGTAGAGGTTGTTGAATGAACCGGAATTCATGTACATACTGTCAATGTAGCTTCCGAGGTTTGCAGTGTTCTCCCTTTGCGCAATGTTGAACATCCTGGTGAGTATTGCGGAGCACAACGGGGTCCCGAAACTGGTCCGGATGAAGCCGATTACACACATCGCCTCGAAATAGTGTGCAAAGGTAACATATCCTGTGAGAGCATACGTAAGTGATGTATATACCAGGCTGACTCCTGCACCCTTGCATACCAGCGGCAGATATAGCATGTATTTCTCTGTAGCGGGATCTATCAGGAAGTACAGTGATACCTGATAAATCATGAATGATGCGAATCCGGCCATCAGGATGCTCTTTATTCTCCATTTCCATTTTGCAAGGGCAAGATAGAATATCCAGGCACCGAGTGCGGTACCGGCGGCGACTCCCCATGTGATGTCTGCGTTGTGTCTTGCATCATAACCAAGAATGGATCCTGTAAATATGTTCTGTGTGGATGTCGATGTGGTTGACATGAATGCCATGCATCCGAAAAGAATGAAAATATACAGCATTTTGGGCTGGGTGAAAGTCCCCAGGCTGATATACGGGTGTCTTACCCTTCCTGCTCTGTGCAGGCAAATCCCGAGGAGTACAAATGCAGATAATGTGGCAATGCGTATCTCCTGTCCGCCGAACCAGTCGTAGTATTCTCCATATACGAATATGAATATGATATTGAGCAGCCAGAGGGTCCACAATATGCCTCCAAGGTAATCAATTCCCTTAAACGGTATGTAGGGACCCTGCCTGTAATGGCGCCTCATACAGAAAAAGATCAGAGCGGACATGAGCAGGAATGCGCCTATTGTAATCCTGTGCATGGCTTTCCAGTCAAAGGCATATATGCTGTACCCGGTTATTATATTGGCCAGCTGGACACTGCTCAGGACGAATGCAAAAAGAAACGGGAAGAAAACGGAGAAATCCCTGGACGGTGTGATTCTCAGCTGGATATTGTTCCAGCATACGAAAGTGGAGACAATTCTGAAAAAACCGCTTATGAAGGACATGAGCACAACAGCAGGTAAAAAATCCGATACCATGCAGATGTAGTCACAGATGATGAATACCGCTGCTGATACAAGCAGAATGTCTCTCGGGCGGAAACGGAACAGGATCCTGAAGAGGACTGGAAAGGCAACGGTCAGGCCGGTCATGGATGCATATCCGGCCATAAGGACATCTTCCCTGTTCCAAGCCAGGCTGCCTGTCATTTCTGTTACCGCAGTCATGTATACTCCTCCGGAACACATGAATACTATGATAATGAGCAGAGTGAGAGGAAAACGCATCCAGACGGGCACAAAATCCTTCCACATCATGATTTGCCTGGCAGCGCTCAGCTCTTCCGGTGATGGTGCAGGTGCTGGCATATGATCAATATTTCACTTCACAGACTACATTCATTCCGGATCTGAGCAGACTGATATTTTCCCTGCTGTTTTTTTCCGTGAATGATATCTTTACGGGTATCCTCTGTTCGACTTTGACAAAATTACCCGCAGAATTGTCCTGCGGTATTATGGAATACTGTGCCCCGGTGGCAAAGGACAGAGTCTCGACACGCCCAAGATATTCTATTCCGGGTACGGCATCCACCCGTATGCTGACGGGCATGCCGGGACGGATATTCGCTGTCTGCGTTTCTTTGTAGTTGGCAATGACCCATACATTCTCGTCTTCCACTACTGACAGCAGTGTCTGTCCGGGCTGGATGAATTGTCCTTCCTGAAGAGCCTTCCTGGATGTTACCCCGTCACAAGGAGCCACTATTACCGTGTACGAAAGGTTGAGTTCAGCAAGATTCCTTGCAGCCTCTGCCACTTCAATGTTGCTTTGGTTCTGTTCGAGGCGCTGGGTCTGTTCCCTCATGACAAGCGAGGTGCTTTTTTTCTGCCGGACCGACATGTCGTATTTTGCTTTGGCCGCTTCATAGTCGGCTTTTGCATTGTCATACTGTTGTCTGGTCACTGCATTCTGTCCGAGGAGTGCCTCATATCTGCGGAAATCAGTTTCGGTCTGGATAAGTCTGATCTTCAGCTCTTCAATGCTGGCATCGGATACGCTCAGATTGTTCTCGGTAGTCGAAATGACGGTTTCCATTGCAGTGTTCTCCATGATGGCTTTCTGGTAGTTGGCCCGTGCCTGGGCAACTTTCAGTGCATATTCTGTACTCTCGATAATCACCAGAGTGTCTCCCTGATGTACAAATTCGAAATCGTCGAAGCATACCTGTTTTATGAAACCCTGTACTCTGGAGTTGATAGGGATTATGTTTCTTCTTATCTGGGCATTATCCGTATATTCGACCTTTCCGAGATGGATGAAGTCCGAGCATACCCAGACAAGACCTCCAAGGATAATTGCCAGAGTAACGGTGTTGTAGATGGTTTTCCGGTTTTTTCTGTTCATTTGTGCAGTGTGTTCTTTTATGTATTATTCGCAGTTAAGCATTCCTGTAGCATACAGCAGTCTGTAATAGTTGTAGATTATGTTTATCCTGGCATTCACAGTCTGGATTTCAGCTGTCAGTTTCAGGTTGTCGGCATCCACCAGATCCGTTACCAGAACCAGATCGTTGCTGTATCTGTTGGAGATTACTTCATAGTTCTCGGTCGCCAGTTCGAGGCTCTTTTCCTGTGTCCTGAGAAGTTCGAAGGAATCAATGTAGTGTATGTAAGCTGCCCTGACATTGTGCATTGTCTCTTCTTCCGATGAGGCAAGCTGAAGTTCTGCCTGCGTAATGCCTGTGCGTATCCTGGATACCTCTTTTGGGGTCTTGTACAGATTACCGATGCTGAAATTGAGCCCTATGCCTACATACCATGTATTGATATTGTTGTTTAGAACGGGTATTTCGTAGGTTATAGGTCCTTTGAGATTATCTCCGGCCACAATGCTTATATTTGGCAGGAATCCGGCTTTGGCAGCTTTTTCTTTTCTGGAGAGCAAATCTATGTTCAGCCTGTCGCGGTTGAGAACCGGTGAGTGTATGGAAGCCATTTCCAGAAATTCTGTTTCCCCCGGTTTAGGCATGGTTTTATGCAGAAGTGCAGTGTCCGGATAGATTTCAGTACCTGGGGGCAAATCCAGCATGGTTACGATTCTGTCATTCGATATCCTTATTGAACTGAGCAGTTCCGTACGCTTGTATTCAAGGTTCTTATATTGTACCTCGTATCTTGTTATGTCATTTTCCAGTGCAATTCCGGCTTTTTCCCTTGCCCTCATTTCGTTTATAAGCTGCATAGTCTGTTCCATGTTACTGTCATATACACCCAGAAGGTTCCTGTATTTGAAAAGGTCAAGATAATATCCTGTAAGCAGAAAATAGATGTCCTGTTTGTGTTCAGCCAGATTCCATTCCGCAATCTTTTTCCCGACTTCTTTCGCCTTGATCTCATTGGCTATTCTTCCACCTGCAAATACAGTCTGTGAGGCTTCAAGAGCGAAGTTGTTTCCGAAGTGCGGTGAAGAAAAGTTCTGTCCGTTTGAGAAATCCCTTTCCGAAACCCATGCATTCCCATTGTAGGAAGCAGAAGCGGATAATGTAATGTCTGGAAGGATTGCGTTTTTCGCAAGAGAGATATCCTGTTCGGCACCTCGGACTGCCGCCTGGAAAAGCCTGATTGTTTTGCTTTCGGAATCCGCAAGGGCAAATAGTTCCTTCAGGCTCATCGTCCTCTGTATTTCCTGGGCAGCGGAAACGCCTGTACTGCAAATAGCAAATGCAGTAAGGACTAACGTTCCTGTGCAGTGTCCTGCGAATCTTTTCAATTGATATTGTAAATGATTTCTAATAGCAACTAATATCGTGCGCTTCATATATTTTTTGATGAATGTAATTTTAATGTCAGCGTGTCTTCTGCTTTTCTCCCGTTGGATGTTTATTGTATCCTACCGGTTTTGATGGAAATATTCTGCAGGACTTCCAGAAAAACAGAGAGTTTTTCGGGTGGAATGTCATGTGTCAGTTCTTCGGAAAGTTCCTTTTCTATTTCATGGTATCGTGCCACAGTCTCTTCTCCTTCCGGCGTTATGCTCAACAGGTTTTCCCTCCTGTCATTGGGATTTACTGTCCTTTTTACAAGATTCTTCGATTCAAGGGAATCTATCATGCGCATTACTACAGACTTGTTCTTGCCGGTGGCAATGGCAATGTTCTGGAGAATCTGGTCTGTCTTTGCCCCGATCATGTTAAGGAGGATGAATTCCTCGACTGTCAGTCTGGTACCTGCTTCTGAAGAGTATCTCTGTTTGAGCAGTCTGTGCATTCTGTTCCGTAATTTCCCTACCGTAGTTATCAGCAGCAAATCTTTCATATCCCTATTTTTTGCAAATATAATTCAAAATAGTTGCTATTGTAAACTTTTTTGAAGTTTCCTGTCAAGGAAGTACGGCAGTCTGTACTGTTGAGGGCAATACATGACTTTCCTTTTTATTGTCCTCAAATGTTACCCTGAGAGGTTCTTTGATTTATATTTGTGCGGTTTTTCGGCTTTGGAAAATGAATGATTATACAAAAAATGCAATAGTGGGCAATGCCGCCTGTTTTACCGCATATCTGATATTCGGTTTCAATATCGTGTGCTGCAAGAACATTGCCAATGACGGGCATATTTCCCCCATGTCCCTCTTTTTCATAAGGTCGGTCGGGGCCCTTGTACTGTTCTGGATCGTGTCACTGTTTTCAGGAAGGAAGGAGAAAGTGGCATGGAACGATATGTGGAAGATAGCCATAGCATCTTTGCTGGGACTCTTCCTTACCCAGTTCTCGTTCCTGAAGGCAATTACCATGACGACTGCAGTGGATGCTTCGGTGATGAGCCTGCTTTCCCCGATCATGGCCATGGTGGTAGCTGCTATTGCCTTGAAGGACCGGATTACCGCCCACGGTGTCATCGGACTCACCGTAAGTCTGGCGGGGGTCCTGTTCATTGTCCTTAACTCCGTGACAACTTCTTCCGGGGCAGAGACCACTTCCTTTGCCGGAGTGCTGCTTATGATGGTAAATGCGTTGAGCTTTGCGAGTTATGTGGGAATCTTCAAACCGCTGATACAGCGCTATAGCGTCGTGACATTCATGAAGTGGATGTTCGTTTTCTCCACCCTCTATGCCCTGCCTTTCAGCGGAGGGGTGATGGATGTGCAGTACAGCGAAATCCCTCCGGAAATTACATGGCAGATATTTTTCGTAGTGGTCGGAGCCACTTTCACTTCCTATTTCCTGATCCCGGTGGGGCAGAAACGCCTGAAGCCGATGCTGGTCTGCATGTATTCCTATGTGCAGCCGGTAATAGCAATGTGCATAAGCCTGGCTGTCGGGCTGGATACCATTACCTGGGCCAAAGGCCTGGCTGCGCTGCTGGTCTTTGCAGGAGTTGGAATCGTCAATTTCTCTCCCCGCAGGAGAACTTCTACAGTAAAATAGAACCGCATCATGTTGGCATATACTTATATTTCCAAAGGACATTTTGAACTTATCGACAAACCTGTACCGAATGCCGAGGCTCCGGGGGATGCCGTGGTCAGGATTACATTGGGCAGCATCTGCACCAGCGACCTGCATATTCTCCACGGGAGTGTGCCGAGGGCAGTACCGGGGATTACCGTAGGGCACGAGATGGTAGGGGTGGTAGAGGCAGTAGGGGACGGGGTTACATCGGTAAGGCCCGGAGACAGGGTGGCAGTGAATGTGGAGACGTTCTGCGGCAAGTGCTTTTTCTGCCGGAACGGCTATGTGAACAACTGTACGGACCCCGACGGAGGCTGGGCCTTGGGATGCCGCATTGACGGAGGACAGGCGGAATATGTGAGGGTGCCGTATGCCGATCAGGGGCTGACTCCGATTCCGGAGGGGGTTACCGACGAGCAGGCATTGTTTACAGGGGATATACTGGCAACCGGGTACTGGGCGGCAAGGATAGGCGATATCCGGGAGGACGATACCGTACTTATAATCGGGGCAGGTCCCACCGGGCTATGTACCCTGCTGTGTGCTGCCCTGCGGAATCCGGGCAGGATAATAGTGTGTGAATCCTCCCCATGGCGCAGGGAATTCGCTTCGCGGCTCTGTCCGCAGGCGACAGTGGTTTCTCCGGAAGAATGCCAGGAGGCCGTGATGAATCTAAACCGTCACGGAGGTGCAGATGCTGTGCTGGAGGTAGCAGGCACAGAAGCCAGCTTCAGGCTTGCATGGCAATGCGCCAGACCGAATGCTACTGTTACGGTAGTGGCGCTCTACGACACTCCCCAGATCCTGCCGCTTCCGCAGATGTACGGCAAGAACCTGACTTTCAAGACCGGAGGAGTGGACGGATGCGACTGCCGGGAGATTCTCGGCCTGATCAGGGACGGCCGGATCGACACAACCCCTCTGATAACCCACCGGTTCCCGCTCAGCGACATAGCCAATGCCTACCGCCTCTTCGAAAGCAAGGCCGACGGGGTAATGAAGATTGCCGTATATTAGGGGAAGTAGTCGGGTGTTTCGCATTCCCCTTGCGGATAGCGGAGCAGGAAAATTCCTGACTTCCTGGAAAATTGTTATATTTACAAAATCAAATTTAGGATATCGTATTGTATGAAAACAAAGATTCTGCTTTTCCTGTCGGCATTCTTCTGCCTTTGCTTTGGGTGCAGTGAAAACAAAAATACGTTTATTGCATTGGAACCGGTTGATGAAAGCAGCGGGCTTTCCACCTATGACAATGGGGTGATAACATTATATTACCCTTCCAGCGGGGTAAGTGAATTCCTGATATCCGGAGGCTCCGGGAACTTTATTGTAGAAACTGATAATTTTTATCTCACGTCATTCAGTATAGACGGGAATCATTTGATTCTGGATCCATTGAAATGCGGGGAAGCCAATTTTACAATTACTGATGCAGAAGGCTCAGCATCGCTGAACTTCAAGGTAAATTGTACTTACTGGAAAGAAACCTTTGTCAATGTGGCTACTGAAATAGAAATGATGCCTAAGTCCGGTGATTCTTTCGATAGTGAAGAGACGGAGACTATCCGGAACCTGGCTTTGTCAAAGGTCCCGGTTAAAGAAGGCGGCAGATATGAATTCACATATCATGATGCTGGCAGGACAAAAGGGGAGGTGAAGATTTATGGTACGGACAGCGATACCAAGGAAGGTACATTCAATATCCGTTTGGCAGATGGTTCCGTGCCGGTATATTGTATGGATGCGGACCGGGAATATGAGTTCTACTTGATAGAGGAGAATGGCAGCATGTATTTCCAGGAAAGCCTTCTTCAGTTTTTCTTGAATGACTTTCCCAAGCTGTTCCAATTATATTCATATCAGAAACTGGAGAAAGAACAGGAATGAAAAGAAGAATTAAGGGTATCTATAATTCCAATAAAGTCTGGTGGGACAGTTTCACAAGCTGTTTTGTAGGAACTCTGCTTGGTATTGTGATTACATTCGGTGTATCATATCTCAATACCCGAAGCGAAAACAGAAAGACGGAGCGGAAAATACAGCTTATCACAGTCAACAAAATAGAACAGGCTCTCAATCATATAGAAGAAAGGGTAGAGACATTGAAGCAATCCGATTCCGTATTCATCGCAGTCCACGATTATTGGGACCGGGACAGGCTTGATGAAATTCCGGAAGATCTCATCGCTGCCTTTTATGAGAGTCTGATGAGGATTAATTTCCAGACGGAGGGCAATACGGCGATAGACATGTTCAGGAGCAATGTGGAAATATGGAAAACCATGGACCCGTTATCCATAGATGCGATGGAAAGTCTGCTGGACATCATTCAATTGTCCTATGACATGATATCCAAGGTGGAATCGGATATCGCTACAGTCAGAAGCAACATCATGAAGGAGCATTTTATAACAAGGCTTGATACGCCTGCCGAAGTTACAGGTGCATTCTTCTCGGATCCTGAGAATACTAATCTCATGATATTCGCCAATCTCAACATATCCATACTGGATTCCTTTGTACCCCATTTCAAGAACATGTTCAAGGAACTGAAAGTCTACCTGGATATTACGGAACAGGATATGGAAAACCTTTATGGTGCGGAGATCTATGAAGAGTACTCTATAAAAAACGACAGCCTGTAGCTGCCGGCAATTCCTGTAGCGGGACGGTTTCGCCATCTTCCTCCTCGAAAGTTCTTAATGTGGCAGGGTCCTTTGGGCAGGACTTTTGGTGGCTGAGGTGTACCAAAAAAGTTGGACACAAGCGAGAGAAAGATGAAAGAGATCAAG
>CAZXFF010000052.1:0-12905 GCA_964640305.1 uncultured Muribaculaceae bacterium | reverse complement strand
CTGCTACTTCTGTACCCTCCATAGTGAAAATATGCCATGCTCCATTCATCAATATATGTAACCCAGCAGGAATCCATAGATTAAAGTTCCATTCGACGTACATCCAACTGAAATAGAGTGCACCGATAAAGGTTACACCGAAGGCTGCGAGAGCCGAAAGAACATTGTTCCCTTGATAAAGATGCACGGAACCAAAATAAAGTGCAGGCAATATGACGGCCCAAAAGAAACCTGTTTTTGCATACCGGAAAAGCAATCCGAACATAAAAGCCCGGAATACTAACTCTTCTTTGAACCCAGTAAGGATGCATTTATTATACAGTTCATTAAATGTTAGCTCTTTATTGAAATCCCCGAAGAAAGGAAATATAAGATATAATGGTAGCGCACAAAGAAATGCAATTCCAAATCCTTTGACAATATTTCTATTCAACCCGAGAAAAGAGAATAGTTCTTTTGGTTTAATTACGACTCCTACTAAAATCAAAGTAACAAGAGTAAGAAATAAAGCTTTTATTGACAGACTGAGGTTCGAGTTTCCCGGCATATCTAAAAAAGTTGTTATAAAGCCGAGGTTTCGCCAGAAAAGGATAATAATAACGCTCGCTATAATTGAATAGAGTATTCTTGCTGTTTTCGATGTGAACTGAATCATATTTTAAATTATAGTTCTGTATTCATGTGTATTTTTCCGAAAGTCTTTTGTTCGTCACGTACCCGGCAAAGTTCTCGGTGTGCTTTTTCCTTATACTCTTGAAGAACTTTGATTCGTTAAGTAGTGTAAACTAAACTGTGTCAAGTTATTTCTCGGAGCCGTTTTGGAATATTGAAGGTTCCAAAACAGCTTCGCAAAGTTAGCGATATCGTCAATGAAATCCAAATGAAATACTTTATCAGGCTAAGATTCTGAACCTGTCCGGGAACGTGATAGCCAGTTATTGGGCCGTCTTTCCCCAGTTCTGCACAAGCTGGGTCCACTTTTTACGGATTCTCGTAAATGCAAGATATACAAGTTTTTCCAGAGCGGTATCAGATGTAAACCCGCCCTTTTGTTTAGCAGTGGAATACAGGAAATCCCCTGCCGCCTGATAATATTGCCTGTCATCCCCGAACAAGCTAAGGGCACTCTTGATGTCCGATACCTGTTCCGTATCAAAACGGGGCTTGTAATAATCATGGGCGAAACGGATGACACTGTGTACTGCCTTACGGAAGATGTTGCTCGTTTTGAGCAGCAGGAAACTGAGGCAACCGCTCAATGGTTTTCTCGTGCGTGGAAATCTCACAGCGCAAATCCTCTATTTCATTTTTCAGGGCTTTGGCTTCCCTGTAGTCCAGCCGACAGCAGCGTTCAGAAGTTCGCTTCTTTTTTCCTTGTTCAGTTTGGAGCGTTTCTCGCTGATAGCCCTGTCAAGGTCTTCACTCTGCCGTTCCTTTTCATTTACCTTTTCGATAAGGGCATTGGTAATGCTTTCCAATGATAAAGTCGTTACTTCCCAGATGTTCCTTGCCAGTAACAGCCTTTGACTGCTACGCTCCATTAGGAGAATGTCGGATGTCAGATTCTGCATTTCTGTCATTTCCTCGGCATTGAGTTTGCAGCTCTTGCCTGTGTCATGTTTCATCCAGTCGAAAACGAAATGGGCATTATAATTCGGCTTGAACCACTCTTCACCGAATTTACACACGTCTGCCAATGTCGTATCCGGTCTTTTCCTTGACCATCCGTTTGATGTTGTGGTGTTTTTGCTTATATAATATGGGCGGCTTGTGGGTAATTGCTAAATTATAAGTACTTTTACAACAAATTTATTGATACATGACTACAAGTGAGTTGCATAAGATATTAGAAACATTGCTGAATTTGCCGGATGAGACAGAAATCGTAGAGTTCAAGAAAGCGGAAAATGGTTTTGGAGATCAAGAATTAGGACAATATTTTTCTGCGTTAAGCAACGAAGCAAATCTTAAAGAAAAAGAATGTGCATGGCTGGTTTTTGGAGTAGAAAATAAATCCCATGAAGTCTTAGGGAGTAATTATAAAAACTCCCGACCTTCATTGGATGCCATGAAAAAGACCATTGCTGACCAAACAACAGGTAGAATAACTTTTATAGAGATTTATGCCTTTGAATATGGCGGGAAACGAGTGGTGATGTTTCAAATACCTCCAGCTCCCAAGGGAATACCTGTTGCGTTCAAAGGATTTTACTATGGGAGAGATGGAGAATCATTGGTGGCATTAAATATTCAAGAAATTGAGAGGATAAGATCTCAGCAGAGATTGCAAGACTGGAGTGCTGCGGTAATCAAAGATGCTACCATTGATGATTTGGATCCCAAAGCAATCGCCAGAGCCCGGGAATTATATGCAAGTGCGCATACCGATAAAATTGGTGAAATAAACAGTTGGGACGATATTACATTTTTGAATAAGGCTAAAATTACAATTAAAGGTAAGATAACCAATGCAGCAATAGTTCTGTTAGGTAAAGAAGAAAGTGAATTTCTCATATCTCCATCTGTTGCAAAAATCAAATGGATTTTGAAAGATTCAAACAATTCCGAGCGGGATTATGCCATTGAATCTTGTCCTTTCATTCTGGCTGTTGATAAAATTTACGATAAAATCAGAAATTTGAAATATCGATATATCAACCCGGAATACAAGACTTTGTTTCCCGAAGAAATTGACACTTATGAACCCTATGTGATCCGTGAAGCACTTCATAATGCGATAGCTCATCAAGATTATACGATGTGTGGTCAAATAAATGTCGTTGAATATGATGATAGGTTGGTATTCTCCAATAAAGGTTCATTTCTTCCTGGGAGTATTGAAAATGTTTTAGACAACAATGCTCCTGAAGAAAGTTACAGGAATCAATTTCTAGCCACAGCAATGGTAGGTCTTCGTATGGTAGATACAATAGGAAGCGGAATAAGGAAAATGTATAATTTTCAAAGGAACAGGTTGTTCCCGTTACCGGATTATACTATTTCCAATGGAAGAGTCGAAGTTACCATTATCGGTAAAATAATAGATATGAATTATGCCAATCTGTTGGTGAAAAACACTGATTTGACATTGATTGATATTGAATTGCTTAATCGCATCCAGTTGGGAAAAACTCTATCAGATGAAGAAATTTCCATATTAAGGAAAAAGCATTTGATTGAGGGAAGAAAACCTAATGTATTTATCGCTAAAAATATAGCACAAAAGACAGGGCAGAGTATTCCTTATTCCAAGCATAAGGGACTTCATAACAAAGGATGTGAAGAATTGCTATTAAAGGCTTTAAAAGACCATGATAAATTGTCTAAATCGGATATTGTAAGTTTATTGTGGAATGTTCTTCCCGACATCCTTAGTGATACGCAAAAAAATAGCAAGATTAAGAATTTGCTTAGTAAGTTAAAGCGAGAGTCAAAAATTGACAATATATCCTCTGGTTCCAAATCAGAATGGCGTCTAAAACAATCATAATTTAGACACAAATTTAGACACAAATTTAGACACAAAACAGTGATCCTTAATGGTTAAATGTTAGATTATCAGGAGTTTTCTTTGTGGCTAAATTATAGTCGGGGAATCTGCCAAAAGTAAGCAACCGACGAAAAACATCTTGAATATCACACCGGTGCAAGGGCCCTGCGGCAAGCAGAGAGGGAAAAAGCTCGCATCGGTACTCTGTAATCGCCATGGGCAGGTGACGCAAAATGGTGTGTCTCCATAGAATTGTCGTTCTCGACTATTGAAGCCGCTTGCAAAGGAAAGATCGCTTCGAACAGGTATATTATTAGCGAACATTTGAACGGTTTTAAATTATTTTTATAAATATTCCGTCTTTATAATGAAGACTTTCCGGAAGTCATGTAAAAAACGAGAAAATGATTTATACACGACACACAACAAAACTCGAAGAACTCGAATCCATAGTTTCACGTGAGCAGGACAGGCTTTTCAGATTTGCGTACATGCGTATCGGAAACAGAGAGGATGCGGAAGATATCGTCCAGGACGTTTTTCTGAGGCTGTTCCGTTCAGGAGAGAAACTCTCTGGAGTACGCAAAGTGGAAAGCTATCTACTCAGAAGCATCCACAACAGCTGTCGCGACTACCACAGACTGAAGAAATATGACCTTCTTCCAGAACGTGAAGCCATTGGCGAGCCGGCACCTGAAGACAGGGGGATACATGATGAGTATATGAGAATCTGTTCGTTGCTAAAGCAGATTCCTGAAGAACAGGCAGAAGTAGTACGCCTTCGGTGTATTGACGGCTTGAAATTCCGGGACATTGCCAAATTGCTTGGACTATCCCTCCCGACGGTGCAGTCACGCTACAGGTACGGAGTCGGGCACATTAGAAATATCATTGAAAAACAGGAAATCGGATGAAAACCGGTTCCATAAAATCAGAAACACATGAAAAAGTACAAAACCAAGGATATAGAACGCATGCTCAATGTGCATTGCGAATTCCATATCTCAGACGGATTCAAGGAAAAGACAATGAAAAAGGCAGCAAATGAAACTGCGACATCTTCACAGCATACTTCCTTAGCAAGCCGTTCATTATGGCGGCTTGCATTCAGCGGGCTTGCCCTTACTGTCATTGTTGCGGCACTTATGCTGACCCCAGGGACAATCCCGGCTTATGCTGCACAGAAGATTTTTGCAAAAGCATCAGAATATTTCAATAAAGCAGAAGGCTACAGAATGTCACTCAAAGTAAGGACTAGAACGCACGATAACTTTGCATACACCAATCCTTTAAATTCTTTCCTTGAACATGAGATGACGGTAACCGATGACGGTAGATGGAAACTTGTGAAAACCGGCAGGTCAGCCGAATTTGATGGCGATAATATGTGGGTATGGTTTCCAGACAAAGGCTGGGGATGGAAATTCGACGAATACATGCAGGCAGATATTCTTGAGCAATTCTATCCACTGCTGGATCTGAAAGGATTGTTGAATTTTCTTGAGAGCTATGCCGTATCCAGAGACGATATCAAAATCAGGAAAAAGGAAAAGGACGGTAAAATCTATCTAAGCATGAAAGTCCCTGCGATCGGAAACTTCACTGACAGTAACTATGCCCGCAGTTCATCGGTAGTGGAGAGTGATACACGGCAGACATACGTATTTGACTTGGCAAGCGGTAGACTTGAGTCATTGCATATAGATATGCTCTTATTTGGCTTCATGCCGAGGACAATAATCAGATTGGAGGCAATACAGTACGGGTCTGCAATTGCTGGTACCACCTTCGGCATACCTTCTGAGATAGAATGGATAGATGAAACGGATGAAGGGATTGCGAGGAAGGCATCTCTTCTCCCATTCCATGAATTTCAAGGAATATCAGCAAAAGAAGCTGTGGATAAAATGTTCTCAGCAATGCAGGAATGGGACAAAGAGAGGCTTGGAGTAGTACTGGGAACATACCCGTTGACAATCCTCGAAAAAAAATACTCGGGGTGCAGGATGATAGAATGCGGGGAAGCATTCACTTCAGGAACTTATGCAGGAGTCTTTGTCCCTTGTAAGGTCCAGTACGCAGACGGAAGCAGGGAAAAACTGAAGATTTCCCTCAGGAATGACAACAGATACGGAGTCTGGACGGTTGACGGAGGTATTTGAAAAACAAAGTGGGCAGGCATTCGCAATGCTAACCTCAAATATAAGGTACAAGTTGGGCATATCAATTCTGATATGCCCTTTTTGTTTTAGGATCTTTTGCGCTATCTTTGGGCTAATAAATTCAAAATGTTATGATACACATTCTTAGAACATCAATTGCATGTGCAGCCGTTGCTGCAATTATGCTGTCATCCTGCGGCAACAGCCCCAAGAAATCCTCCGAAAATTCCGGCACCGAAACTAAGTCTGAAGCCCAGCAGACGCCAGTTGCCGATGAAAGGGGATATATCGTCAAGGTCGGAGACCAGGTCCCCGATTTTGATCTTCTGCTGCAGGACAACACAAAACTCAACATCAAGGAACTTAAAGGCAAGGTGGTAATGCTTCAGTTCACAGCCAGCTGGTGCAGTGTGTGCCGTAAGGAGATGCCCCACATCGAAAAGGAAATATGGCTGAAGCATAAGGACAATCCAGACTTTGCACTGTATGGAATAGACCTGAAGGAATCAGCTGAGGTTACAGCAGAGTTTGCAAAGGCAATCCCTGTTACCTATCCCCTGACTTTGGATCCCAATGGCGAAAGGTTCGAACTTTTCTGTGACAAAGGTGCCGGAGTTACCAGGAACATTATCCTTGACCGAGAAGGCAAGATAATCATGCTGACCCGTCTCTTCGATGAAGCAGAATTTGCCTCAATGGTAAAGATCATCGAGGATGAACTTCAGAAATAGTTTATACATCTCTTGACAATAAAAAAGCCGGCTCAATCTGGGCCGGCTTTCATATTTAATGATTTATCATTAGAGCTCAAGCAACTCTTTTAGTGAAGGACCACCAGGAAGGGAAAGATATGCTGAATAAGCTTTACTCCAACTGTATGTAGATCCGCCTACAGAGAAAGAATAGTAAGGATAGAACTGATATACCTTTTCCATTACTAAACTGCACTGTTTTGCATAGTCCTTATTGTAACCTCCTTCTACGTCTCCGTATTCAGCCCCGTCCACGGTAATTGATACACCGGGGTAGTATGGGGATGTCCATGAAACAAAGTCGGAACTTGCATCAATGTGGAAGAATTCGATGTATTCGGACTTGGCACCGCCAACTTTTCCGCCCTGTGCGACTGCGAACGGCTCGATTACATCATTAGGGAACGGGTTCATAATCCTGAATCTCTTTGTTGCAGCATTGGTCGCCTGCAGAACTTCAACTTTTACGATAACGGGATGTGTCATCATATTGTCCCAGAATTCTCCTTCTCCAAGGCTTTCCCAGTTGTACTGTCTCTTCAATGTAACGTTGATTGAAGGGAAAGGACTGGTATTGGCATTGTAGTATGTTTCGTCTGCAATGCTGATGGTTCCTTTGAATGTAGCATCGGCGTTTACCATATTGGTAATGTCGAGGTCAACAGTGGTTTCATATGCGTCGGCAGCGAAAGTAACGCTCTCAGGACATTTGATATCAGAAGGTAGGGTTGTCTGTAGTGGCACTGATATTTCCCCGTTTGCAGAATTTCTGGTAATGGTTATGGATACAGTGTTTGTGGAAGCAGGCAGTTCTATGTCTGAATAGACTCCGGCAGCGAATGAAACCTCATTCTGCTGCTCCGGTGTGTAGAGCTCCTTCTTGTTTTGCTGGTCGCAGGCTGCAAATGCCAGGATGGATATTGCAGCGGCCATCAATATTCTATAATAATGTTTCATTGTAATCCGTATATTTCTGTTTGTGTTTTACAAATTGGCACCTGTGGTGTTCTCTGAACCGATAGGGTTCTGTACCATGAGCGGATTGGCATCCATTTCAGTCTGAGGGATGGTAAGCACCCAGTCGAACGATTCGGGATCGCTCGTCTTGAGACCATTGAGCAGGGCAGTAATGGGGTGTCCCATTTCGCCTGTGCGGACAAATCCCTGTCTCAGACGCTTGATGTCGTAGATACGTCCGTATTCGCCCCAGAGCTCTATACGGCGCTGGAGGATGATTTCTTCCAGCAGTGATCCGGTTTCGTCTGTCGTGAGCTTGCCGAGAGCAAGGCCCGTCTTTGTACATTTGTAGGATTTATCCCTGTAGGACATGAAGTCTTCGTTGAGGATTCTCCTGGCTTCAGTCTCGTTGCCGAGACGTGCAGCGCTCTCTGCTTCAATAAGCAGCATTTCAGGAACGCGCATGAAGATGTGGTCTGCACCTGTTGTAGGGTCTGTAACTACACCGCCCACCTTGTTGGCAAACTGGAATTTCTTCTGCTGGTATCCCTGAATGGTCTTGTCATCATCCAGGAATTCAAGATTCCACCATGCTTTGCGGCTGTCTGTAGCAGGGATCTTGTCATAAAGCCACTTTGATGCACATTTTCTGGCAGCTTTTCCATATCCGCCGAAGTCGGGGTCCATGTGGGCCAGGAACTGAGGGTTGGTCGTTCCCTGTGATGCTATGATTTCTGCACCCCAAAGCACATCATCAGCCTTCGAATCGTTGTAACCGTATTTGACATCTGAAGTCATCTGTGCACCGGTTGCAGCAACCTTTGCAGCATCCCATGCAGCCTGCCACTGTTCCATGTGGAGGGCGATTCTGGCTTTGATACCATGGGCAACAGTGTTGCCGATATGGGTCACGTGTCTTCCTTCTTCACCGTTTAGCAGGACGATTGCCGAGTCGATGTCGCTCATAGCCTGCCTGTATACCTCTTCATTGGTAGAACGGGCGTTACCGGGAGTTCCGGCATAGGTAGGCTGAGTGTAGATGGGAACTGACAGAGCTGTCTCGTGACCGGCATAGCTTCTTGCATATGTCAGTGCGAGATAGTGCAGTGAGTAAGCACGGAGGGCATAGCAGTTGGCCAGAATGTAGTCCAGGTCAGCTTTGGGACCTTCCATCGTGTTCTTTGATGCAAGGATGTAATTCACCTGGGAAATGATAGTGTAGTAATAGTTCCAGCAGTCGTAGGGACGCCATGAGGAGCTGTTGAATCTGGCTTTGACATTATAGAGGTAATCGAACCAGAACCATCCGTTACCCTGTGCGGACATCACCATGTCTTCTCCCATGAGGTCACCCATGAGAGCGTAGCTCTGGGGACCGAATGACTGGTGCTGGTTGGCAGTCACTGTCTGTCCCCATGCCCAGAACCATCTGTAGGTACCGTTAAGGGCCTGCATACCTCCTTCTGTGGTCTTCAGCATCGTACCTGTTGACACCGAGTCTGAAGGGGCTGTTTCGAGATCGCATGATGTGAACATCGTAGCAGCGAGTGCAGTTATTATCAATAGTATTTTTTTCATTTTGTTTACTCCTTATTTTGTTTAGAAATTGATGTCTATACCTAATGATACGGACCTGGTAGGGAGATAGGTGTATCCCTGTCCTCCAGAGAACGAATACTGGGGATCCATACCGTCAAGATGACTGAAGAGTGCGAGATTGTCTCCTACTGCAAAGATCCTTATGCCGCCTATCTTCATCTTGTCTGTCCAGCGTTTGGGCAGGGTGTAGCCGAGCTGGACGGATTTGATTGAGAAGTATGATGCATCAATAAGAGCCTGGTCAGTTACACCTATACGTCCTGAACCGACCTTGAACTTGGGAATGTCTGTGATATCACCGGGTTTCTGCCATCTGCGGAGGGCATTCTTGTGGAATGTTGCAGCATAGTACATCTGTTCCATTACGCCTGCATATGTGCCGTTATATACATTTCCTCCGATGGAGAAAGTGGTCAGGAATGAGAAGTCGAAAGAACCGAGCACGAAGTTGGAACCGAAAGATCCCTGGATGACTGGCTCGCGGCTGTCGAAGTAGTATTTTGAGTTGTTGGCTTCTTCTTCATTAGCTGTAACATAGTCGGAACCTTTGATCTTTTCTCCGTTCTCGTCCCTCTTGTATGCCCAGTAGAGCTGGTTACCTGTAGCGGGGTCAACGCCTGCAGTCTTCACTACGTTGAAGGTGTAGATAGGCATTCCTACCTTGATGAGATAGGTACCGGGAATCTCGTTTTGTCCGCTTGTAAGGGCAGTTACGGTGTTCTGGTTGTGGAAGAGCATCAATGTAGAGTTGGCCTTGAACTTATCCCTGTTGAGCCAGTTAACTGTGATTGTGGCTTCAACACCTTCGTTCTTCATGGAACCTACGTTTGCGTTATATGAGGTGAAACCGGTTGACATTGCCATAGGCGCTGCAAGAAGCATGTCCCTGGTGTTGGAATTGTAGTATTCAACACTCAGGTCAAGAACTCTGTTGAACAGAGAAGCTTCGAGACCTACGTTGATGGTACCTTTCTTTTCCCAAGTGATGGTAGGGTTCTCGAGGGTTGATGCGAGGGCTCCGGAGTTGTTGGCATTCGGCCATCCGAGATTGTAGAAGCCCTGCCATGCATAGTAGGTACCGAGGTCATCGTTACCCTGCACACCGTATGATGCCTTGAGGGTCATGTTGTTGATCCATTCAGCACCCTTCATCCATTTTTCTTCGGAGAGTCTCCATGATGCACCCACTGACCAGAACTGGCCCCAGCGGTGATCTTTGTGGAAACGTGATGAACCGTCAGTACGCCATGATGCTGAAATGAAGTACCTGTCATCATAGTCGTAGTTGAACCTTGAAAGGTATGATTCGATGACGTAGGTATTTGTGTATGATGTATGGCTCTGTACTGAAGTAGCAGGTCCCAATTCGGGAATGCCGGGATAAACACCGTTGCTGCTTGCAGACAGGTAGTTGTACTCGTAATTGTAGTACTCGTGACCCAGAAGGATTCCGATATTGTGTTTGCCGAAGCGGCGGTCATATGTGAGCAGCTGGTTGAATGTGTACGAGAATGTACGTGTACTGTACTTGTCGATGCTTCCGCCAGTCTGTGCACCGTCACCGGTATAAGGGTTGGAATATGAAGTAATCCTTCTGCTTGCGAGGTCACCACCGAAGTTGATGGTCAGAGCAAGTCCTTTGAGGGCACCGAGAGCTTCGTCGTCACCGCCGAACCTTGCGAATGTACGGAAATTCACGTTGTCGTAAATCTGCTTGTACATGTTTTCATAGAGGTCACCGATAGGGTTGAATCTGGAAGCGGTAGGACGGGTCATTCCGTAGTCATACTGCCTGTTTCCGTTTTCGTCGAGAAGGTCTTTACCTTCAGCATCCTTCATGTAAACGGGATAGATGGGAGCCATGAACTGGGCGGTATACCATACGTTGTTGGTCTGGGTACCGGAGTTCTGTGCCTGGTTGGAATCGGTATATGAGTAGTTGAGACTTGCGCCGAGACGGAACCATTTGTTTGCGGTATGGTCAACGCTTGCCCTTGTGGAATAACGTGAGAACACTGAGGTGATGAGCACACCTTCATCACGGAGATAACCGGCAGAGAAGTTGTATTTGGTCTTTTCATTACCACCGTTAACACCCAACTGGTATTCTTGACGAAGAGCCTTAGGATTGGTAAGAGCATCCATCCAGTCTTCATTCCATGCTGAAACTGCATCCGACATCACTTTTCCTGTTGCAGGGTCAATCAATGTAGCCCATGTGTAGTTCTTGTAAGGGTTGTACAGTTCTCCACCGAGTGTGGATCCCATGCTGGATGCTGCGTATTTGTTAGCACCGTCTACGGAATATCCCTGGTCGATTGCTGTGTTATAGAGGGATTCGTAGGTAAGTTCCACGAATTCTTCCTGATTAACGAGATCGTAGCGGGGGATAGCCCTTGACTGCCAACCTACCTGTGCCTTCAGGTTTACATCAACACGACCTTCTTTACCTTTCTTTGTAGTAATGAGAACGACACCGTTTGCACCGCGGGCACCGTACAGCGCACCTGCTGATGCATCCTTCAGGATGGACATTGATTCGATGTCGTTGGGGTTGATTGATGACAATGTACCGTCGAAAGGAATACCGTCTACAACATAAAGAGGTGTCGAACTTGCGTTGATGGAACCTGCTCCACGGATCTGGATGCTGGCACCTTCACCGGGCTGTCCGCTACCTGATGTAGTTGTAACACCGGCAACCAGACCTTCGATGGCTTTCGATACGTTGGAAACGCTTCTCTTTACGATGTCGTCGTTTTTCACTACTGCTGCTGAACCGGTAAAGGATTCTTTCCTTGCTGTTCCGTAAGCAACCACGATGACATCTTCAAGAACCTCTGTGTCTGTGTGAAGAGTCACGTCGATTTTGGCGCGGCCGTTGACAGGAACTTCCTGGGTTTTGTAGCCCATAAAGGAAACTTCGATAACACCATTAGAGGGAACGGTTATCGAAAAAGCTCCAGAATCGTCAGTCATGGTATAATTGGTATTCACCCCTTTCTGGATAACGGTTGCACCAATTATCACCTCGCCAGTACTTGCATCAGTAACAGTACCCGTTACCGTGATATTCTGCGCAAAAACTGCGGCAGTTACCGTGAGTAACAGACCTGTTAAAAATAGTCTGATCTTTTTCATGTAGATAATTTTTTAAAGATTAATAAAAATAGTTAATTTGTTAATAAAATTAATATGTTGTTTAAAATAACATCCACCGGCGACAATACCCAACAAAGTATCGAACCTACAATAGAGACTTCGTATTTAGTGTCAGCATTTGCAAATAACAAGTTTGGTTAAGGGTTTAGTACGTAGAGACGCCACGATAGTCGCTTTCAATCAGATATCAAATGATTTTATCAGGTTAAAATTTTTATTAAAAGTATTCAATTTCCTTACATTTTTTGCTCCCATAAGAACATTATAACTATCGTTTTCATGCAAATGTAATCCATATTTTTCAAAAAAACAAGTTTGTCCAATTTTTTAATTCAAATTCTATGTACCAGTTTTTAAAAAAAGTTTTAGGATTTGCTATCAAAATCGATGTTTCAGTCAGAAAAAACTTAAAAGATGAAAGTTTCCTGTCGTATCTGGGCAATAAAATTTCAGACATGAAAAATGGTTTCCGCTTGAACGGGGGGAGGCGTTATGCAGTAAACAGTATTGCCAATTACCGTAAGATTTATGCTCTATGGCAGGATTTTGAAACGGTTTGCGGTCGTTCCGGTCTCAGATTCTCGCAGATTACCATGGATACCTACTCGGCATTTATTGGGTTCTGCGATTTTAAGGGATATAAGGAAAGTACCAAATACCAATATGTGTCACTTGTTAAAACTGTGATGAGTGAAGCGTTTGAAGAGGGTGTCTCCAAGAATATTATCCCTTAATTCCGCAACACTTTGATTTAAATTAATTTATAAGTTCCTGAGCAACAAA
>CAZXFF010000051.1:7725-13003 GCA_964640305.1 uncultured Muribaculaceae bacterium | reverse complement strand
AGGCGACAGGAGGGGGCACCGTGGTGAGAGTGCGTTCTCGGGCACATTGGCAGCCGAAGTGTTTTCGCAGGTGTACCGTGTGATTTGCAGTAAGGCATTGGTGCTCTGCGAGTTAGATGAAAAGGCCCGGTTCACCTGCGGAGGGAAGTGGAGAACGGACCGCGGCGAGAGGGCGTTCTCGGGCACATTGGCAGCCGAAGCGCTTCCGCAGGTGTACCGCGTGATTTGCGGTAAAGCATTGACTCTATGTCAGTTAGGCGAAGTGAGCCGGTTCACCTGCGGAGGGAAGTGGAGTACGGACCGCAGCGAGAGGGCGTTCTCGGGCACATTCGCAGCCGAAGCGCTTCCGCAGGTGTACCGCGTGATTTGCGGTAAGGCATTGGTGCTCTGCGAGTTAGGCGAAATGGTCCGGTTCACCTGCGGAGGCGACAGGAGGGGGCACCGTGGTGAGAGTGCGTTCTCGGGCACATTCGCAGCCGAAGCGCTTCCGCAGGTGTACCGCGTGATTTGCGGTAAGGCATTGGTGCTCTGCGAGTTAGATGAAAAGGCCCGGTTCACCTGCGGAGGCGGCAGAAGGAAGGGTTCACCTGCGGAGGGGCGTGACGAACAGACCGGCCTGAGAGGCGCATCCGGGGCATATCGTGGGGCAGTCCGGTTCACCTGCGAAACATTGACGGCTGTATATAAACGAAAAGGTCCTGAAAGCATGACCTTCAGAACCTTTTCCGTAGCCCCAACAGGACTCGAACCTGTATTTAAAGTTTAGGAAACTTCCGTTCTATCCCTTGAACTATGGGGCCATCATTTATTGAGGGCTGCAAATATATGCAAATTTCCCGATAAAACAAAATTACCGAAGCCCATCCTTTCAGACATTGCTCCGGTAATCGTATAATACGTGCATAATGCTATTCAACGGTCTTTTCTACCATCAGACGACCGCGATAGTAGCCGCACTCAGGGCATACACGGTGATACAATACTGCAGCTCCGCAATTCGAGCATTTTGAAAGTGCAGGAAGAGTCAGTTTGTCATGAGTTCTGCGTTTGTCCCTGCGCTGCTTTGAAAGTTTGTGTTTGGGATGTGCCATCTTATTCTGTTTTTATTGTTACTATTTCAAAATATCTTTCATCTTCTCCATCATTTCCGGATCACACTGACCGTCAGGATGGACTTTCTTGATAGGAAGGGCAAGAGAAACATAGTCGTATATGATCTGACTGAGGTCCAACTCCCCTGTGCTCCTGTCAAGTACAATCACCTCATCGGAAGCGCTGTCATCTCCATCCGCATAAGAAGAGAAGACAATTGAAAAAGGGACATTGATGTCAATCGGAAGTTCCAGATCCGCCAGGCACCTGTCACACTTTACCGTGACATTTCCTGCAATGGCCAGATTCATTCCCATCCTGCCATGTTCCTTCACGATTACGGCATCCACGTCCAAATCCGCCTCCGATATCGAATCGCTCTCAAACGCCTCAAAAAAACTTCCGTCCAGATGAAACCTGAATGAATGTTCCCCGAATGAAAGTCCCTTTAATTCAACTCTGCAATTCATAAAGACATGATTAAGGGCGGCAAAGATATAAAATTTTTACGAAAAATCAACCTTTTCTCCGTTTTCTTTCATTCTCATCCAAAATAATCTTTCTCAGTCTCATGGACGAAGGCGTAACCTCTACCAGTTCATCCTCCTGGATATACTCCAAAGCCTCTTCAAGAGAGAACTTGATAGGAGGAGGAAGCATAACCTTTTCATCCGAACCGGCAGCACGCACGTTGGTCAGTTTCTTTGTCTTGCATATGTTTATAGACAAGTCAGTCGCACGGGTATGCTCACCCACCACCTGTCCGGCATAGATTTCTTCTCCTGGATCAATGAAAAAACGTCCCCTGTCCTGCAGTTTGTCCATAGCATATGCCACTGACAATCCGGTCTCAAGGGAAACCAGGGATCCGTTGTTACGCTTTTCGATCTCGCCTTTGTAGGGCTCGTATCCCTTGAACCTGTGGGCAACTACAGCCTCGCCCTGAGTGGCAGTCATCAGGTTGCTCCTGAGACCGATAAGCCCTCTCGAAGGGATATCGAACTCCAGATGGGAGCGGTCTCCCCTCGTCTCCATATGCATCAGGGCAGCCTTGCGGCGCGTAGCAATCTCTATTGCCTTACCCACCATATCTTCGGGAAGGTCAATTGTAAGCAGCTCCACCGGCTCGCAGCGCACACCGTTTATATTCTTGTCTATCACCTTGGGCTGGCCTACCTGCAGTTCGAACCCTTCCCTGCGCATTGTCTCTATGAGAATAGAAAGATGAAGCACACCTCGTCCGTACACTATGAACGAATCCGCGCTCATTCCATCCTTCACCCTAAGAGCCAGGTTTTTCTCCAGTTCCTTCTCAAGCCTTTCCTTAAGATGCCTTGAAGTCACGAACTTTCCTTCACGTCCGAAAAACGGGGAATCATTTATGGTGAAAAGCATGCTCATCGTAGGTTCATCCACGGTAATGGGCGGAAGAGCCTCCGGATTCTCAGCATCAGCTACGGTATCGCCTATCTCGAAATCGTCAATACCCACCACTGCGCATATATCCCCGCACACCACTTCAGCCGCACTCTTCTTCTCGAGACCTTCGAACACCATCAGATCCTTGATCTTCTGACGTGCCACCGTCCCGTCTTTCTTGCATAGGGAAATCTGCATCCCTGCAGACAGTTTGCCGCGACTTACCCTGCCGATGGCAATCCTGCCCACATAAGGAGAATATTCCAGAGAAGAAATCAGCATCTGGGGAGTCCCCTCAACCATAGGAGGTGCTGGGATCTCTTCAATTATGGTATCCAGCAATGCAGTGATGTCACTTGCAGGCTTTTTCCAGTCCAAAGACATCCAGCCCTGCTTGGCACTTCCGTAAACCGTTTTGAAATCAAGCTGTTCCTCGGTGGCATTCAGGGAAAACATCAGGTCGAACACCTGCTCGTTTACCTCATCAGGCCGGCAGTTCGGCTTATCCACCTTGTTTATAACGACTATAGGCTTTTTACCCATCTCAATGGCCTTCTGCAGCACAAAACGCGTCTGTGGCATCGTACCTTCGAATGCATCCACCAGCAGAAGCACTCCGTCCGTCATATTCAGGACTCTTTCCACCTCCCCACCGAAATCCGCGTGGCCCGGAGTATCGATAATGTTAATCTTGGTACCTTTGTAAGGAACAGACACATTCTTCGAGAGGATTGTAATCCCCCTCTCCCTTTCGAGGTCGTTGTTATCCAGAATCAGGTCTCCGCTGTTTTTCCCGTCAGCCCTGACAAGCTTGGCCTGATAGATCATTCTGTCGACAAGTGTAGTCTTTCCGTGGTCGACATGGGCTATAATCGCTATATTTCTAATGTTTTGCATATTCGAGGCGCAAAAATAATCTAAATTTATTTACATTTGCACTCTAATTACCAAAAAATATGACGGAGAAGATTATAATCCTCGATTTCGGTTCCCAAGTCACCCAGCTGATAGGCCGCAGGCTCAGGGAGCTCAACGTTTACTGCGAAATTTATCCATTCAACAAGATACCGGCACTGGATGAAAGTGTCAAGGGAGTAATCCTCTCCGGAAGCCCTTATTCAGTAAGGGATCCGAAAGCCCCGTCTCCGGACCTGTCCTCGATTAAAGGCAGATACCCGATGCTCTGCATCTGCTACGGAGCACAGTACATAGCACAGAAATTCGGCGGCTCCGTCAATGCATCCCTCGCAAGGGAATACGGAAGGGCAACTCTCGGAATATCAGTCCCCACACCGCTCTTCGAAGGGGTTCCTGACAAATCTCAGGTATGGATGTCCCACGGAGACACCATCGCAGAACTTCCGGACAATGCGGAAGTCATTGCATCCACAGAAGACGTCACCAATGCAGCCTACCGCATTAAGGGGGAAGAGACATGGTGCGTACAGTTCCACCCGGAGGTCTATCATTCCACCTACGGTCCGCAGATACTCGAGAACTTCGCAATGAAGATCTGCGGATGCAAAGGCGACTGGACAGCAGCATCCTTCATCGAAAGTTCCATCCGCGAGCTCCGCGAGAAAATAGGAAACGACAACGTGATACTCGGGCTGTCCGGAGGAGTCGATTCATCGGTAGCTGCAGTCCTGCTGCACAAAGCCATAGGGAAACAGCTGCACTGCATCTTCGTGAACAACGGCCTGCTCCGCAAGGACGAATTCACCTCCGTACTGGCATCCTACCAGGACATGGGCCTCAACGTAAGGGGTGTGGACGCTACAGATCTGTTCATGGCTGCCCTGGAAGGAGTATCCGATCCTGAAGCAAAGAGAAAGGCAATAGGCCGGACATTCATCGAAGTGTTCGATGCCGAAGCCCACAAGATAGAGAACGCATCCTGGCTCGCTCAGGGCACGATATACCCGGATGTTATAGAATCCACATCCGTAAACGGTCCATCTTCAACGATCAAGTCCCACCACAACGTAGGAGGTCTGCCGGAAGAAATGAACCTTAAAATAGTAGAACCGTTACGTTCCCTT
Organism: uncultured Muribaculaceae bacterium; assembly: GCA_964640305.1. Classification (GTDB taxonomy): domain Bacteria; phylum Bacteroidota; class Bacteroidia; order Bacteroidales; family UBA932; genus Coprenecus. The sequence goes on along the minus strand of CAZXFF010000051.1, from coordinate 8,450 downwards.
TTCAAGGACGAAGTACGCAGGGTCGGAAGGGCACTGGGAATCAAGAACTCCCTCATTTCCCGCCACCCGTTCCCCGGTCCCGGTCTGGGAATCAGGGTACTCGGGGAAGTAACCAGGGAAAAGCTGGAAATCCTCAGGAACGCAGATGCAATATATATTGATGCACTCAGAGCAACCCCTGCTCCCGAAGGCTGGCATCCGGCATCAGGAGCCGCAGCCACAGGTGGGACGGAGACAGGGGAAGGATTCCTTACGCTCTACGACTGCATCTGGCAGGCAGGCACGATACTGCCCCCCGTCAAGAGCGTAGGCGTCATGGGCGACGAACGCACATACGAATACACTGTAGCCCTGAGAGCCGTGGTATCCACAGACGGCATGACTGCCGACTGGGTACACCTGCCCTATGATTTCCTGGCAAAAGTATCCAACGACATAATAAACAAGGTACGCGGGGTCAACAGGGTTGTATATGACATCTCTTCAAAACCGCCTGCAACCATCGAGTGGGAATAGGAAGAGCTGATCTTAGGAAATTCTGCACATTTTTCATGCATATTTGGATGGAAAAGCCAATGCATATCCACGATATTTGCATTCTATTCCAACCAGACAGTCATGAAAGACAATCAACGTAAAAAAAACGTTTCATACGGGAATCCTTATATAGGTTTCCTATTGGTGATATTGATCGTGATGCTCCTTAACGGGCTAATATTTCCGAT
>CAZXFF010000051.1:0-7715 GCA_964640305.1 uncultured Muribaculaceae bacterium | reverse complement strand
GGTAACCGGATAGTTGTAACCGATTACGGGACATTCATAAGCAAGGTGGACAGCGGTCTAGTCAAGGATGTTGTCATAAAGGACAACAAAATATATTTCACAGCTGAAGAAGGTGAAAAAGGTACAGTCACATACCAGACAGGCGAGATAAATGATCCAAGACTGGTAGACAGGCTGCTGCAGGCCGAAAGCGTGAATCCTGACGGCAGAATATCCTTCAACAGGATTATACCCAAGAAAAACTCCCCGCTACTTGATTTCCTGCTCATGTGGATACTGCCAGGACTGTTGTTCTATATAATATGGAGACAAGCCAACAAAAGCATCGGAGCAAGACTGGACGCTGGAGGTAATTTCATGTCTTTCGGCAGCAGCGGTGCAAAAATATATGCGGATTCCGATATTAAAACCACATTCGCAGACGTAGCCGGACAAGACGAAGCCAAAGAAACCCTCAGTGAAATCGTCAACTTCCTGCACAATCCTTCAAAATATACTGAGATAGGGGCAACCCTACCCAAGGGAGCGCTTCTGGTAGGTCCTCCAGGGACCGGCAAGACTCTGGTAGCAAGGGCAGTAGCAGGAGAGGCAAAAGTTCCTTTCTTTGCGATATCCGGTTCCGAGTTCGTACAGATGTTCGTCGGGATGGGAGCCGCAAAAGTCAGGGATCTTTTCAAACAGGCAAATGAAAAGGCTCCATGCATCATATTCATTGACGAAATAGATGCCATAGGCAAAAAAAGGGACACAGGCATAGGCGGCAATGATGAAAGAGAACAGACCCTAAACCAGCTTCTTACGGAAATGGACGGATTCGACGGACGCAAGGGAGTGGTGATTCTAGCCGCTACGAACAGACCAGAAAGTCTGGACAAAGCCTTGCTAAGGCCAGGCCGTTTCGACCGGCGTATACAAATGAAACTTCCTGATCTCGAAGGCAGGAAAGCCATACTCAAAGTACATCTGGAAAAAATCAGGCATGAGCAGATAAATACCGACATTGTGGCAAGAGCTACTGCCGGCTCATCAGGAGCAGAACTGGCCAATATAGTAAACGAAGCAGCCCTCAGGGCGGTAAGGATGGGACGTAAAACCGTAACCACCACAGATCTGGAAGAAAGCGTAGAGACCGTCATCGCTGGACCGCAGAAAAAGAACAAAGCCATTTCCGATTACGACAAGAAGATAGTCGCATACCATGAGATAGGTCATGCCTTAGTTGCCGCCATGCAGACCAACTCCGCACCTGTACACAAAATAACGATTATCCCCAGGACTTCAGGAGCTCTAGGCTACACAATGCAAGTGGATGAACAGGACCAGGTACTGCAGAACAAAGAATCACTATTCAACCGTATTGCCACTCTTACAGGAGGACGTACCGCAGAGGAAACAGTATTCAACGCCATAACTACAGGGGCATCCAACGACATAGAACAGGCCACAAGACTGGCAAGAGCGATGGTCACACGCTTCGGAATGAGCGAAACCTATGACATGATGGGTTTGGAAACCGTGAACAATGCTTATCTGGGAGGGGATGCATCCATGACATGTTCCCCTGAAACTGCCGCTGAAATAGACAAGGAAGTATTGAAAATCATAAAAGACGCCCATGAAAAAGCCAGAAAGATCATTTCAGAACACATGGACATAATGGACGAGGCCTCATCATATCTGATAGAGAAGGAGACAATTACCGGGGAAGAATTCATGAAGATAGTACGCAAGCATACAGGCGCCTGACGGAACTCTCACCCTTTCCTGTATTGCAACGGGGTACATCCGGTACACTGTCTGAAAAACCTTACGAAAGAGGATGACGTACGGAAATTCATCTCTTCAGAAACATACTGGACAGACAAGTCCGTAGACCTCATGAAACGTTTAGCCTCTGCTATGACAGCAAGGCTGATCCACTCCTGGACAGTATTGCCGGTAACCTCCTTTACGACAGCGGAAAGATATTTTGGAGTAATGCAAAGTCTGTCCGCATAATATGATACCCGCCTTTCTTTCCTGAAGTTCTCAGACAGGAATCTGAAAAAGTCCCTTGTGATCTTTTCCTGTCTGGAAGGATTGGCGACCCGGCACTCTCCGACAAAAGTTTCATAGCAATGCTTTGTTATCATCAATACCGACGTCAGGACACTCCTCCGGATATCCATACATGAAACACTACCTGCCGAATTGTATTTCACGGCCATAGACTCCAGCGCCACCAGTTCTTCCATTCGGTCTTTCCCTATGCTGATACACGGATGCGATTCCACTTTCTTTATCCATTCCATATCCGATACCAAAGGCAACTTCTGCATATATTCAGGCATGAACAGAAATATGCTGATTTCCATTTCAGGAAAAGATTCCTCCATGGAAAAGATATGTCCGGGCATAACTGCAAACATGTCGTTTGCTGTTATGTCAAGTCCCCTGTAATCGATTTTTATCCTTGCACCTCCTTTTATACATATACCTACAGCAAGTCCCTCGAACATCATCGGCTGTCCCAGGTACTCTTCTTTCCTGACACGTTCCAGGCGGGCCATGATACAACTTTCACCCCCCATCTCATCTGCCTTGATTTTTCTTATTCTCATAATGCGAATATAGGAAATTCCGCACATTATACAGGGATCATACCCAAAGAGATTCAGATTCCTGGATTACAAGACATGAACCAATGTGAATTTCCGGACAGATTATGAATAACGCATTTTGCATGAAATTCACATCTCAAGTTCCAGAATAATATCAGGCCGATGTCATTCCTGTCTGTCAAACCTGCACGAAACACCTAATCTGTACGCCAATCCAATACATCCGGCCATGACATCGTGGAACGTAGTCTCGAAATCCCTTGTATACCAGGGATCCGCCACAGAAGGATAGCGGAACTGTCTCTTTCCCGTACAGGAGGAATTGTCTTCCCCACCGGTCATCCCATCACGGGCAGACAGCGCATATTCCATGAGCATGTGGACCTTCCCGGAATTGTAAACAGCATCCTGCCCTACAATGTATGTAAGGAAATCTATATTGGAACGGTCCATGACAATGACCAGATCGGACTCCCGGAACTCCTCCATGGAAATTCGGTGAGCCTGATGCTTACCCGCAGGAATTCCTTTTTCCCGCAGTTTCGACAAAGCCGGAGGATAGACCGGATTCCCTGTCTCCTCATCCGACACTGCCGCAGAACTCACCATGAAATCCGCCTCACTGCCCGACTTCCGCAGAATATCCTTCATTATGAATTCAGCCATAGGACTACGGCAGATATTGCCGTGGCACAGAAACATGATTTTCTTCATATCACAAAGAGAGAAGCTTAAAGGCCGAAGAGAGTCTTGTACATGCCAGTGACATACGCATCGATGCTTCCATACAGATCTTTCATTTCATCGGCATCTACCTTCCCTTTCTGATACCATTTTTCCATAACCGGACATGCCCGGCGGAAAACCTCATCCTCGACAGGAGAAAGCAACTGCATATATCCGTTCCCGTCATTGTTATACAGTTTTTCCCAACAGAAGTACCTTCCGGAGCCAGTACCCTGCTTGTATGAGAACACCCTGTCGGAAAGTTCAAGCGACTTGTCAGAAAGCGGAGCATCCCCGAGACTGTCATCCTTCACAAGGACTTCGGGAAGGATCTTGCCTGCATTGCTTACCCATACAGGGACGGCAACGCCTGTCGGAGGATATCCAAGCACTGTCCACATTACCGTAAGTTCCGGATTCTCTCCAGGCTTCACTCCCTTTACTACCGCAGAGCTGGCCGTACTGCTTCTTGGAATGAAATCCTGATCGATAAACCATCCGGTAGAATGAGGCCTGTTGAATTCACCTGACCTGAGATTCTTGCCGATCAGAGGATTGGAAAAGTTCCTGGAAAGCTCATCGAATATCCACTCGGGAGTTATCTCGCCTGTCGCAGATGCAGGCATCAGAGTCTGCTCTGCCGTCATAAAGCGGACATATCCTGCACCCTCATTCACTTTTCCTGAAAAAGAGTAGTTTGTCCTGGCAATATACCCGTAAGGAGCATCTTTAGGATTGTTGGCATCAAACATCACATAGTCATAGTATCCCACTTCGAACATTGCTGCACCTCCCTCAGCATCAATGACACCGAAATTGGCCTCGATCAGACTCGGCTTTGACAGTGTATCGAGGAACTTGCGGAAATCATCCACATTGGCACAGATCTCAAGCGCCCTCCGCATGATCCTGCCGTTTGCCGCCCCCTTTTCCTCCCCCGGCCCGGTCTCGACAAGATTGTAGGATTGGGTATTCATTATCGAGAAGCCGGCACTGTTCGTACCTATCCATACCTCATCGGGATTCTCAGCTACACTGTTCACTACAGCGACGAACGAGAATCTGTCCCCTTTAAAGAAATGGATACAGTTTTCCAGAAAACCGGTATCCCTGTGCTTCCAGAGCAAAGGACGTCCGTCAGGGGTTATTTTTCCGGAAATCACAGCAGCTGTACACCCGAACGATTCCGGTACACCCAAAAAGGCTGAAACAAGCATAAAAGCAAAAATGCAATACAGTTTTTTCATATGACGAATATTAAGACGGTTACATAATCAATTAGCGAATATAGCGAAATTTGCTGTCTTTGCATAATATGCTATATTTGCAGAACCATCAAACTCAATTACAGATGAAATATACTATTATCGATTTATTCGAAGCCTCAGTAGCAAAATACGGTGACAGGCCGATGATGTGGGAAAAACTCACTGACAGATTCGAGCCTTCCACCTACAATGAATGCAGGAAAACAGCCATAGAAATAGGAGCAGGACTCGCCTCTTTAGGCATTCGTCCAAAAGATACGGTATCCATACTTTCCGAAGGCAGGAACTACTGGGTCCTCTCCGAACTCGGACTCCTGTACGCAGGAGGAATAAGCGTGCCTCTCTCCATCAAACTCGAAGAGAGCAACGACCTGCTGTTCAGGCTGAACCACGGAGACGTCAAGATGATAATGGTATCAGCTAGCCAATTGCCCAAAATCAGGAAAATCCGGAAAGACCTTCCGAAGCTGGAAACAGTGGTGCTCTTCGACAACACCCCGGAAGAAGAAGGGGAAATACATATTTCCGAAGTAATGGCACGCGGACAGGAATACCTTAAAGAGCACAGGGAAGAATTCCTGAAAATAGGCCGTTCACTCCAGAACGACGACTATGCAACCATTACATACACATCCGGGACTACCGCCGATCCGAAAGGGGTGATCCTGACTCACCGCAACTACACTGCAAACGTTGCCCAGGCCCTCTCCTGCATATCCGTGCCCTCTTCATACAGGACACTGATACTGCTGCCCCTCGACCACTGCTTCGCACACGTCGTGGGATTCTACATCATGATTGCCTGCGGAGCATCGTTCGGTACGGTACAGATAGGCAAGACCCAGATGCAGACCCTCAAGAACATCCCGGTAAACATCAAAGAGTTCAAGCCCGACTTCCTGCTTTCCGTACCAGCACTGGCAAAGAGCTTCAGGAAAAACATCGAGAACGGCATTGCAGCCAAAGGTGCCACCACCGAAAAGCTGTTCCGCTTTGCCCTCAAGACAGCATACGCATACAACAAAGACGGATACACCAGAGGATCCGGACTCTCATTCATTCTCTACCCTCTCGTGAAACTGTTCGACAAGATACTGTTCAGCAAAGTCAGGGAGAACTTCGGTGGCAACCTCAAATTCTTCATTGGAGGTGGAGCATTGCTAGACAGCGAACTCCAGAGATTCTTCTACGCCATAGGAATACCCATGTTCCAGGGATACGGACTCTCTGAAGCCACCCCTGTCATTTCAACCAACACTCCTCAGAAACACCGCTTCGGTTCATCAGGAGTCATCGTTTCTCCCCTGGAAATGAAGATAATGGACAGCGAAGGAAACGAACTTCCCGTAGGAGAACCAGGTGAAATGGTGGTCAAAGGGGAAAACGTCATGGCCGGATACTGGAAGAATCCAAAAGCCACTGCCGAAACCGTAAAAGACGGATGGCTCTACACAGGAGACATGGGATATATCGGAAAAGACGGATTGCTGTACGTACTAGGACGCTTCAAGAGCCTGCTGATCTCCAGTGACGGAGAAAAATACTCTCCTGAAGGGATGGAAGAGAATTTCACCGGCCAGTCACCATACATTGACTATGCAGTCCTCTACAACAACCAGAGCAACTACACCGTACTGCTTCTGGTACCAAACAAGGACAAGGTCAACAAATACCTGGACAGCAAAGGTTTCCACGGGGAAGAACGCGGAAAGGAAGCAGTAGAGCTGCTTAAAAAGGAAATAGATGCCTACAAGAAAGGCGGACGCTTCGAAGGCCAGTTCCCCGAAAGATGGCTGCCGGCGACCTTTGCAGTCATAGGAGAAGAATTCTCGGAAAAGGACGGACTCATCAACAGCACCATGAAACTGGTCCGCAACAAAGTCGAAAAGAAATATGCAGAACGCATAGCATATATGTACACACCTGAAGGGAAAAACCCCTTCAATCCGCAGAACATCGAAGTCTTCACCCCGAAAGGCGAGTAACCCTCCCCGGGAGACGAGCCCTCTTCAGTCCACAGGATACCGAAGCATTAAAATGGTCCTTCAGAGCCGAACAGGAAAACAAGCCTGCGAAGTCCTGGAGGACCAGTTTTTTACCATACGAATTCTTTTCCGTAGATACCTCCCCACCGGATATGGGACATCGGCTGGCAGGGAACCACCCATTTGTCAATGTTCTGTAAACGTACGCAAGATGGCGGGAACCGGAATCTGCTCAGACTTCAGTTTCTCCAGACGAGACGCTCCCTCCTCAGACAGGGAGAAATACATTTGCCGTCGGTCTTCATTCCCGATCTTCCTTTCTACCAGGCCACAGGTCTCAAGGGCTTTCAGAATTTTGGACACGTGTGACGGTTTGAGGCCCGTCTGCTCCGAAACCGTACCGGCCGACACAACAGAGTCTCCGATGGAACACATGATAACGGCTTCATTTAGAGACAATCCATGCAGATTCCTGAGACTGTCTTCCAGTTCAGAAATAGCCTTCACGAGATTGCTCATCATACATACACACTGAATTCTTTCCATTCCCGAATTTTTTACAAAAATAACCAATTAATTGAAAATACCGCCACCCTCCGCAACACCTCTACCCGAACCACACATACCCGTACAATATATCCATACGTCCCACCCCACCACTTTCACTTTCCATTGCCCTTTTTCATTCCCCTTCCATGTCCATTTCCATGTCCAGCCCCGAACGGCCGCCATTACCTCCATTTCTACCCAAAGCACGGTCTTCGTACTAACCACTGCCTTCGTACTCATTCCCCGGGTACCACCGTCACTATCCACAAATCCCCTCTTCCGCAATCTCCGCCAGCGCTTCTCCCTAGCCACTCTCTACTCACACTGATTTCTGCCCCTTCAATTTCTCCACCTACGATTTATGACACCTACGATTTCCGCCTCCTACGCAGGTGAACAACCTCCCTCCGCAGGTGTACTGGGCTAATCCGCACAGCTGACATTCCCCGCAGGTGAACCGGGCTATTTCGCCTAACTTGCAGAGCACCAATGCCTTACCGCAAATCACGCGGTACACCTGCGAAAACACTTTGGCTGCCAATGTGCCCGAGAACGCACTCTCACCACGGTGCCCCCTCCTGTCGCCT
>CAZXFF010000050.1:0-13550 GCA_964640305.1 uncultured Muribaculaceae bacterium | reverse complement strand
GCTGCTATTGGATTATCTGACCTGTCAGAAGGCTCTGCTAGTATTCTTCCTCGTTAAAGAAGAAGTCCTCCTTGCTAGGGTAGTCGGGCCATATTTCTTCGATGCTTTCGTAGATCTCTCCGTCATCCTCCAGGTCTTCGAGATTCTCGATTACCTCCAGTGGAGCTCCTGAACGGGTCGCATAGTCTATCAGTTCATCTTTTGTTGCGGGCCAGGGGGCGTCCTCCAGTTTCGACGCCAGTTCTAATGTCCAGTACATCGCTAAAAATGTTAATGTTATACCTATTTATTATTAAGGGCGACAAAGATAAATAAAAATATCCTACACAAGCCAAAAATCTTCCGAAATATCAGCAACATGGCATCTGTACCTCGCCAATACGAACAGATAGTCCGACAAACGGTTCAGATACCGCATGACTGCCAGTGTTTCCTGACGGCTGTCGCAAATGGCAACACATGAACGTTCTGCCCTGCGGCAGATGCATCTTGCCACATGGCACTGGGATGAATCCATAGGAGCAGCAGGAAGGACGAAAGCCTTCTGCGGCGGAATAAGGGATGTCATCCTGTCTATTTCTTCCTCAAGTCTGCCGGTCTCGTCTGCAGGGAATTCCATAAGCCTGGGATTATCCGTCTCTGATGCAATATGCGCGGAAGCTATCATCAGAACTTCCTGAATCCTGCGCAGTCTGGCACTTTCGTCAGGAATGGCGCACCTCAGCACGCCGAGATATGAAATGAGCTCATCAATGTCCCCGTAAGCGTTTACCCTTACTGAAGATTTCGAGGTTCTGCGTCCACCTACCAATGAGGTTTCGCCTAGGTCTCCTGTTTTAGTGTACACTTTCATGTTGTGGATATTTGAGTAATTAACAAAGGTTTTTTTCATCGGACTCGACCTTGCCGTCACGAAGCCGGATTATCCTCTCCGCATATGCTGCGATATCCTCTTCGTGTGTCACCACTATAACCGTATTGCCTTTACGGTGGATGTCGCTGAACAGCTTCATGATTTCCACAGAGGTCGCCGTGTCAAGGTTGCCCGTGGGCTCGTCTGCAAGGATTATCGCAGGATTGTTTATCAAAGCCCGTGCCAGGGCCACCCTCTGCTTCTGTCCTCCGGACAGCTCATTGGGCCTGTGGGCCATCCTCTCTCCGAGCGCCACTGTCCTGAGAGCCTCTTCCGCTCTCCGCTCACGCTCCTGTCGGGGCACACCGGCATATACCATGGGAAGCGCGACATTCTCCAGTGCAGAATACCTGGGAAGCAGATTGAATGACTGGAAAACAAAGCCGATTTCCCTGTTCCTCACCTCGGCAAGCTCCCCGTCTTCCATTCCGCTGACATCCGTTCCGTTCAGATAATAGTGACCCGAATCCGGAGAATCCAGGCATCCGAGGACATTCATGAGAGTAGACTTCCCGGAACCGGAAGGACCCATGATTGCCACAAATTCATTGCGGACTATTGTCAGGGACAGGGAATCCAGAGCCCTCACCTCCTGCCCCCCGACATTGTAGATTCTGCTTATATTCTCGATCCTGATTATTTCCTCCACTTTTCCCATACATCCCTGAGCTTACAAATTATACATCTAAAGTAAGAATTAATTTGTCTATTGCAACATATTTTCATAATATTGCGGCACATTTTTTTACAGTTATGGCATACAAGAAAATTGAAGAATTCGATCCAGTTGTTACAGAGGAGCTTGCATCCCACTATAAAGAAATACTGCGACTGTTGGGAGAGGACAACGAAAGGGAAGGACTCCTCAAGACTCCGGAAAGGGTGGCAAAAAGCATGCAGTTCCTTACCCAGGGCTATACAATGGACGGAGCCGAGATACTGCGCTCCGCAATGTTCCGTGAAGACTACCGGCAGATGGTAATCGTAAAGGACATCGAACTCTATTCAATGTGTGAACACCATCTCCTGCCTTTCTACGGCAAGGCGCATGTAGCATATATTCCCAACGGATATATCACAGGACTGAGCAAGATCGCCAGGGTAGTGGAATGCTTTGCACGCCGCCTCCAGGTTCAGGAAAGACTGACAGTACAGATCAGGGACTGCATCCAGAACACCCTTCATCCACTTGGAGTAGGAGTCGTAATCGAAGCGTCCCACATGTGCATGCAGATCAGGGGGGTGCAGAAGCAGAACTCCATAACCACTACATCGGCATTCACCGGAGGATTCCTGAAAGACGAACGCACCAGAAGTGAATTCATGACCCTGATAGGAGTCTCTATTCACTGATCCGTTTTTCGGTTAGTCCCAGTTCAGAGGCCTTCTTCCTCATAAGATCCATAGCTGCATCATGCTCGTTGGGGATGATACCCTCGAGGATGGCATCCTTTATATATTCTTTTATGATCCCGATTTCCCGACACGGAGGGATGCCGTAAATCTGCATTATTGTCTCCCCCGTTACCGGAGGCTGGAAGTTCCTGATACGGTCCTTTTCCTCGACCTCCTGCAGTTTCCTGCGCACCAGCTGGAAATTATTCATATGACGGGCCACAGTCCGGTCATTCTTGGAGGTAATGTCAGCTTCACACAGCAGCATAAGGTCATCGATGTCGTCTCCGGCATCGAAAAGAAGACGTCTGACAGCAGAATCCGTAACTTCTTCCTGTACCAAAGCGATAGGTCTCAGATGCAGCAGGACCAGCTTCTGCACATATTTCATCTTTTCGTTCAGGGGCATTCTGAGATATTTGAACACATTGGCTGTCATCTTGGCCCCTACGACTTCATGTCCGTGGAATGTCCAGCCTATCCCCTCTTCGTATCGTTTGGTTCTGGCCTTGCCTATATCGTGCAGGAGGGCTGCCCACCTCAGCCACAGGTTATCAGACTTTTCCGCCAGATTGTCCAGCACCTGCAAGGTATGCCTGTAATTGTCCTTATGTCCCTGTTCGTCCTCTGCAGTCTTCAGGTTCGAAAGTTCCGGCAGTATCAGATCCAGGAGTGAAACCTCGTCCAGGAGTTCGAATCCCCTCGAAGGCTTCGGGGAAAGAAGTATCTTGTGCAGTTCTTCGCTGACTCTTTCCGGGGAAAGTATGGACATCCTCCCCCTGTTCCTGCGGATAGATTCGATGGCTTCGGGGACTATGGTGAATGAAAGCTGGGTCGCGAAGCGTACAGCCCTCACCATCCTAAGAGGATCGTCGCTGAATGTGGTATCAGGATCCAGAGGTGTGCGTATAATCCTGTTCCGGATATCTTCGAGACCGTTGAACGGATCATAGACTGTACCCATATCCTCCTTCTGGAGTGAAAACGAAAGGGCATTCACGGTAAAATCCCTTCTGAGCTGGTCATCCCTGAGGGTCCCGGCTGATACAGCAGGCTTCCTTGAATCAGGGGAATAGGATTCTTTCCTGGCTCCTACAAACTCCACCTCTTCCCCTTCTTCGGAATGGATCATGGCAGTCCCGAAGCGTGCGAAGATAGCCACTTTAGCTCTGACCCTCCGTCCTACCCTTCTGGCCAGTTCGGGACCGTCTCCCTCTACGACCACATCAATATCCTTGGAAGGGCGTCCCAGGATGGCATCCCTCACATAGCCGCCTATCACGTAAGCCCTTACCCCCATCTTCTCCGCCTCTTCCGAAATAATGCCGAAAATCGGCCTGGAACAATCCATTTGCATATCAGTCCAGTTTTATATCCGGGATTTCCTTCAGGAATCTGTAGCCGGTCCCGTCCTCCGACCTTTCACAGAAATAGGATTCCCTTCCGTTTGTTATTAATATATATTTGACATTCAATACCTTATCATAACGGGCAGCCTGTTCTGCAGCTTTGCGCCCGATCTTCACATCTGGAGCCTTGCATTCCACCAGCATAAGTGGAGAGAGGTTCTTGGAAAACACCACTATATCCGCTCTGCACCGCATCCTGTTATAGGTAAACGCATATTCGGACATCATCATAGGATAAGGAATGTTCCTGCTCTCGTGAAGCCATGCAATCACATTCTGACGGACCGCTTCCTCAGGAGTAAGGGGCACGCTTATCTTCCTCAATGGATCAAATACCGTTTCCATAGTGCAAATGTAGGAAAAGTTAACAAGAAATACTATTTTTGCGATATGGCCAAAAAAGATGCTATAGGCGATTATGAGTCCATTGTATCGGATATTACGAACGGAATCTTCCGTCCGGTCTATATCCTCATGGGGGAAGAACCTTATTTCGGGGAAAGGATATGCGAACTCATTTCCGAAAAGGCCCTGCAGCCTCACGAGAAGGACTTCAACTATACGGTACTATACGGCGCCGACACTACTCCGGAAGACATCATGTCCCTGTGCCAGGGTTATCCGATGATGGCCGAAAGGACGGTAATAATGGTAAAAGAGGCACAGGCGCTCAAAAAGATAGAAAGCCTTTCCACTTATCTGGACCATATTTCCCCGACCACTGTCCTCGTCCTTTTCCTGTCCGGGAAAAGCCTGGACAAACGTACTTCTTTCTTCAAGAAGGCATCAGGTACATGTACAATCCTGGACTCTCCCAAGCTGAATCAGGATGCCATGCCACGATGGATAGAGTCATATTTCCGCCAGGAAGGAAAATCCATAGAACCCAAGGCAGCAATGCTTCTGGCCGAATATGCCGGAAATGACCTGAGGAAAATAGCTGTCGAATCCGACAAACTTTACAAAGCTGTCCCCGAAAGCCAGAAGACCATTACCTGCGAGGACATTGAACGGAACGTGGGGATAAGCCGTGAATTCAACACTACGGAGCTCACATCGGCACTGGCAGATAAGGATGGTACCAAAGCTTTCCGCATAGCATACTTCTTCGGAGAATCCCCAAAAAGGTATCCGCTCCAGATGACACTGGGATTTCTGTTCTTCTTCTTCTCAAAGGTCGAGATGATCCATGCCCACATGGCAAAGGGATACAGCCCCAAAGATGCCGCAGGCAAAGCAGGGGTATTCTGGAGCTACTCCGCCCCATACCTTGCCGCAGCATCCAACTACAGCCTGAGGAAAGTCATGAGGATCATAGCTGCAATCAGGGAATGCGATTACAGGAGCAAAAGCAATTCAGGAGGGAATGCCACTGAGGGAGAGCTTCTGACAGAACTGCTGGCAAAGATCCTCTCATAGAAAGTATTTCTTTCTCAGTTTGCTGTATGTGTATCCGGTCTCCATGACAAGTATCCGGTCCATACTGCGTATACTCCGGAATCCGTAATAATCAGCCATTTCATCCACATCCTGAAACCTGGCATAGTCGAAATCGGGGTCCGACATGTCTTCCAGGACCTTCTCCACGCGCAACGTATTTATATAATCCCTGAAGTTCCTGTACCTGGAACATATTGCCCGTGAGGCATAAGTCCTGTTTGTCCCGATAATATCGGCAACTTCGGGGAGGGTTACGCCTACACGCCGATATATCTCAAGTTTGTTTACCTTACTGTCGATTATTGCGAACAGCCATTCATATTCTTCTGCTGTATTCATGACTTTTCAACGTTTTTTTTCCCGCCGGCAAGGGTCTTTGCGTTTCTGCACCATTCTCCAGGGGTATATCCTGTATTCAGTTTGAATGCACTGGTAAAGGATGCATTGTTGTTGAAACCGCATCTGTCCCTGAGCTCATTGATCGATATGTCGCTGTTCTGCGAAAATATCTTCATGGCTTCCCTTACCCGGAAAGAATTGACCAGCTCCCGGAAATTCTTGTTCATTTCCACATTGATCGTCTTCGACAGATAAGTCTTGTTCGTAAAAAGGCGCATTGCAACATCTTCCATTGTCAGGTCTTTTGAAAGGAAAAGCTTTTCTGTCTCGAAAAGTCCGATCAGACGTTCTTTGAGGGGCACGTTCACATCGCTGAAATTATATATATCTGTCCCGTTGTTGAACTTGACGCCCGGATCTTCGATGACGTCATTACGCTCCTGTTCCATGGTCAGCCATGCATACTTGCCAGGTTTCGATATCTTAAGCATAACCAGGGACAGAAAAACATGCACAGACATGTAAAGGAGCACAGCCATAGAATAGGACAGTATTCCGCCGGCTGTATAGTTATAGAGGAGTAAAATGAAATTCGAGATAGCCGCTGCCACCGTAATATGGAATCCGGCTTTCTTCAGTTCCTGTATCCTGCTGGAGACAATCATGATTACCACAAAATAACCCAAAGCCGAAATTACTGCAAACACACTTATGATGTTGAATGAAAGCAGACTGAAACCGGTAATCGCCAGCACATCTATACATATCAGCACTGCAGTAAGCATGACAGCTGAATATATGCGCAAATGATAAACGGAGGAACTCCCCGGGATTTGCCTGACAAACATAGCCGGCAGAAATGACGACACACAATATACCTTGAGAAGGACATAGGCGTACATCTGTTTCTGACCGGCCATAATGCCGGAGAGGCACACTATACCTGCTGTCAGATAGACAATAGATATTGAAAACAGAAATGACAATACATCACGGTCGGCTTCTTTCCCGTACCTGACTCTGGCAATTATACCAAATGCCATATACACGGCGAAAGGGAATAGGACCGGTAAAAGAACAGTTACTTTTTCCATCGTTTTTTAGGTTTTAAGAAAACCCAAAAATACGATTGGTGAAGATACTATTCCGAGACTTCAAAGAATGTATGAAAATTTATATGTTTTTAAATTTTCTTAATTTTCTTTTTTGTTTTAATCGTGTCAAATCCAAGTCCATAGACCCCCATGACACTTCCTACGGAAATGAAAGCCTGCTTGTCGATCTGCTTGATCATGGACAGGATGAAGTTGGATTCCGTCTTGCGGACTACCACGAGGAGTATCTTTTCATTGTTTCCGGAATACCATCCGCGGCCGTCAAGCACAGTTACACCTCTGCGCATATCCTTCGATATCATGTCGGCTATCTGCTCATAGTGTTTAGAGAAAATGAACAGCTGGACTGACTGTTTGGAACCTGAAACAGTCAGGTCCACAGTGAATCCGCATGCAGCCACGAGGATGTAGCCGTACATGATATTTGCAATTCTGGCCCCGAAACCTTCTGTCGATGGCAGGAAGATGGATGAGCCTACAATGAAAATATCGATGAAAAGGATAATCCTGCCCGGAGGTATATTCTTGTATTTATTGATTATCAAGGCTATTATATCTGTACCTGCAGTACTTCCCCCTTTGCTGAAGGTCACGCCTATACCCAATCCGGACATAGCACCCCCTATCAGGGCACATATTAGTTTTGGATTGGACAAAGCTATCTCATTTATAAAGTCCTGAGGTATCAGTTCAGGCATGAACTGGAAGAACAGGGATGTAACTATTACCGCATATACCGTCTTGACTCCGAACCCTTTGCCGAGCAGCTTTATGGCTATCAGCAAAAGAGTCGTATTCACAAGGAAGAAAGTATAGCTGACTTTGAAGAATCCTCCCGTCGCATACTGCAGAATCACACCTATACCGGATACTCCGCCTCCGACCATTTCATGAGGGATGACAAATACGACCCACCCTGTAACATAGCACAGGAGTCCCAACGTAATGATGATGTAGTCCTTTAAGGTACTCAAGATTTTTTTGAAACTGATTTTTTCCATTCTATTTTTCCTCCGCCTTTTATTTGGTCAAATCCTTTACCGTATACACTCATGGCCTGGGTAACAGACATGAATGCTGACTGGTCTATACTTTTCACCAGTTTGTTTATTTCGCCCAGCTGCTGTTTTTTAGCTATGACTATCAAAACCCTATGTGTTGCCTGGGTATACCATCCTATTCCGTCGAAAGCCGTCACTCCGCGCTTAAGGTCATATACTATGGCATCTGCGATTTCCTTGAATTTATCCGAGAATATGAGCACCTGTATCGATTGCTTCGTTCCCGTAAGCAACAGGTCTACCGAAAAGGAGAACGATACCATCTGAATATAACCGTACACTACGTCTGACAATGTCCTTCCAGGCAGGAATATCACAGAGCCGATTATTATCAGGTCACAGATCAGGAATACCCTGCCAGGAGATATTTCCCTGTATTTTGACAATACGAGAGCCACGACATCGGTACCTCCTGTGCTGCCGCCCTGATTGAATATGAACACAATGCCTATCGCTCCTATCAGCCCCCCAAGAAGAGCATTCAGGAATTTCTCATCAATGTCAGAAACCCATGGAATCCATGTGGGAAGCATCTGGAAAAGGAAGGTAGCCAGCAATATGCAATATATTGTCTTGAAGCCGAAGCCCTTACCGAGGATAAGTGAACCCACTGTAATGAGAATGACATTCGTTACGAGATACGTTGCAGACACAGGTATCAGCTCGTTGGTCGCATAGTAAATCAAAGTCGCAAAACCGGTAGCAGCACCGCCGACGATTCCCTTAGGTATAAGAAAAGACGTCCAGCTGAAGCAATACAGGAACATGCCAAGAGTGATGATGCCATATTCCTTCAATGTGATCAATGCTTTGTTATTCGTGGTTTTCATAATGTCAGAAAACGATATTTATTATCTTGGATGGAACAAATACTATCTTCCTTACCGGTTTCCCTTCCAGATATTTCGCTGTATTGGGGGATTCCAGAACAGCAGCCTCCGCATCCTTTGCGGAAATTGTTTTGGGCAATGCTATCTTGAATCTCATCTTTCCATTGAAGGAAACCGGATATTCGAATGTATCCTCGACCGTGTATTTCTCCTCATATACAGGGAACGACGCATCTGCAATGGATGCAGTGTGCCCAAGTGCGCTCCAGAGTTCTTCGCAGATATGCGGTGCAAAAGGTGACAACAGTATCACAAGGGGCTCCAGCACTGCACGGGAGTTGCATTTCAGGTCAGTGAGTTCGTTTACCGCTATCATGAATGCACTTACCGAAGTATTGAATGAGAAGTTCTCGATATCGGTTGCGACTTTCCGGATAAGGTTGTGCAGGACCTTCAGTTCTGCCGCAGTAGCATCCCTCCCGTCTACAAGGAACTCTTCCTTCGAATAGTAGAGTCTCCACAACTTGCGGAGAAAACGGTGAACGCCGTCAATGCCCTTCGTATCCCATGGCTTGGACTGCTCCAGAGGACCGAGGAACATTTCATACAGCCTTAACGTGTCCGCTCCGTAAGTATCGCAGACCATATCAGGGTTTACCACATTGAACATTGATTTGCTCATTTTTTCCACAGCCCACCCGCATATGTATTCACCGTCTTCAAGAATGAATTCGGCATTTGCATATTCTGGCATCCAGTTGCGGAATTTGTCCAGATCCAGCCTGTCGTTGGATACTATATTCACATCCACATGGATTTCCGTTGTCTCATAATTGTCCTTGAGGTTATACGAAACGAACGTGTTTGTACCCTTTATTCTGTAAACGAAATTGGAACGTCCCTGGATCATTCCCTGGTTGACCAGCTTCCTGAAAGGCTCGTTTTCGCACACATATCCGTAGTCATACAGGAATTTGTTCCAGAAACGGGAATAGATCAGGTGTCCTGTAGCATGCTCGGTACCACCGATATACAGATCGACACTGCGCCAGTACTCATTCTTGTCCTTCCCGACGAGAGCCTCGTCATTTCCGGGATCCATATAGCGCAGGTAGTATGCGCTGCTGCCTGCAAATCCTGGCATCGTGCTCTTTTCTATGGGGTAACCCTTGTACTCCCAATTCTGCGCCCTTGCGAGAGGGGGTTCTCCGGATTCCGTAGGACGGAACTGGTCGATCTCCGGAAGGGTAAGCGGTAATTCCGAAAACGGCATAGGCACTGCTTCTCCATCCTTATAATATATCGGGAACGGTTCTCCCCAATACCTCTGACGGGAAAATATGGCATCGCGCAGTCTGTAGTTCACTTTCCTGCGCCCTATCCCCAATTCCTCGACTTTGGCAATCGCAGCAGGAATAGCTTCTTTCACTGTCATCCCGTTCAGGAATCCTGAATTGCACATTATACCGTCTTTGGCATCAAAGCTTTCTTCAGAGACATCGCATCCTTCGATAAGCGGAATGACAGGGAGGTTGAAGCAGCGGGCAAAAGCATAGTCCCTGCTGTCGTGTGCGGGTACAGCCATAATCGCTCCGGTTCCGTACCCGGCCAGGACATATTCGGAAACCCATACAGGAATCTTGTCTCCAGTAAGGGGATTCGTTGCATAGGATCCTGTAAAGACCCCTGTTACTTTTCTGGTTTCGGACATTCTCTCACGCTCTGTCTTTCTGGCAGCAGCCGCCAGATACTCTTCCACCTGTGCCCGGTATTCATCGGTCGTCAGTTTTGCAACCCACTCGCTTTCCGGTGCAAGGACCATGAAGGTTACCCCGAATACGGTATCGGCCCTGGTAGTAAATATTGTCATATCGTACTCTTCCCTGCCGTTGCTGACTTTGAATACCATCTCAGCCCCTTCAGAGCGTCCTATCCAGTTCTTCTGCATGTCTTTCAGAGAGTCAGACCATTCCAGCCCGTCCAGATCATCAAGCAGCCTTTGGGCATATGCGGATACCCTTAACTGCCACTGCATCATCTTTTTCTGGACGACAGGGAAACCGCCTCTGACCGAAAGGCCTTCCTTTACCTCATCATTGGCCAGCACTGTTCCCAGCTGTGGACACCAGTTGACGGATGTTTCCCCGAGATAGGCTATCCTGTAATTCATAAGGATATCCGATTTTTCTTTCTCCGACATGGCATTCCACTCTTCTGCCGTAAAATCCATTTCGACAGTCGAAGCGGCATTTACCCCGGCTGTACCTGATTCCGAAAATTTCTTTTCCAGCAGGGATACAGGCATCGCCTTGTCCAAGTTGTTGTCATAGTAGCTTCCGAACATTTTCAGGAAAGCCCACTGTGTCCATTTGTAATACTTGGGATCGCAGGTCCGCACCTCACGTGACCAGTCATAGGAAAATCCTATACGGTTCAGCTGGCTCTTGTATCTATTTATATTTTCCTCGGTAGTAGCAGCAGGATGTTTTCCGGTCTGGATGGCATATTGCTCCGCCGGCAGCCCGAAAGCATCGAATCCCATCGGATGAAGTACATTGAAGCCCCTCAGCCTTTTGTACCGGCTGTATATGTCGCTTGCAATATACCCGAGCGGATGGCCGACATGCAAACCTGCTCCGGACGGATAAGGGAACATATCCAAAACGTAAAACTTGGGTTTATCATCATTCTCGGTGACTTTAAAAGTCCCGTTGGCAGCCCAATATTCCTGCCATTTCTTCTCAATCCCAGAAAAATTGTATTCCATTGTATGCTGTTATTTCCTTTTTTTCAACCTGAACTCTACAGGCAGGGTATATTTCACCCTGACCTTTTCCTTGCCGAACTGTCCGGGCTTCCATTTCGGGGAGGCGGAAATAACCTTAACCGCCTCATCCATAAGCATCCGGTCATTCCCTGATACAGCCCTGACATTTGTGACTGTTCCGTCTTTCTCTATTATGAACTCAACCATCACAGTTCCTGAAATACCCTGAGAAACTGCCTCGTCCGGATATTTCAGATATGTATATACCCACTCGCTCAGGAATGTCCTTTCATCTCCCCTGAAAAACTTGGGTGCAACTTCCACCTCATAAGGAGAATAGACTCTGTCACCCGAAGGTACCTGCAACTGTCCCTCCGACTGTCCTTCTGAAGAAGGATGTTTTCCTGATATCATGACCTCCGTATTGGCGGCCTCACGCACCATATTGTATATAAAATCGCAAATATAGTCCATCGTATTGTAATCCAGCGCATCGGCGACATCATTTACAGTTCCCGAAATACCGTTGTCCCCTGTGGTAAGAAGCAGGACAGGGATACCGTATTCGTAAAATGCAAGATAGTCTCCGGAAGGAATCACGCCATCCGTCTTGCGCGGAATGAAAAAAGCTCCGGCATCGGGCAGATCACGGATCATGCCGTCAATCTCCCGGTTTCCGATGCAGGTGGAGTATACAAAAGGATTCAACGGCCCGTAAGAGCCCACCTCACGCACGTCCACCATCAGGGAAATGCTGTCCCTGAAAGGGAATGCCTTATTTACAAAATACCAGGACCCGGCCATTCCCTTTTCCTTTGCCCCGAATCCTGCGAAAACAACCGACCTTGGGAACATGAATGAAGACTGGGCGACCCGGCGCGCCACCTCAATGATACAGGCAAGTCCTGATGCATTGTCGTTTGCTCCCGGATATACCGATGCCCTCTTTTCCCCGTTTACGGTCAATGTATTGATTCCCAGATGGTCCAGATTTGCTCCTACCAGGATATACTGTCCCTTGAGCCTGGGATCATATCCGTCGACAATCCCGAAGATGTTCAGAGAACTCAGTGTGTCTTTCCCCTCTACAATAAAAAAATCCTGTCCCGAACGCGGAACCGCCATATGCACTCCTGCAGATTCGAGACAATCATAAAAATATTCAGCTGCCTTCTTTTCCCCTTGGGAGCCGGCAGCGCGGCCTCCAAGGGGTTCGGAAGTCAGATATTGTACATGTTTCCTGAGATTCCCGGCCACATCGTAGCCAACTTCTTCCTGTGCCGTCAGAGGGCAGACCAGAAGCAGCAGGAACACTGGGAACAATAGATGCCTTTTCACTATTTAGCCTTGTAGAAAGGAACTTTTACCACTTTTGCCTTGAGCAGTTTGTTCCTTACCTTGATATAGATTTCCGTATCTGCCTTATTGAACGGAGTGTTCACATAACCCATTCCTACGGGAATCTTCAGTGAAGGAGACATGGTACCGGAGGTCACATGACCTATTGCATTGCCCTCAGCATCGCAGATTTCATATCCGTGACGGGGCACACCCTTGTCGATAAGCTCAAAGCCCACCAGTCTGCGTTTGAGACCCTCTTCTTTCTGTTTGAGCATATAGGCCCTGTCTATGAAGTCGCCTTTGGCTTCAGAGAATTTGGTAATCCATCCGAGACCTGCTTCCAGAGGAGAAGTGGTGTCATCGATATCGTTTCCATAGAGACAGAAGCCCATTTCCAGCCTGAGGGTATCCCTTGCTCCGAGACCGATAGGTTTGATTCCGAATTCCTCGCCTGCTTCGAATACTGCAGCCCAGAGTCTGTCGGCATCTTCGTTTGCGGCATAGATTTCACATCCGCCGGCTCCGGTATATCCTGTGATGGAGAAAATCACATCAATCCCTGCGAGTTTAAGTTTCTTGAATGTGTAGTACTCCATATCCACAACGTTTTCTTCGCAAAGTTTCTGCATTGCAAGAAGGGCCTTGGGACCCTGTACTGCCAGCTGGCAGATCTCATCGGAAGCATTGTAGAGTTCCTTACCGGGAGTAATGCCGAATTTGGGAGCTATACCGCAAAGATGGTTCCAGTCCTTTTCGATGTTTGCCGCATTGACAACGAGCAGATATGTCTGTTCATCCACGCAGTATGTCAGGAAGTCATCGACAATACCTCCTTTCCCGTTGGGGAAGCAGTCATACTGGATTTTTCCTGGATAAAGCACAGAAGCGTCATTGGAAGAAACATACTGCACGAATGCAAGGGCATTGGGACCCTTTACCC
>CAZXFF010000049.1:0-13861 GCA_964640305.1 uncultured Muribaculaceae bacterium | reverse complement strand
TGGATTTAGGGAATGAATAGATCGCAACGTAGATATTGCAGCCTACTGAGGGGACCCGCAATGTATGAGCTGCCACAACGCCCGCTTTCTGGCATATTCCGGGCGGTGTGGAAAAGGATGTGGGGCGGTGTGGAAAGGAAGTAGATCTGTCGGGCACGGAACGGAGAGGATGAGGAATGAGGATTTCCGGGGGGGGGAAAAGGGAATACGTCCAAAGTATTTGGAATGGAGCGAAGCAAATGACGATTAATATTTTTCAGATAATTAAAAAAATGGTTATCTTTGCAGAAACACGCTTAAAGGGTCCCGTTTTATCGGCGGGATTCTTTTTTTGATTTATATAAATTCAAGATTTATTATTATGTCTGAAATTCATTATGTAACAGCGGAAGGTCTCGAAAAGTTGAAGGCAGAACTGGCGGAGGCGATAAGCCAGAGACCTATTATATCAAAACAGATAGCAGAAGCGAGGGATAAGGGAGACCTTTCCGAAAATGCCGAATATGACGCTGCCAAAGAGGCCCAGGGGCTTTTGGAACTTAAAATTTCCAAACTCGAAAATCTGGTTGCCAATGCGAGGGTGATTGATGAATCTAAAATCAGCACCGACCGTGTGCAGATGCTTAACAAAGTGACTCTCAAAAACCTTCTGAACAACACACAGGTACAATATACCCTCGTAGGTGAAAGCGAAGCAAACTTCAGGGAAGGCAAACTGGCGGCAGGAACGCCTATCGGAAAAGCCCTGATAGGAAAGAAAAAGGGAGATGTCGTAGAAGTGGTGGTCCCTTCCGGAAAGCTGAGGTTCGAAATACTTGATATCTCATTATAGGATTATGGCAACAGTTTTCTCGAAAATAGTGAAGGGAGAAATACCTTCGTACAAAGTGGCGGAGTCAGAGGATTACTATGCATTCCTGGATATCAGCCCGTTGGCGGAAGGCCATACGCTTGTGATCCCCAAGAAAGAGGTGGATTATATTTTTGATCTGGATGATGAAACATACAGCGGTCTTGCAGCTTTTGCAAAGAAGGTTGCACTGGCATTGAAGGCAGCGGTTCCATGCAAGAGGATAGGGGTTGCAGTGCTCGGAATGGAAGTGCCTCATACCCATATCCACCTCGTACCCCTCAATTCTGAGGGTGATATGGACTTCCGTAAGGAAAAACTCAGCCTTACACCGGAACGTTTCCGTGAGATAGCGGATTCCATAGCAATTGAATTCAAAAAATTATAGGAAGAACGATGGTAAAGGTCAAATATGCATTCCTGCTTATTCCGTTCATGGTCTTTGGCTCATGTGCGGGAAACAGGCAGGCTAAGGTAGATATGGAATTGACGGGAGCGGCTGACAGCACAGCAGTTATTGTATCAAAGCTCTCAATGAACAGACTTCTGGTATTGGATACCCTCTATACGGAGTCCGGAAAGGTTACATACAGAATGGAGGTCGGAAAGGATGCCCCAGAGTTCGTATACATGACGGCACCGGGAAGGGAAAACGTATCGCTTATACTGCAGGAAGAGGACAGGATAAATGTATCTGTACCGGCAGGCGGTTCACCTGTGATAACCGGATCACCTGAGTCATTGAAACTGCAGGAGGCCGATGCGGAAATTGCTGCATTCAACCGTCGCTTCGATTCTCTGACAGTGGTGCTGGACAATGCAATGGCAAATGGAGATGCATCACTGGTCCAGAATCTGAAAGTTGAACTAGGAAGGGCATTCGTAAAACGTAAACAGGAAGCGATCCGCTATATCTTCTCCAATTTCAGATCAATGTCTGTAATTCCTGTCCTGTATCAGAAAACAAGTTCAGGCATGTCCATATTCTCAGAGGCGACGGATGCGCTTCTGATGGAGAAAGTATATGACTCCCTGAAGGCGGTATATCCCTCCTCTCCGTATCTAGTCAGTCTGGCGGATGAGGTGGCTGTAAGAAAGAACGTAATGGAATTCATAAACAGAAGCCAGAATGCAGAAGAGGTCGATTTCCCTGAAATTGCACTTTCTGACATAAATGGTGAAACCAGGACTCTTTCTTCATTGAAAGGCAAGGTCATAGCTTTGATATTCTGGACTATTGAGAATGAGGCACAGAGACAGTACAATGTCTATCTCAAATCATTGTATGAGAAATACAGCAGACAGGGATTCGAGATATACCAGGTGTCATTGGATACGAACAAGACCTCATGGGCCATGCAGGTAAAGGAACAGAATCTGCCTTGGATAAATGTGTGTGATCCGGCATCGGGAGCATCAGCGGCAGCAATGCTGTATAATGTAAGAACCCTCCCTGCAATGTATCTTATCGGAAAGGACGGGCAGATCGTTGCAAAAGACCTGTTCGACCAAAGACTGGAGGGAGAAATCCGAAGACAGCTGTAATAATCCTTTACGGAAGAACGGATTTTTTGCTGATACCTGCAATAAAATCCTTAAGATAGAACGGTTCGAAGTAAGCAACATCTTCGAGCCGTTTTCTGTTCCATGCTTCTGAAGTGGCAGCGGCCATTGCCATTGCCGTAGGAGGACAGTCAATGAAAATGCATCTGTCCCCGTATTTCCCTGCCAGACACTCCCTGAACTTCGGAGTCCCGTTGCCGGCAAACAGTATTCTGTCATGCGAAGCGATTTCTTCGGCAAAGGAAGCTTCATCCAGAATCACAGGTCTGGTTTCCTGTGTCATCCTGAAATTCACGTCATATGTTGCGGTATATACTTCCATTCTCCTGGCATCAATCATTGGTATTATTGCATAGTCTCCATGAATACCTGAAATCCTGGCCGCTTCCCTTGCAATGATTTCGAGGGTATCAATGCCTATCAATGGAAGATTCTTACCGAAGCATAATCCTTTTGCAGTGGAAACACCGACCCTCAAGCCTGTATAGGAACCAGGTCCCTTGCTTACAGAGACGGCGGTGCATTCTGAAATGCGTATGCCTGCTTCCTTTAGACATTCGTCGATAAGAGGAACCAGTTTTGATGCCTGGCTTTTAGGTTCATTGAGCATTTTCCCTGCCAATATCCTGTCTTCGCAGGAAACAGCTACAGAGCAGGTATCGGTGGCTGTTTCTATCAATAAGAAATTATTCATTCTATTCTTTGTCTTTAGTAATGTAATTCGGATTGACTTCCAGACCGTCATCCAGACTTCCTGTTATGACACTGTACGGTCCGGTTATTATCATTGCATCGGGTCCTATCCCTTCCAGGATTTCAATCCGGCTGATATCCTGAATACCGGTTTTAATCTTTACTTTCTTTACTTTTCCTGATTCACTGTCGAATACAAATATGCATTCATCGGCTGTAACAGCCTGGAGAGGCACTGTGAGAGTGTTGCTTTTCCGCTCTGTCGTGATTTCCGCCGATGCCGACATGCCTGGTCTGAACGGGATAGTGTGTATGGACAGCAGATCTGCATAGGATTCTTCCAGGATTCCTATTGTCACTTCGAAATTGGTGACTTCATTGGAGGACGTTGAAGAAAGATTCTTGGCTGAATTTGCGATTCTTGTAACTATACCTTTGAATATTCTTTCTGGATAGGCGTCTACATTGATATCAGCAGTATCTCCGAGGGCTACTCTGATAATGTCATTCTCATTTACATCCACCACAACTTCCATTCTACCGAAATCTGCAATTCTCATCATTTCGGTTCCTGCCATCTGGGATGTCCCGACGACCCGTTCTCCCTTTTCTACGCTCAATAGGGAAATAATCCCGTCTATCGGGGCATAAATCGTGGTCTTGGTAAGGTTTTCTTCCGCTTCGTTCAGTGATGCAAGCGCGCTCTGGATGTTGAATTCCGCAGCATTGAGTTCTTCTTTGGCCATATTGTACTCTGCAGTAGATGTCTCATATTCCTGTTGGGAAATGGCTCTGCTTTCGTAAAGTCTTCGGTTCCGCAAGTAATTCTGTTCTGCTTGCCTGAGTCTGGCCTGTTGTTGCTGGTATTGGGCTTTTGTAGCATTGAGGGATGCTACCGCCCTTTCTCTGAGTGACAGATATACGTCCTGCTTTATCTTCAGGATAAGGTCTCCTGCAGATACTCTGTCCCCTTCTTCAACATTCAGTTCGATTATCTCTCCCGACACGTCAGGACTTATCTTGATTTCAGTGACGGGCCGTATTTTCCCGTTTGCAGGGATGCGTTCTGTAATCATCCCTACATAAGGCGTATCAATATCTACTGTGACGTTTTTCTCCCTGCCGGAAACCAGCTTCACTATAATGACAGCCAATATTGCAGCGGTGACTATTAACGCAGTTTTAAATCGTTTCCTTTTTATCTTCTTTCCTTTTGTCATGTCAATCTTATCTTACATGGATAGCGGAATCCCTTTGTAATAATCTATAATCTTAAGCTGGAACAGATACTGGTATTTTGCCTGTAAATATTCCGATTTTGCCCTGAACAGGTTGGTTTTCGCTACTATGTAATCGGTTCCGTTCAGAGCACCGGCATTGAACTTTTCTTCTACGTACCTGAATGATTCTTCCATTGCAGCCGTGTTGGCTTTTGCAGCTTCCATCTTGCGGAAATAGGTTTCGGCTTCGGTTACAGCGGTCTGGATTTCCTTGTATAGGGCCTGATGTTTAATCTGCAGGTCTATCTCAAGGCTGGCTTTTGTAAGCTCGGCATTCCTTACAGATGCCCTGACGTTCAGTTTGTTGAATATAGGGATGCTCAGTCCGATTCCTATGGACGGATTTATGTTGTCCCTGAACTGTTCGAAGAAAGGATATGTGCTGCCGTCAGGAGCATAGGAAGATGAACTGTAGAATGTCCCGTAACTTCCTGACAAAGAAATCTTGGGATAGTACTGTCCTTTCGCCTTCTTGAGTTCAAGATCTCCTCTTTCTACCGAAAGTTCTGCACTTCTGATTGTCGGCATGGTTACGGCCTGGAGGTAGATTTCTTCCACATTTTCAGGGATATATAACAAAGGCGCTGAGCTTGTGTCAGGAGCGGATACGGCAAATTCTTCGCCATATGGCAGGTCCAGAAGCTGCATCAGCTCCAGAGTACTTGTGGTCACCTGGCTTTGGGCCGTGACTAATTGCAGTCTTTCGGAAGCGAGTTGGGATTCCATGTCCAGGAGGGCGGTATAGGGTTGGCTTCCGGCATCGACAAGCAGTCTGGTCCTGTCCCTCTGTCCGGTTATGGATCTGAAATTGCTTTCGGATGCAGAAAGGATTTCTTTGGCCAGCAGAATCTGCAGATAACACTTTGCTATCGATATTGAGATTTCATTCTTCAGGCTCTCCACTTCCTGTAAGGATATTTCCAGGGATTTACTTTCACTTTTAAGTGTGTAAAGTTTGGACAGCCCGTCAAGGATATAGACGGATGCAGAGACGGAAGCGCTGGTGCTTTGCGACAATTTGTTCCGTATTATTTCAAGATTCTGCAGATCTACGGAACGTCCCCAGTTCAGATGGTATCCGATGTCTGCATTTATTGACGGAGCAAAATCGGCCTTGCTTTTTACCAGGTTATTTCGTCCTCTTTCCACTTCAACCATTTTCTGCTTTACGGTAAGGTTGTTCTCCCATGCATGGTTGATGCACTCTTCGAGTGACCATACTTTCTGTCCGAAAGACGGTATTGAAACTGACGCCAGAAAAATATATAACAGAAGTCTTTTCCCCATATACTCAGCAAACATACAAAAATAAGGAAAATATATAAAAGGTGGCTAAATAGTTTAACCACCTTTAGAGCAGATGTGTCAGGATACGGCCAAGGAAGTTTTCTTGGATTTCTTGCTGACGATGGTTATGATTGTTCTGACAATACTGCCGAACATTCGGCCAAGTTCCCTCGCGAAGTTCTCGTCTTCAGATTTCCCTCCGCCTATTGTGCATGCTACGTTTCTTTCAATCAATAAAAAATCTTTCATATGCATTTTCATTTTGGCTGTTTTACCATTTCAATTCCGGTAAGTCCTTCTACAAATCCCAGGAAGAAATCATCCAGATGTTCGCAGATTGTTTTCCAGATTCTCTTTAATGCCCCTTTTCCACCGGAAACGGCAATACACAGGTCAGAATCAACACGTTCAAACCCTTCGATTCCACTCACAATTCTTTCCATAATATAAGATTTAGTTGTCAGGCCGCAGATTCAAGGCTTGCGGCTTTGGCCTTTATAGCAGGATCCGTACTATAGTCCTATTGCATGTATATTGTTCTGTCAGCACTTATGGTGTCTTCATCATGGGATATGATTATGACTGTCGTGCCATTTTCTTTCAGTGTCCGGATTATGTGTTCCAGAAATAGTTTCCCATCAGTGTCCAGGTATGTGTCGGCTTCATCGAATATTATTATGCGGGCACCTCTGAACAATGCCCTGGCTATGGCTATTTTCTGCCTTTCTCCTCCTGACAGAGAGACTGAGTCTGTCGCTGCAAGTATCCCGTCTGGTATTCTCTCAAGCATTTTCCCCATACCTGCAGCAGCGCATGAGGCAAGAGCATCCTTTATGTCGTAGTCGCTTGCTCCCATTACTATGTTTTCAAGTATGCTGCCCCTGAATATGTCCGGTCTTTGGGGTACTATTGCTATGAACTGTCTCCATTTCCTGGAAGGAATATGTCTGATGTCAATTCCGTCTATGCATATTTTGCCATCCGTAGGACTATACCCTTTCATCAGAAGTGCAGCCAATGTGCTTTTACCGCAGCCGTTTGGACCTTTTACCAGATTTATGCTTCCGGGAAGGAATTCACATGATAAATTTTCAATGAGCTTCCTTCGCCCTGGAAAGGAAAATGAAACGTTTCTCAGACTGAGGATCTCCTGGCCTGAAAACCTGTATGTGTGCTGGAGTTTTTTGGTTTCCTCCTGTTCCATATCCATTATCTCGAATATCCTTTCTGCGGATATGTGGGCTTCTGAAATCTCGTCATTGCTTTCTATTAGTAGCAGTACGGGAGATGTAAGAAGGGATGTCATTGTCAGAAAGGAAACCAGTTCCCCAAGGCTGAGCTGTCCGTTCAGTATGAAGTATGCACCGGTGACCAAAGTGGTTGCATACATGAGGCGGCCTATGCATTCGGAAGCAGCGGATGTCATGATACTGGCAGAACTGCCTTTTAAAATGGATCCGGCCAGGGAAATGTATTTCCCCTCCACATTCCTTTCTGCCCGTTCTTCCGCATTGCAGTACAGGTATGTCTTGGCACATCCAAGTGTTTCAATGGCTGTTTCTTCAAATAACGTATTATCTTCTATTATTTTCCTGTTCCATTTTCTGCAGACCTTCCCGGAGATACGGTATATTATCACGAATACCGGGATAAACGCGGCAGTAACGGCAGCAAGTCTGAAGTTGAATGTCAACATTACCGTCAGTGAAACAGCGATAGTCAGTACACTGATTACCATTATAAGCAGCCTCCCCGTTATGAATGCCCTTATCCTGTAGGCATCCGATATCCTTGCGTTAAGTTCCCCAACACTTCTGGAGTCGAAGAATGAAGCCGGAAGGGAAAAGATTTTCCGGAAATACCCGGTGATAAGGCGGCAGTCTATCATCATGCTGACCCTGGTAAGCAGGATGCCCCTTATATATGAGTTTACGAGGCCCATCATTGCCAATGACACAAGGGCAACAGTGTATATGGCCAGCTTTCCAGTATTCCTGTCGGGTAGTATTTCATCAATGATCCGTTGAAGGAACAGGGATGTGCCTATTGTCATGCATATGGAAGCGACTGTTCCTGCCAGTACCGGAATCAGTTCCTTGCCCGAACCTGCAACCAATTCCCAAAGGCGCTTCCCGGTCTTCGTCCGGAAGTCCCCTTTCCTGAAATTTGCCGAGGGGACGGCACTTACTATATATCCGCTCCATTCTTCCGTCAGTTGGCCATATCCGACCCTATGCAGCCTGCCGTCGGCAGGATCCATGATTGTGGCATGACTTTCTCCGGTTGCGTACAGTACCACGAAATGCAGCCATCCGTTATCTTTTTTTTGATGAAGTATCAGCGGTTTTGCAGCCCGTTTCAGGCATTCCGCATTCTTCTCCCTTGCTTTGAATCCGGCAGCATCAAGTCCGATTTTCGAGCATGCATCGATTATCCCCTGCATTGTCGTGCCGTCATCGCCGGTACCGCAAGCATCCCGGATTGTGATCATTGGCAATCTAAGTCCAAAATACGCACAGACGGATGCAATACAGGCCGCGGCGCAGTCCGTTCTGTCATGTTGCTTTATTTCAATCTCTCGCTTCATTTCCCCCTCCCTCAGTATAATGGTAAAATGTGTCAGAAGATGAACAAGGGTATTGCCGAGACCATTATTATGGTTGCAGAAACGACTGCCGATACAGTCTTTATCCAGGACGGTGCGGCAGGCAGCAGGGTCTCCGGAGTCAGGCGGAACATGTGTCTGAAATCATTGTTTTCCATAGTCGCATTCTTTTGCCTACAAAGTTGAAGCAAAAAAATGTAACGGCATGTACAGAAACGTAAAAACCGGAAAAAATTTGTCAGAATTGGTGGAACGGCTTAGGTTCAGACCTTGAAAAGACTCTTGATATAGGGAAATACGGCATCCGAGATGGAGGTGATGATCTTGATTCCCTCAGACTTGGCCATTACATCCTGTGGTATTATCACGAACCAGGTGGTATTGACGTATTGAATGAGGGAGAGGAGCACTCCGGAGAGCAGTATGACACCGAAAACGGCAAGGGCAACACCAAGCAGCCGGTTTAGCCATCCGAGCATTGATATCTTGATTACTTTTTCAAGGAGCAGTCCGACAATGTGCATGCAGATGCACGCGAGTATTATTATCAGGACAAAGGAAATCGCCTTGACTATACTTTCCGATGCATTTATCCATTGGTGAAGCCATGATGACAGCATTGCCGAAAACCTGCCGGCCAGAAAAATTCCCATAATCAGTCCGGCTATCCCGCCGACCTGTCTTACGAACCCGTCCTTAATGCCTTTGAACACAGCGAGTCCGAGCAAAACCAGAAGAATAATGTCTATAACGTTCATGATATGCGAAGATGCTAATATTTTTCTATATTTGCAAGTCAAATTGTCGAATAACATGTTTAAAGAGTATAAAGGATTGGATTTGGTATCCCTCTCCGATGAAATACTGGAGGGGTGGAAGAGCAATGATGTTTTCAAGCAGACACTGAAGGCGAGGGAGACAGCTCCCCGTTTCGTGTTTTTCGAGGGACCTCCTTCGGCAAACGGTATGCCTGGCATACACCATGTGATGGCACGTTCCATAAAGGATGTGGTGTGCAGGTACAAGACCCAGACCGGTTATCTGGTGGAAAGGAAGGCCGGATGGGATACGCACGGACTTCCGGTAGAGCTGGGAGTGGAAAAGATGCTTGGGATTACGAAGGATGATATAGGTAAGAAGATCAGTGTGGCCGAGTATAATTCCATTTGCCGCAAAGAGGTGATGAAATATACCCGCGAGTGGGTGAATCTGACCGAAAAGATAGGATATTGGGTCGATACCGATAATCCTTATATTACCTATGACAACAGATATATAGAGACCCTTTGGTATCTTCTTAAGGAAATATACGGCAAAGGACTTCTGTATAAAGGATATTCTATTCAGCCTTATTCTCCTGCAGCCGGTACCGGACTCAGTTCGCATGAACTCAACCAGCCCGGATGTTACAGGGATGTAAAGGATGCGACTGCCGTAGTCCAGTTCAAGGCTGTAAGGGATGAAAAATCGGAATTCCTTTTCAAGCTTGCAGGGGAAGACCCCTTGTATTTCATTGCCTGGACCACTACACCTTGGACATTGCCTTCCAATACTGCATTGTGTGTAGGGCCCGGAATCGAGTATGTGCTGGTGCGCTCTACCAACCCCTATACCGGCCAGCCTGGAGTATATGTTGTGGCAAAGGCCCTGCTGGGCAGCCACTTCGGGGGAAAAATCCCATTTGAGGTGCTTGATGGCTCATTCAAGGGGACCGATCTTGCAGGGATACGGTATGAGCAGCTGATTCCCTGGATCAATCCTGGTGAAGGTGCATTCAAGGTCATACTCGGGGATTATGTGACCACCGATGAAGGAACTACCGGTATTGTCCATATAGCCCCTACTTTCGGAGCGGATGATGACAAGGTTGCCAAGGCTGCCGGTGTCCCTCCCCTTATGGTGGTGGATGCTGCAGGAGTGAAACAGGCACAGGTGGACAGGACAGGGAAAATGTACAGGATCGAAGATCTGGATCCTGAATTTGTGAAGGAGAATGTGAATGTGGAACTCTACAGGGAATTTGCAGGACGTTTCGTGAAAAATGCATATGATCCGGAAGCAACACCTGAAACACCGACCCTGGATGTAGATATCTGCGTGATGCTCAAGCTCCAGAACAAGGCTTTCAAGATAGAAAAACATACGCATACATACCCCCATTGCTGGAGAACCGACAAACCGGTATTGTATTATCCTCTCAACTCCTGGTTCATCAGGACCACAGCCCTTCAGGAGAAGATGATTGAACTGAACCGGACCATCCAATGGAAACCCGAGTCTACGGGTAGCGGCAGATTCGGCAAGTGGCTTGAGAATCTGCAGGACTGGAATCTCTCAAGAAGCCGTTATTGGGGCACACCTCTGCCTGTATGGAGGACTGAGGACGGCAGTGAAGAGAAATGCATAGGTACAGTGGCAGAACTGTATGCGGAAATAGAAAAATCAGTGCAGGCAGGAATAATGTCATCCAATCCTCTGAAGGACGCCGGATTCGTGCCCGGAGATTTCTCAGCAGAGAACTACGGCCGTATAGATCTGCACAGACCGTATGTGGATGAGATTTTCCTGGTATCAGATAAAGGCCGGAAGATGTTCCGTGAAACAGACCTTATCGATGTATGGTTCGATTCCGGAGCAATGCCTTATGCACAGGAAGGACTTGCAGCCCTCGGTACAGAAAGGTTCGGGCAGGCAGCAGACTTCATTGCAGAGGGAGTGGACCAGACCCGCGGATGGTTCTTCACACTGCATGCGATTGCCGCTATGATGAAGGGAGAGGTGGCGTTCAAGACGGTCATTTCGAACGGACTCGTTCTGGACAAGGACGGCAACAAGATGAGCAAACGTCTCGGGAATGCGGTGGATCCTTTCAATTGTCTTGCCACTTACGGTCCAGATGCGCTGAGGTGGTACATGATTACCAACTCCCAGCCATGGGACAATCTCAAGTTCGATGAGGCCGGAGTGGATGAGGTGCGCAGGAAGTTCTTCGGAACACTTTACAATACATATTCGTTCTTTGCCCTTTACGCAAACATTGACGGTTTTGACGGAAGCCAGCCTGAAGTACCGGTAGAAAACAGGGAAGAGATTGACCGTTGGCTGATTTCCCTTCTGAATACGCTTGTAGCCAAGGTGAGGAACAGTTATGAGAATTATGATATCACGGGAGCGGGAAGACTGATCCAGGACTTTGTCTGCGATGACCTGAGCAACTGGTATGTAAGGCTTAACCGTAAACGTTTCTGGGGTGGGAAGATGGATGAAAGCAAATTGGCGGCATATCAGACGCTTTATCAGGCACTTGAGACGGTTGCAATCCTTGCGGCTCCAATTGCCCCGTTCTTTATGGACAGGCTCTTTACTGACCTCAATGCTGTGACATCCAGGCATAAGGCCGGATCAGTACACCTTGTAATGATGCCTGAGAGCAATCCGGAATATATAGATGCCGATCTGGAGGAAAGGATGAATCTGGCCCAGAGATGTTCGTCTATGGTTCTGGCACTCAGGAGAAAGGTCAATATCAAGGTACGTCAGCCTTTGGCAAAGATGTTCATTCCGGTACTGGATGCCAGAATCGAAACCCAGCTTGAGCAGGTCCGTCAGCTGATCCTCAGTGAAGTCAATGTAAAGGATGTAGAGTATATCAAGGATACTACCGGCATTATCGTCAAGAAGATAAAACCGAACTTCAAGACTCTCGGCAAGCAGTACGGCAAGCAGATGAAGGAAATCGCATCGGCATTCGCATCACTTGGCCAGCAGGAGATAAACGATATCGAAATGGCCGGAATCAACGGTGTGGATTACATTCTGACACTCCCATCCGGTGAGGTGCGTCTGGGGCCTGCAGATTATGAGGTTCTTTCAGAAGATATGCCAGGAATGCTGGTTGCAACGGAAGGCCGTCTGACGGTAGCCCTGGATGTGAACGTGACACCGGAGCTCCGTAGCGAAGGCTATGCACGTGAACTTATCAACCGTATCCAGAATCTCAGAAAGGATAGCGGCTTTGAGGTTACCGACAAGATCGTAGTCGAGATCGAACGCCGTCCCGAAGTCGAAGCGGCAGTGGCAGGTTTCAGAGACTACCTTGCATCCCAGACCCTTGCCACAGATATCAGGGTTCTTGATGACATTCAGGGTGGGGCAGAAGTTGAATGGCTGGAAGACAGCATATTGAAAATAAAAGTCAGCAGATAGGGGAGTGCTTTCCCCTGATATGGGGATCAAAAAATACCGGTGTGGAGTTTGACCATACCGATATTTTTGGTATATTTACCGAATAAACCAATGTTCAGACAAAATTATGGAAACGAAGGACACTAAAAACGAAGTGCTGGAGAAGGTTCGTTACAGTGACGAGGAGCTTCAGGAATTCAAGGAAATAATCCTAAAGAAACTGGAGAAAGCAAAGGATGAATACGAGCAGCTGAGATCTGCAATCACCCATAGCGCCAGCAACGATACTGAGGATACTTCCCCTACATTCAAGGTTCTGGAAGAGGGTGCATCCGCATTGTCCAAAGAAGAATCCGGACAGTTGGCACAGAGACAGCTGAAGTTCATACATTCGCTGGAAGCGGCTCTTGTCAGGATTGAAAACAAAACATACGGGATCTGCCGTCAGACAGGTAAACTCATCCCGAAGGAAAGGCTTAAACTTGTACCTCATGCTACCCTCAGTGTGGAAGCTAAGCTAAATCCTAACAGATCATGACATTGTCCACCAGTAGGAAAGCGACCATCATAACAATTCTTGCTGTAGTGCTTTTGGCCATTGACCAGATTACAAAGATTCTGGTCAAGACCAATATGCACATCGGTGAATCCATACCGGTATTCGGTGACTGGTTCCAGATACTTTTCATAGAAAATGAGGGGATGGCTTTTGGAATGGCTTTCGGAGGTGCCATCGGTAAATATATCCTTACTACATTGCGCATTGTTCTTTTCTGTGTAATGTTCTGGTACATCCGTCATTTGCTCCTCAAGAAAGAGGGTACTCCGTTCGGAGTGCTGCTTGGACTGACGGCAATCATGACCGGTGCTTTGGGCAATATCGTGGACTGCATATTCTACGGTTTGATATTCGAGCCATCGACATACACTCATGTGGCAGGATTTACGCCTTTCGGAGAAGGATACGGAAAGCTTTTCCTGGGGAAAGTCGTGGATATGCTGTATTTCCCGGTCATAAATACTACTTGGCCGCAATGGGTTCCTTTCAAAGGCGGTGAGCCGCTTGTATTTTTCCGTCCCATTTTCAATGTCGCCGATTCCTGCGTGACGGTAGGTGCTTTGTATCTGCTCATTTTCAAATGGAAATTCTTCTCCACCCAATATGCCGACAAATAATGAGTTGAGTAAAAAATTTTGAGAAAAGAAATTTTATTTATAAATTTGCGCTCCTTTTCGTAAGAATAAGAATTAAGTAGTTAAGGACAGGAGAGGTGGTAGAGTGGTCGATTACGGCAGTCTTGAAAACTGTTGACGTGAAAGCGTCCGGGGGTTCGAATCCCTCCCTCTCCGCAACAAACGCTGAAAATCAGCAAATTGCAAAACAAACACCCAGTTTTA
>CAZXFF010000048.1:0-14235 GCA_964640305.1 uncultured Muribaculaceae bacterium | reverse complement strand
GTGCTGTATCCCGCCGTATCCGGCAATGGATTCCTGATATGCACCTGTGTGGAAGAAGCCGAGATACAGTGGTTCCTTGTCATCGCATTTTATCTTGGGAAGGAATATTGCGTTTGCGTGTGCTTCAGCATTGTAGTAATCCTGACTGTCGCATGTGAGACCTCCGAGGAATACCCTTTCGTATTCGTAGTCCCATTTGTTGATAGGAAGAAGGATGAATCTTTGCTTGATACCCCAGATGTCGGGGAGTGTGGTCATGAAGGAACTGTCCATCATATACCATTTTTCCCTGTCGTTCTGCTGTTTTGTACCCAGAACGGAGAATATGGTTGCCCCGCTTTCCCCTACAGTGTATGATCCGAATTCTGTGAAGATGTTCGGTTCAGTAACTCCGCGCGAATCGCATATGGCCTTTATCTGTGCCACGATCTCTTCTGTCATGTATTCGTACTCATAGTCCATTGCAAGAGAGTTCTTGATGGGGAATCCTCCTCCGATATTCAGGGAATCGAGTTCGGGGCATACTGCTTTCAGGTCACAATATACATTCACGCATTTCCCCAGTTCATTCCAGTAGTACGCATTGTCTTTGATGCCTGTATTTATAAAGAAATGCAGCATTTTGAGACTGAATTTCTTGTTTTTGCTTACCTTGTTGAGATAGAAGGGCATTATGTCTGAATATCTTATTCCGAGTCTGGATGTGTAGAACTCGAATTTCGGTTCTTCTTCAGATGCTATTCTGATCCCTATTCTGGTGGGCTCTTTGACCGCTGCATCCAGCTGGTCGAATTCAGGCATGTTGTCCAGTACGGGAATGGTATTTCTCCATCCGTTGTTTATGAATTCTGCAATGTTGGATATGTATACGTCTTTTTTATATCCGTTGCAGATAATATAAAGGTCTTTGTCGACTGTCTTGTTCTGGTACAGTGCGTCAATAAGATTGAAGTCGAATGCAGATGAAGTCTCGATATGAATGTCGTTTTTCAGTGCTTCTTCCAGAACGAATGAGAAATGAGAGCTCTTTGTGCAATAGCAATAATGGTAATCGCCTTTGTAGTCTACTTTTGCCATTGCAACATTGAACATTCTCTTGGCCCTCTGTATCTGAGATGAAATCTTAGGCAGATAGGTGACTTTCAAAGGGGTACCGTATTGCTCGATAAGATCCATGATGGGAATGTCGTGAAAATGCAATGAGTTGTCTTCAACCTCAAACTCGTCTTGCGGGAATTCGAAAGTCTGTTCAATCAGATCGATGTACTTGCTCTTCATTTTTGCAAATGTAATGTTGTTACTTCATGTGTTTTTATGTGCATCCGTCTTAGTCGGATTTTTTATTTTGCAAATATATCCAACTATTTTAATTTTGGACCAATTTTCGTACATTTGCATAAAAAATAATGCGGTTCCCGAATCTGACCATAACACGAATCCTTCTTCTGATAGCATTGCTCCCTGTAATAGCAGTTTCATGCAGTACTACCAAGATACTTTCGGAGAACCAGGTGCGCCTCAAAAGCAATGTGGTGACAATCACCAATGCCAAAGAGCATCCCGAATACAGGACAAGCGACATCAACAGCTATATACGGCAACAGCCCAATACCTATTTTATCAAGACCAAGAAAGGAGGATGGGACCCTTTCCTGTTTGTTGCGAACTGGACGAACGGCAAGGGAAAGGGGTGGGACCGATTCGTGACGAAGCTCGGACAACAGCCTGTCGTATTCAATCCGTATCTGGTAGAAGACAGTAAACTGAACATGGCTACAAGGCTGAAGTATGTAGGGTACTATGATTCGGAGGTTATGGCAAGTGTTGAGATAAAGAATCAGGAAGCTGTTGTCTACTATTTTGTGACACTCGGAAAGCAGTACCCGATATCAGAGATTACATACAGTATAGCAGATCCTGACCTGAAGCAACTGATAATTTCGGACACAGTCAATTCTCTTCTCAAGACAGGCAAGCCTCTTTCAGAGCAACTGCTCGATGCTGAGATAGAACGTTCTACGACTTTTATCAGGAATAACGGCTATTACGAATTTGTCAAGACATTTTTCAGTTTTTCTGCAGATACGGTTTCCGATCCCGGAAAGGCCAGGCTGGAGATGATACTTAACAATTATACCAGAAACGAGTCACCTGATGCTGCACGCCCTCACCGCAGGTTCTATTTCGGAAGTGTGGACATATATCCTGTTTCGGACAATATCCGTTACAGGGCTTCTGTAATAAACAAGATCCCACAGATTCTGGATACGCTGGAATATGAGGATATAACCATCTTATATGACAAGCGCAGGACAATCAGACCCTCTGTCCTTCAGAAAATGAATACGATTGTCCCTGGCAGCCAATACAGTGAAACGACGGTGAACAATACTTACCAGCGTTTTACGAATATGAGGCAGTACAGCAGTGTAAGCATAGAAATGTCAAAAGCAGATACGAATATTGTCGATTGTATGGTCCGTCTGCTGCCGGCCAAGTCCCAGGGATACAAACTGAATCTGGAAGCTTCAGTCAATTCTTCCGGGCTTTTCGGAATATCTCCGGCCCTGTCCTACTACAACCGGAATATATTCAGGGGAGGGGAGTGGCTCTCGCTTTCAGTGATGGGGAATTTCCAGTTTTCCGCCAAGAATTCTACAAGGGCCACGGAGTTCGGGGCCAATGCCGGTCTAAGTTTCCCGACATTCCTGCTTCTGCCCGGAAGTCTGTTCAAGAGAGTTGTTCCGCGTACCGATGTGTCGGTTACGTACAATTTCCAGAAACGTCCGGAATATACCAGGAATATGATAGGTGCCAATTTCGGATGGAGCTGGAGCAGTGTTTCGAACAACTTCTATTATAAAGTAGTACCTCTCCAGCTGAATATCGTTAATCTGCCTGAGTACAGCGAAAGTTTCCTTGAGTCGCTGAAGAATCCATTTGTGAAGGAGGCATACAAGAACCACTTCGAGTTCGGTCTGGGCTTTGATATCCAGTACAGCAGCGATCCTAGTATCAATCCGGACAATTCATATTTCAAGGCAGATCTGCAGTTTGATATCTCAGGTAACCTGCTCTCTGCCTTCAATAAGTTCATGGCGGTGGATACGTCGGGGCATCATACCATATGGAATTCCCCTTATTCACAGTTCGCCAGAGCCGAACTTTCACTGGTATATACATGGAAATTCGGAAAGGACAATAAGCAGGCCCTTGCAGTAAGGGGATTGGGCGGAGTAGGGTATGCTTATGGAAACTCAACGAAGATGCCCTTCGAGCGACTGTTCTGGGCTGGAGGATCCAACAGTCTCCGCGGATGGGCCGGCCGTAGTGTCGGACCCGGAGCTTCACCGATGGATACGACCTTCTCCATTCCGAACCAGACAGGGGATATGCGCCTTGAAGCTAACATTGAATACCGTTTTCCGTTGTTTTCTGCATTCAGGGGGGCAGTGTTCATGGACTGGGGGAATGTGTGGAATATGGAAAGGAAAAACAGTTCTGCGACCGCCTCTGAGATTTCGGATCTGGAAGATACATATTTCTCTCTGAAAAATATGTTCAGAACGTCAGCGCTAAGTGCCGGGGTAGGCTTGAGACTGGATCTGAAATTCGTGATTGTACGTCTGGATTACGGTTTCAAACTGTATGACCCGTCTGTCGGCAGGTGGATGAATGCCCGCAACTGGTTCCGGAGAGGCGGTTACGCTTTGCAGTTCGGTATCGGCTATCCGTTCTGATCCAGAATCGCCTCGCGTATCCTTACCAGTTTACCGAGAAGGGTAGGGAGTTCGGAAAGTC
Organism: uncultured Muribaculaceae bacterium; assembly: GCA_964640305.1. GTDB lineage: Bacteria > Bacteroidota > Bacteroidia > Bacteroidales > UBA932 > Coprenecus. Next base: position 10,434 of record CAZXFF010000048.1, on the reverse strand, counting down.
TAAGCATATTGGCACCGTCTGAGAGTGCCTTTTCCGGATTAGGGTGTACTTCCATAAAAAGCCCGTTGATACCAGCGGCTACACCTGCTTTTGCAATCGTTCCGATCATTTCCGGGTGGCCTCCGGTGACACCTGCAGGCTGGTTTGGGGCCTGCAATGAGTGTGTAGCATCCAGAACAACTGGGAAACCAAATTGTTTCATTATCTGAATACCAGTATAATCTACAACTAAATTGGAATATCCGAACTGGGTGCCTCTTTCTGTCAGTATAACCTTGCTGTTACCTTTACGGGTTACCTTTTCCGCAGCAAATTTCATTGCTTCAGGAGATAGGAACTGCCCTTTTTTTATATTTACCCACAGTCCGGTGTCGGCAGCGGCTTCGATTATGTCTGTCTGACGGCAGAGGAAAGCAGGAATCTGCAGGATGTCCACTTTGTAGGAGGCGGCCAGAGATGCCTCTGACGGAAGATGTATATCCGTTGTGACAGGTATTCCGAAATCTTCTTTTACCGATTGCAGTATTTCGAGGCCAGCTTCATCTCCGATACCTGTAAAGGAGTCGTATCTGGACCTGTTTGCTTTTCTGTATGAGGCTTTGAATATGTAGGGAATACCGAGCCTGCTGCATATTCCTATGGTCTCTTCTGCAATTCTTCTTGCCATATCCCGGCTTTCGACGACGCAAGGACCTGCAATAAGTGTGAATAGTCTGTCGTTGAATGTAATCATTTCTGTTTGTTGTATTTGGGCCACATCCTTTCCATGCGTTGCCTGATTTCCTTCTCCCTGGGATTGTCTCCCGGGTCATAGAATACTGTACCTGAAAGATTTTCGGGCAGGAATTCCTGGTCTATGAAGTTCCCTTCATAGTCGTGGGCATATCTGTAATCCTTTGCGTATCCCAGTTCTTCCATCAGCTTGGTAGGGGCATTGCGCAGATGGAGCGGAACAGGGGAGTTGTCTCCTTTCTCCACAATGGACATGGCTTTCGATATTGCCATGTAGGTGGAATTGCTTTTTGGGGAAGTCGCGAGGTAGACTGCGCATTCGGAGAGGATTATTCTGGCTTCGGGCATGCCTATCCTGTGCACGGCATCGAATGTGGACTGCGCAAGCAGGAGTGCATTCGGGTTCGCCAGACCTATGTCTTCAGAAGCAAGAATGAGCATTCTCCTGGCAATGAACAGGGGATCTTCGCCTCCGGAAAGCATTCTGGCCATCCAGTAAACCGCACCATTCGGATCGGATCCTCGCAGGCTTTTGATGAATGCGGATATTATGTCATAATGCATTTCCCCGTTCTTGTCATATACAGCGATGTTTTCCTGCAGCCTGTCTGCAACAGTGGCATCATCGATGACTATCCCGCTTTCTTCTGAGGGAAATGAATTGACAACTATTTCAAGAATGTTGAGCAGTTTCCTGCCGTCACCGCCAGAGAAACGGAAAAGTGCATTCTTCTCTTTGACTGAAATGTTCCTGTGGCGCAGATATTCATCCTCTGTGAGGGCCCTTTGCAGCAGCATGTCCAAGTCCTTTACTTCCAGCGGTTTCATGACAAAGACCTGGCATCTGGACAGGAGCGGGGTTATCACTTCGAACGAAGGATTCTCCGTGGTGGCGCCGATAAGGGTTACAGTCCCGTTCTCTACAGCTCCTAGAAGGGCGTCCTGCTGGGATTTCGAGAAGCGGTGGATCTCATCTATGAAGAGTATCGGGGAGCCGGCGGAGAACAGGTTGCTGTTCCTTGATTTGGCGAATACCTCGCGTATGTCCTTGACTCCTGAACTGATGGCAGACAGAGTATGGAAATCCCGTTTAAGCTCTTTTGAGATAATGTTTGCAAGTGTTGTCTTGCCGACACCTGGAGGTCCCCATAAAATGAAAGAGGTGAGGTTCCCGCTTTCGATCATCTTCCTGAGTACGGAACCTTTGCCTACAAGGTGTTCCTGTCCGACGAATCTGTCCAAAGAATTCGGACGCATGCGTTCAGGTAACGGTATGGTGGGTGTCTCCATTATCTATTTAACATAATATAAATTGTGTTACAATGACAGCTGTTTTTCGATGGATTCCAGAAGCTTCAGTTGGGCAACTGTTCTGACCAGATTGTGTTCCGGGTAAGCAGTCTTGTAATAGTTGTCTCCGTCAATGTAGTCCATGAGGAATCTGAGCACCTGTTCGTATGTAATGTATTTTGCTGAATATGGCAGATATTCCAGTTCAGTTGATGTAAGGAACGCATTGGCTTCGCTCAGGTATCCGCGTCTGAATGCTTCGTACATTTCCATAGACATTGATACGTTGTCCGGATTGCGGTCGTCTTCGGCTCCAGTGTTCGTGTATGACCGGATCGAATCTCCGAAATCATACAGGCACGGTGCCTGCAGTACTGTATCAAGATCTATTACGCACAGGACATTGTCCTCGCTGTCGAACAGCATATTTGCAATCTTGGTATCGTTGTGGGTCACACGTTTTGGAATACGGCCCGTTTCGATAAGCTTGTAGAAACCGGAAATTTCATCCCGTCTTTGATCTATTTCCTGTATCAGGTGCCTTACCTCAGCTGCCCTGTTTACAGGATCCCTTTTCAGAGTATCATCCCATTGCCCGAACCTGAAACTTATGTTGTGGAATCCCGGCAAAGTATCTGTCAGAGGCTGGTCGAAGTCGGAAAGCATGGCCTGGAATCTGCCTATGCCCTTTCCTCCCTTTTCGGTCAGGGATACCGATGAAGCCCTGTCATAAGTTACGGATCCTTCTATGAATAACGTTACGCACCAGTATTCACCGTTATCCAGCAGATACAGTTTGCCGTCTTTTGTCGGGATTACAGTCAGGGTTTCCTTTTCAGGGTCTCCCCCACTTGCTATTAATTTCTTCTTTAAGTGGTTGGTTATCAGTGAGATGTTGTTCATCATCTCTGGGATGTCCCTGAAAATCCTGGAATTTTTACGCTGCAGCATGTACCGGCTTGATGAGTCAGACATTTCTATAACGAAAGTATCGTTGATAAATCCGTTTCCGAGTCTGCTGACTTTTCCAGGAGTTCCTCCAAGGTCAAAATGGCCGGCAATTTCCAATAGTCGTTCTGCTGTTTTCATAGATACGTTGATGTCAGGTTATCGGTTAAAGCTCTATCATCGAACCGGCATTCCTTTCCACATGTACGGATACTGGTACCGATGAATTGAGTGTTTCTGTCTGGGCTATACCCATGCATTCGAAAGCATGGTCTGGAATCACAACACTTATGTCTGCAGGTTTATCTGAAAAATTCGCAACGCATAGATAACGCTTGTCGCTGGTATACCTTATGAAAGCGAAATGTCTGTCAGGGTTGAATCCGGGGGTCGAGAGGTTGGCATATTCGAGATCGAATGTGTTTCCTTCGCGGATTGTACCGGATTCCTTTGCTTTCTTCATGAATCCTTTGTATATGTCGTACAGTGCCCTTTCTTCGTGGTCCAGATATTCTTTGTTGTTGCCGCTGTTGACCCCTTTGAGCCATCTTCTTACTTTAGGAAGAGAGCAGAAGTCGAAAATGGAGGTTTTCTCCGGTCCCTCTCCTATTTCCTGTCCGAAATACAGCAAGAATGGAGCCGTATTGAAGAACATGGAGACAAACAGTGCCGATAGAGCCCTGAATGGGTCTCCTGCAAAATAAGGGGATGTGATTCTGTCCTCGTCGTGGTTTTCCAGAAAATTGAGCATTCTGGGTTGGTACTGACCCAGTTTCTGCCATTCTGCTGTCAGACTGCTGGCAGGGGCTTCGCCTCTTACAATCCTGCGCAGTGTGTCATAGAATCCGGATTTGTCGTAAAGATAGTCGAAATGCCCATCTTCAAAATACGCACGGTAGTTATGGGGCTGGTAGGCTTCTCCGATGAATATAAGTTCTGGATAGGATTTTTTTACCTGTGGAATGACCCAGTTCCAGAATTCTACCGGTACGAGTTCTACCATGTCGCAGCGGAATCCGGAAATTCCTTTTCCTGCCCAGTACATCAGGATGTCTCTCATCCTGTCCCACGTATCCCTGTTGCCGTAGTTAAGCTTTACCGTGTCAGTCCAGTCTCCGTCATGTATCCTGTCAGGATAGAAATTGCAGTCGGACAAAGGGAACTTCCTGCTTTTGTATGAAGGGGAAACATGGTTCGGCACAAAATCCATAATTACCCCCATTCCATTGGATCTGGTACGGTCTATGAGTTCCTGGAATTCCCTCATACGTCCTGCAGCTGACCTTTCTGTAGAAAGATAGGGAGCAACATCGCTATAGTCCGTAATGGCAAACGGAGACCCTGCCCCGCCCTTAACTCCGGTATCGCCAGTCATGGCATGGCGGATGACTCCGGTGAACCACACGAAATCCACGTTTCTCCTTTTCCATTCATGGAGTACGGAGTCTGTGATATCCCGGAATTTCCCCGTGCCGTTCTCTTTAAGGGAACCGCCGGGGATATTCGAGGATCTGGTATTTCCCATTATTCTGGGAAGTACCTGGTATACTATGAATTTACCGTTCATTATATGTTTATTCTACAGGACGTTCCCAGTTCAGGATCTTGAAGAAATCGTAGTCTGCTGGATATGAGATGAACTCTTTTGCAGCCTTGTAGTCTTCAGGAGTCAGATAATGCAGCATGTACCTGATTACGTTCTGTACTTTCTCACGTGAGATATCTACCAGACGGGGAGGGATTTTGCCTGTAACCGGATCCTGCAGGTCTTTCAGGTAAAGCGGTGTAGCTATTCCCATGGCATTGATATATACCATACAGCCTGTTTCACCTGCATGGAAGAGTTTCCATACTCCGTAGGCGAGCTGCGAACAGTATGTTATATCGAATGATACAGGAGTATGGCAGCGCACATCGTATCCTATTTCGATGGGGCGTGTCTTGACTTTCAGTCCCAGTGCAGACAGCCTGTTTTCAAGTACTGTGTTGAAAATCTGAGCTTTGGATACTTTGCCAAGCTCGGGATGCCCGTGTTCGTCATATGAGAAGGATACCCCTGTTGCCTTGAGGTCATCATTGCTCAGCAGATGGAATACCCCCTCTGAAATCATCACACCGCCGTATGAAATTCCCATTATCTTCCTCTTGATGATCGATGATATGGCCAGCCGGACGATTTTGTCTACTGTCGCTTCAGTCTTGTTGAACATTTCGGGTATTACGATCATAGGGTAATGGCATGATGCCCCGATACCTAATGTAAGGTGGCCAGCAGAACGTCCCATGGCTGAAACCAGGAACCATGTACCGCTTGTGCGTGCATCTTCATAAACGATTGTAGCGACCCTGGTACCTTCGGACTTTGCTGACTGATAGCCGAATGTAGGCTGGTTGTTAGGCAGTGGAAGGTCGTTGTCGATTGTCTTGGGAACGTGTATGTTCTGGATGGGAATATTATGGGAATTCAGATATTTAGTGATTCTGTTTGCCGTGGACGCTGTGTCGTCTCCACCGATGGTTACGAGAAGCTTTACGTTGTTTTCCTTTACGAACTGGATGTTGAATTTGTTTTCCAGATCATCGGCACTGGGTTTGAAGCGGCTCATCATCAGGTAAGAGCCTCCCCTGTTGAAAATGTTGTCGGCCAAAAAGAAATCTATATCTATGCAGGACGGTTTTTCGGAAAATAATGCTTTGTAACCTTCATGTAATCCTATCACTCTGTATCCTTTTGCAAGGAATGTTTTGGCAATTGTCCCTACTACGGTATTGATTCCGGGAGCGGGACCTCCTCCGGCTAAAATAACAATAGATTGTTTCATCGTTTTGGATATTTTTAAATCAACGTGCAAATTTATGATTATTTATAGAATAAGGCAGAAAAAAGATGCAAAATATGTATATTTGCTTCTTATATGGCATTGAATGATTTAAATAGAGTCAGGCAGAAGATAGAAGACCTTAGGGCGGCTATCAGGAGGCACAACCATAGCTATTATGTGCTGAATTCTCCGGAAATACCGGATTTTGAATACGATATGCTGATGAATGACCTCGCAGCCCTTGAAAAACAGTATCCGCAGTTTATGGTCCCGGACTCTCCTACCGTGAAAGTGGGAAGCGATATTTCGGCCAAGGAAAGTGGATTCAGGCAATTCCGCCACAAATATCCTATGCTGTCGCTGGGAAATACCTACAGTATCGAGGAACTGTCAGAATTTGACAGCCGGGTACATGCAGGAGTGTCGGGAAGTGTCAGGTACAATTGTGAACTGAAGTTTGACGGTGTGGCTATATCCCTGACCTATTCAAAGGGGCGTCTTGTCAGGGCACTTACCAGAGGGGACGGCATTGTCGGAGATGATGTTACTTCCAATCTGCTGACTATCAGCACTGTTCCTGTTAAGATAGAAAATGTGGACCTGGATTTTGAGATACGTGGAGAGATTTTCATGCCGTTTGATGCTTTCAGGGCCCTGAATGAAGAGAGAGTGGATATAGGTGATTCACCGTTTGCCAATCCAAGAAATGCCGCAGCCGGCTCCCTTAAGCTTCAGGATCCTGATGAGGTCAGGAACAGAGGATTGCAATGCGTTCTGTATCATATTGCAGGGGAAGGATTGCCTTTCGTCTATCATTCCGGAGCTTTGGAGTGGGCAAAGGAACAGGGTTTTCCTGTTTCGGAGTATTCAAGGCTATGTGCTTCCATCGAAGAGGTGAAGGAATATATATTGGAATGGGATGAGAAGCGCAAGGGGCTTCCTTTTGCAACGGACGGTATTGTAATCAAGGTGGACGATCTTTACCAACAGGCGGGCCTCGGATATACTGCCAAATCCCCGCGTTGGGCAACTGCGTTCAAATTCAAGCCGGAACGGGTTTCCACAAGGTTGCTTTCGATAGACTATCAGGTCGGAAGGACTGGAGCAATAACTCCCGTCGCGAATCTGGAGCCGGTACAGCTTTCTGGAACTACCGTAAAGAGGGCCTCCTTGCATAATTCTGAGCAGATAGAACAGATGGATATACGTATAGGGGATTATGTCTTCGTTGAAAAGGGAGGTGAGATTATCCCTAAGATTACCGGTGTGGACATGTCCAGACGTGAATCCTGTGTCGTTGTACCTGAATTCCCCGTATCTTGTCCTGATTGCGGTTACAGGCTGGTCAAAGTTGCGGATGAAGCCAGGCATTATTGCCAGAATCCGGACTGTCCTACAAGAATCAAAGGGGCATTCCTGCATTTCATATCAAGGAAGGCAATGAACATCAATGCAGGAGAGGCGACAATAGAGCAGTTGTATGACAGTGGTCTGATACGCCGTCTTCCGGATCTTTACCATCTCTCTCCAGAACAGCTCCTTGTCCTGGACGGATGGAAAGACAAGTCTGTCGAAAACTTTCTCAAGAGTATAGAAGAGTCGAAGTCCAGAAGTTTCGGAAATGTGCTGTTTGCCCTTGGAATAAGGCATGTCGGAGAGATAACTGCCAAGTCCCTTGCAGCAAAGTTCGGCTCCGTTGAAGCAATGGAGGCAGCTTCATATGAAAATTTTCTGGAATGTGAAGACATTGGAGAGATTATTGCAAGATCCCTGGAAGAGTATTTTTCATCTGAGGAAAACAGGACGACTGTAAGGCTTCTCAAGGAGGCGGGGCTGAATTTCAAAGATGATACATCGGGGAACAGATTGTCAGAAAAACTGGCAGGCTGCACAATAGTCGTTTCAGGAAACTTTTCCCGTCCAAGGGATGAAATCAAGGCAATGATAGTGGCTCATGGTGGAAAGAATGCTGCATCAGTGAGCGGTAAGACCACATATCTGCTTGCAGGAGACAAGGCCGGCCCCGAAAAACTCAAGAAAGCGGAAAAGTCCGGGATAACAGTCATTAATGAAGAAGAATTTTACAATCTAATCAACAACTGATATGATAGAAATAAGCAACAAAGTATTTTATGTAGGTACGAATGACCGTAAGAAACATCTTTTCGAGAACAACTGGCCTCTACCGAACGGGGTTTCCTATAATTCATATGTTATAGCTGATGAAAAGACAGCCCTTATCGATACCATTGAATACGGTTCTGATCCGGACTATCTGGCCAATATTTCTGAAGCCATAGGTGGAAGGAACCTCGATTACCTTATAGTAAACCATCTGGAACCTGACCACGCAAGTATGATCGGCGAAGTCCTCAGGCGTTATCCGGATGTCAAGATCGTAGGAAACTGCAAGACATTCAAGATAATGGAATCCTATTATGTTGTTCCTAAGGAAAATGTATACGAGGTTGCCGATGGAGGGACTCTGGATCTCGGTTACCACAAGCTTGCTTTCGTGTTGATCCCATGGGTGCATTGGCCCGAAACAATGGTCACCTATGATGCTACTGACAGGATTCTGTTTTCTTGCGATGCTTTCGGCTCATTCGGAACACTGGACGGAGGCATTTTCGACGATACGGTCAATTTCAGCTTTTACGAAGAGGATATGCTGAGGTATTATTCCAATATAGTAGGCAAGTGGAGCAATATGGTGCAGAAAGCATTTGCAAAACTCGCAGGAGTGCCGGTGTCCGTCATCTGTCCTTCCCATGGCATCATATGGAGAAAGGACCCGGGGAAAGTCCTTTCCCTGTATGACAGATGGAGCAAACATGAGGCTGAAGAAGGATTTGTCATAGCATATGCTTCCATGTATGGCAATACGGAAAAATATGCCGACGGGATCGCGCGCAGAATCTCTGAACAAGGTGTCAGGGATATCAGGGTCTATGATGTCTCCAAAACGCATGTCTCCTATATCCTGACTTCCATCTGGAAATATAAGGGACTGGTACTGGGAAGCTGTGCATACAATACAGGCATGCATCCCATGATGGCTCTGCTTACCCATGAGATAGGGGTATCATCTCCAAAAGGCAAGATTCTCGGTATTTTCGGCGGTTCTAGCTGGAACGGATGCGGTGCCAAATGTCTGAGGGAATTTGCCGAGAAGAACGGCATGGCAGTCCATGCTGATCCTGCTGAGTTCATGGGACGCCCCTACCCTTCAGATTATGAAAGGCTGGACGGTTTTGCCAAGTCTCTTGTAAAAGCAATGAGAGGAGAACAGGAATAGGCTATGTCCGCGCTAGGCAGGGTAAGTGTATTTTTCAGAATGCTTAAGAAGTTCCTGGCTTATGATATATGGGAGCTTGATACTGACGGTTTGAGCCGTTTCAGGACCATTATGCTCCGTAATATCAGGATCATTGTATTGACAGTCAAGAATTTCAAAAAGGAAAATATCAACTGGCAGGCAGTTGCGTTGAGTTTCTTTACCCTGCTGGCATTTGCCCCTTTCATAGCTCTGGTTTTTGCCGTTTCGGAATATATCGGTCTGAGGGAATATATCCTGAACCTGATATACACCAGATTCGGCCAAAGCGAACCGGTCAATTACCTTATCGGTTTTGCCAATAACATAGTGGCTACTTCCCGTCAGGGAATATACGGAGCAATATCGTTTCTGATATTCATATGGATGGTCCTGTGGCTTTTCATATGTGTGGAAAAATCCCTGAATTCCATCTGGAAGGTGCGCAGGAACCGGGTTTTATGGAAAAGGCTTTTGACATATCTGTCAGCGATGGTCGTTGCTCCGCTTGTCGTTATAGTGTTTTTGTCGGTATCCTTTACGATTACCGACGGAATAAATACCCTGGGGATGCAGATTCCCTTTTTCGAATCAGTCAGTACTTTGCTGGTATGGTTGGCATTCTATGTGTTCATGGTTGTATTCCTGACATGTGTATATATTTTCGTTCCAAATGCGAAGGTCCGTTTCTTGCCTGCCCTTTCTGCAGCGATGATGGCTTCTTTTGCATTTATTGCAGTACAGTATATGTACCTTGAAACACAGGTGTTCGTGTCAAGGCTTGATGCAGTTTACGGGGTGTTTGCAGCAGTGCCGCTTTTTATGGTCTGGCTTAATATCTCGTGGTTCATTACTCTGGTCGGGGCAGACATCTCCTATGCTTTACAGAATGTGAACAGGTATCCGTTGGAAGATCTGAACTGATATCTGGATAAAATATAAAATACAAAACGGTTATGAATAAAGAATTGACAAAAGGTTTTACAGATTTCATTGATGATGCATTTCTCAGGTCCCTTATTGACGGGACTGAGGAAGATCTTGCGAAATGCAGGGAAATAATGCGGAAATCCCTTTCGAAACAGCCGCTCACGGTTGAAGAAACCGCCCAGTTGCTGGCCATTCGTTCCGAAGAAGGTCTTAGAGAACTTTTCAATACTGCACGGGAACTCAAAAGGGCTGTGTACGGAAACAGGATAGTTCTCTTTGCACCTCTCTACATCGGAAATTACTGTATCAACGATTGCAAGTACTGCGGATTCAGGAAATCCCTGAGAACGACTGTAAGACATACATTAAGCAATGAAGAGCTTGTAAATGAAATAA
>CAZXFF010000047.1:0-14237 GCA_964640305.1 uncultured Muribaculaceae bacterium | reverse complement strand
TTCAAGTATATGTTTATGTCACATTATGCCACGGAAGTTTGCAAGTGTCCCATAAATTCAGGATATATTATTTTCCTGGATTCCCCGCTGAAACATTTATATAGGGAGGCCGTCGTCTGACTTACAGCTATCATAAGCGGACTTTTCTTTCCGGCTATCTTTACATCCAGGACAGGAACAGTCAGTAGCCTGGCCTTGATTTCTTTAGTCAGTTCGGTGGTTGGTTCAAGTTCCTGAATCATACCATATACCAGTTCATCCACAAATGGCCTGTACGGTTCCATTATATCATCTGCCAGGCAATAGGCATTATAACGGTTATGGTGATGAATACCTATTGTCGGCAGCAATCCGCTGGATACAAGAGCCCTGGCTACAATAGCTCTCAATATGGAATATCCGTAATTTAGCAGATTATTCGGAAAATCACCGTCCCTGGCCCTTGTAAAGTTCTCTATCGGAAACAGGTTTTTCCAATAATAAGCAGCTGCCCTCGCTTCCAGATTGTCTGAGTCTCCGCTTTTGACTTCAGATACCCATCTTCTCATACATTTTACAGGAACTTCTGTATTGCGCTCCAGGACATCTGCCTGATTGGAAATCTTGCATTTAATGGTCTGCTGCCATAATTGCTTGAGAAGCGAAGCAGTAGCATCTATCTGATTTCTAAAACGTTCATTCTGCACAGAATTGCCGATTAGCGGTAACATCAGACCGACCGGCATACTTTTACTGTCACATGTAATCAGCGCACAGTTGTTCTCCAGCAATGCTTCCATCAATCCTGAAGTTATTGTTATCCTCTTGTTATCCAATACGACAACACCTATATCCTCTATAGGTTTGCTCATTTCATAACGTTCTTTGAAAGAAGCCGGCAATGAATCATTAGATTGGACCTCCGGAAACTTTATAATCATCTGGGCATCTTTCAAAGAGAGATATACAGGATTTCCGAAATACAGTGTCCTTTTTATCATATTTCATTTTTGATATTACGAATCCTATCTACTTTTAATGTAACAAAAAACTCCTTTATCATTTCTCCTGTTATAGCTCTTTCCATTTTATTTAGTGGAGAAAATTCAGTCTTGTCGATTATAGAAGTAGCTACATGATGATTTATAAAAAAGCATTGCGGACCAGAACTTGAAACCATTTTATAAACCCTCCTAACATCCAAGGGCCTGTTGATAACTCCATTTGTGCGTTCCTCTTCAGTCGGAAGATATACCAGATCATTCGGTGACAGAACAAACAGCGGTTCATTACCGTTTCCATCTGCCGGAGCTGGTAAAAGACCTTGCTTCTGACGCTCAATCGCTTCACGTAATGAGACAGTGGCAAACGTACGTACTTTTGAAATCTCGCCTGTCTTACGGTCCTGTTTTTCAGTCTCATATACAGCGAAATACAGATTAGTACCTTTGGCCGCTTCTACAAATTTGGCATGTTTGTTACCTCTTTCTCCTACCTGATATTTGTCTGCCTTTTCATATAACCTGACCTTAAATATCGGCTTGTGATATTTACCGCCATTCAAAGCCACTATATTCCTGTTCATGTCATCAATGCCATCCTGAGAGAATGCCAGGTCTTTATCACCTCCTTTTGAATCAAGATGATTCTTAAGAATCTTGCGGATTCCCGAATCTGTAACTTTCTCGATTTTTTTATAAACTTCCTCGATTTTTTTACATTCAATCAACGAATTCAATGGTTCTCTTGTGGCGAAATAACGGTCCTTCGTTTCTTCAGAGAATACATATACCTTGATTTTAGAAAGATTCACATCTTCCCAGACCTCTCTGTTGTCTTCAAAATATTTCTTGATATCCTTTTCTGTCATACCTTGCTTCTGGAGCGAAACCAGCTTCCTGCGGAACTCTTTATTCAGGATTCTGTCTGTCTTCGACAATGCCTCTTTCAGGTTCACTTCCTTGACATCTCTCAGATTGACTTTTCCATAGACAGTATCTTTATGCAAAGACTTCCTTATAGCCCAGTTCTTTACATCAAGGTTCTTCTGTTTCCTAAGCACTTTCTTGCCACTTTCATCATACGCAGTATAGAAATTGGTAGCAGCATTTATGACTCTGAGATTCTGCTTGAAGCTTACTATTATATTACTAAGGACTCTATAAACATCTTCTGTATAGCTCTCCCAAGGTTTTCTGAGCATCCATGTATAGCTTCCGTCTGTATATTTGACTTTGTCACACAGAAGTACCTGAAGATCCTTTCTTGAAACCTTTGCATCAGAGCTTGCAGATTCGTTATTAAGGTAATTGACCAGATTGCGCCCTGCGCATGCTATTACGATGGCATCCATGGCATGATGACGATGGTCTATCCTCTTCTTGTTGAATCCTTTCTGATACTCCAATGGCAGATTGGGCACAATATGCCCGTTAAGAGTCCGCGATGTAAATTTAGAAGTGCCCATGATTGCGTTCAAACGCTCGAAGCGTGGAAGGATAATCCTGTTCCACACATCATTTATTCCCCAATCCTTTTTAAGTCTGTCAGTAACGCCTCCTGTACATACTATAACATTCTTGGAAGTAGCTTCCTGTTCGCCGTCTTCCCTTACAATATTTGACAGCAAGGACTTGACAAACTTACTGATATATCGACTGTCATTGAGTTGTCTTGAAATAAAATCATCTGGAATATCTTCCATCAAAAGACGACGCATCTTGGCGCTGTTCTTCGAATAATGGCGTTTGACAAAATCTTCATATTCGCCTGGCTGCAGAATTCTCACAGTCTTGCCATAATTAAGGTCTACTATCCGGCCACCGCATTTCTTTATGAACTCATAACCAAGACAATTGACACCGTCACAGTTCCCTTTCAACCTGTTCACCTCGGCCTCACAGATAACCTTGTTTGTAAACGAATCGTCGAAGTATCTTGCCTGTGGTATCACATGCTCTATTTCGTATGCAGGAGTGAATAATTTTGATAAAGGTATCGTTTCACCCGTATATGGCGAACGGTAGCCTTGTTCAAGCCACAACTTATACCTCATTATTTCAGAAGATGTCGGCCTTTTCGCAGGTTCCCTTTCATTGAATTTTTTCAGTATATCCTTAATATCATCTGTAATTTCATTTTCGCTACTGCTGAAAACCCCATCTTCGTATATTCTCAGTATTTCCTGCTGTGAAGGAGAATAAGGACGTACATTTTCTATTTCATACTCAGGATTCATGAATTCTGTCAAAAGAGCCTTTATACGCAAGTTCGTATTTTCATTCTCATTGGCTTTATTCAGCATCTGCTTCCTTTTATCTGCAGGATTCTTCATTTCCCTACCTAGTTCTATATGGATTTCATCGATATGTCCTACCTGTTTCCATATATCCCTTACAGTTCTCAAGGACTCAAGTACGACCTGTTCCACTATAGGATTACGGAGGGAATACTGTTTGAAAGAAGAAATATAAGCATCCAGATCTTCAGGAGTCTTCCACTTCACGTTTTCCGAACTCTCGGAATGACGACCGTATACCAGATATGAAACCAGCCATAACGGCATACCTTTGAAATCTGAAATCTGCCTGAAATTCTGGAATTTCTCCCTTACCATTACGGAAATTCCTTCATCATATTCACCAGCCAGAATTTTCTCTATTCTGGACATAGTTACATTATCTATTTTCTCCTGCTCCCAATACCTGCCCATTCTCATAAGCGGCAGCATACGTCTGATGGCCTTAGCAGAAAACGAGCCGTAATCCTTCTCAAAAGGAGGGATATTCTGGAATGATTCCACAAAAGATGTTTCCAGGCCATTTTTAGCAGCATATTTTTCCAAAGCTTTAATCAATTCTTCCTTTACACTGATTGAATATAGCAAATGCCATAGTTCAAGCTCACGTTCAGGAGTCAGGAAGCCTGATGCTATTTTAGCCTTTTTAAGATATTTCAGTATACTTGCCCTGGTTTCATTACATGGATATGGTTTGTCTTCTACATAATTCCATCTGTAATTTACTGCATCTTTCTTAAGATTAAACGGTATATATTTCAGGAACTCACTCTGTTTGATTGCACTTCTATCATTCAACCATTCAAACAGGTCAGCATATGCCTCTTCATCCGGCAGTAACTCAGATGTGACATCTTCATCAGAAGAAAGACCCTTACGGTATATTTTCAAATTGGTAATGAATTGCCAAAGGCGGAATTCCTGAAAATACGGATGTGAGCGGGCTATACACTTGACATGACGCACCACCTTCTCACCGGTCTTCGGATCAGTAGTATCATATGCCTCCAAAGGACAATTGTCAATCAAAGATTTCTTGCTTTTGAGAGGTCGCTGATACAGCAATATATCCTCTGCCAAAAGATACACAAAATCCCGGGAAGCTATATTGTTCCGGTGGGCATCATTATGAGGATACAGTTCTTCCACACACTCACTATATAAGTTCCTGTCCCTTAATTCCTCATGAAATTCTGACTGCTTTTTCAGAATCCGGTGGAGTTCATCCCTGTAGAACTTCCTCTCAATGGTCTGTACAAGTTTCCCAATAATCTTCTGGTCCGGATTTTCCAACAATGCATCATAAATATACGCCCCTACCGTTTTCCCCGACTTGTTTATGGTAGCCTGAGTCTTTTCCTTTACAAGCGTCCAGTCATCCTCCTTAGGATCCCGGAAAGAACGCTTCACATTACCTTCCTTATCCATTTTCACACTGCCGTCTTGATTGAATTCAGTGGTAACTATAAATTCCTTGACCTTCCCTTCCCAATCCAAAGGCAACTGGCTTGTTTTCTGATAACTCCAGCCATTTTCGAACAATACGTCATATATTACAGCCTTGCCACGTTTCTGTCCCGAATCACTGACAGATACCACTTTAAGTTCGCAATACTCTGTCTTTTTCGTAGAATCTGATTCCTGCAATTCATCCCTTAACTGGTTATATCCGCGTTTCTGATTGAAATTCAACAGAATCCAGGAAAGTTCTTCCTTGGAGACCGGATACTCCAATGCCTTTTTTCTCAGGTAATATATCGTCCAATCATAAGGTATCTTGCGTCCATTGTCCAGAATTTCCGGGTGTTTTTCCCTGAACTCGGCAAGCATTTCATTGAAAGAATCCACAAACAGGAACTCATACTTTCCTGACTCACCCTTACGCCAAGCTATTTTTTCCTCATGATATTCATCCTTGAGCTTTCCGAAACGGTCCAAAGCCTTTGAATAATGTTCCGGAAGGAAATTCATTTTGGAGAGTACTCTGTGCAATCTATCCCTTCGCAAGATACGCCTTTCGAGAAGACGCCTTACACCCCTCATCCGAGTACGCTCCGCTGTAGAGGAAACCTTGTTCCCTTTATTGAAATTCCCTAACATTTCCGCATCCATCGGAATAATCCGGCTTCCTGCACATTCTATTCCTTTAAGTAACAAATTACCGTTATCATCAGACTCGCCATTAACAACAGCCCAACCGATACTGTTTGTACCGAGGTCTAATCCCAATATATTTTTCATAGTCATTAATAAATTCAAAAATCATCCGTAACAAAGTTAAGAAAATGATAACAATAATTTGAATTTTCAGTAAAAAAAACTTACCTTAGCAGAACTAAAATGAAGCAAATCACAATAAGGATTATTCCGTTGTGAAAACATCAGGTTCCCTCGTCCTTCAACGGGGGTATTTTTTTGTCTGCCTCATACAAATCGACTTTTCAGAATATAACACTTTGAGGTGTGAAAGCTAGTTTCACGTAATATACAGTATAACTGTTAGTTGTCGATCTGCAATGAAAACAGATACTATGGAGACTCGAAGTGTCTGTAAGTATACATTTTGCGTAATATAAAATGAGTTAGTCGAGCTCACATTAACTTTATTGCTATACTTCGTCACTGTCCGGTAAAACTTCCGGACGATCATTATAAAGTTAAACAATTAAAACAAACTGGGTTCGGTAGAACCATCCAATTCATTGATAATATCGTAGTTACGTTTTGCAAAGAGATCATTAAGTGGAGTTCTTTCTGTAAGTGAGATACTTACAATCTGTAGCATCTCATAGATAGAACGTTCAATATTCATCTTTTTCTGCACAATTGCCATCATGAAGTAGGCTATGATTGCGGAGTATATCCGAATAAGGACTGCGTTTTCTGAAGTACCACAGAACTTCTCCATCGTCAGCTGACCGGCCATATAGCCGATAGCGTCAGACTGGATACCTGATTCAGTCGGAAAACGACGCTTCCACTTCATCGGTTTGAAGTAGTTGTTGGTATTGCCTCGGATGACAATGTATGCTCCAATGCTTTCAATGTTATGAAGGCGTTTGAAGTCGCTGTAACCTCTGTCGAAGGTGTAGGATGAGTTTTCTTCATACGGAATGACATCCATCGCTTTTGTATCATGAAACCTTGCAGGTATTATGTGAAAGAATGTGGTAGCCTGAGTTGCCAGGATAACATCACGTAGACTTTCGCGATTGGAAAGCTGGCCGAATATCAGCACGCAAAGCTGGTTGTAGCAGGTAAACTGCTTGACATATTTGTCACCGCCATATTTCCTTGCGAGATAGTTGAATTCATTACGATCGAGGAAGTCTAAAAGCTGAGATAACACGTATTTTCCTTTATGCATATGCCATTCTACGTTATTCTAGCAAAGATAAATTCAAATCGGTTGACTCAGAAAATCTCTATAACTACCTAATGTTCAATATTTTCAAAGAACTGTTATGATTTTTTACCGGATATTAATGTATCAGAATGTTGAAACTAAGGATGCTTTCTGGAGTATGTAACCCCATTACCCCGTCTCACACCCTCTTCTCCGTCACATGTTTCAGGACTGGAATGAAACACTACCTTTTCTTCTACAAATAGCTATTGCACTGCACCTGTAACGATGACAAGTGCAGTGGTGACATCAATGCTCGTTAGTTCCGGTGTAGTCCGGAGGTCCCATATGTTCCGGGAACAATGGCTCTGACGATTGGTTTTACTCCCTGTTCCTGCAGTAGTATGCTGTGACGGGGATGTCTGCGACGATGTGCAGGGCTATGATGATCCACAGGACGTAGTTTGCTTCCATGCCGAAGAAGAGCATGAGGTGGGCGAGGAGTATCGATATGAGCATGTCCTTGACGAGGTGGTTGAAGAAGTCCAGTGAATCGGCAAACTGGAACGTAAGGAATCTTTTGGCGGCTTTGGCTTTAACGTGGAGTGTCCTGTAAAGCAGGAGAAGTAAGATGGTGTTTACCAGAGCTGTAAGTATAATCCATAGATCTGTCATAGCCGTCGTGGTTTATCTTAATTTATTTATAATTAAATGTAAATCAGAGGGTTGATTGGTGCGTTTTAGTGGCTTTAAAGCTGTCATGACATTAATGTTATGCACGGACACCAAACCAAACTGACTGATAAACAGTTGCAAGTTATAAAAAATGTGCCGGGTTTCCAAAAAGGATTCAGAAAATAGACACTCTAAAGACCAGTGTGCAGTGGAGAATGCCCCCTGCCAAAAGACGGATGTCGGGCGCACTTTTTCCTGGCTTGAAACTTCCGGGTCTGCCTGCCTTGGACTGTCTCCAGTATGCGTCAGTTTACAGGTGAGAGTCCCGGAACTGTCAAATGAGTGCCACGGGTGAGCCTAATACCCTAAGGAGGCGTACGAAGCCATGTTGAAAACAAAGCTCACTGTTGTTTTGTATGAGACTGGCATGAAGCTGATATCAGTTGGTCTTATTCCCGGTGATGTGCTGGAGGACTGCGGCGGAGATTTCTGCGATGAGGTGTTCTGTGGTTTCGAGTGTTTCTCCGCTGTCGGTGACAAAGACGGCAATGGAGTATCTGTCGCCGCTGTCCAGGAGTACGAAGCCTATGTCATTGATCCCGTAGTACCTTCCGTTCGGGGCCTGGTCACTGGTCCCGGTTTTGTGTCCTATAGCTGCGCCAGTACCTTTGAGGGGGTGGGGGAGCCTGCCCGTACCGGTATTGCACCGGAGCATGGTTTCTTTCATATAACGGAAATATTCCCCGCTGAGGGCTTTGCCTGTGATGAACAGTTCCGTCAGCCCGGCGGCGGCCAAAGGGGTAGACCAGTTGAGCCTGCAGTTTTCCGGGTCTGCGTGCATCTCCTCCTCATTTACGGCAATGCAGAAGTCCGTGACTCCGAGGGAACGGATGTGGCTGTCGGTTTCCGGGATGCCGACGATGCGGTCGAACAATATGTCGCAGGCATTGTTGTCGCTTAGCTGGAGGGTATATTCCAGCAGTGTTGCAATGGGGAGGTCAATGTTGCCTTCCGGATATCTGTCGCGGAGCGGGCTGTAGGTGTCGGGCCGCAATTCTGCCTTGCTGATGTGCAGCATCGTATCTGCAGGAATGCCGTTTTTCTGAAGGAAACCGAGGACTGCCAGTGCCTGATGGAATTTGAATACGCTCATCATCGGGTAGCGGATGTTGCCGTTATATGTAACCGTGTCTTTGCCGTTGATGATGACTGCCACCCCGACAGTTGCATCATACTTTGCGGCAATGCTGTCTATCATGCGGTACAACGTGTTGTCCTCGTGTGCTCCTGAGCGGCTGCGGGTGTTGCAGGCTGCGGATGCCCCTGTCATAATGCAAAGTGCGAATAAAATATACAGCTGCTTCATTTTGTCCTTTAAATTCTGCAAATATAAAACAATCCTGTCGTCTTGTGTAGGGACTCGGTTTTTGTAAAAAAAAGAAGTAATTACGTATTTTTACACAAACAATCATTAAAAAAGAGAAAATGAAGTTTTTAAGCAGAAGCTGTTTAGCTGTTTTAATTGTTTTGACTGCCTGTACGGCAGGCAAGGACAATGGCGGTCTGTCATTCCCTTCAGAGCGAAGTATGGATTTCCGGCTTATATCCGGGGAATTGTATTATAGCATGGCGTATGATATTTTTGAGGATGAATCACATATTTTCCTTATAGCATACGATTTGAAAGACAAGACGACTTTACAGGTTTACAATAAACAGGGTGAGAAAGTGAGAGGAGCGGTACCAGAGGGCAGGGGGCCTGGAGAAGTGACGTTTTTTAACAGCACATTGTCAGATGAGGAGGATATAATCTACAACGACTTGATGACGGGGAAAATTCTCAGGTACGATAAGGCCTCGATGTCAGTAAGGGAGGCATCTCCGTTAGCGGAAACCGTTTTGGATATCCCGAAGATGACCATTTTCATGTGCAGCCCTGATGACGGTAAGCTGTATGTCCGGTATGAAAGTCCGAGAATGCTCCTTTTTGACGCCAATCAGAATCCATTGGACAGTTATGACAAGTACCAGGTGGAAGATCCGAACAAGGCCGTAATGTCCACAGTGTTTTCCAAATATGCTGTTACTCCTGACATGACAAAACTCGCAGTCGGAACTTCTTTGGGCGTTGTGCTGGAAACGTTCTCTATGGAAGGGGATTCGATAAAAGCCCTGTCCGTTAATAGCTATGTCGAGCCTGATTTTGAAGTCCTGTCAGGAACATATGACTTCAATGAGCATACGGTGCTTGGATTCAATGATGTGTATGCTACGGATGACAGGATTTATACTGTCTATGACGGGGAGGTCAATCCCTACTGGAATAAAGGGGAGAGGACAACCTACACCAAGATTGCCGTTTTCGACTGGGAGGGGAATCCTCTGGAACTGATTCGGACGGACTATAAGATCGAAAAGATATGCTACAGTGATGCGGAAAATACATTGTATGCCGCAGTGCTCGATCCCGACGGTATCATGTATTTGGCGAAACTGGAACTTTAGCCATTGGCCTATCAGGCTTCACTTCACTGGAGGGGATGCCGCTATTCTTCCTGCAGTACCCCGATGATGTATTCCCGGGTGAGGTCCTGGGCTTTGCGTCCGAACCACAGTGCGGGAATGTGGCCTGTGCCTAAGACGGAGGCCCTGCGTTTGATCTCTTCGACGAACCGGTCCGTGAAAATTTCGGTGAGCGGTTCCGCCTGGGGTTCGTCTGCTATCGGATGCAGGAAAAGGTACCCGTCGAAATTGTCGGCGTATGTCCCGGTGGATGCGTTGTACTTGATTTCGTAAATGCCGTCGAACGGTTCGTCCCCGAACGGAGATCCGGCGAGCCTGAATCCTACCGGACGGTTCCCGTCGGCTTCAAAGGCCCGGTCGAACATGCCTCCGCGGATAGGGGCCTTGTTGTTGCCCGTATTGTCTCCCGGCAGCACGTGCTGGAATACTGTGAATACGTTCTCCGCTCCGAGCCTGTCGGTGAGCTGTGCTCCGGCTGTAGGGACTTCGGCCTGTCCGCTGGCAGCAGAGGCTATGCCGGACTGCCGGGATTTGTAGGCATGTGCGCACCCTACCAGGAACAGGCTGTTCCTGCCGTCTGACGAGGTTCGGACGGTTTCTTCTATGACATCCGCCATGTGGGTATTCCTGTTTTCAAGTGACCGGGCATCTTTCCGGTCGGTTATCTTGGAATACGGAATCTGGTAGTCGGCCAGGACAATCCGGATGCGTTTGCCGGCAGGCAGCGACCTGTTCAGGCGCCAGACGTCGCAGATGAATTCGAATTCGCCTCTGTCCCACCATCCGTTCGGCTGTTCTTCCCGGAATATTTCCAGGATTGTCCCGGTATTAAGGGTGTCGGAGTCCATAAAGGCATCCATCTTCGGCTGGCACCACGAGGGCAGTTCCATGAAGATACGGCCGGTCTTTTCATGGAATCCTGGCAGCCGGATGAGCCTTTTGAGCATGTCCCACGAGACTTTGCGCCTGTGGTATTCCCCGTTTATCACCAGTTTGTGGGTCCCCAGCATTTCCAGCAGGAATTCCTCGGGACTGGCTTCAATGCCTGAAAGGAATGCGGTAAACGGCCTTGGGTCTTCCGGCATGGATTTTATCCGGGCTATCCGGGGCAGGTTTCCATAGTTGACAGGCAGCTGCGTGCGCAGGATGCTTTCGGCCTCTGCGGAATCCATTGCCATCCACTGACCTCCGTTCACCCATTTGCCTTCTTCTATCCAGCAGAAATTCAGCAGTATGAAGTCATCCCCTTCGGAGTGTGTGAGGATAGCGGCTGCGGTGTCCCTGTAGCTGACTATGGATTCGATGTTCTCGTCGAGTATATAGTTGCGCAGGTCTTCGCTTACTTGTTCGTCGGGTGCGGCAGGATCAAACTGGAACTTGGAGGTGGATATGTCTGCCCAGTACCGCACTTTTCCTGTGGACCTTACCCATGCCCTGGACAGGTAGTAGTCGAGAGGGGAGGAAAGGTTGATGGAATCTGGTGTGAAATCTTTGACTTTCTTGTTTACCGGGACGGTCTTGAATCCGTCAGGGAGCTGTGCGGAGCATATGAGGATCTGCGAAAGGAGCAGCAGCAGGGTGCAGGTGGCTTTTACTGTGTTTCTCATGATTCTGGAATTGTCTGTTAGTGGTCTTGGGTGGTTTTGCTGTTGTCAATCCTTCCGGAGGGCTATGGACGGGTTGGTATTCATGAGCTGTACTGCCCGGTATGATATGGAAATGACGGCGGTAAGGGCGATGACCAGAAGGGCGGCAGGATAGACCCACCAATAGCTCTCAATGCGGTAGGAATAGGTCTGGAGCCATTTGCCTGATGCCAGTGAAATGCCGGGGACGGCAATGAAGGCTGCTATTGCTACAGCGATTATGAAGCTGCCCAGTGTCATGGCGTATATCTGCCCCCGGCTGCAGCCCATTATCTTGCGGATGGCTGTGTTCTTGGCCTGCTGGCGGGCATAATAGGTGCTCATGGCTATCATGGCCATGACTGTAAGCACTATGGTAAGCAGGGTAAACAGGCCGGTGAGTTTGAGATTCTTGTCTTCAGCCGTATATGTGGATCTGAAGATATTGTTGTATGATTCGACATATACATCCAGGTCCTGCCTCTTCCCTTTATAGAATTCCGTTATTTTCCTGACTGCTTCGTCCTCGTTTCCTGAGACCTGTACGACCAGTGAGTTAATGTTGCCGGTAATGCCGTTGCGGTCACAGTCAAGTACCTGCCACATCATCATGTCGTTGCCGGTGGAGTTCGCATTGCCGTTCCAGAAATCTTCTATGACTCCGCAGATAGGCAGCTGTCCCCCGTCGAAGACGAATCTGTCCATGTTTATACCCCCTCCGATGGCAACGGCTGTTCTTCTTGTGAAGAAGATTGTCCCATGGACGGGTTCAGAACAGGTGCTTAAGGTCTTTATTCCCAACAGGCGGAGTGCGGCAGTGTCGCCCTCGTGCATCAGGATGGTATGCTTGGCCCCGTCTTTGGTGCATCCCCAGGATGTCCTGCGGCCCGAGGCGGGGCATCCGGAGATCCAGCCTGTTTCTGATACAAACGGCAGTGACTTAAGTTCGTCGGTCATGAAATCCGCTGCGTTCCTGGTATTGGAGATTGTCACATTGATAAGGCCGTCCCTGTTGTATCCCATAGGTTTCTCTACCATGTGCCGCAGCTGCAGGAACATGATCATGGACATGGCAACGGCGCCTATTGCGGCAGTGTTCTGCACGACAAGGAATATCTTTCCGAGGACCATCCTGCCGGTACGTCTGAATTCACCTCGCACTACGGCAATGGGTTTATAGGAGGATACCATCAGGGCGGGGATTATGCCAGCCGCGACTGAGAGAAGCAGGATGACGCCTGCCCACATTGCCCCTGTTTTCCAAGACAGGGAGGCAAGGGGACTGTATGTTTTCCCCATAAGTGAACTGAACACGGGTGCGGTGGCTTCTGCAAGCAGGAATCCCAGCAGGAACGATACTGCGGTTATGCATAGGCTTTCACCGATATACCTCATGATGACTCCTCCACGGTTGGCTCCTACAAGCCTGCGGGTTGCCATTTCATTGGCCCTGAAACCGACCTGGGCTGTGGTAAGGGATATGTAGTTGAGGAGTGCGAACACCAGCAGAAGGAGTCCGGTAGAACCGAAGAGACGTATCGTGTCGCGCTTGACTACGTTCTCGAAAGGAAAGGGGTAGGGGACTGCTCCGTAATGGATTTCCTTGAACGGAATCAACTCGTATGCGGTACAAAGTCCGGACATGTACAGTGCATCAGTCTCGACGAGTATGTCCTTGATGTCCTTTGCTATCTTTTCCAGGTCTGCTTCCGGTTTGGTTTCATACATTGTAATGGTGGTTCCGTTTCCGTTTCTGGTAATGGCAGGCATCATATTCTCGAATACTTCCAGGCGGTATATCATGTCGCAGTCGGGCAGCACGGTACGTTTCATGTTCCGGAAAATGCCGGTGACTGTCAGGGTTTCCTTCTGTCCCTGTATCCTGAGTTCCAGAGTCTCTCCCAATGCATTCCCTTCGGGAAACCATGAATTGGCGAAATTTTCGGATACAATCACCGAACCGGTAGATTCCAGGACTGTTTCCCTGTCTCCGGCAAGCATCGGCAGCCGGACCATTCCCATGAATTCGGAGTCCACGGCAAGGGCATTCTGCCGGATTGTTTCCCCTTTGATTTCAACAGCCATATCGAATCCTGTCAGGGACTGTGTACCTATCAGGCGGGCTATGCGGTCTATTCCGGCAAAACGCCCTTCCACCGATTCCTTTATCGTGCCGCTGAGGCCCATGAATTCACTGTCTGCCCCTACGTATATATTGTCGGGCACAAATGAGTCGTAGCTGCTTTCTTCGGAAACGTATGTACCGATGAATACGATGAATGCGAGCGCAATGGCCATACCGGCTACTTCGATGACCGTATAAAGCCTGTTCCGGGAGATGAATCGAAAGAAGGATCTCATGTTGTTTGTTGTTCTCAAATTATCATTATATGACCGGAATGTGCTCCCAAAAACATGCCAATATTTGTAATCGTTTGATTTATAGTCATATATGGTTTTGGCTTTGTCCTGACGTGTAAAAAAACTTTACACTTGGTGTAAAATATCTTAACAATACAATGCCCGCATTGTCATCGCATCAAAATGACGAGTTAAATAATTCACCGAATAGTCCCGGTTTATCCCGTTGCCAGTGTACATCTTCCACTTGTCGTCGGAATCCGCCCACAACCTGCATATATCCCCGACACATGTGTTCCTTACTGGTCTCTCGTCAAGTTCCGCATTTTACCCGCCGCCCGCGCGCGGGGGGGGGCCGCGCCGGCCCGGGCGTCGGGGCTGGCGCTCGGGGGCTTCGGGACAGTGTGGAGCGGTGTGGGGACAGTGCCTC
>CAZXFF010000046.1:9473-14683 GCA_964640305.1 uncultured Muribaculaceae bacterium | reverse complement strand
AAATTTAAACAAATTATTAATCAGAATTCTGTTGCATTTGCAAGTTGAATTCAGCGTAGATAACAATTGGGGCTCCTTCAATTACAATATGCTGGCCCGTTTCAGGCCAGGTGCTGATACGGAACCGGTAGCATCTCTGATATTGGAGGAGATAATGAAGAGCGATGACTATTTCGCGAAAAGGAACATCGGGGGAGTATTGTTTACGGATCTGAAATCGTTGCATTTCTCGGAACCGGCCATTTTCGATTCGTTTCCAAAGACGGAACCTTCACGGCTGCTGATATTCCTGGCAGTAGCGGTTATGGTGCTTCTGATAGCCTGTATCAATATGATGAATTTCAATACTGCGTTGTCCCCTATGAGGGTAAGAAGCATGAATACAATGAAGGTATTGGGCAGTTCCCGTTTGAAATTGTGCACCGGAATAATCGGGGAGTCACTTTCCGTAGCCGTAATTGCCTGGATTCTTTCGGTAATGTCCGTGCTGGCGTTGAAAAATACCGCAGTAGCCGGACTGATCGACCCGGAAATATCCCTGCATGGGCAGATTCCGGTGTTTGTCATTACGCTGGGGACAGCTGTTCTGGCAGGTATCCTGTCAGGAATCTATCCGGCTCTTTACATTACGTCATTCCCGCCTGCCCTTGCCCTTAAAGGCAATTTCGCCCTTTCCCCGAAAGGCCGCAGGATCCGGAGTTTCCTGGTCGGTTTCCAGTTCTTCGTATCTTTTGCACTGGCTTCCTGTATAGGCATAATATTCCTGCAGAACAGGCATCTTCGGGATGCGGATCTGGGTTTTGACAAAGACCGTATCATGACTGTCAGGACGGACGGGCTTTTTTCTGATTCCGATTATGAATTTTTCCGGAACAGTGTGGAGAATATTCCAGGTGTGGAAAAAGTCTCGTACGCTTCTTACATCCTGTCTTCATCCGACGACATCATGACATGGGGTGTGGAGATGAAAGGGGAGCAGTTCTCCATGAATATAGTGACCGTATGGGACGGTTTTATGGAGACTATAGGTGCGGATATTACAGAAGGCAGGGATTTCCGTAAAGGAGATGAGAATTGCTGGATACTCAACGACTGTGCAAGGAGGACCTTCGGGGTCTCTATGGAAGACCGGATTACCGACAGGGGCGGGGAGATTATAGGATTTACAGAAGACATCAATGCGGCATCGCTGCGGAAATCCATATCTCCAATGGCCTTTGTTTATGATCCGAAAGGTAATGAGCATGATTCTCATGACGATGTGGCTTATATCCGCATTGAGGCCGGAGCGGACCAGGCCCAGGTAGAGAAAGAGGTTCAGTCAGTCCTTCAGGAAATCGAGAAGGACTATCCTTTCGAACTGCTTACGAGTGACGGACTCTTCATGAAGACCTATTCCGCAGAACACAATCTGACAGTAATGATTGCGTCATTCTGCCTGATTGCAATCCTTATCAGCATGATAGGGGTGTTCTGTCTCGTAATGTTCGACAGTGAATCCCGCAGGAAAGAAATAGCCGTACGCAAAGTAATGGGCTCCGATACAGCGGGGATAATCCGCAATTTCATCAGGTCCTATATGATTATCCTGGGAATAAGTTTTATTCTGGCTGTACCGGTAACGGTGTATTTCGGAGGGAACTGGCTGGACGGCTTTGCGGACCGGATTGCATTTCCTGGTTGGATATTCCTTCCCGTATTGGCTGTCTTTTCAGTCCTTACCATCCTAACTGTGGCTTGGCAGAGCTGGAAGGCTGCCAGCGAAAATCCCGTACGTAACCTTAAATCGGAGTAGCTGCCTTGACTGGCCACAGGCTTGCCTATGCTCGAATAACAAGAAATAATGATTGCGGGAGAAAATTAATCTATTACTTTTGTACCTGCATCATGAGAAAGTTCATAAGGGAACATATTTGCATAAAGCTGCTGCTGCCCGTGCTGTTCATTGCATATACGGGCAGCATATCGCTGTTCCCTCACACCCATATCGTGGACGGGTGCAGGATTGTCCATTCGCACCCTTTCCAGAATGGCCATGAGCATGAAGGCAATGAGGCCGAGACTATACAGCAGCTTTCGATTTTCCACACCGACGGGGAAATCCTCTTCACCGGAATTCCGGAACTCTATACTGAAGTAACCGCAGTATTCCCTGTACCTTCCGAGACAGAAGGATACCAGTCATCCACAGTCCATTCCGAAACCCGAAGGGGGCCTCCTTCATTTCTGTTTTCATAGTAAGTATTCCAGACTCTGCAACAATTCATTGCGGCAGTCTATGCAATCATTATTTACAGTTGCTGTCCGGTACTGTACATTGACGTGCCGTCCCGTACTTGCAGCATATTATAAATCCAGAAACAGAAATGAAAAGAACCTTAATTATCCTGACAGCCATTCTGTCGCTTATGCCTTTAGCCGTCTACGGTCAGGCAAATTATCCCAAACTCGACAAATCCGACGCCAATATAATAGGCCATGTTACCGACAAGAATACCGGTGAACATATGCCGTATGTAAATATTTTCCTGAAAGGTACAGTCATAAATGCCGCAACCGATGCTACAGGACATTATTTTATGAAAAACCTCCCGGAAGGGGAGTTCACCGTGGTAGCTTCTTTTGTCGGTTACAAGACACAGACAAAGGATGTTGTCCTTAAGAAGGGAGTTACCCTTGAAATCAATTTCGAGATAGAAGAAGACGTTACCTTGCTGGATGAAATTGTCGTTTCGGCCAACAGGAGCGAGACCACCCGAAAGATGGCTCCTACAATAGTAAACGTTATGACTCCCGTGCAGTTTGAGCAGGTGAATGCGTCTTCGGTAGCATCGGCCATAGTATTCCAGCCGGGCGTGAGGGTTGAAAACAATTGCCAGAACTGCGGATTCCAGCAGGTGCGCATAAACGGGCTGGATGGTCCTTATACCCAGATACTGATTGACTCAAGACCTGTTTTCAGTGCACTTTCCAGTGTGTACGGCATAGAACAGCTTCCCGTGAGCATGGTGGACAGGGTAGAGGTCATGAGAGGAGGCGGGTCTGCACTGTTCGGCTCTTCCGCCATTGCAGGGACTATCAATATCATTACAAAAGAACCGCAGAACAACAGTGCCCAGCTGTCGCATACATATACGAATATCGGGGGGACAGGTTCGGGGGAAAACAATACGTCCCTGAATGCCTCCATAGTCTCTGATGACTACAAAATGGGTATAGCGGTCTTCGGCCAGAACAGGCAGAGGGATGGATACGATGCCAACGGGGACGGATATACAGAATTGCCCAGAATCAATTCCCAGACATTGGGTACGCGTTCGTATATCAAGACAAGTCCGTATTCCAGGATAACATTCGAATACCATCATCTCAATGAGAACAGGCGTGGGGGGAATATGCTTGACCGTCCTCCCCATGAGGCGGATATTGCGGAGCAAGTTCTCCACAGCATCAATACCGGAGGAGTCAAATTCGACTATTTTGCCCCTAACGAAAGGCACAGGCTAAGCGTGTTCGCATCGGCGCAGCATGTGGACAGGGAAAGCTATTACGGTTCAGGGCAGGACCTGAATGCATACGGAGCAACAAAAGACCTTACTTATGTGGCCGGCACACAGTATGACTTCCATTTCAACAAATGCCTTTTCCTCCCGGCGGATCTGACTGCCGGTATAGAATTCAACCAGGATATTCTCCACGATGTAATGAAAGGCTACGACAGGGATCTTCGCCAGAATACATATACGGCAAGTGCATTTCTGCAGAATGAGTGGAAGAACGACAAGGTCGGTATCCTTCTGGGTGGCCGTCTTGACAAGCATAACCTGATCCGGAAGGTGGTATTCAGCCCCAGGGCCACCCTCCGTTACAATCCCATCGAAAACATAAACCTGCGCGCAAGCTATTCTTCGGGCTTCAGGGCTCCCCAGGCCTTCGACGAAGATCTGCATATAGACAATGTGGGCGGAACGGTATCCATAATCCGTCTGGCCAAGGATCTGGATGTGGAAAGGTCGCACAGTGCCAGCGTTTCAGCCGATATGTATCTTCAGAAAGGGGACTGGCAGATGAACCTGCTCGTGGAAGGATTCTTCACTAGTCTGGAAAATGTGTTTGCACTCAGGGAGATAGGCTATGAGGACGGAATCCTGATCAAGGAGAGGTACAACGAGTCAGGTGCGAGGGTGTATGGAGGTACAGTGGAAGGAAAGGTAGCCTGGAGGAATATATGGCAGCTGCAGGCCGGATTCACTTTGCAGAAAGCAGAGTACAGGGAGGCACGTGTCTGGAGCGAAGAAGGGGATGTTCCTGCGGAAAAGCGCATGTTCAGGACGCCTGAAGCCTACGGATATTTTACCACTTCAGTGAATCCGATAACACCGCTGTCACTGATCCTGAGCGGGACATATACAGGGAGAATGCTTGTAGAGCACCATAAGGGAGTCATAGAGCAGAACCGTACGGAACTGACCCCCCGGTTCTATGAACTCAATTTCAAGGTCACCTATGACTTCAAACTGTACAAATCAATCACACTGCAGCTGAATGCAGGCGTGGGGAATATCCTGAATTCCTACCAGAAAGACTTTGACAAGGGTCCTGACAGGGATTCCGGCTATATCTACGGACCGGGTATGCCCAGAACGTATTTCGCCGGAATCAAACTGGTGTACTGATGATAGGTGAAAGTCTGCTGTGCGGTTATTTGTTCTCTTTTACAAGTGCCACGCAGCAGGCTCCTATAATCAGGAATATCCCTGCGAGGACAAGCATCTTTATCTCAGGAGGCAACATGCCTTCTTTTGTCAATGATGATAGAATGGTCCCTCCCAGTGCTGCAGCGCAGATCTGAGGAATGCAAATCGTTCCGTTGAAAAGGCCGAGATAAGTACCCATGTGGGAGCCTTTAAGGGAGTTTGTAAGGATTGTGAAAGGCAGCGCCAGCATTGCGGCCCATGCACATCCGATGAGGAGGAAAGGAACGAACATGAGGTACTGGTTATGCACGAAGAAGGTGGAAATGAATCCGATTCCACCAAGGACAAGGCTAAGGGAATAAACCAGTTTCCTGTTTTTGAAAAGAGGGATGCAGATGGCCCACAGCACTGATCCTATGGCCTGCACGGCAAACAGGACACCGACCCAGTTCCCGGCTGCCTGGTATTCCTGGCTGGCAGTATCCAGCACTACTCTGGAGATTCCGTTTGCAG
>CAZXFF010000046.1:0-9463 GCA_964640305.1 uncultured Muribaculaceae bacterium | reverse complement strand
GCAGTAGAAACGGTAGTGGGGGCATCGAATACGTTGTATGCTATGCTGCCGTTGGTATATGTCCACATGAACATGAATGCTGCCCAGCAGAAGAACTGAACCAGACCGACTGTCCAGAATGTCTTGGGAGCCTTGACCAGCAGTTTCAGCATGTTTGTCTTCTCTTTTTCTTCGGTCTCGGTTATGCCATGGTATTCAGCATATTCCTTCGGAGGCATCTCCTTGACTTTAACTGTCGTGTAGATTACGCACAGTATAAGGATTGCCGCACCTATATAGAAAGAAAAGATGACCGAATCCGGGACAATGCCTTTTTCTGCCACATTGCTTATGCCTAAGAAGGCAAAAATATAGGGGAAGAGGAATCCGACGACACTTCCGGCATTGCAGAGGAAACTCTGTATGGAATATGCGAGGGTCTTCTGCTTTTCGTTGACCATGTCGCCTACCATCATCTTGAACGGCTGCATGGCCATGTTGATGGAGGTGTCCAGGAACATCAGGGCGATCAGTCCGAATATCATGGCTGTCTGTACGGTCATGTTGAAGCTTCCTGCATTCGGCAGCAGACACATTACGATTACTGCAATGAGTGATCCTATGAACAGATACGGAATCCTTCTTCCGAATCTTGTCCATGTCTTGTCACTGGCTGCCCCTACGATGGGCTGTACGATGATTCCTGCGAGAGGCGGGAGTATCCAGAAATAACTCAGGGAATGCGGGTCTGCCCCGAGGGTTGAGAATATTCGGCTTATGTTGGCGCTTTGAAGGGCGTATGCTATCTGTACGCCGAAAAATCCGAAACTGATGTTCCACAGTTTCCAAAAACTCAAATCCGGTTTCTCTTTCATCGTATATGTTTCTTAAAATGTTACAATATGTGCAATTTCCGAAAAGCAAAAGTACGAAACATATTTTTCAAAGGATTCTGCTATATTGCCGAGACGTCTTAAATCCAGGATGAATTGCAGATACAGATAAATGAACTAACTTTGTCACATACACGGACATTCACTATTAAAGCCATTAAATATTCCAGCTATGAAACTGAAAACATTAGTCGCATTTGCAGCAGTCCTTGCTTTTGCCGTTACACTGTCGGCCCAGAACAATGAAACAGGATTCGATAAGTTCAAGAAGGAGAGGGAAGCGGATTATGGAAAGTTCGCAAAAGACCGGGAAGAGGAGTTCCGTAAATTCAAGGCCAGATATGAAAATGCATTTGCCAGGTTCAAGAGCAATTACATGAAGGCCCTGAGAGAGGAAGAAGGTATTGTAGATCTTATGGCCTCCGACGATGATATGCCCATTGTGCCTGTTTCCGGAAAGATACAGCAGAACATCTACCCTGTGGTTTCCACTTCCGGGCAGGAAAAGCAGATTATAAAACGGGATATCGAGGCAGTTTCAAGACTTACTTCAGACAGACTCCTGCCTGTGCTGAGTGACTCCGAAGATACTGTGGACCGGATGCGTCAGGCTGCGGAAGTAATGGAAGTCATAGCCGGGAATCTGGAAGCTTCTCCGGTCAATACGGAGGAACCGCAGGTGATGGAAAGTGTGGAGGTCGTACTTGAGCCTTACAGCGGGCAGAACGCTGCCGGTACGGAAGTCAAAGCCCAGGCGCTGGACTCCGAGTTCCTGGCAATGCTTAAGGCTGATGCAGCGAGGGCACAGGCCGAGCAGGAGGTAAGGGACAATCCGGTCTCCGTTCCTGAAGAAAGGCCGGCAGCTGCAGTCGAAGTCGCAGTTGCAGGCAGATCTTCCGAAGAGACATCGGTAGAGAGCAGCATCCCTCACGGATCCCCGACAGAATACGTGAGGATTTCATCCCCATTCGGGACAAGGATTCATCCGATCACCAGAAAAAGGCATACGCACAAGGGTGTGGATATGGCAGCTCCCAGGATGACTCCTATCTACGCATCAGCGGACGGGACAATAACATTCGCGAAGAGCAACGGCGGCTACGGGAAATTTGTAAAGATAAACCATGGTAACGGATACAAGACAGCCTATGCCCATATGCAGAAGATAGCAGTGAAAAAAGGTGACCAGGTAAGGAGAGGCGATCTGATCGGGTATGTAGGC
This sequence comes from uncultured Muribaculaceae bacterium, assembly GCA_964640305.1. Classification (GTDB taxonomy): domain Bacteria; phylum Bacteroidota; class Bacteroidia; order Bacteroidales; family UBA932; genus Coprenecus. Next base: position 7,369 of record CAZXFF010000046.1, on the reverse strand, counting down.
AGTACCGGAAGAAGTACCGGCAATCATCTCCATTATGAGGTATACTATCAGGATAAACTTATAAATCCTGCGGATACACTATAAAAATCATGGATTTGAAAGTTTGGCACGTAGTTTGAATGTAATTCATGTGGATAGTTTTTTCATAGGTTAAGTATTAGGTTAAGTATAAAGGGACGACTCTGATTCTGGAGCCGTCCCTTTATATTTTTATTCAACGGATAATCTGAACTCGATCGTCTGCCGGAATGTTTCCCCTCTGCGAAGTATGCAGGGAGGGAATCCAGGGCGGTTGGGGGCATCCGGAAAATTCTGACATTCGATTGCTACCCCGTCATAATCATTGTAGCTGCGGCCGGATTTGCTTTCAGGGGAGCCGCTGAGCCAGTTCCCGGTATATACCTGTACGGCAGGCTGGGTGGTCCATACTTCCAGTCTGCGTCCGGATACGGGATCGGACAGTACAGCGGCCTTTCTCATTCCGCTGCCGTCAAGTACCCAGCAGTTGTCATACCCTTTCCCGAATCTGAGGGCATCGAATTCCGCATTTATATCCTGTCCGATGCGTTTCGGGGTCCTGAAATCCATGGGAGTCCCCTCTACGGGTGCAATTTCTCCGGTGGGGATAAGGGTACTGTCGGTAGGCAGCCACCCGTCTGCGCAGATCTGCAGGCTGTGGTCCAGTATGCTGCCGCTGTTCTCCCCTGCAAGGTTCCAGTAGGTGTGGTTCGTGAGGTTGAGGACGGTGGCGCTGTCGCATTCAGCGTGGATCTCGAGGGAGAGCACATTGCTGTCGCTCCACCTGTATGTGGCCCTGACAGTAAGGTTCCCGGGATAACCGCTGTCTCCATCGGTGCTGGACAGACCGAATGTGACATGGTCAGTACCCTGTCCGATTATGTCCCAGATCCGGTTGGCAAACCCGTTTGTACCTCCGTGCAGATGGTTGGGACCGTTGTTTGTTTCGAGCGTATAGTCCTTCCCGTCCAGGCTGAATTTTCCGGCAGCAATCCGGTTTGCGTACCTGCCCGGTATTTTGCCTGAGCAGGGACCGTCGTTCATATAGCTCTCTTCATTACGGTATCCGAGCACTATGTCGTCCATATTCCCGTTCCTGTCAGGTACTACTACGGAAACGATTCCCGCTCCTGTGCGGGTCAGGATAACGGTAGAGCCTTGGCTGTTTGTGAGATGTATCATGTCAAAGGAGGTTGGGGTTATTCGAGTTTTCTTGCGCCGTCACTGATTACCACCGGATATACCTTGGGCTCATGGCCGAACTTCCCGAGATATTCGGATTTCGCCCTGGCAATGAAACTGTCATACAGACTTTCCTTGACAAGGTTTATGGTACATCCTCCGAATCCTCCGCCCATTACCCTGGAACCGGTCACACCGCACTCTTTTGCAATGTCATTCAGGAAGTCCAGTTCTTCGCAGCTTACTTCGTACAGCTTGCTCATCCCGTGGTGGGTTTCGTACATCTTTCTGCCTACCGTTTCATAGTCATCCTTTTCCAGAGCATCGCATACGTCCAGTACCCTCTGCACTTCTTCAATGACATATTCCGCGCGCATGTAGTCCTCAGCAGAGACCTTGTCCCTGACTTCCTGCAGCATTTCCATGCTCGCATCCCTGAGGAACTCCACTTCGGGGTGTCCGTTTCCGCGGATTACGGAGCATACATGTTCGCAGGATTCCCGGCGTCTGTTGTATGCGGAAGAAGCCAGTTCATGTTTGACTGCGGAATCGAGCAGCACCAGCCTGTAACCTTCAGGATGGAAGGGGTAATATCTGTATTCCATGGATTTGCAGTCAAGGCGCATGAGACTGCCGGCTTTCCCGAACACGGAGGCGAACTGATCCATGATTCCGCATTTCACGCCGCAGTAGTTGTGCTCGGTGGCCTGGCCTATGCGGGCCAGTTCGAATTTGTCTATTCCAAGACCGAACATGTCGTTCAATGCGTAGGCGAATGTGCTTTCAAGTGCGGCTGAAGAGGACATGCCGGCTCCCAATGGAACATCCCCGGCAAATACAGTATCGAAACCTTTGAGCACATGACCGCATCTCTTGGTGATTTCCCTGCATACTCCGAAAATATAGCGGGCCCAGGAGGCTTCAGGTGCATCTTCTTCATTGAATCCGAATTCCGCTTTGTCATCCAGGTCCACAGAATAGGCCCTGACTTTGTCCGTGCCGTTCAGTCTGATTTCCGCAATCATCCCTTTGTCGATGGCACCGGGGAAAACGAATCCTCCGTTGTAGTCGGTATGCTCACCGATCAGGTTTATACGTCCTGCGGATGCATAGAAGAGTCCCTCTCCTCCGAAATGCTTTTCGAAAAGCTGTGCTATTTTATCTTTCATATCAGTAGTGTTTAATTGTTCCGTTGTCTTTTCGTTCTGATTTTCAATGTGCTGCTTTCAAGTCCTGCGGCTGTAGCCGTTATCTTCACGGTGCCCGGGTTCAGACTGCTTCTGACGATGACGGTCAGCATCCCGCCGAATGCGCTCATTTCGGGATTGTGGAACATCTCGAGACATGTAGGGTCTCCGTTTGCAACGGCCCTGAACTCCCCGGCACCGCTGACTTCGAATCTGACCTTGCGGCTGTCGGCAGGGCAGAGGTTCCCGTCTTTGTCCACTATCCTGACGGTAATGTACGAGAGGTCCTTGCCATCAGCATCCAGAACTGTCCTGGACGGGATGAGTTCGATGCCGGCCGCCTCTCCGGCAGTCCTGACGGATTTCCTTGCGGCTTCATTGCCATTGCCGTCGTATGCCACTACGGTAAGTTCTCCTGGTTCATACCTGACTTCATTCCACATGAGACGGTATCGCTTAAGCAGCGAATTGCCGTTTTTCTCCCGGACTCCCAGACTCTTGCCGTTCAGGAAAAGTTCAGCCTTGGGGTAGGAAGTATATACGAATACCGGGGTAATCTCCCCTTCGCGTCCTTCCCAGTTCCAGTGGGGGAGGATGTGAAGGGTCGGACTTTCCCCGTTCCAGACGCTTCTGTAGAGGTAGTAGCGGTCTTTCGGTATGGAAGCAAGGTCAATGATCCCGAACATTGAACTGTGGTTCGGCCATGCATCCGTATCATAGGGAGAAGGCTCCCCGAGATAGTCGAACCCGGTCCAGACAAACTGTCCCATTGTCCAAGGATAGTCTTCGGCCAGGGCCAGGTCCTCGTCCGGGATGTTGGACCATGAGCAGTATTCCAGATCGTATGAAGAACTCTGGTGGTCTCCGTACAGGGCATCGGCTTTTTTTATGACAGGGAATTTGTATACTCCCCTGGAACTTACCGTGGAGGAAGTCTCGCTGCCCAGCAGTATTTTCTGAGGGAGTTTACCGTATCCTTCCAAATATCTGTGTGTCCTGTAGTTGAATCCGGGGACATCCAGCACGGCTCCGAAACCGTTTGACAGGATTGCATCGATCTGGTCCATCCCGCATGTGACGGGCCTTGTGGGGTCTTCCCTGTGGCAGATGTCCTGCAGGAAGGTAGCGACCTCATAGCCTTCGGGCATCCACTGTGTGGGGACTTCGTTCCCGATGCTCCACATTACCACAGAGGCATTGTTCCTGAACTGACGCAGCATGTTTACCATATCTTTTTCGGCCCATTCTTTGAAAAACCGGTGGTATCCGTTGTCGCATTTCGCTACGTCCCATTCATCGAAGTTCTCTACCATTACCATGAATCCCATCTCGTCGCACAGCCGTACCAGCTCAGGGGCCGGCATGTTGTGGGTAGTGCGGATGGCATCGCAGCCCATGTCCTTGAGCATTTCCAGCTGGTGCCTTATGGCTGATTCGTTTACCGCTGCACCGAGGGGGCCCAGGTCGTGGTGCAGGCATACCCCCTGGAATTTGCGGTTCCTGCCGTTGAGGTAGAATCCGGTTTCAGGCCGGATCTCGATTGTCCTTATTCCGAAAACGGTGGTATAAATGTCTGAGAGGATCCTTTCCGCGTTCCTGACAGTATAGAGCCTGGTCTCTGCATTGTAGAGTGCGGGGGTTTCAGGACTCCACAGTCTGGGGTAGGGGACTGTCAGGATGTGTGTCACCGTATCTGTGCCGCTACCGTCCTTTTCCGACAGGAGAATGCTCTCCCGGACCGTTACAGTGTTTCCGTCCGGATCCGTGATGGACGTCACCGCCAGAACCGTATCCGTCCCTGATGCCCCTTCCACTTCCGTGCGTATCCTCACTTTGGCTTCGCTGAAATCAGCGGATACTTCCGAGGTGACCGTTGTGCCCCATACCGGAACGTGCAGTCCGGAGGTCTCAATAAGCCGCACATTCCTGTACAGCCCTGCTCCGGGATACCACCTGGAGGATTGGGGGCGGTTCTCCAGCCTTACTTTCAGTTCGTTGTTTTTCCCGTCGGGAGTCAGGTAAGGGGTGATGTCGCAGTGAAATGCGTTGTATCCGTAGGGCCAGAAAATGACTTCATGGCCGTTTACATATACTCTTGCCTCGCTCATTGCTCCGTCGAAAAGCAGTGTGGCCCGCCTGTCATTCCCCTCTGTACGGGTCTTTGGGAATCCCACGTCGAAGGTCCTCCTGTACCACCCTATGCCTACATACGGCAGTCCTCCGGTCCGTCCGGTCTTAACGGATGCGGTTTTCTCCATGTTCTGGATGATGGCCACTTCCTGCAGGTCATTGCTCCGGTCGAAAGGACCGTATATCGCCCAGTCGTGCGGAACTGTAACCTTTTCCCAGTCCCCGTCTTCCCCTTTCCTGAATTCCCAGCCTTCGTCCAGAACGGTGACAACACGCGGGCTGTGTCCCCCGTCCCCGGAGCAGGAACACAGGGAAATGGCAGAGAACAGGGTTATGGCTGCAAGCAGCAGTATCCTTTTGTGTTCCATGTCCGGTCAGTTTTTGAAAGCGTCAAGGGCTTTTGTGGGTTTGAAATCTGCGTCGAAGGCCCCTTTGTCATAGGCATTCCATCCGAGTGTCTCGTATGTGGACGGTCTCCATGCAGGGTTGCACTGGGGCTCCCAGTAGAAAACCCCCAGGCAGCAGTTGTCCTGTAGCGTACTGGTCTTTTTCAGCAGTTCTGAAAGGAATCTATAGGATTCTTCGGGATTGTTCCATGACATTCCTGCTTCGCAGATCATGGATTTTGTGCCGTATTTCATATAGAGGGACAGGATGTTTGAAACGGTCCTGCTCAATACTGCCGTATAGTCCCCTTCGTTGTAAGTGCCGTCGGCATCATAATATTCAGGATAGAGCGACATCCCTATGATGTCCCATTTCCCTCCGTTGGCCTTGAGTCCGTCGAATATCCAGTTGTACAGATCCGGGTTGTCGCCGTGGTCCAGATGGACTATCACTTTCGCATCGGGGAATACCGATTTGACAGCATCGTATCCGGCGTTGGTCATTCTGGCGTAGGTCTGCATGTTCTTGTCTGCCTGACCGTCGGGCCAGAGCATGCCGTTCGATGTCTCGTTTCCGACCTGCACCCATTCGGGGGCAATGCCTTCGGCCTTGAGGGCAGAGAGTATATCCACGGTGTGTGCGGAGATGGCATTGCACAGTTCATTTGCATTGTATCCGGCCCATGCCCTCGGTTTGAACTGGTTGGAGGGGTCTGCCCACCGGTCGCTGTAATGGAAGTCTATCATGATGCGCATCCCGAGAGCGGCAGCCCTGCGGGCCTTTTCCATTACATCTTCTTTTCCGCACCAGGAGCTGTAGACGGGGTCCGGATCAACCCACACCCTGATTCTGATTGCATCGAATCCGAGTTCTTTCATGAGTGCGGTGCATTCCATTGCATTTCCGGACGCATTCCTGAAAGTGATACCGTCGGACTCCATTTCGGTTGCCCAGCCTATGTCGGCACCCTTTGCGAATACGAATGTTTCCGGTTCCGGCTCCGGTTCCGGCCCTTTGCCTGTACTGTTGTTGCAGGAAATCGGGAAAACCACGGCGATTGCCATGCAGAGTATTGTCCTGAAGAAAGTTGTCATGTCGTTTTTCTGTATTGTGTTTGTTGTAATGTGCCGATTGCGAAGTTACCAAAAAATCAGATTCCGTACAACAGGTATCCTGCCACCCCGGCTCCGACGATTATATATATGGGATTGGTGTTGAAGAAGAACAGTGTGACGAATGCGGCTCCGAACAGGATCCAGCTCCACCAGTCGATGAAATTGTACGGGGTCATCAGGACAATCGCCGCCGCTGCAATCATACCGATGGTGACAGGTCTCAGGACGTCCATTACCGATGAGAAATACCGGTTGTTCCTGAATTTCTCGAAAAGGATGCATATCCAAAGTACGATCAGAAAGGACGGCAGAACCACGGCGAATGTGGCGGAGACGGAGCCCAGGATGCTTGTGAAGTGGGAATATCCCAACGCATGGGGGACGCTGTATCCTATATAGGTGGCGCTGTTTATGCCTATGGGTCCGGGAGACATCTGGGAAATGGCCACTATATCCGTGAATTCTTCTGGGGTGAGCCATGCATGCTTTGTGACTACCTGGTTCTGTATGAGGGACAGCATGGCGTATCCGCCACCGAATGTGAAGGTGCCGATAACGAAAAACGTTATGAAGATTTCCAGGAAGATCATTTTTTCCTGCCCTCCCCGGCATAAGCCCTTGCCAGACCTGCAACAATTGCAACAAGGATAATCCAAATCGGTGAAACATGCATGAAGGCAATTGCTACCGTAGTAAGGACTGCGATAGCTGCTGTAACTACTGTGATGCCGTTCTTTACAGCCATCCGGATGACAGGTACGGCAATCAGGGCGACTACTGCGGGCCGGATCCCTTTGAATATCGCTTCCACTGCTTCGCTGTCTTTTATGGAAGTGAAGAGGGCTGCCACCAGCAATATTATTATAAAGGGGGGAAGTACACTCCCGACCGTTGCGATGATGCTCCCTTTCAGCCCGCCGACTTTGTGTCCGATGAAAATTGCGACATTTACGGCAATCAATCCGGGCGCAGATTGTGCAATGGCTATCATATCCAGGAATTCCTTGTCGTCAAGCCACTTGTTTTTTGTGACTACTTCCCTCTCTATCAGGGGGATCATGGCTACGCCACCACCTATTGTGAAGGCTCCTATCTTGGCGAATATTGTGAACAGTTTCCAGTACATGATGCAAAGATTCAAAAAAAATTTTAAAAAAAGTTAAAAAAAATTTGCAGGGTAAAAAAAAGTGCCTATATTTGCAGCCCGTTTGAGAAAAACGGATACCAAAAAGAAAGTTCTTTGATAGCATAAACGAGTGAAAAAGGTAGAGGTTATACAAGTAATCTCGTCAATCATGGTCAGGACAAGCTGAGATATAAAACATATACAATGAAGAGTTTGATCCTGGC
>CAZXFF010000045.1:0-14808 GCA_964640305.1 uncultured Muribaculaceae bacterium | reverse complement strand
GAATATGCGGCTGCAAGTTCGCTGAAGTTACCGCCTTTGCGGAGCACATTCATCAGGCTGTCAGCAAGGTTGTCAGCATCGAACGGAACGAGGATGTGGCGGACGAATGCAGAATCGGACATCTGTTTGGTATCATTGATTCTGGCAGCATGGAAGAAATTGTCCTTTCTGTAGACAGGTAGGATTTCAGGATTACGGCTGAATGCGAACGAGTCGATTTCAGGGTACTGTGCCGAGAGTTCGCCTTCTTTATAGTAGTAGTCCACAAGGGGGGTGTCAGAATTCAGTGACAGGAAAGATTTAAGATTGTCGGTAGTTGCAAATTCATCGTAAACGCTGTTGATTTCCTGTTCTGCAGCTTCAATATCCTTGTCGGAAGGAACTACTTCATATGCTACGAATTCCACATCGCGGGATGCGGTCTGCTTGTAGTTGTTCAGATGGCTGTTATAGTAGTCCTGTATCTCTTTGTCGGAAACGGTGATTGTGCTGTCCTGCTGGAATCCGAAAGGAACAAGTACGAATTCTGCATCGGATGAAGTATTGTTTTCTTCAATCTGTCTGCGGAGTTCAACCGGGGTAATGATATTTCCTGCTGTAATGAGTGAAATGTATTTGGCGTAGTATTGCTGGCTGGACATGTTGTTCTGTATGAAATTCCAGTACTGCGCCAGATTGCCCGATGCGTCGGAAGGTATGGAATGTATGAATTCCATCAGTCGTTCCCTGCTGAAATTTCCGGTTTCATCGAGGAATACCGGATCCTGCATGAGAAGGGGTGATATTTCTTTTCCCTGACTCAGATCCACCAGTTCTTCATCTCCTACGTTGATACCGGCTTTCTTCATCTGAGGGATTATGTACATTTCGGAAATGAGGTTCTGCCATGCAGTCTCGTTGATTGTCCTCTGTGCCTCTTCATTCATTGACTGGCTTCCGGAGGTCAGGTTGTATATGTTGGTGTAATAGTCAAGTTCTGACTGGAATTTCTGATAGGTAACCTTCTTCCCATCGATATTTCCTACATCATACTTGGATGAAAAATATCTCAAAGTAGATTCAATTGTTGTGGGGTCCACAATAAATGAAAGAAGTGCCACAGCAATGAGCACTGTAATAAGAATACCGAGTTTTACCCTTATTTTCTCTAAAACTGCCATATCTGTTTAATTTAATAATCTGAAAATAGGTTGCGAAGATAGTTATTTTATTTTATCTCTTGTACTCCGGACCTATAAAATTAACAGTATCCCTGTATTTTCTTCCTGTTGAATCATTGTCGATTATGCCGTAACTGTCAAACGGTTTCAGCAAGTCTGCATTTCTTGCCATTTCATCCGATTCAAGCCCGTACCCCTGCATAAGTCCCTGCGGTGAGGAAAGGCGCACATAGCAGTCTGTATATATGCGTTTCTTTTCCCTGTCCCAATACAGGGTATCGGTTTCTATCTTTTCGCCTTTGATGAAATTGTTAATTACAACGTTGCCGTATGCCGACCACTTTTCTGCCTCATCCTTTTTCTCGTGGATGGCTACTTCTGAAACGATCATTGTCTCAAGCTGTCCTTGCTCGTTGTATGCCATGACTTTGAACCCTTCCGGGAAAATTTCGGAAGAATGCTTCTCGTCATACTCGTATATTTCCATCCTTTTTGCATTCATTCTCATCTGCATACGGCCGTTTTCCGTCTGTACGGCTTTCATGTCGATGACAATCTGTTTCGGGGCATCGGACAGATCTTCATTGAAATCGGCTTTAAGTTTGTTGCTGCATGATACAGCAATGGTAGCAACTGCCGTGGCGGCTGCTACCATTATTATCTGTTTACGGGGAATCCTGATTCCGCAATCCATTTATTTCTGTGTTCTGATGATGGTGGTTGCGCTCAGACCTTCGCAAGACACAGTATATCTTTCCCCTTCGACGAAGTTGTACATGAAGGCATCTGCCTGCATGGGGAAGTACTGTCTGTATGATGCAAGGTTCTTGTCGGCTTCCGGTGCAAGGGTTGCATCAGCCTGCTTTGCTTTGTTCATGTAGTCTGTAGCTACCCAGAACGGTGCGCGGGCTTCAATGTCGTTACCCTGGCATTTCACTGTACTCCAGATGCTTGCTACGAGGAAGTATGCTTTGCCGGCCATGTTTGTCGAGAGTTCGGCAGCTTTGAGGGCAGAAGCAACAGCATCAGCCTTGCGTCCAAGTTTTGTAAACTGGTAACTTGCGAGTTCGAAGTAGTATTCTGCATCGGTTTCAACGGGGGAATCTTCGAATGCAATGGCTTCCTGCATATATTTTACAGCATTGTCACCACCGTCGGGAAGAGATGAATAAAGTACGAACAGCAGGTGGGCAGAGTTGGATGAGGGTTCAACTTTATGGAGTCCTTCAACTGCGCTGCGGAACAGGTCTGTGTTTGTACAGTTCGTGGATGTAAAGAGTGTAACTATGCTTGAAAGGAGTGCTTTGTCTTCTGGAGTAGCATTGTAGCGGGGTTCGAATACTGCCACGAGATTTTCGCAGCTCGCTACACCACTCTGTGCAAACAGGTTTTCCACGTCACTTATTGCATTGTCGACCATTGCAGAAGGTTTCTTTGCTTTTACGAGTTCGAGAGTTTCCATGCTCTGGTTGAAAGCTTCGAAAACCTGGTCTTCAGTGAAGCGGCCGCTCTGGTAAAGCTCGACAGCATAGTTCATATACCTTACGGCAATGGTAGTCGATGTCTTTTCCTTTGCGGTCTTCATTGCGTCATCCAGTGCATTGAATACATCGAGCTCACTTCCTTTTTCAGAGTAGTTCATCATGTCGGCAGCTTTGTTGAGTTTTGCTGTAACGGCATATTTGGGGTATGTCTCAACCCTCATGTTATGAAGCATCATAAGGGTGTCTACCAGTTCTTTCTTTCTGATAGGGTTGTTGCGGAACTGGTTGATTTCCTTCCTCAGGATTTTCATACCGTCAAGAAGCATGTTCTGGCTTGCAGTCGGGGGACAGAATTTGATTGCCTTACGCCAGTTCGGAGCAGCATCCTCGAGATTGTTCTGCTTCAGATATTGCTGATAGAAAGAAAGGTACCTTATACATTGTGCACTATCGGCTCCGTACTTTCCCTGTCCGAAAACAAGGGTTGCCGCAAGTACGGCAAGGATTGTTAAGACTGTTCGTTTCATACGTTTTTAGATTTAATATTGTTTTTTAATGATTATTAGTCGTATTTATATTTTATGAACCAGATGTCGTGCAGGTTGAAGTTTACTGTAAATGTAATGTAACGTTCGCGTACAAGGTTATGTTTGAGCGTGCCGCGTTGGCCCATATTGACGGCAAACGATACTGCGTTTCTCATCAGAATCGGGAAAGTGGCTCCCAAGGTGATGCCGAATGAATTTACCTGATGTCCGTTCAGGGTTATGTAAGACTGTTCGAAATAGGCCCCGCCCCGGTATGAAACCCTTTTCATGTAGTACCGTATGTCATTGGCATTCGGGATATATTCGAAGCCTGCCTTGTAGTATCTTGCAACTGTCGGTTTGAATGTATGCGAACTGCTCCCGTAATCCACAAATGCAATATTGTGCCAGTTCTGCTGTATGAAATCCATTCCTACAGTCCAGCGGTTCTTTACTCCGTATGAGATACCTACTCCGAATTCGTCAGCAATGCCCAACGTACTGTTGTCTGTAGGTTTATGGTATATTACTGTGTCTGTCTCCGATGATGATGAGGAAAAAGCGTATCTGTGGATATCACCGCCCAGATTTGTCCCCAGCCGGTATGTCCCGCCGATAATCAATTCCGAATTGTTTTTCTTTATCGGCTGGATGTACTGGAGACCGAATTTGCCGGAAAATCCATGAACCTTGTATTCCCATCCGGTATAGATCGTATTGTAACTGGATGACGAGTTGAAGAGGATATCACTGTGTCTGTTGATCTTCCCGAAATAGTAAATACCTTCCGCACCTACGGATATCCTGTCGAAAAAAGTGACAGCTGCACCCAGGAATGCTTTGTATAAGCTTCCTGTCCCGTATTTCTGGTACTTTATGTCTCCCATTTCAGCTACCAGATCATTGTCTTCTTCAGTGGACTGGAATTTGTATCCTATATCGCTGAACGGGGATATTCCGACCACAAATGCGGATTTCTTGTAAATGGGGAATGACATTACTACGTTCTGCATATTTGCTATATTGTATGCGGATTTGGTAATGTTGTCATTGAAAAAAGAATTTTTCTGGTTCAGGCCGAAGTCGAACATGAATGCCAGAGTGTCTCTTGCTGTGATGGCTGCCGGATTTACATAATTGATGAAACCGTTGTTTCTCATGGCAAGACCGATGCCACCCATGGAAAGATTGTATGATGTACCTTCATTTGCCAATTGGCCGACACCGAAAAGGGAGTAGGGTGTATATGCTCCCAACGCATCGGTTTTCTGGGCTGCCAGTCTAGGCATGATACAAAACAAACCGAGCATTACAAGAACAATCCTATTCCGATAAACATTTGATCCGATCATTTCTTTATCTGCGAAATATGGGCTAATCCTATAAAAATAAGATTACAAACCACAAATATGGGGTAATTTAATTTCTTTGCAAAAAAAATTGCGTCCCCCCCGGTAAAAATAATTTTATGTCCGGGGAATGTTTCCGCATATTTCTGTACTTCAAACATTATGCCTAAAACGATGCCGCTGTTTATCGCTGAAGAAGTGCTTGTTCCTGCCGGCATTTCGGGCGTTGAAGGGGAAACCAGAGGTAACTTGTTTGTATAGTGGTGCATTGCCTCGAATCTCATTCTCATTCCGGGAGATATGTTGCCTCCCATGAAATGGCCTTTGCGGGTAATGAAATCTATGGTAATCGCAGTTCCGAAGTCAAATACAATGCAGTCGTCTTGCGGAAAGAGGGCATGTGCACCGGCTGCGGCAGCAATCCGGTCGGCACCAAGTGTCTCAGGGGTTGAGTATCCTATGGTAATGGGGAGATTCTGCATAGTGCCGCTGAATCTGACGAATCTGCTGCAGGATCTGGCCAGTGCCGTTTCCAGCTCCGGGTTATCGTTCCTGACAGAGGAGAGGCAAATGCAGGAGAATTTTCCATATTTCCCGGACATTTCCCTTGCTGTACCGGCAAGGGTTCCGGTGTCTGTTCTGGTGCACAAGGAGATATGCCCGTTCTCAAGAACAGCAATTTTGCATGTAGAGGAATTGCCTATATCTATCAGAAGATGTCTTTCCATTATCTTTTTCTGTTTTTATGGAAATGCGGAGCTACGTAAAAGCGGAATAAAATGAGTGAAACAATACTCAGGAATGCCCCGGTAAGGTATGCTATGGAGAATGACATCCTTTCTCCGATAATACCTCCGCTTACCAGGCCGATACCGATGCCTATATCCCAGGAAGTCAGGTATGTGGATGTGGCAGTACCTCTTTGGTTATGTTCGGCAAGGTTTACAAACATTGTGTTTATGGCAGGGAACATGGATCCGAATCCCACTCCCAGCATTAGGGCCGTTCCGTAGAGAGTATATTCAGCTGCGGGAGGTGATGCTGCCGCAATCCTTTCGCATAGGAAAAGGCTGAAAAAGCACAGTATTACTACATAGAAAGCAATATTTACAACTTCGGTAATATGTCCATGGTCTACCTGTCGTCCCGAGAACATCCTGGATATTGCCATCCCTACGGCCATGAATGTAAAGAAAACTCCTATGCCTCCCTGTATTCCTATATTCTGTGCATACATTGCCACATAGGTAGTCGTCATACCGTATGGAATGGAAAGCAGCAGCAGGTCTATGCCCAATGGGATGCCTTTGATAAGAATGAAGCGGTCCAGGGATATTGCTGACTTGGGAACGGGCGCTTTCTGAGGAGCTTTTATAAACACTGCACATACCAGTCCGGTAAGGCAGCACCCCATGGCAGCAAGGAAAATGGCATTGAACGACATGTGGTCATGCATGAAAAGTCCGGTCATGGGACCGAGTGACATGGCTATGTTGTTCGCAAGTCCGTAATATCCCAATGCTTCACCGCGGCGTGAGGAAGGGGTGATGTCAATCACAAGAGTGTTTCCCGACACAGTGACAGTGCCGAAAGAGAAGCCGTGTACAATCCTCAATGCCATAAATACCAGTACGGTACCGGCTATTACATAGCCTCCGAATATCAGTGTGAATATAAGAAATGACAAAAGGTATAGCGGCTTTCTAGCAAAAGTGTCGAGCAGGTATCCAGAAAAGGGCCTGACAATGAGTGCGGCAATGGTATATGATGCAAGGATTGCCCCTACAGCTCCTTTGCTGACTTCGAAATTCTCTACCAGATAGAACGGCAGGACCGGCATAAGCAGGTAGAACCCGAAGTAGAGCAGGAAGTTGGCTGCCAGTATAAGGCAGTAACTTGGTGATATCAGCCTGTCTCTGGTCATTTTTCCAAGGGTCTGTATTTTTTTCTGTAATCAGATATGCTGAATGCCAGGCATCCGGCCAGTGCGAGTACAATCAGAAGCGAACTTGCCAGGGATATATTCCTGCCGGTCCTGAACGATTCCGGATCAAACACGAATTCTATCTTTGCGGCATTTCCGTCAAGTCTCAATGCCCTCAATACGTAATCGGCTCTCAGGATTTCCGTTTCCTTACCGTCTACATAGGCTTTCCATCCTGCGGGGTAGTGGATTTCACTGAATACGGCAAGGCCTCCTCCATCAGGGACATTGCACTCGTATTCAAGGCGGTTGGGAGAGTAGGAAACAAGCCTTATGTCCCCGTCTGTACTGTATTCGGCTGAAGAACCGCTTTCCGCAGTATTGTCAAAGATTACGGCAGTCGTGGCAGGATCGATCCGGCCGAGCACCTGCATCTCTTCATCGGCGTTGGATGCAGTTACTGACCGGCTTACGAACCATGCATTGCCGAGCCTCCTGTCATATCTCAGCGGAGCCCCGTTGCCGTTTATTATGATGTATTTGGTATTCAGCATCGCAAGGACCGGATAATATCCCAGGGCATTCTCGATATCCTCATAGGATTCGGCTGTTGCGATGGCAGAGTTTATGTCTTCGGTCATTCTGGCCATTTCCGCCGAGATATGGAAATCGATCAGGTCCTGGTAGCGCTGCAGCTTGGCAGGGCTGTATCCTCCTACCGTATGGTGGTGGTAACTTACAATGGAGTTGTTGAATGTATTGACGGACAGGTCCAGTACCCTGTAGTACGGATCCCGGTCCTGAAGGATGGCATTGTCCACAGGTCTGGGGATGAACTGGCTGTCAAAGTTCCTTTCAGTCACGAAATGCTCTTTGTTAAGGTAGCGTTTGTCCACTGTCCAGAGGTCTATGAGTATCAGGCCGGCTATCATGGTCACTGCCAATGCGGGTTTCAGCTTTTTCTTCCATCCGGCAAACAGGACAGCAGCTCCGGCCAGTATGAACAGCAGTGACCTGAAGGCATCGGCCCTCAGCATGCCTTTTCGGTCTGACCTCAATGCTTCAATCAGTTCCTGATTGTTTCCCAGCATGGAATCCGCTGGGGATGAGAAATTCCCTGCAATCCCTGGAAAAATGGCGGCCAGCAGGCAGAAACCGGCTGTAACTCCAATGGAAATGTATAGCCCTTTCAGAATTTTCGGGTCATTGGCAGGACGGTTCCCGAACAGCATTTCATTGGCTGCAAGGATTCCCATGACCGGGATGGTTATCTGAAGCAATACCAGGATCATGGATACTGTACGGAATTTGTTGTAAAGCGGTACGAACCTGAAGAACAGCTCCGAGAACCACATGAAATGCGAGCCCCATGCGAGCAGCATTACCAGCAGTGAGACTCCTGCAATCCACCACTTGTAACGTCCCCTTATTATGGCAAGGCCAAGCACTGCAAGAAAGATGCTGACTGCACCCATGTACATAGGTCCGGCGGTAAAGGGCTGGGGGCCCCAGTACAGCGGCATGCCCTTGCGGAGGGATTCAGCATTGCTGTAGTAGTTCCTCAATATTTTGTATGTCTCTGAATCTCTTGACAGTTCACCTGATGAAGACCCTCCGTTGAAGTTGGGTATCAGAAGGTTAGGTGTTTCCCATATTCCATAGGACCAGGCTGTTGCATAGTCCAGTTTCAGCCCGTTGCCGGTCTGGTTTTCCTCGTCGTGGGTGAGCTCGGAGCCTCCGCGCATGGTGTATTCAGCATATTCGTAGGTAGGAAGCAGCTTGTTGGCATTCGTGGCTATTCCAGCTATGCCGGCGATGAAAATCAGGACTGATGTTTTGAACCACTTCGGCATTGATTTGCCTTTTGCAGCACCGCACAGTTCGGCGATTATATAGCCGAGGACCATTATGGCAAGGTAATATGTAATCTGTGGATGGTTTGCCTTTATCTGGAAACCCAGGGTAAGGGCAAAGAATACGGCTCCGAGGGCCGGTCTCCGTCTGTATGCATATACCAGTGAGGCCAGAACCCAGGGCATGAATGCTATTGCAATCATTTTGGTATTGTGCCCGACCTGCAGGATCTGCATGTTGTACGAACAGAATGTGACAGCTATGGCTCCTGCGGCAGAAAGCCATGGATTGATTCCGAAGGCGAGGAAAAGCAGGAATCCTCCGATCATGGATATTATAAGATAGCTTGGCGGCCTTTCCCCCCAGAAAAGCATATTGTATATGGGATCGGTGATGTCCCCCTTGTAGTGTACCGAAATCTGGGTCGCAGGCATTCCCCCGAACATGGAATTTGTCCACAATGCAGGGTCATCCGGATTTGCCTCGTTGTGTTCGATGATCTCGTGGGCCATCCCTTTCCAGGAAGAAATATCGGACTGGTCCATGATCTTGCCCTGGAGGACATATGGGGCATAAAGATATGCCAGAACAGTAAATCCGGCTATTATTGCAATATACGGGACGATTTTTTTCAGGATACCGGTGATATTGGAATTCATCATCATATCAATACTTTGGAATTATAGGTCTTGCAAAGATAGTGAAACATTACAGCAAATCCCATATTTCCGATGGAGAATCTACTATGTGTGCCGGGGAGTACGATGCGAGTTCTTCACGGGTGCGGCAACCCCATGTGACCCCGACGGCCTCAAGTCCGGCATTTATGCAGGTCTGCATATCCACTCCGGAGTCCCCGACGTAAAGGACGTTGCCCTTCATGGAATTGTCTATTCCTGCTTTTTCCAGTATGTCTGAAACGATGGCCGGATCCGGTTTTCTTGGGACTCCATCCCTTTCTCCGAATACTGCAGCGAAATTTATCTCCGGGAAGAATTTCCCGATGAGAATGGATGTCGCCTTCTGGTACTTGTTTGAGGCTACGGCAACCATGATCCCTGCGTCCTGCAGTCTGCGCAGCAGTTCAGGAATGCCGCTGAAAGGCCTGGTCATATCAGTACAATGTATGTCGTAGTAGGAAACGAAATGTTTTCTTATCTTCAGCACCTCTTCCGTAGTCTTGTATCCTTCCGGCAGTGCCCGTTCGAACAGTTTGTTGATACCGTTTCCGATGAATGAGGCGATATCCTTTTCGCTGTGCAAAGGATATCCGCATTCAGACAGGGCATGGTTTGTAGCCGCGGCGATATCAGGTACGGTATACAGGAGTGTCCCGTCAAGATCGAATATTACAAGGGATTTCATAATCATAATATTGAACTGAATTTGTCAGACAGCATTTTTGTAAGTAATTCAGCCGCACGGTTGAATATGTTGCTTTCCGACCGGAAGGTTGTCTCAATGGAGAGAACCTCATTGAATCCGGACGGTCTCCAGATCTCTTTGGGGAGGCAGTTCCGGCCAGTTACTACCCATACCGGTTTCCGGTGTTTGCGGCAGAGGGTGGCAATACCCCACGGCAGTTTCCCGGATAGGGAGGAGCGGTCAAAACGCCCTTCTCCCGTGATTACCAGATCTGCTTCAGCAATATGCTTATCAAGATTAAGGATTCCGGAAAAAAACTCCCATCCCCTCATCATCTCTGCTTTCAGTACCGAACCGAGGATAAAGCCGGTTCCTCCGGCAGCTCCTGCACCTTCTGAATAGCGGTTGAACAGGCTGTCGTCTTCATCGGCTCCGCTCCATTTTTCCACAACGTCGGCCCAGTTTTCCAGTGCCTTTTCGAATCTGCCGACAATTTCGGGTGTAGCCCCTTTCTGAGGTCCGTATACGGCAGATGCCCCATCCGGTCCTAGCAGAGGGTTGGAAACATCGCAGGCAACTTTGAAAACAGTGTCCTTAAGATGCGGACAGAGCATATCTACTCCTTCGTCCATCATTGATTCTATGCCTTCCAGAAAAGTGGGAATATCCTTGTTCCTGAACGGGTTGCTGTTGGAGAACCTGTAGCCCAGAGCAGTGAGAAGCCCGAAGCCGCCGTCATTGGTTCCGCTTCCGCCGATGGAAAGCATTATATGCCTGATACCGTATTTCTCTATGGCGATCCGTATTGTTTCTCCAAGTCCATAGGTGGTCGAATGAAGCAGATCCATGCTGTCATGCGGAATCAGATTAAGCCCGCAGGCGGAAGCCATTTCGATGAATGCGGTATTCTTTTCCAGAAGCAGTACAGGAACCTGCACGGGCTGCCCCAGCTGGTTTACAGCCGGGACGGAGACCTCCTTGTATTCTGACCCGGCACTCTCGATAGCAGACTTCATGGTTGCAAGGCTTCCTTCCCCTCCGTCAGCCATGGGGAAATTCCTGATTTCCGGGCATTCCCTATGTGTGTTGCGGAATGCTTCTCTGATACCTTCCTGTATGGCTTCTGCAGCCTCATCTGATGTCAGCGACCCCTTGAACTTATCTGTTGCTATAACGATTTTTCTGTATTCCATAATTGTTGCTCAAAAGGAAAGCAAAAATAAACATTTTCTCAATTCCGAAAATTTGCTATTTTTGTATGATGTAGAAAAACCAATAAATTCATTGATTACATGAAAGCAAAACTTTTAGCACTTTTTTTGATTCTTGTGCCGTTTTCAGTAAAGGCGGACGAGGGGATGTGGCTTCTTCCCTTGCTCGAGAAAATGAACAGCGGCAGAATGACCGAACTTGGATTCGAAATTACCCCTCAGGACATTTACAATATCAACAACACATCCCTCAAGGATGCGATTGTTGTGTTCGGGGGCGGATGTACCGGAGAAATCGTTTCCGATAAAGGACTTCTGTTTACAAACCACCATTGCGGTTATTCGGCTATCCAGCAGCTCAGTTCTGTAGAGCATGACTATCTGAAAGACGGATTCTGGGCAATGAGTTTCGATGAGGAACTTCCTGCAAAAGGTCTCAGTGTAAGGTTCCTGGAGAGCTTTACAGATGTGACCGACCAGGTTAATGCGGCAGTAAAGAAAGCCAAGACTTCAGAGGACAGGGAGGCTGCAATCGAAAAGCTCAGAAAGAAGCTTACGAAGAAGGCCGGATGCGACGGTAAGTTCATCGTTGGCCAGCTTACCTCATTCTATGGAGGGAATACATATTATTTTATAGTCTACAAAGTCTTCCGCGATGTGCGTTTTGTCGGAGCACCCCCCTCCTCAATCGGTAAGTTCGGAGCCGATACCGACAACTGGATGTGGCCCCGCCATACCGGAGACTTCTCTGTATTCCGTGTATATGCCGACAAGGACAACAACCCTGCAGACTATTCGGAAGACAATGTTCCCTATACTCCCGTCAAGCATCTCAAGATATCCATTGCCGGATACGAAGAAGGTTCACCGGTGATGATCATGGGTTATCCCGGTTCTACAAACCGTTTCATGACAGCATCGGAGCTGGACGAGACCCGTGCCAACAATGAGGTGGCAATCGAAGTAAGGACCCTCCGTCAGGAAATCCTCATGGCCGACATGGAAAGCGACCCCAAGATCAGAATCCAGTATTCCAGCAAATATGCAGGCTCCTCCAACGGCTGGAAGAAATGGATCGGAATGAACGAGACTTTTGCAAAACTCGGCGTTCAGGAACGCAGGGCTGCAGAAGAGAAGGATTTTACCGCATGGGTGAACCAGGGTGGTCAGGAAAGGATAGAGAGATATGGTAAAGCATTGGAAAACATCAATGCTGCAGTAAAGGGCCGTAAGGCGGAAAGACTCCTTATGACCTGGATGAGCGAAAGTGTCGGACGTATCGAACTGCTCTCGGTATCTTCTACAGGAGCAAGGATAATGCAGTCTGCAAAGGACAAGAAGCCTGAAGCTCAGGCCAAGGAACTTGCTGCAGGCATCAAGAGACTGGAAGCATTCTACAAAGACTATTCAATGCCGACCGACAAAAAGGTGGCTGTTGCAATGATTGACCTGCTGAAGGACAATGTGCCTGCGGAAGAACTTCCTTCTTTCTATGCTGAAATCGACACCAGGTTCGGTGGAGATACAAAGGCATTCGTAGAAGATCTGTACGCCAATTCGGCTTATACCTCTTACGAGAAGGCTAAAGCAGCCATCGAATCCGGCAAGAATATGGAAGAAGACCCTGCTTACAAGGTATTCCTTTCATTCAGGGAAAGCTACAATCCTCATTCAGAAGGATATTACAAATATGCCGAGCAGTTTGCCCAGGGCAAAAAGGACTATATTGCCGGTACCCTCGAAATGCGCGAAGGTGAAGCAATCTATCCCGATGCAAACTTTACCCTCAGGCTTACATACGGGACCGTTATGCCTTACTATCCCCGAGACGCCGTGTTCTATAACTACTATACGACTCTGGACGGAGTTATGGAAAAGGAAGACCCGAACAACTGGGAATTTGTGGTTCCTGCCAAACTCAAAGAACTGTGGCAGAACAAGGATTTCGGCAGATATGCTTTGGATAACGGCAAGATGCCTGTTGCCTTCATCGGCAATCTGGACATTACCGGCGGAAACTCAGGATCTCCTATCATGAACGGCCGCGGCGAGCTTATCGGACTTGCATTCGACGGCAACTGGGAGTCAATGAGCGGTGACATTATCTTTGAACCGGACCTTCAGAGATGTATCAACGTGGATATCCGCTATGTGCTTTTCATCATTGAGAAATTCGGCGGTGCCAAGAACCTTATTGAAGAACTCGATATAGTTGAATAAGATACAGACAAGATGATTACAGAAGTCTTATCAGGGATAATACATCCCGCAGCTGATAAGGATATCGTTTCCCTCGGACTCGTAGAAGACATCAAGCTTTTTGACGGGAACGGGGGGACGGTTGATCCTGCAGATCCGGACGCTTCTGCAAAAGTTGTCCTGGTGAGGTTCAAGCTGGTTTTCCCGTCTCCGGATCCGCTGTCCTCCTCCATTAAAAAGGAATGTGAGGAAGCAATGGCAGCCGAGTTCCCCAATGCCAGGATTTCGATTATTGAACTGGTAAGGGAGCGCAAGCCTGCCAAAAAGACTGTCAATGATCTGGATGATACCCAACTCCGCAACATAGGCAAGATAATAGCTGTGGCATCCGGTAAAGGTGGAGTCGGGAAATCTACGGTAACAGTCAATCTGGCTGTGGCCCTTGTAAGGCAAGGCTACAGAGTGGGACTTGTAGATGCCGACATCTACGGCCCGTCAATACCTAAAATGACCGGGACGGAAGGTGAAGTCCCGTATATGGACGAGGCCAACGACCTTATAGTCCCGATTGAAAAATGGGGTATGAAGCTTGTATCCATAGGCCATCTTGTAGAGCCCGAACAGGCTCTCATCTGGAGGGGTCCAATGGCATGCAATGCATTGAAACAGCTTGTGATGCAGGTCAAGTGGGGCGAACTCGACTATTTGCTGATTGACCTGCCTCCCGGCACTGGAGACATACATATTTCCATGGTGCACGATATACCCCTGAGCGGAGCTGTAATTGTCACCACCCCCCAGCAGGTAGCTATTGCAGATGTGATAAAAAGCATAAACATGTTCCGCCACAAGGATGTAAATGTCCCCATTTACGGTATAGTGGAAAATATGGCCTGGTTCACGCCTGCAGAGCATCCCGAAGAAAAGTACTATATCTTCGGGAACGGAGGCGGCATGAGGATGGCGGAAGAGCTTCATCTGCATTTTCTCGGCAGCATACCTTTATATATGTCTGTGGGAGAGGGTGGAGAAAGCGGACAGCCGGCTGCGTTCGGAGAAGGTCCCGATGCCAAGGCTTTTGAAGATATTGCCGCGCAGCTTTAGAATATCCCGTAATAATGCAAAACAAAAGCCGGTCCGAAAATTTCGGGCCGGCTTCTGTTTTATCCGCGTATATAGTGCGGCATGTCTTCAGGAATGACCATGGAGATTTCCACCAGTCCGCCGACTTTCCCGTTCCGGAACCATGCGGTCTGATATATCATCTTCTTCTGTCCGTTTTTGGATATGGTATATGCATTGCTGCCTCCGCTCTGAAGCAGTTGCTGGATCTTCTCCCATGCATGCGGCGGATGGCATTCCTTCAGGTTTTTCCCTATCAGTTCCCCGTGTTTTGCAAAAGTCTCCTTGGACTTTGAATTGGCGAAAATGATGTTTGCATCATTGTCGCATACTGTTACGGCACAGTTCATTTCTGTAGCCCATTCATATCCTTCTTTCATTCTGCTTGGTCTATAATGGTTTTAATGCAAAGTTATGCCAATGAGTGGAATTTTGCAAAACTATGTTTTTGATTAATAATCGTAAATACTTGTAATAAAAGCATAAATGAATCGCTTTTGCCATTAATACTTTTGTAAAATACACTATTATCTAATGATATATTAAATATAAGCAAATTCATTAGTGTCCACTAAAAAATCATAGAAGTTCTTTGAAATTATTGAAATTCAAT
>CAZXFF010000044.1:0-15979 GCA_964640305.1 uncultured Muribaculaceae bacterium | reverse complement strand
GTAGCCGCCGCCCCACAGAGCCCTGCAGGGAATCCTGCGGGGCTTTTTTTTTGCCTGTGGGCCATTTCCCCTGCCCGTCCGCTTCCACACCTCAGGTCCCTTGCACGGCGCCGGTCAGTTCCCCTGCGCCTCGTATCCGGTCTCATGCTTACGACCCTTTGCATAGAGTCGTCTCTGTATATCCCTGATACTCATGATATTACTAATTCTGCCTTATGCAAAGTACCCCCCGTACGCCGTCCCACCAGCGGCATGTACCTCTTCTATGGGCAATCCCCTCAGTCTCACCCTTCCCTCTCACAATCAGCGTCACCAATGCAATTCCCTGATCCTAACATCCATTCATCAGCGTAAAGCATTGATTATCAATTCTGTTGAAAAGAGCCGTAATGTTAGGTTTGTCAAAAACTGGCGATTTTGCCCCGATTTCGGCAAACCTAACATATGTGCATTTTCTTAACGCGCTGACTATCATATGGATATAAAATCAACACCCCGGTTCCGCCGCTCTCTCTTCCACACCGCCGGAATATGGCGAATAATGGGCGTTGTGGCAGCACTGACGCTTCCTATCCACGTGTCTGTGTCGCCAGCAGCGCACTTTGCATAGGGCCACTTTGATATCCGTCTAATAACCAGAAAATTACAGATTCACAGCTATGCAAAGTCCCCCGGAATTCGGGCATTTTGGCGTGTTTTCGGGGATGGTTTGCATACAGGAGGAATTATAATATCTTGGACATCAGAAAGATACGGAAGAGACCGTATGTAAAGCCCACTTCGGCAGACTGTAATACCGACTGCAGCGATCCGTTCAGTCCCGGACTCCACGGAAGTCGGGGCGTATGGCCGCCAATTTCCGCAGGAATTCCACATTGTTTTGTGATAATATATCTATACTGCGGGTTGGTCCTAATGGTCCGGTTCACCTGAAGGAACAGGGGATGATACTTGAACTGTGCCGGTGTTCACCTGCGGGTGAGTGGTGGACCGCCCGGCCTGAGAAGCACGTCTCGGGCGCATTGCCGGCCGTAGTACTGAGATTGTTTGTGAATTATGAATGTCCACTTGCGCAGGTTTGCTGCCGACCAGTGAGCATGGAGGTGTATCTGGTGCAGATTATGTGGGGATGTATTGTGACCCAGTTTCGTTAACTTGTAGAATCAACTGTCTTGTCTCTGTTTGATTAGTAAGTATGTGGCGAGCTGCTGGAGTGCAGTAGCCGTGCCGGTCAGACAACAGCAGCAAATTTTTATTAACTTGCAGAATTCAATCTTTAATGGATATGAGACGCTTATTGAAGATATCAGGAATAGTAGTAGGGTCCTTAGTTCTGATTCTGCTAGTGTTTTTGGTTTCAGTACTTATTGGCAATCGCATTGAAAATACCAGGAACGAGGAGAGATACGTCCAGCTTTTGAAGGAGGCTAAACCTTTTTCTACAGATGTTACGCTTGAGTTGGATTTCAGGTATGTCCAGGATTCTTTGTGGCAGAGCAGGATTGACGGCTATTTCAATCTGGATTCCATTATAGGACAGGATGCCGATGCCGGTACTTGGGAAACAGCCTTGACAATAGCCCGTTTCGTTTCTGCGAATATTCCACATGCCAATCAGAAAGTACAGCCCAAGGCTCTGAATTCCATTGCATTATGGGATTATACCCGGACGGTAGAGCGTGGAATCAATTGCCGGCTGCATTCAATCGTCCTCCATGAATTGCTTTTGGCAGCCGGTATCACAAATCGTTTCGTGACATGTCTTCCGGCCGATTCTGCGGATCAGGATTGTCATGTAGTGAATATGGTCTGGCTGCCTGAAATGGATAAATGGGCGATGCTGGATTCGGATATGCAGGCATATATGACGGACCTTGACGGAACTCCGTTGGGTTTGCAGGAAATGCGCGACTATTATATTTCGGGGAAGAAAATGAAGGTATGTCCATTGCTGGGCAGACATAATGTAAATTATCCTTATTATAGGGCTTATTGGGCCAAGAATCTTTACTGGTTTTTCTGCTGGGAAGAGACCGGATATGACAAGGAGACCGACAGCAGAAACGGCGGTCGTGTGGTATACCTCGTTCCCGAAGGATTTACCCCGTTTATAGAACCCGTTTCGGGGACAGGGATTGTCATCCATGATGTGGATGAATTCTGGACTTCTCCTGCAGAATAGTCCGGTGAGTCGTGGTTTACAGAATATTCAAGTATGAAACTGAAAACAGGAGATAGAGTAAGATTATTGGATTTCGAAGGAGAAGGTACAGTAGTATCTGTTTCCGGGCGGGGAACAGTCATAGTGGAAATTGACGGAATGCAAATTCCGGCAAATGAGTCTGAGCTTGCGAAAGCAGGCAGTGATGACTATGAGAAAGAACGTGTTATGTATGAAAACACGTGTTCTGCCGGAAACTTCGATTCCAAGGCGAAAGGTGATGCCGTGCGGTCTTGTCCCAGACATTCTTCGGGGACGGGGACAGGCAATGGGAAAAAATCCTATTCAATGGATACAATGGTCGTGGACCTGCATTTCGACAATGTATGCAGGAATTTTCCGGCGGCCAGGAATATTCCTGAGTCCGAGTGTCTCGGAGTCCAGCTTGAGTTCTTCGAAAGGAAACTTGAGGCGGCCGTCAGGAATCATTACAGGCGCGTGGTGTTTATTCACGGTAAAGGGCGCAATGTCCTGAAGAAAGAAATTGTCGGCATCCTGAATTCGCGATACAGATTCCCTTACAGGGATGCGTCATTGTTTGAATACGATGGCGGTGCAATAGAGGTGGAACTGTAAGGTCTCGATGTCAGAATGCAGTGTGAAGTCCTGCAGACCTTCAGTCCGCTTTAGGAAGGTCTGTTTTGCGGATTGCTACTATCTGGGTTTCCTGTATCTGACAGTCTTTACGATTCCTGTTATTGCAGCAGCGAAAATGACCAGCAGCAATAGGTTGAAAAGTATGGTCACACCCCATCTGACTGGATGTTCAAATACCTTGAACGGAGAGTTCCCTTCGGAGTAGCGGGCAAACGCGTTTGTGTATATGGTAAATCCGTTTTCATAGAATGCGGCCATACGTACATAGGGATCAGATTCTTGCATCCGGTAGAATATGGCAGAAACGTTGCTGGCCGAATCAAGAGTCATACCGTTCTGCCCGGTTACCTTGATCATGGATGCAGGGGATGACAGAGTCATGAATACGGTATCGGATTTCATTCCGATATTCCTTATTTCTGGCAGACGTATATTCTCCGCATATTTTATTGCCGTATCCCCGTTTCCGAAGTCCGGTATTCGCGTGGAATAGAAATTACCTTTTATAAGCTGCTCTTTAAGGTCGTTGTAATATGGGGTGGGTGTGTTTACCCAGGAGCACCTCCTTGCTATTTTTGCATGGGCCTTGGAATTGTGGTTGTCGTCATTCAGGATATTGTGTGAATAACGTCCTGCAGAGAGGGCCTCATCCCAATGTCTTAATGATGTTCCGGATCCGTGGTCCCTCTCCCCGAAGCCGGCATCTCCTTCCATCAGGCGGTAGCCGGTTAAGGATTCCATTGTTTTCCTGTCTATGGTCAGCGTACGGCTGGGATGGTTGAACTGTACAAAATCACCGTCTTTATTGAGCAGGTCTATCATGAACTGCTTTTGGGAACGGAGGATAGGCAAAATATGGTCAAATTTACGCACTTCTGCTACCCCATATGGGTTAAGGTGGAATTTAAAGAGATTGTATCCGTGTTCGTATATTGCGATATACAACGAAGAGTCCGTCGGGTGCGGGGTCAGTGCCTGATGGTTCGAAAATCCCAGAATATCGTAGCCGTATTTCATGTAGTCTCCATAAACCACATCCGGGTAATACGGACATTCATTTATTCCTTTGTCAACTTTTGTGTGGGTGTGAAGGCATGTCCTTTTCCAGCCTATGGCAGTATCGAGGCAGGAATACGGGTTGTATATTTTTTCTCCGGAAAAAGGCTCAGGTCCGGAAAATCTGTATATGGGGGAAACACTCATTACTGCTATTACGGCAATGATGACCAGAAGCAGTACTATCAGGGATTTCCATATGATTGTCAAAGTCCGTTTCAGCATATCAATCTCCTTTTGCTGACAAATATAAACTTTTCTTCATATATTTGTAATAACTAAAAACAATTTGCTATGACGAAAATGAAAACAATTTATCTCGGAGGTCTGCGTACCGAGATAGAGCATGTGCAGTCCGGAAACAAGGTTATAACCGATGCTCCGCTTGACAATAACGGGAAAGGGGAATTCTTCTCACCGACCGATCTTTTTGCTTCATCCCTGGGATCATGCATGCTGACAATTATGGGAATATCAGCAAATTCCTATGGATTCAGCATTGACGGTACTACTGTTGAAATAGAGAAGATCATGGCAGCAAGCCCACGTAGGGTAGCTGAGATCGACATCGTATTTACATTCCCCAGGGGTGTTCATTACACTGACAAGGAGAAAAGACTCATCGAGTCTGCAGCCAGGACATGTCCTGTCGCAAACAGCCTGCATCCCGATATTGTCAAAAATGTAAAGTTCAATTACGACGAATAGGCCAATCTTAGCCGATAGACCATTCGGTACCGTCTTTGGTATCTTTGATAGAGACCCCTAACCTGTTTAGGCGGTCTCTTATCATATCGCTGGTTGCGAAATCCTTTTTGGCTTTTGCTTCCTTGCGTACTTCCAATACCATTTCTACAAGACCGCCTACCAGTTTCTCGTCTGTAGAGGCCACGGATTCATCGATAAGGCCCAATACATCCGGAACTATTCTGCAGAAGATTTCATGAAGTACGGACAGGTCATTCTCTGAAATTTTCAGTTTCCCTTCCTTGGCCAGGTTTACGTATTTTACAGCATCGAAAATATGGGCAAGTGCGACTGATGTATTCAGGTCGTCGCAAAGTGCTTCTATTACCTTATCCTTTAATGGAGCGATATCGGGATTCTGATCTTTGCCTGTTGCTGAGATAGTCTGGATGTCTCTTGCAGCGGCCATGATTCTCCTGTATCCTTTTTCTGCAGCTTTCAGGGCTTCGTTGCTGAAATCCACGGTGCTCCTGTAATGTGCCTGCAGTATGAAGAAACGGATGGTCATCGGGGAATACGGCTGGTCCAGTTTCTCGTGTGTACCTCCAAAGAACTCATTCAGAGTTATGAAGTTGCCCAGGGATTTTCCCATTTTCTGCCCGTTGACGGTGATAAGGTTGTTGTGCATCCAGTATTTTACGCCTCCACAGCCTCTTGATGCTGTATTCTGGGCGAGTTCGCATTCGTGGTGAGGGAACTGAAGGTCAAGTCCACCTCCATGTATGTCGAAAGTCTCTCCGAGATACTTCTCACTCATGGCAGAACATTCCAGATGCCAGCCCGGGAATCCTTCGCTCCATGGTGAGGGCCACTTCATGATGTGCTGGGGGGATGCTTTTTTCCACAATGCAAAATCGAAAGGAGAATGTTTGTCGTCAGTGCCGTCAAGTGACCTTGTATTGGCAATCATCTCGTCCAGATTACGTCCGGAAAGGACACCGTATCTGAACTTCCTGTCATATGCCGGGACATCAAAATATACTGAACCGTTGCTTTCATATGCATATCCTGCGTCCAGAATCTTCTTTATCAGTTCGATCTGCTCTATTATATGGCCTGAAGCCCTAGGCTCGATACTGGGAGGCAGAACATTCAGTTTCCTCATTGCTTCGTGATATGCCAAGGTATATGTCTGTACCACTTCCATAGGTTCAAGGGACTCCAGACGCGCTTTCTTTGCGATCTTGTCATCACCTTCGTCAGCATCATGCTCGAGATGACCTACATCGGTAATGTTCCTGACATACCTTACCCTGTATCCCATATATCTGAAGAACCTTACCAGTACGTCATAGGTAATACCAGGTCTGGCGTGTCCAAGATGGGCATCTCCGTATACGGTAGGACCGCATACATAAAGTCCGAGCATGCCGGGATGTACAGGTACAAATTCTTCTTTTCTTCTCGTAAGTGTATTGTAGATGTAAATTTTCTCGTTCATGATGCTTTATTGTTAATGCGAAGGCAAAGATATTGAAATTTAGGAATTATTGTATTCCTCAATCGATATTCTGCTTGCGAGGACTTCGTAATAGATCTTGTCCTCTCCGTCCTGTCCTGTATACCGGTTCATGCGTAGGCGGCCTGTTACGGAAACCCTGGTGCCTTTCCTGATTTTCGTGAAATCAGGCATTCCCCTGCCGTTCCATGCCGTGACGCTGTGCCAGGTAGTCTCTTCCTTAAGTACTCCGTTACGGTCCTTGAAGGTCTCGTTTGTGGCCACATTGAACCTTGCCACGATGTTGTCGCCTACAGTGTTGATACGTGCGTCCTGTCCGACGTTGCCTGTCAGTTCGATTCTGTTTACACTTTTTTCCATAGTTGAAACAATTAATGGTTAGCAGTGCAAATAAAGTATATCCAAAAATGGATTTCTTCACTTTAAACGCTTATAATCGGCTATAAACGGTTAAACACGCAATTCTGATGAGGCTGTCAGGCGGAATGTGATTATTTTACGTTTTTGTATCGATGGAAACGGATCCTCTGCGTAATTTTGCGACGTAATACAAATATGGAGCAGGTATGGAGGAGACAAGGTATTGCATGAACTGCAGTAAAATAATAGTGGGAAGATCTGATAAGAAATTCTGTTCCGACGAGTGCCGGACAATGTTCAATAACCGGAAATACAGGGAACGCTACTGCAGTGTGTCTAGGATTGACAGGATTCTGAAGAAAAATTACTCGATAATGGATACCCTATACAAAAAGGGCGAAAGAAAGGTGTCTTTCTCCGCCCTTTTCAGTATGGGATTCAATTTCGAATATGTGACATCCATGAGGGAGAGCCCTGATATCAACAGTTCCCATGTCGCAGGATGCTACAACTATTCATATGTAGTAGGATTTGACGGAATCGTATCAATCAGAAAACGGGAAATATAGCGGATATGTTCCGGCCGTCGCATAGCGGAGGTGGCTATTCTACCGTGACTGATTTTGCAAGATTCCTGGGCTGGTCTACATTGCGTCCTTTGGCTATCGCCACGTGATATGCGAGAAGCTGAAGGGGGATTGTTGAGAGAAGAGGGACGAAACATTCTTCTGTGTCCGGAATCTCGAAAGACCAGTCAGAATGGTTCTTTACTTCTGTATCTCCCTCTGTGACAATGGAAATAATCCGCCCTCTACGTGCTTTTATTTCCTGGATGTTGCTTACGATTTTGTCGTATTTGCCTTTTTTCGTCGCGATTACGACAACCGGAAGTTCATCGTCTATCAGGGCGATTGGACCGTGTTTCATCTCGGCAGCAGGGTACCCTTCTGCATGTATGTAGGATATTTCCTTTAGTTTCAGTGCTCCCTCAAGTGCAACAGGATAGTTGTAGCCTCGTCCCAGATACAGGAAATTCTTTGCATAAGTGAACGTTTTGGCCATCTGGGATATAAGTTCGTCATGCTTGAGTATGTGCTCTATCTTGTCCGGGATCCTGGTCAGCTCACTTATCAGTTCGTGTCTTCGGCTTTCAGGAATCGTTCCCTTTTCTTTGGCCAGGCACAGGGCCAGGAGAGTCAAGGTAGAAACCTGTGCCGTAAATGCTTTGGTGGATGCTACCCCTATTTCTGGCCCTACATGGGTATAGCACCCAGAGTCAGTTGCACGTGGAATGGATGATCCTACGACATTGCACACACCGAACAGAAATGCCCCTTTGGCTTTGGCAAGCTGGATTGCCGCCAGGGTGTCTGCCGTCTCTCCTGACTGTGATATGGCTATGATTACATCATCTTTGTATATTACCGGGTTCCTGTATCTGAATTCAGATGCATATTCCACTTCTACAGGGATCTGGGCCAATTCTTCGATCAGGTATTTCCCTATTAGTGCGGCATGCCATGATGTGCCGCATGCGCAGATTATGATCCTGCGGGCTTTCAGGAACTTGTCCCTATGGTCGATGATACCCGACAGCTTGACTTCTCCCAATTCGGTGTTGAGCCTGCCGTTCATCGAATTTCTGAGGGCCTGTGGCTGTTCGTAGATTTCCTTGAGCATGAAATGGGGGAAACCTCCTTTTTCTATTTCGCTCAGGTTCATTTCCAGAATCTTTACTATAGGGGTTACCTCCGTTTTCCTCAGGTCGGTTATCTTAAGTTCTCCGTTCCTGTGCATTACTGCAATCTGCTCTTCTTCCAGGTATATTACTTTATCAGTGTATTCTATGATGGGAGTTGCATCGGAGCCGATGAGGAATTCCCCTTCTCCTACGCCTATAATCAGGGGACTGCCTTTTCTGGCTGCTATCAATGTGTCAGGATTGCTCTTGTCCAGAATGGCGATGGCATATGCACCTACTACACTTTTCAGGGCAAGCGGGACTGCTTCTTCCAGATTTATCCCGTGGGAATCCATGATGTACTGGATAAGCTGTATTACAACCTCTGTATCAGTATCGCTGTGGAAATGATAGCCGTGGGTTGTGAGCTCTTGGCGGAGTGCCCTGTAGTTTTCGATTATCCCATTATGGATAAGTGCCAGATTATTGGATTCAGAACAATGAGGATGGGCATTTGTGTCATTCGGCTCTCCATGTGTTGCCCAGCGTGTATGTGCTATTCCGATGTCTCCTGTTGTGTCTTTGTCTGAAATCAGCTTTTCCAGGTCGCTGACTTTCCCTTTCGATTTATAGACAGATAGCTGTCTGTTCTTGTTTATCAGTGCAATGCCTGCACTGTCATAACCTCTGTATTCCAGACGGTGCAGTCCTTTGATGAGAATAGGGGCTGCATCCTTGTTTCCGATATATCCTACGATTCCGCACATAATTTAAAGTTTTTCAAAATGAATACAAATATAAAAAGAATGTATAAAAATGCCAATTATCGGATTTCATGCGTTTTGTGACATTTGTTTTGATTATATTTGCCGGATAATGGAAAACAACAGGTCAGTTTTTATAGAAACATATGGCTGTCAGATGAATGTTTATGACAGCGAGGTGGTACTGTCGGTCCTTGGGACAGTAGGTTACAAGCCTTGCGGGAGTCTCGAGGAGGCCGATCTTATATTGGTGAATACCTGCTCTATACGCGAAAATGCAGAGCAGAGGGTCTGGGGAAGACTGGACCGTTTTCTGGTGGAAAAGAAAAAACGTAGTGTTACGGTCGGTGTTCTGGGCTGTATGGCAGAGAGACTTAAGCAGGAACTTCTTTCCCATCCGGCGGTCGATTTGGTGGCAGGTCCAGACTCTTACAGGCATCTGCCGTCCATGTTGGGACGACTGGAAGCATCCGGAGAGAAGCAGATGGAAATCAGGCTTTCGCGGATGGAGACATATTCGGATATCCTTCCGGTCCGGACTGACAGGAACGGGGTTACCTCTTTCATATCCATAATGAGAGGCTGCAACAATATGTGCACATATTGTATTGTCCCGTATGTAAGAGGCTCGGAAAGGAGCCGTGATCCTAATTCGATAGTGAAAGAAGCAAAGACTCTTTATGAGCAGGGGTACAAGGAGGTATGTCTTCTGGGGCAGAATGTGGATTCATATCTCTGGACTGATCCGGCCAATCCTACTGAGACAGTGAACTTTGCACAGTTGCTGGAACTGGTGGCATTGGTGGCTCCTGACCTTAGGGTACGCTTCTCAACATCGCATCCTAAGGATATGGGTAACGGGGTTCTGTATACAATGGCGATGTATCCCAATATATGCACTCATATTCATCTTCCGGTGCAGTCCGGAAGTGACAGGATGCTGGAGAAGATGAACCGTAAATATACCGTGGAGAAATATATGGATCGTGTAGAGAAGATACGGGAAATAATTCCTGATGCCAGCATTACCACGGATATTATTGCCGGTTTCTGTTCCGAGACGGAGGAGGACCATGCCGCTACCGTGGAACTTATGAAGAAGGTGAGGTTCGACAGTGCATTCATGTTCCAGTATTCGGAACGTCCTGATACCAAGGCGGCCAGACATTTCCCTGATGATGTGCCGTTGGAGACCAAAACCCGCCGCCTCAACGAGATTATTGAACTTCAGAGCGGAATATCGCTGGAGTCCAACAGGAAGTGTGTCGGATCTGTATATGAGGTTCTGGTCGAGGGAACGTCAAAGCGGGATTCCGGTTCCCTTTTCGGCAGGACGCTTGGGAACAAGGTATGCGTATTCCCTGCAGAAGGCCGTAAGCCTGGAGATTATGTCAAGGTACTGGTAGAAAGTTGTACTTCCGCAACGTTGCTTGGCAGGATTGTTGATACAATGTAATTCATGAATTCCATGAAAAAGATAATTCCATTACTGCTTCTGGTATTCCTGTTGTCGGCAGGATGTACTGATTACAGGAAAATCTCTGTAGATGATGTTTCCGTATCGTCTTTCAGGTTCAACAGTACCTCTTCCGCTGAAATAACGCTTGATATTCTGGTGGATAATCCTACCCGAAGGGCAGTTTCCCTGGAAGTAGGGAATGTCGTACTGTATAAGGAAGGGAAGGATTTTGTGCTCTTTGAACTGGACGGAGTCCCTTCTGCCCCGCCCGAAACCAAGGGTGCTGTGACGTGCCTTCTCCGGGCCAGGGTAGTGGATCCTCTGGCTGCCATTGCCGCAGGACTGAATTTCCGGACATGGCATAAAGAGGATTTTACCTTGAGCGGAAAAGTCGTGGTGAAAATGGAAGGTGCCGGCAAGAAAACTGTAAAACTGAAAAACATACCTCTTGATAGGGTTATCAAATATTTTGAATAGAATGAAAAGACTAATTGTTGCAACGGCAATTCTGGTTTTTGCAGTTGCAGGACTATATGCACAGACGGAGGTTCCGGATACTCTCGGTTCGGCTACTGCCGACAGTCTGGCAGTGAAATACGATTCTTACCTGGATATAACAGAAAATATGGGATCGTCACTTGTGATGTCTGACTCGTTGGAGAAAGCCATGAGGCTCCAGACTGAAAAAAACAGAGGGCGCAGGACAATGGGGTACAGGGTAAGGATATATTTTGACAACAGCCAGAATGCAAGGACTGTCTCCCAAAGTGTGGCTGATACCTTCGCAAAGTACAATCCGGGCATTCCTGTCTACAGGAAATACGACAACCCGTATTTCAAGGTTACGGTAGGGGAGTTCTATACCAAGTCGGATGCCATGAGGTTCATTATGCAGATAAGGAAGAAATATCCTTCTGCATTTCTTGTCAGAGAACCTTTCTCCACCATTTAGGCCTGAATCTCCGTGACAGGGAGTGCAGTACCTCCTGCATCGGCTGGATATGCCTTTCCAGTTTTTCAGGGTATATGTCCTGCATTTTAACCAACAGGCCTGTTTCTTCCACATTCCCGAATCCGTGATTGATTGCTGTACCGAATATACGGATAGAAGGGGACAGGTTCATGTATGAATTTATGAGAGGCGGTATGAATTCCCCGTTCTGTTTTATTTCTTTCTGCAATGTCCTGTATGCATCCTGATATTCCAGGTCTCTGAACAGTTCGATATAATACCTGTTGTTCCCGTCGTAGTCAATAGGGTCGATGGGCCTTACAAGTTTTTCATCATCCGGGAAATACTTGTTAAGGAAGTACAGAAGCGTATTCCTGGCTTTAAGATTGTACGAAGAATACATTGTGACTTTGCCGAAGAAATACTTGTAGTTTTCGTATTTCAGCATCAGCGCTCCAAGACCGTCCCATAGATTGTCAAGGGCATACAGGCCTTTGCGCTTTATGTTTATACCTTGATAGTTCGGCTGGACAAATGATCTGCCTAGCTCTATGGTGAACGGAAGATATTCGTTGATGAATTCTGGTGAGAAATCGAACAGTTCCCGTGTTGCCATTCTGGAGGGATCAATGCCGCCGCACAATATATACCTGTAACCTCCCAGAATTTCTTTGTCGTGGGGATCCCAGACTATAAGTTGTCTGTACGGATCTACTGGATCCGTGTCATATTCATCAATATCGCAGTCTTTCCCTGTCCCTCCTCCGGCAACGCGGAACGAAATTTCCCGAAGCCGTCCTATCTCCTGCATGATATTGGGAGAATCTTTCCATGTCACTTCGTACAGCTCATTTTCGCCTTTCCGGGTCGTCCGGATGTATTTTGCAGCTGTCAGTTCTTTGCGTATCAGTTTTCTGTCAACCGGTGGTATTACAGGTTTCATAACATTTCTTTCTGATTGTTTCACACCATTCTTTATGAGTTTTCTCCCCTGTGAGCGAAGTGTATGGAATAGGCTCTCCCAGGTAAAGGTCGAATGACGAATTCTTTTTCTTGAACATTTCGTCAGGTAGCAGGAACATGCCTATGTTCACTTTGATACCAATCTTCCTTCTGAACTTTTCCAGCCGGTAGAAGAATCTGGAGTTTTCGCCGGAGAAGAACATCGGGACAATGTCCCTTTTGCTTTCTATGGCTTTGGCAACGAATGTCTTTTTCCATTCCAGATCGGTTATCCTGCCGTCAATCAGCCTTGAACACAGGCCGGCAGGGAAATACAGGATCTGGTCATCGGATGCGAAGGCCTCGTTGAAGAGACTGGTGTTGTCATGCCTCATTCTGCCGAATTTGTTCACAGGAACAAAGACTGGACTCAAAGGTTTTATATGCATAAGCAGGTCGTTGACTATGAACCTGACGTTCCCGAATGTGTTTCCTATATAGGAGATGAGTATCATCCCGTCAAGACCTCCCAGAGGATGATTGGATACGAAGACATACCTTCGGGACGGATCGATTTCACATTTCCTGTGTACTTTGTAGGATATGTTAAGGTCGCTGAGGATATGAGTGGCAAAATCCACTCCGGTGTAATCCTTGTTTTTCAGAAGCAGTCCGTTTATTTCATCCTGATGGAGCTTCTTCTTTGCGTAATCGATGACAAACCGCGGAAGACGGTCTGCAAGCGCTGCGTTTTTCTCCCGTATTACCTTTTCAATATCAATAGACAGGGCATTATTTCCAGAGGTGTCTGAATTCATACTCAATAAAACCAGTACAAATATACTCACATTTTTGAGTTTTTCGTATCTTTGGAGCACTTATGCTAAAACAAGGTTTACAACAGAAGTTACAGCAGGGGCTTTCCCCTCTCCAGATCCAGACAATCAAATTGCTGGAGTTGCCTACTCTGGAGCTTGAGCAGAGGATTAAGAAAGAACTTGAGGAGAATCCTGTCCTGGACGAGGCACAACCATCGGACGATGCGGATGACGGGCAGCCTAAGGATGTCTCGTTGAGTGAATATTCTCAGGATGACCCGACGCCCTCCTACAAGCTATATGTGAACAACCAGGGCAAGGATCTCAAGCCGCAGTACAATACGTTTTCAGTCAAGGAAAGTTTTCACCAGAATCTGGAAATGCAGCTCGGCTATAGCGGCCTTAGAGGTGAAGACAGGATGATAGCATCGTTTATAATAGGAAGCATAGATGATGACGGGTATCTCAGGCGTGACATCGAGTCTCTTGCCGATGATATCGCATTCAGGCTGAATATTGAAACTTCACCGGAGCACATAGAGCATCTTCTCGGAATCATACAGGAATTCGAGCCTGTGGGGGTGGGGGCCAGGAACCTCCAGGAGTGCCTGCTTCTCCAGATCAGGGCCAAAGAACATACACCTGAACGGGAAGTGGCTGAAGGTATCCTGTCCGGATATTTTGATGAATTTACCAGGAAGCATTATGATAAGATAATGCAGAAGACGGGTATAGACAAAGATATGCTGAAGGATGCCATGGATGAGATCCTTAGGCTGAATCCGAGGCCGGGGGGACAGATAGATGACTCTTATGTGGAACAGGCTCAGCAGATAGTGCCTGATTTCATACTTGAAAACAAGGACGGAGAACTGATTCTTACCATGCCCAAATTCTCCATTCCTGAGTTGAGGGTCAATAAACGATATGCTGAAATGCTGATGAACTCTGCGGCTTCCGAGGGCAAGAGAGGCAAAGAGGCTGTCTCTTTCGTAAAGCAGAAACTGGATTCGGCCAAATGGTTTGTCGAGGCTATCAAACAGCGTCAGAATACACTCCAGAATACGATGCAGGCCATTCTTGATTTCCAGCGGGATTATTTCCTTTATGGGGATGAGACGAAACTGAAACCGATGGTTCTGAAGAACATTGCAGAAAAGACAGGACTGGATATTTCCACTATTTCAAGAGTTGTGAACTGCAAGTACATCCAGACGAATTTCGGAGTGTTCCCTCTGAAGTATTTCTTCTCTGAAGGTATGAAAACCGAGAGTGGAGATGAAGTTTCCACACGTGAAATCAAAAAGGTGCTCTCGCAGAGTATAGATGCAGAAGACAAGAAAAAACCACTTACCGACGAGGAACTTGTGAATGTCCTGTCTGACAAAGGATATAAAGTGGCCAGACGTACTGTCGCAAAGTACAGGGAACAACTGAATATCCCTATTGCAAGAATGAGGAAGGAAATATAGGACTTAGAGCATTACAGTTTGCTGCCGTATGCAAGGTCTCCGGCATCTCCAAGTCCAGGGACAATATATGATTTGTTGGTAAGTTCCTCATCTACGGCTCCAACCCAAAGGGTTACATTTTTGTGAGGGAGGCTCTTTGAGAGATACTCAACACCATATGCACTGGCTATCGGGCAGATGAAGTGCGTGCATGCTGGAGTGCCGTTTTCCAGAAGCCGGTTATATGCCAGTACAAGTGAGGAACCGGTAGCCAGCATCGTATCAGCAAGGACCAGTACCTTCCCTTCAATGGATGGAGTTGTGACATATTCCAGCTTGATGTCGAACTTGTTGTCTTTTCCGTATTTGCGGTATGCTGCAATGAATGCATTCTGGGCTTTGTCGAAATAGTTCAGGATGCCATTGTGCAGCGGAAGCCCGGCGCGCAGGATTGTAGCTACCACTATTTCTGCTTCGGGAAGCCTGCATTCTGCAATCCCGAGGGGGGTCTGAATGTCTTTATCGGAGTAGTCAAGGGTCTTGCTCAGTTCGTATGCAAACACTTCACCTATCCTTTCGAGATTCCTCCTGAACCTCATATTGTCTTTCTGTATGGACTTGTCGCGTATTTCAGCGATGAATGTATTCAGAATAGAGTTTTCCTTACCCAGATTGATTATGTTCATAATATGTTTTTTTACGGCTGCAAATGTAAAAAAATATTCGCTAATAGGAAATTCAATCTATACCCATGTCTGTGAAACTGTAATACTTGTCTCCTCCGATGATGACGTGGTCGAGTAAAGTTATGTCCAGAAGTCTGGCGGCATCGCGCAGAAGTCTGGTCTGTTTCTTGTCCATTTCTCCAGGATACGGATTCCCTGACGGGTGATTGTGTACAAGGATGATTCCGCTGGCAAGTTTCTGGACAGCTTTCCTGATGATGATCCTGGCATCCATTACGGTAGCGGAGATCCCTCCGGTACTGATCCTTTCTTTTGAGATTACCTTATTTGCCCTGTTGAGGTACAGGATCCAGCATTCCTCATGCTGCAGCTTTCCAAGCAGAGGTCCGAATATTCTGAAAACACTTTCGGAAGAAGTTATCAGGGCCCTGGATTCTGGAACTTCGGACATGCTGCGGGATGCCAGCTCGAAGGCAGCAACCAGCCTTGCAGCCTTCGCTTCGCCTATTCCTGGAATTGCACATAATTCATCCTGTGTCATTTGGGCCAGTTTGCGCAGGGAGTTCCCGCTTTTGGCCAGAATGTCTCTGGCCAGTTCTACGGCGTTCTTTGTCTGGGTGCCTGAATTGATAAGAATAGCGATCAGTTCACTGTTGCTGAGGGACGGAGCACCCGTTTCCCGCATCTTTTCCCTCGGCCTCTCGTCCTTTGTCCAGTTACAGATACTCATACACTACTGTCCACTAAAAATGGACAAGGTTAAAAATTAAATAAATTCGGTTCACT
>CAZXFF010000043.1:0-16003 GCA_964640305.1 uncultured Muribaculaceae bacterium | reverse complement strand
AGATTACCTATCCACTGACAATTATTAACCTGTCCAACTTTTTTGGTACACCTCACCCTTTGCATACGGTCAAAATAATATCTCTCTGTTTATCAGTCGCTTATCAAAACAGCCAATATGCAAACTACCCCCTATTTCAGGCAAAATCCGCCAGTTTTCAAGACCCTTTGCACAGAGGCGCTTCTGTATACTGTTCACACCCAGCCTGTTACGAATCCGCTCTTATGCAAAGTCCCTCGGCCGCCTGCTCCGCCAGTGCCATGCAGATCGCAGTCACGCTGCGGCCATCAAGTCGTGCTCCCTGCTTCACTCCGGCACCCACTCAACTGCACCAGCCCAATTTCCGGACCCTAACATTCCCTCGTCTGTGAAAAGTACTGATTATCATATAGATATAAAATCAACACCCCGTTAGAATTCGCATAATCATCCATCCGAACGACTTTTGGACGTCTCATGATGCTCTCTGATCCACTCCCCATCGTTTTCGCGCCCCATTCCCGCCGCTCACTCATCCACACCGCCCGGAATATGACGAATAATGGGCGTTGTGAAAGAACGTGCACAGCACACCTCCTGCGAGAATGCCCTCTGGGGCACATTCGCGGTCGGAGGTCTTTCGCAGGTGTACCTCGCGATTTGCGATAAAGTATTGGTACTCTGCGAGTTGGACGAAATGACCCGGTTCACCTGCGGAAGGAGGTGGGAGGCGTCCCGCCAGGCATAGGAAGAAGGAAGTGCAGGCATATCACACACGGAACTGAACAAAAAAAGGACCGAGCCTTAAGGTTCGGTCCTTTCTGTTTTCTTCCGTGAAACCGGACTACTTCATGTTCAGAAGTTCAATCATCTTGATTACGGATGTTGAGATTCTGGTACCGGGGCCGAAGATTGCCACAGCACCTGCCTTGTAGAGTGCATCGTAATCCTGTGCAGGGATCACACCACCGACTACTACGAGGATATCTTCACGACCGAGTTTCTTGAGTTCTTCCACGATCTGGGGTACGAGAGTCTTGTGACCAGCTGCGAGAGAGGAAACTCCGACAATGTGAACGTCGTTTTCAACTGCCTGTTTTGCAGCCTCTGCGGGAGTCTGGAAGAGAGGTCCCATATCCACGTCGAAACCACAGTCAGCATATCCGGTTGCAACGACTTTGGCACCACGGTCGTGACCGTCCTGGCCGAGTTTTGCAATCATGATACGAGGCTGACGGCCTTCTCTCTTGGCGAAATCGGCAACCATTGCCTTAGCCTTTTCGAATTCGCTGTCATTCTTCACTTCTGAAGAGTAAACACCTGTGTTCATACGTATTGTAGCTTTATACCTGCCGACAACGGCTTCGCATGCATCGGAAATTTCACCGAGGGTCGCACGGTTGCGGGCAGCCTCAACAGCAAGCTCCAGAAGGTTGCCGGTCTTATTCCTGACAGCCTCGGTAATTGCAGCGAGGGATTCCTTAACTTTTTCATTGTCACGGTTGGCACGGAGTTCCTGCAGACGTTTGATCTGTGATTCACGTACCTTGGTGTTGTCAATATCGAGAATCTCAATAGGATCTTCTTTTTCAAGACGGTACTCGTTGATACCGATGATCTTGTCCACACCTGAGTCGATTCGCGCCTGCTTGCGGGCAGCGGCTTCCTCGATACGGAGTTTGGGGATACCGGTTTCGATAGCTTTGGCCATACCGCCGAGTTCCTCGATTTCCTTGATATGTTCCCAAGCATTATGGGCAATCTGGTTTGTAAGATACTCTACATAATATGAACCTGCCCAAGGGTCTATGCCGCGGCATACGTTGGTCTCTTCCTGAATATAGATCTGGGTATTGCGGGCAATACGTGCAGAGAAGTCGGTAGGTAGG
Organism: uncultured Muribaculaceae bacterium; assembly: GCA_964640305.1. Classification (GTDB taxonomy): domain Bacteria; phylum Bacteroidota; class Bacteroidia; order Bacteroidales; family UBA932; genus Coprenecus. The sequence continues at coordinate 14,135 of CAZXFF010000043.1, read as the reverse complement.
GCGATAGCCTCGTCAAGCGCATTGGTATGGAGGGACTGGGTATGTCCGAGTGCTGCTCCCATAGCCTCGATACATGTACGTGCCACGTTGTTGAAAGGATCCTGCTCGGTAAGCGACCATCCTGAAGTCTGGCAGTGTGTCCTGAGGGACAGTGATTTGGGGTTCTTGGGATTGAACTGCTTGACAATCTTGGCCCACAACATACGTGCAGCACGCATCTTGGCAATTTCCATGAAGTGGTTCATACCGATTGCCCAGAAGAATGACAGACGGGGAGCGAATGCATCCACATCGATACCTGCCTTGATACCGGTACGGAGATACTCCAGACCGTCAGCAAGAGTGTATGCCATTTCGATGTCACAGGTTGCACCTGCTTCCTGCATGTGGTAACCTGAGATGGATATCGAGTTGAACTTGGGCATATACTTGGAAGTGTATGCAAAGATGTCGCCGATAATCCTCATTGAGAATTCAGGAGGGTAAATATAGGTATTACGTACCATGAATTCCTTCAGGATGTCGTTCTGGATGGTTCCGGCCATTTCTTCGAGTTTGGCACCCTGTTCCTGAGCTGCAACGATGTAGAATGCAAGGATAGGAAGTACCGCACCGTTCATGGTCATGGATACGGACATCTTGTTAAGGGGGATCTGGTCGAAGAGGACTTTCATGTCTTCTACGCTGCAGATAGAAACACCTGCCTTACCTACGTCACCTACTACACGGGGATGGTCAGCATCGTATCCGCGGTGTGTAGCAAGGTCGAAAGCGACTGAAAGGCCTTTCTGTCCGGCAGCAAGGTTCCTGCGGTAGAAAGCGTTTGACTCTTCAGCTGTAGAGAAACCGGCATACTGGCGGATAGTCCAGGGTTTCATTACATACATTGTGCTGTAAGGTCCACGGAGGAACGGAGGCAGACCTGCTGCATAGTTGAGGTGTTCCATGCCCTCATTGTCCTTAGCAGTATATATCTCCTTCACGTTGATGTGCTCGGGAGTCTCCCATATAGACTGCTCGTGATCTGCAGGTGCATTGCAGCCTGCTTTGTCAAATTTGATATCTTTAAAATTAGGACGCATATCTTCTTGAATTAAAGGGGTTTGATTCCGAGCTTAGCCTGATAACCTGCAAGGGTTTCGAGGACATTGCTCTTTACACTGATAAAGTTCTGGATTCCTTTTGCGAGGAGATCTTCCTTGCATGCAGGTTCACCTGCGACTACTACGATTGCCTTGTCACCGATCATGCGTGCGATTTCAGGAACTGCTTCTGCATATTCGTCATCGGATGAACATGCTACGACAATCTCTGCACCTGATGCGAGAGCTGCCTTAACACCTTCCTCAATGCTTGCAAAGCGGTTGTTGTCGATGATGCGGATTCCGGCAACTGCAAAGAAGTTGGATGAGAACTGGGCCCTTGCACGGCACATGGCCAGATTACCGAAGGTAAGCATGAATGCCTTGGGTTCTTTTCCGCTGCGGTCGGTAGCAAGGCGGAGGGCTTCGAATGCCTGAGCTTCGCGGTAAGGTTTCAGAGGCTCAACCCTGTCTTCGTTATGGCATGCATGCGACTCCACTTTCATACCCATGATTGTATATACATCCCTGGATACGATATCCTTTGTGATTTCATCTGATGCTTTTTCCAGGAAGTTAGGATACTGGTTTGTACCCAGGACTGTCTCGCGGCGGGTTGCAATGTTCTTGTCCCTCTTGTCAGAAACGGCCTTGATGGCATTCTGAATGGTCATATCGCGGAATTTGGCCACATAACCTCCTTCTGATTCGATATTGCGGAATATTTCCCATGCGCTTTCAGCCAGCTTTTCAGTCAGGGTCTCAATGTAGTATGAACCTGCTGCAGGATCCACTACCTTGTCGAAACGGGACTCTTCCTTAAGGATATTCTGCACGTTCCTTGCAATACGGTTGGAGAATTCGCCGGATACCTTGAATGCATAGTCATAAGGCAGAACTTCCAGATAATCCACGCCTGCAAGAGCTGCGCTCATTGCTTCGGTTGTACCGCGGAGCATGTTTACATATGCATCGTAGACGGTCTGGTTGTATTCCGATGTGGTTGCGAAGATCCTCATCTTCTCGGGACAGCATTCCTTGCAGCCGTATTCTTCGGTAACGTTTGCCCAAAGCATGCGGGCAGCACGGAATTTTGCGATTTCCATGAAATATGAACTGCCTACTGCAAATTCGAAGAATATATTGCCGGCAACTTCATCGGCAGAGAAACCCATTTCAGTAAGACGTGAGATATATTCGCTTCCCTGGTTGAGGGCATATGCGAGCTCTTGTCCTGAAGATGCTCCTGAGTGGTTGAAAATCCTTGCATCCACGGCGATTACACGTACCTTCCTGTAACCGGCTGTCAGTTTCATGCATTCGGAAATGGCATTGAATGACTTTTCTTCACAGAAACGTCCTTTGGAGGTAAGGGTTGCAAGGGGGGAGAAATCGAATGTAGCACGTACTGCATCTTTGTCGAGACCGAGTCCTGCAACATAGTTCACGAACATTTCCACCCATACGACACCTTTGGGGCAGCATCCACGGAAGTTCACAGGAACATTTACAAGGGAAATGCCGTCCAGCAGAGTTGCCATTTCAGCAGCGGTCACATGATGTGAACCGTCAATGTGGAAAGTAACAGACTCCGTTCCTTTTGTAAGGATGGTACGGGCCTTGCGGTTGGCAGCGGCAAAATCATTGTCGCAGCAGCAGATGCTTTCATTGATAAACCACTTGTTGTCCTGTTTGGTACCTCTTACAAAAGGATATTCACCGGGATTCTTGCCAGCAAATTTGAGATCCTTGAGATCTTCCGCCCTGTAATAGGGACGGAGGGAAAAACCCTCATAGGTCTTCCAGACGAGTTTTTTCTCGTAATCGGCCCCTTTCAGGTCTTTCTGAATCACCTCTTCCCATTCCTGAGTGGAAACCGGGGGAAATTCAGTAAATAATTTTTCTGCCATATTTTAATAGTTTTAATGTAATAAAGTGTATGTCTGTAAATAAATGTCGGTTAAAGCAGGCTATCGTCTACGAGGTAAGGCATTGTCACCTTCAGTCCGGGAGTCCGTTCCATTTCTCTCTGTATGGCGAACATTGCACCTTTGTTGCGGGCCCAGCTCCTGCGGGCTATTCCGTTGTTCACATCCCAGTGAAGCATATTGCGGATATGCCTGTCAGCATCATCACTGCCATCAATAACCATACCGAACCCACCGTTCACAACTTCTCCCCAGCCTACTCCGCCACCATTGTGGAGAGATACCCATGTGGCTCCTCGGAATGAATCTCCGATGACATTGTGTACTGCCATGTCGGCAGTGAACTGCGATCCGTCGTATATATTGGAAGTTTCGCGGTAAGGGGAGTCGGTCCCGGACACATCGTGGTGGTCACGGCCGAGTACAATGGGTGCAGTTATACGTCCTTCCCTTATCGCACGGTTCATTTCCAGGGCAATCCGGGTACGTCCTTCTGCATCCGCATAGAGGATACGGGCCTGGGATCCCACTACGAGATTGTTCTTTCCTGCTTCCTTGATCCAATGGATATTGTCGGCCAGCTGGTTCTTGATTTCTTCGGGAGCTGTCCTGTATATGTCTTCCAGGACTTCGGCGGCAATCCTGTCGGTCTCTGCAAGATCTTCCGGTTTGGAAGAGGTACATACCCAACGGTAGGGACCGAAACCGTAGTCGAAGAACAGGGGACCCATTATATCCTGGACATACGAAGGGTAGCGGAATGTTCCGTTAGGCCTGAGGACATCCGCTTTTGCGCGGGAAGCTTCAAGCAGGAATGCATTTCCGTAATCGAAGAAGTACATGCCGTTTTCAGCCAGCTTATTGATTGCCGCTACATGACGGCGCAGGGTCTTCTGAACCTCCCTCTTGAAACGGTCGGGATCGGAGGCCATCATTTCGTTGGATTCTTCGTATGTAAATCCTGCAGGATAATATCCTCCTGCCCAAGGATTGTGCAAGGATGTCTGGTCTGAACCGAGATCCACATCCACACCCCTCTTTACAAGTCTTTCCCAAAGATCCACCACATTGCCCTGATAGGCCAGGGATACTGCTTCATTGGCTTCGCGTGCCTGCAAGGCCCTGTCAATAAGCGGATCGAGTTCGGAATATACTTCATCTACCCAGCCCTGGGAATATCTGGTACGGATAGCCTTGGGATTTATTTCCGCTATTATTCCCACGACTCCGGCGATTACTGCGGCCTTGGGCTGTGCTCCGGACATTCCTCCAAGCCCGGAACTGACAAATATCTTGCCCCTCTTCTCCGTGCCCGGTCTGGTATGCATGCGGGCTGCATTCATTACAGTGATTGTCGTGCCGTGGACTATCCCCTGAGGACCGATATACATGAACGAACCGGCGGTCATCTGTCCGTACTGGGAAACACCAAGGGCATTGAATTTTTCCCAGTGGTCCTTGGATGAGTAGTTCGGAATCACCATTCCATTGGTAACCACGAGCCTCGGTGCGTCTTTATGGGAAGGGAAGAGCCCGAGGGGATGACCGGAATACAGAACCAGTGTCTGCTCGTCAGTCATCTGTGAGAGGTACTGCATCGTAAGACGGTACTGCGCCCAATTCTGGAAAGCCGCACCGTTACCTCCGTAAACGATCAGTTCATGGGGATGCTGTGCCACTGCCATATCCAGATTATTGGAAATCATAAGCATAATGGCCGCAGCCTGACGGCTTTTATGGGGAAAGTCATCAATGGAACGTGCGTATATCTTGTAATCGGGACGCAGCCTGTACATGTAGATCCTTCCATATGTTTCCAGCTCTTCCTTGAACTCGGGAATAAGGGTGGCATGATGTTTTGGATGGAAGTACCTCAAGGCATTTCTCAGAGCCAGTTTTTTCTCATCTGCAGTAAGAATCTGCTTCCTGTGCGGAGCATGGTTTACGCTTGGATCAAACGGCTTGGGATCCGGCAGGATATCCGGAATCCCTTCTACAATCGATTTCTGAAAATCTGTCATATTGCAGGTCTTTTATTGATTATCTTATTACGACCCACAAAAGTACGAAAAATTAACTCAATAAGCAACCGTAAAATCCTCTCATCTGTCTTCCCACTTTACATCCCCTTCATATACGAACGAAAATTCGTCTACATACATCAGGCTGCCTATCCCTCCGGTAAAATAATCTGCATACTGGCTGGCAACAGCGACCACCGCACAATAGGTCGGTTTACGGTTGTCCCTGTACTTTATATCTATCGAGAATTTCCTGTATTCTCCACCGGTTCCGACACTGTCTATCAGTTCCCCGTAACCTATGACATCCGGATCGTTTATATTGAGGTATCTGTGTTCGTCGGTATTTACACGGTAAGGTCCGTCCCATGCCGTAACATATATGAAGATATGACACCTGTCCATACGTCCGGCAATCGTATTGCGGTCAAACGGGAGTTCTACATCCGGAGAAGAAGGTGGTTTCACATTGTTTATTGTCTTTGGGGTATAGCAATACCAGCCATCCAGTCTGAGGGGACGGCTCTCAAAAGGACGTCCGAAGAACACTTCAGCACCGAGCCCCTGGACTTTTCCGAAATGTCCGGAAAAAACGTTTCCGCCCGCCATGGCTATAATGGCATTGACTGTCTCCATACGGGCAGCGCTTTTACCCTCACCGGGGACCGCAAGGAAGGATGTTTCCTGTGATGTCGGGGTCTTGCCTCCCAGTTTGGCACCGGTATTGCCGGAATCCCACCATGCATTGGCGGCCTGGTCTGCATTGGGATACACGACCCCACCCGTGGTATTCCATTGGTCAAAGCCCATGTTCGGCATCTGCAATGCAGCCTCAGTCATAAACCGGACCTCATTGCCTTCCTTGTCCCCTACCCTCAGTTTATATATATACTCCGTAGATGGCTCAAGACCTTTCAATATGGCCGAGACATTCATCCCGTCGATAAAGACATCCTCTGACGGGATTTCGGACCATTCGGACTCAGAGACTTTCCTGTATCCGAACGAAGGCGATCCCAAGGATGGTGTATAGACTCCGCTCAAATACGCAAAACAAGCCCATGCATCAGCCGCATTGGTTACAGCCTCTGCTGCTTTATGATGAACATTTATAAGCCACTCCTCAGTAACATCCCTGTATGTAACCGTAAACTTACGGACTGTTGTATAATCGTGTATTTCACAGGGATCCGGAGAAATCTTCGAGTCAGAAGGCCCTAACTGTATATCGGTAATGACAATGTTATCCAGAGGCTGGTCTTCTGTAACATACAGAATTGCATAATGTTCATCTACGTTGAACTCAGCCTTACCGACCTGGTTCTCTGCGACAATGAACCTTTCGATTGTCTGTGTTCCGTAGATTTTCCATAGATACGACTGGTCCGGATATGTCGAGAGGGTATAGGAGATATCCTGTGTAAAATCAAGATAGGAGGATATTTCCGGTTCGACAGAAGTACTGTCGGTTGTTTCGAAACGAAGCAGTTTGACTTTCTTCATATCTACGGTATCCGCAATATCCACTGTTACAGTAAATTCTGTATTGTCAATTTTGGCATCGCCTTTCTGCCCCCTTACTTCAAAGGCCGTAATGGCCCCTACCTTGCGGGGATAAGGGATATCATTCTTGATACAGGACACCTGTATTGCAGTAGATACAATTAAAAGTACCGATATGTAAATATGGATTCTTTTCCGTGTCATTGTCATTTTGCAGGATTGTTATTGGTTCCCTTAGGAGAACGCGGTTTGTCTTTCACAACCGGAAGTACAAAATTGACTCCTAATTTTATTGACAGAAGGTTTATCTTGAAGTTTGCCTTGGATGTTTCATAGGAACCTTCATATACCTGGTTTGTAGTCTGCTTTATCCGCTTCCATCCCATTCCCAGGATACCTATCGATGCCTCTACTGCCATTTCATTGGAGACAAAGACCGTAAGTCCTGGAACCAGGTCTATCCCAAGATCCAGAATATCCTGATACGTACCGGTCACATTGTCTCCGGAGCCCTGCATGCTTTTACCTTGTCCTGCACCGAAATTGAAGGAGACGTCACTGAAAATGGCGAATATCCTGCTTCCGGCTATCGGAATATAGTATCTGTAGGAAAGCGATCCGTAATATGTATGCTGCAGCAGATAGAAATCCGATATCCCGAACGACATATCCTCCGACAAAGAGATGTCTATTCCGTTAATCATCGCAAGTGTTCTCTCGTACGAGAACCTTAGACCTACTGCCATGTTCTTGGCGAAGAAATAATATATATAGGGAGTTGCTGCAAGCGTATATGCATTGAGATTCATATTGTCCAGGACCACCAGTTTATAGTCGTAGGTCTTGAAATCCCTGTACGAAACAGTTCCTCCGAACATGATATTCCCTTTGGGCATAAAGACAGGTGTCTCGTGAAAACTCATGCCCCTGTCAAATTTCTGGGCAGCGGCATCAACGCACCCCAGTAATGCAGTCATTGCCACTGCCAGAAGAAATCTATATACTGAACTCATTCTGCTGGATCAAAACCGAAGTTAAATTCATCAATGTACATGGTACTACCAGTACCGCCTGTAAAGAAATCCGCGTATTTGCTTGCAGAGACGACTATCAGAACGTATGAGGGTCTTCTGCTGTCACGGTATTGCAGATTTATCGTGAACTGCCTGTACTCGCCTCCGGTGCCGGTATTGTCTTCCAGTTCTCCGTATGCAATGACAGATGGATCATCCGGATTGAATAGGGTTCCGGTAGCATTGTTTACCCTAAATGGTCCGGTCCAGTCAGTAAGGGCCACATAGATCTTTGCCACATCCTGAGTCCCTTTCAGATTATCGTAAGGCGACTTTGTGTAATTGATGGATGCAGGAGCATAGCTGTACCAACCGTTCAGAGTGGTAGGACGTACCGAGAATGGCCTTCCGAAGTCAATCTCTGCCCCGTCCATTCCTACCAGTTTCACAAATGCTCCGGAATATATATTCCCTCCTGCAAACTTGCCGAGAGCACCCACTCCTACATACTGGGAAACCATTTTGACTGCCGACCCTGATATGACATGGGATGTTTCCTGCGATGTAGGATATTTGCTCAGGGTACTTGTTCCCTCATTGCCGGAGTCCCAGAAATATGATGAACCTCTGTCCGCATTGGGAAAATGCCCGCTTTCAGTCCATGCATCGAAATTGAAGTTGGGCAGCTGGGCTGTAGCTTCTGTCGTAGCAGACATGATGTTTTCATCGGACTTGCCGTCAGCAATATCCTTGTCGGAGATGGCCCTGAACTGATACTCGGTTTCAGGATCCAGACCTGTTATCATTGCCGAGTATGTATTTCCGCTTTTAGAAAGTTCTCCGGCATAATCCGTCCATTCCGAAGCCTCACCCTGTCTGTACTGGAATCCCATTCCTGCAGGTTCTTCTTCTGTATTGTACTGAGCATAGACATATGCGAATTTTGCCCATGCATCGATTCTCAGCATTGAAACTTCTATATTCGGTATTATTTTCACAGTTACCGGTATTGACACATACTGCGCCTGGGCATCCAGGATATTGATAGTGAACCTGTACGTGCCTAATGGAAGAACCGAGGCGAACATTGTCCTGAAATCTATATCCAGACTCTTGTCCCCTTTTGAGAACTCACTCCAAGTCAGCCCTTTTCCGTTTACTGTTTCCTTTATTCCAGGATCCACCTCCAGGAGATTGATGGAATTAGGTATTCCCAAGGATACCAGTTCCGGCGAGCTATGGGAAACCACTACTCTTTCCACTCCTGCAGGGGCTGAAACATTGAAAAGTCCCAATAGGTTCACACCCTGCGGAGACCTCAATTCTTCTGCGATGTCCGCCCCGGTAGCCTCCTTGACCGAAGGCTGAGGTTCCTTGTTGAGGTTGATATCCACATTGTGTTCCTGCTCATTCAAAGAGTTGTCGACAATCACCCTTATGGATGTGCCACCCTGACCGGAGACACCGTCTCCATCCACGTCGAAATGGATATTGTAATACTGTCGGGGCTTTACATCGTTTATTGCGTTCGAGACGGTATATTCCTTCCCGTCCGTATTAGTAAGCCCGATTGTCCATACCAAACTCCCTGTGCACTTGAAGTAACCTTCTTTCCCCAGTGTTTCCCCTTCATACAGGAGGGTCCCATCAGGATTCTCGTTGGTAACCGTCACTGCATATCTGGAAAAATTATCAACCACTGCATCGGAAAACGATACTGTTACCTTAACGTTTGCGAGAGTACATGTGATGGATGCATTTGCTGTCTCACCGCTTATCACATCCACCGTATCCGCACCGGCATAGAAGGGGGCATCGAATGCCGCTTCTGTCTCGGTTCCGTTTGTCGCACGGACTTCGTATTTACCTTCCCTTAATACCAGAGGTGCTGTCTGCAATTCCCTATGGTCCTCGATTGTCTTGACAATCACATCCTTTCCGATATCCCTCACCATAACCTTGAACACCGGTTCTTCCGCCATCTCCGATCTGGTAACGGGTAAAACCCCAAGGTCATAGCCGAAATCAACGGCCAGCAGTCCTTCGTGGCGGGCAAAGAGATATTCATCCTCTACCCTGCTGCAGGAAATAGCCGTAACAGCGGATATAAGGGACAGAACTATATATCTTACTGCCGTCTTCATGTCCCTATTCTGTCATAATTATTGTCAAGGTAGCCGTTTTGCTGGCTCCACCCGCATCCGTAATCACAATTTCCATCACATTCTCCTCTGCAGGCATTGCCGCAAGGAATTCCGATATTTCGAAAGCCACGTCCTTTTTACCCTTTACATCATCCGAGGTTATTGAAAACAAAGCCCCCCAGAAAGCCTGTTCATCTTCATTCATGTTCGCGAGGTCGACTGTATATGGCATTTTCATCATATCAAGCAACCCTTGTAAACCAGGAGTCTTTATATTCACTACATACTTCTCTATTCCGGCTGTAGCATTTACAGACAAAGTAAAGGTTTCAGGCAGACTTGTCTTGTTGTATGTAACAGGAGCGTCAATTCCTGCAGTGGCTGTAATTTCAATAGAAGAGCCTGGATCCACAACCTCCTCTGCCGTAGTAAAGGTAATGCTTGCTGCTGCTGCCGTTTTACTGTTGTCTGCCGCATTTGCAACCGCTCCCTCAGGTATGCTCAGAGTATACGAAGTGGATGCCGCAAGTTCCGGGAGCGTTACTGTTACAATGCTGCCGCTGACTGATGCGGTACATATTTCTCCGTTCAAGGTGACATTCTTCCCGGATACCAGCTGAACATTCTCGGAATAGGTAAGTTCTACAGCAGCTGTAGCCAGAGGCACGTCTACAGCACCGTCAGTGACAGAAGAACCTGACAATTCAGGCACGGCATACTCATCATCCACAGGATTCTCTTCAAGTCCGTCAATCAGAATGTCTTCTTCCCTGTTATTTACAGTATAGTCAATGGAAAGCCCCTCCCCAAGGTTTGCATAACCGGTCTCGCTGGCATCCAAAGTAAACACATGGTGATCTTTGGCTGCAACAGACGTTATTTCGACATGATGGTTTACTGTTCCTCCTGTCTTGCGTACAGCTTTGACATCCAAGGCCAACGGCGCCACCTTAAAATAACCGGAAGTCCCATTGGAGATTATTTCAGGAGTGTATATCAGAGCTCCGTATGACGATGACACGGTTACAGAATAATCCGACATTTCAGAAAGGAACTTCTCAGTACATCTCACTGAGACCTTCATGTTTGAAATGGTACAGATAAGGGAAATGTTTTCAACTGCACCGGGAGATATGGTTACGTCAGTTGCACCTTCGTATATAGGCTGGCTCCAGGCAACATCCTTATTTCCGGGAGAAACAGCTTTTACGGTATACGAACCAGGATCCATCGATACCACCGGAGGGACTTCTGAATATTTAGGCCACGACAGTACAGTCTGGCCGTTTTCCTTATTCACGATGGACAACGAAAACTCATTGACATCCATCTGTATGTCATCCGAAGCCTTAGCCAAAGGCTCCGGCTCCACGAATTCTCCTTCTGAAGAAAGTTCAAATGTTATGTGTGCTTTAGGCCCTTCCTTTACCTCATTTCTGCAGCCTGCAATCACTGAGGCCAAAACCGCCAACGATAAAATTATTCTTTTCATATATGTCTTTTCTTTATTATTCGTAAATCAATTCTATGTCATCAACTGTCAAGACACTACCTCCATGCACTCCTGCGGTGTTGGTACCTCCGTATGTGATGGTCCGCTTGGTAGTCCATGGCGGTTCCCCTGAAGAGCTCGATGATTTTAGTTCTATGTATATGCTCTGTGCCGTAAGGGATGTCTCGGAATATGTCAGATCCACCTTGCAATAAGTCCAGTCTCCGGCAGCTGACGGTGTGGCTATTCCCTCTGCAATGACTGTTTCTCCGTTTTTTACGCAGATGTACACCTTGAACGTATCAGAATTGTACGAATCGTATTTGTAATAGAAAGACAGACTTGAGGGTCTTGATGCAAAGTTGACACCGGAAGCAGAGGATGATTCTTCAGTGAAAAGTCTGCCTGCCACAATGCTTCTCGGCATAGGACATGTAATATTGGTTGCCGTATTGCTGATGGCGATGGTGGCCACCTGCGCAGCTCTGTCGCCAGTTCTTCCTGTGACGTATGTGACCATCGGGAAACTCTTGTACGTGGCACTGGTATTGGTCCTGTCTCCAGGAGTTGTCTCGGAATTGTTACAATTCCAATTTCTGGAAGCCTCTTCCCTGTAAGGAGCATAATTGCTCAGATATACATCTTCCCCTGTGCCGAACAACGATGAATTGTTGACATAATATTTCCATTCGCTCCAATCCTCGAAACCGGCATTGCCTACCTGCAGGGCCGCCTCAGTGGTCATTGATTTGAATACTTCTGAAGAATAACTGTTGTAACCGGCCCTTACGGAATATGCTGTTCCTGGAGTCAGCCCCTTTATAAGAACCTTACGCACATTGCCATCCACTGAAACCTGGTCGTACTCCGGTTTCGTCCATGAAATACCATCTGAGCTGATTTCCGGGAAAAGGTTTTCAGGATTGCCGTCCGTGGTCATGGATACATAAGCCTTGACAGCCCACACATCAGCTGCAGGGATATCCTCTACTGTTTTCTGAGCCAGGACAGGTACCATATAATAAGCAGCTTCCGCACTCTTTCCGACCGCATCCGTTACCGTTACCGTAAATGAATGCGTATTGTCTTCGGCCACATCCGTATATTTGAACACCTTGGCCAATCCTTTCAGGTCAATATTGGCGAGGGTACATCCGGCCATGCCATCAGTATAAAGGACTCCGTCTCTGGACAGGATATTGCGGACATCCGGGGTAATGTTCATGAAATCTATTTCAGATGGCCAGCCCAGAGTATTGATGAGATAAGCGGAATTCACTTTCATCACACATGTCTGCAGTCCTGACTCGGCAGTTATATTCACGGATGCGTTTTCAGGAGATGTCCCCTCGACGAAGGTGACAGTCTTGTTTTCCTGGGCAAATCCGACAGGTGTAAAATAGGGAGCATCTGCCGGAAGCATGTATGAAGGCAGGTTTACTGTAACAGTGTGGTCATCTGTCGTCTTGTCTATCGTAATCGAGACCCCGACTTCCATCTCAGGAATCTTCTTGGTATCCATCCTTAGGGTAATGAAGTCTCCGGCAGCAGCCGAAATCTCCGACTTGTTCCGGAAATACCATTTCTTGCCTTCTGTATCCGTAAGCTCCATTGTGACTGAAAGATCACCTACAGGAAGATATCCTGCTTCCGTACAGTCTTTCCCGAAATCCAGTGATCCGCGGCTGTTCTTGACGTTCACATTGAAATCAGTGTAGTCCTTCTTGATGTTTTCGCCATACACAACGGCTACTTTTACATTCGCCATCCTGCATACGACGCTCAAGTCAACTGTTTCCTGGGGCACAACCATGAATTCTTCTTCTCCCTTGAAGAACAATGCATTGAACCCGCTCGCAAGAGAATCTCCATATGTAGCTCTGATCCTGTATGGTCCTCCTGCGTTCATTACGAATGCCTGGTTCTCCTCGCTTTTGTAATCGGCGTAGGTTTTCCAGCGCTTGAAAATAACCCCTTTCGAATTGATTATTTCTATCTTGAAATTATCCGGCTCTACCGGGCCTTCTTCGACATCTGCTTTTGTAGCTACAGCATAGTCGGTGTCCAAAGTTAACCTTATGCCCCCTTTTCCCCTTTCGAAAAAGAAGTCCTCACTGTTTCTTGAACAGGACAAAACAGCGGTCAGGGTGCATAGGAAGAAAATTACATATTTTCTACTCATAGGCACATGTTATTTAGTACACAAATTGCGGCAAAAGTAGCAATTTTTCCTCCCGTTCCTCCTTTTATTGGGAAAAAACTTTGTAAATTTGCCCGTTAATTTTTCTTTAAAAAATTGGAATGAGCGAAATATCAACCAGTTACGACAGTAGCACCATACAGACGCTGGAATGGTACGACCATATCCGCACCAGACCCGGTATGTACATCGGCAATACCGGAGACGGTTCCCTGCCTGATGACGGCATCTATATCCTTGTTAAGGAAGTCATAGACAATTCAGTAGATGAATTTGCCGCCGGCTTCGGAAAAGAAATCGATATACTTCTGGAAGACAGGACCGTTACAGTAAGGGACTTCGGAAGAGGTATCCCGCTGGATAAACTTGTGGACGTTGCCAGTACAATGAACACAGGCGGTAAATTCGAGGCAGGAAAGGCATTCAAGAAGAGCGTAGGTCTTAACGGAGTCGGGCTGAAAGCTGTAAATGCAACCTCCATCTCATTCATAATCACGGCATACAGGGACGGGAAATACCATAGCGCTTCATTTTCGAAAGGGAAACTCCTGCATGAAACGGATGGCGACAGTACAGAGAAAAACGGGACAAAAGTGGAATTCCTTGCCGATGATGCAGTATTCCCGCACTACAGATACAATATAGAGTTCCTCGAATCGATGGTCAGGAACTATGCATACCTGAATACCGGACTCACATTCAAGCTGAACGATAAGGTATTCCTCTCCAGAAACGGCCTTCTGGACCTTGTG
>CAZXFF010000042.1:10897-16777 GCA_964640305.1 uncultured Muribaculaceae bacterium | reverse complement strand
AATAAATCAAGTTTTTTTAATGGAACCCATATTTAAGTTGTCTGATTCGCTTCAGTCGTTTAAAGTGATTCATATCTTCTCTCCTTCGCGGGAAGAATATGATACAACAGTCGAACAATTAATAATGCTGAATTTTAAGTATCCGCTGTATATCGATACATTCGGAGATTTCGGAAAATTGAATGATTGCATACCGGAAGACAGAAGATTCCATTGTTTCCTTATCAATAGTGATGGAAAACCTGTTTTTATAGGTAACCCGATCACTAGTGAGGCATTGAAAACGCTTTTTATTAAAACATTACGTGATATTTCATAACTTAATAACTTATATTTTTTGTACAAGTTTTCTCACTTAAACCGCAACGGCAGTAATTTCTGATTTCCAGTGCTATTGTGAAAAAGTAAATAGAGTACTTTCCGGCATCGGTGAGGGAGCTTTCAGATTGACACTCGAAGGACCATTAGGGGAATACGATGGGAATTTTTCCCTGTAATTAGATTAGAGTTCTTGAAGATTCATGTGAAAAACTTCATATAGTGATGATGGGTAAAGGGCAGCGCATTGCGCATTTGAAGGTTTATGCCAAGCGGCTGTATATAAAAGACGGGGGCTGCTTATTGATGGTGTCGGGTTAATAGATATTGCTTCCGCAGGGGTGGAAGTGCACAGCCCTCCTCTTTTTAATCAGAATCAAGAAGTTGAGGGGGAGGTGGGGGCTTGATGCTGTGGTGATTGTATGGATTTTCGGATACAAGAGGTGTACGGATAAGATATTTGTCATCGGATTTGCCTGACGGCTCTTTGTTTTTCTGGAAAATATCCCTAACTTTACGGAAAGATACACTTGACCTTAATCATTATGGAAAATCTCAGACATTTCCTTTTTGCAGCAGCGGTCCTGTTTGCATTGTCCTCATGTGCGGATAAGAACGTGACGGTGGTGAAGTCATTCCCCGAGGAGGGCGAGCTTGCACTTCTGAAAAAGGTTCCTTATGACCCCACTGAATACAACATAGGCTGGTACAACACGTCAAACGGTTTTTACATTTACAGGTTGTGGGATGAGCCGTTCTTCGCATTGCTTGACAAGGACAGGAACGAGATAGTCCGTTTCGGGAAGAAGGGGAACGGTCCCGGTGAGTTCCTTTCTCCTGACGTAATCAAGGCAGCACTCGGTAGAGGCGACACTCTTGACCTGTTTATCCGTGACTGGGCGCGCGGATGCCTGTACCGCACATCCGTCAATACGAAGGACGGCAGTTACAGGACCGTCCTCGAGAAAGACTTCGGTAAGCGTATGCGCGAGTTGCACATTCTGGGCGATGGTAGATACCTTTGCAGTGGGGAGAACAACCGCTACTATTTTCTGGAGGCTGACGGCAGCGAACACTATCTGGAAGGCTGGGGTGAAGATGTGGATGAAGTTCTGGAAAACTCGGATTACTATGTCCCTGTTTTCCAGTCATTGGGTGTGATTAGCCCTGACAGTAGTCTGTTTGCCATAAACAGCATCTCGTTCCCCACCCTCATCGTCCATGACCTTCAGGGCAACAGGCTTAAGACTATGCACATCGGGGAAGTCCCCGAGAATATGGATATGCCCAGCAGAATAGGTTCATTCCTGAATTTGGACTACATAGGGGACAAGTTAGCCGTTATTTATGAGACCTATGACGAGGATTGGGACGTATCCGGTCACTTTCTCTGCATATTCGACAGGGATCTCAACCCGTTGAAACGTTACCCTCTTCCAGATGGGGGCAATACCCTCAATATAGACAGGACTACCGGCATTGCTACCGTCCTGAGCTACGACAACGAAGCTTTCTACGAATACGACCTTTCCGAATGGCTGAATTAATCTTTCACGTAAAACCGTTCTTTTACACTATTCCGTGTTACAATACGCTACATACAAAGCCGTGGGCATGTTACAGATGATGTGACAGAATAAAACATATCTTTGTCTCATATAAGTTCACTTGGAATTACAGAACAATAACTTATTCATTGTAAGCCATGAAACGTCTATCACAAATTATCCTGCTACTCACAGCTGTTGTATTGCTGCAAGGATGCGCAAAGAGGACTGAATTCTTACTTTTTGATGGATTACGCAATGTGACAAATCAAGAACAAACTGTGGTGTTGAAGCCGCTAAAGAATGCAGATTTCCGCCTGACATACGTACAAGCGTACATACACGATGTGACTCCGCCTGACTATCAACTAATTGAGGATGTTTATATAGAAGAATCGCCGGAAGGCTGTTGGACCGGAGACTGGTTTGAAATGAGAAAAGATGGGAATGAGCTAGTGATTCATTTTTATGAAAATGAATCTCCATATGAACGTGTATTAGTCATATTGGGTGAAAAAATTACCGGCAGACAGTGGAACAACCCTATGGTCGATATTGAAATCCGTCAAGCAGCCAGCATGGAACAGTAAAACAGGCAAAAGAATCCTGTAAACTCATTGACCACAATGGTACCGGGTTCTTAGTCGGACTACCATTGTGGTCATTTATTCTTGAGAAGAAATATCCCTCTTTCCACCCCTTGCCGGCAGCGGCATGCTCCCAATGGGTGGAAGTGCTAATAGGCGCTACAGAACATATAGCGGGAGCGCGTCCGAAATAATGCTGTAACAACGGATTTTAGAAATAGAAACCAAAAAAAACTGCAAAAGTAGCCTGTCTGCGGGGCGGGTCAAGGTCGGGCGGGGACCGGGCTACTGGTCTATGACGGACAGAACAAGGTCATACGGATGGACAGCGACGGTCGGTTCATAGACGAGGTGCGCAACAGCCTCACCGGTGTGCTGGGGCACATCATCGCCGTGTCCGGAGACCGCTACGCGGCCACAAAGATGTCAAGCACAGACCGGGACAGCAGCATCATGTACCTGCGGGACATGAACATTACAGGCAAGGCCCTGCCCATATACAACAAGAGTCAGCTCTCGGCCAAAGGCCTCATAGCCATGGAACCCTTCCTGTTCTACAACTCCACTCCGATGTTCAAGCCCATTGGCGGATTCACCTACTACACTCTGGACGGTGCACCATACCTGCACGTGGAAATGGGCTGATACGCGCAGCCTGAGGATGAGGCCACAGTCGTCGGTGCAGATGAATCAAATTACCTTCACTTCACCTGCTATTGCGGCCATGTGCTTTTCCTGCGGCCGGGAACCGCTGGACGGAGAACTCACCGACATATCCGGCTCAGCTGCTATAGCGGGACCATCTGGGGAGTGGACTCTGAAATACTCAAAGAAGATTTTGTTTTTTGATTTTTTTTTGTTATCTTGATTGCCCAATATAAAACCTATATGATTATGATAAAACTTATCCATTCATGTACTGTCGTACTGGCAACTGCATTTCTTATGGGTCTGAGTTCCTGTGCTGACATGAAATACACCCTGATAACCGAATTTCCCATATCGGAGACGCTGGAACCTGTAAAAGTCATCAAATATGATCCTGTCAAAATCAACATTTACGGAATAAATGAGAAAATAGGGGATTATTGGCGGCTCTCCGCGAAACATGACGACTACAGCATAGCCATTACAGACAAGGATTTCAATCCTATAGCATATACCTGCAGGAAGGGCAACGGTCCAGGAGAGTTCCTGTGGGGAGTACCTTACGGTGAATCCGTCGTAAAAGGGGATTCGGTCATTATCAATATCAAAGACATGTACAAAGGAACCCTTAACCGGGCTGCACTGTCTCTGAGCAGCGGAAAGACAAACATTAAAAAAACAGGGGAAATCCCGGTGATGAACAGGGCCTTGTACCGTCTGTCCAACGGGACTACTATAGTGAACAATAACGAGAACAGATATTTCCTCATCGGAAATGACGGCGATACCACTTTTTTCGAGAGTTGGGGAGACAACATCGGTTTCCAGGAATACGAAGACTGGTGGTGCCCTGTCATTCAGACACATGAGATATTTACACCTGACAGCTTGCGTATGCTGGTGTTCACAGACAGACCTTACGTGTGGCTGCACGGCACTGACGGAAGCCTTATACGGAAAGTATATGTCGAGAAGAGGCCCGAAGAAGTCATGGAAGACTACGGCGGACTCGGTTTTCAAAGTGCATGTGTTTTCGGGAATCATTTCCTGCTCATGATCAGAGACCTCGTGGACGAGGAGACTGGAGAATGCACCACCAGACTCATGCTGTTTGATTTCGACATGTCCCCCGAAGCGGTGTATAATATACCTGGCGACAACAATGATTTCTATGCCGATACCGACACCGGGCTGGTCTGGATTCTTGACTCATACAATGATGAATTAATCCAGGTCTTTGACCTTTCCGAATGGCTGTGAGAAAGATGAATCCAGTGCCGGATTCCCGAATATACTGAAAGTCTAACTTAATCTTCAACATTATGGAACACTTAAGACAATTTTTTTGTATTGCTTCAATCCTGTTTTTGCTGTCCTCCTGTGCGGACGATAGCGTGACTGTGGTGGATTCATTTCCCGATGAGGGTGAACTGGAGCTTGTCGGCAAGACCAACTATGATCCGGCTGAATACAATATCGGCTGGTATATCGAATCGAACGGCTATTTTGTTTACAGGTTATGGGACGAACCGTTTTTCGCATTGCTTGACAAGGACAGGAGCGGGATTTCCCGTTTCGGTAAGAGAGGAAGAGGTGTCGGGGAATACCTTTCTCCCGATGTGATCCGGACTGTTCCGGGCAAGGGCGATACGTTGGATATCATTACACGTGAATTGACAAGGGGTTGCCTGTACCGTACATCAGTCAATACGAAGGACGGCGGTCACAGGACAGTTCTTGAGAAAGATTTCGGTGCCAAGCTTTTGCGTGAGGTACACGACCTCGGTGGAGGCACTTATCTCTGCTGTGAGGTGGACAACCGCTATTATCTGCTGAATGCGGACGGCAGCAAACAATATCTGGAAGGTTGGAGCGAAGAGGAGATAGATTTTCCTATCAATCCTTCAACCGAAATGCCTGTTTTCCAGTCGATGGGAAAAGTCAGCCCCGACAGTACCCTGTTTGTAATCTATAGCAGCTCGTTCCCGATGCTCATCCTTCACGATATCCAGGGCAGCAGACTCAAGACAATGCATATCAAGGAAATTCCGGAGAATCTGGCACAGCCCAGCACTGTGGGTGCATTCTGTGATCTGGATTTCATCGGAGACAAAATCGTTGCAGTTTACGAGTCATTAGAGGAGGAAGATGCAGGTTATTATCTCTGCATATTCGACAGGAATTTCAAGCCGTTGAAGCGTTATCCTCTCCCCGTATGGGGCAATGCGCTGAACATTGACAGGACGACCGGCATTGCAAACATTTTGAATTCCTCCGACAAGGCCATCTACGGGTACGACCTCTCCGAGTGGCTGTAGCAGCTTTACGCAGTCTGTTTCAGGCAGTCAGTGGCTAGTCATTGTTGTTTCATAGAGAACGCCCTCTGGACCGCATTCTCTCCCGGCTTTCTTTCCACACCGCCCGGAATATGCCGAATAATGGGCGTTGTGGCATTGTGTATTCTGTTGACATTTTTCGAGAACCTTTTCTGTGGCACATTGGTGTTCGGATTACCATTGCAGGTGAACTGGATGGATTGCGGTAATGCGCTGTTATTCAGTAAGTTGTCCGAATTTGGCTGGTGCACCTGCGGAGTGGTCTGGGAACGTGACCGGCCTGAGAGGCATGTCTGGGGCACATTGGTGTTCGGATTACCATTGCAGGTGAACCGGATGGATTGCAGTAATGCGCTGTCGTTCAGTAAGTTGGCCGAATTTGGCTGGTACACCTGCGGAGTGGTCTGGGAACATGACCGGCCTGAGAGGCATGTCTGTGGCACA
>CAZXFF010000042.1:2196-10797 GCA_964640305.1 uncultured Muribaculaceae bacterium | reverse complement strand
TTATTCAGTAAGTTGTCCGAATTTGGCTGGTGCACCTGCGGAGTGGTCTGGGAACATGACCGGCCTGAGAGGCATGTCTGTGGCACATTGGTGTTCGGATTACCATTGCAGGTGAACTGGATGGATTGCGGTAATGCGCTGTTATTCAGTAAGTTGTCCGAATTTGGCTGGTGCACCTGCGAATGGGGAGTGGGAGAAGATTGAGGCGTAAGTGAGCCCTGGGGCGTATTGTTTGTCGTGGTGCTTACGCAGGTGTACTGTGGTAATTGTGCTAATGCCTTGGGATTCAGGTGGTTGGCTTGTTTGGGCTGGTACACCTGCGGGGAGGGCGGTACACATGCGGTGATTCTCTATAACTGCGGCGAGGGTGGCACGTACACCTGCGGAAATCCGGTGTACCTGCGGAGATTCTGAAAGAGTCGGCTGGATTTTGCTGGTACACCTGCGGAGAGGGCGGCTCACTTGCGAAGATTCAGTAAGAGAGGTAAGTGTCTCTGGAGGAGGGACAGGATGTGATGTAAGCGTCTCCGGGATGGCGTATTGCATGATAATGTCCCGGTGGTGATATGGTGTACCGGGGATGGCGGGTGCGGAGTAGGACCGTCAGGGGTAGGATGGAAGTAGGACCGTCAGGGACAGGATAGAAGCAGGGCAGTCAGGGACAGGATTGAAGTAGGACCGTCAGGGGTAGGATGGAAGCAGGGCAGTCAGGGGCAGGGTAGAGTCAGGTGCCGCTATTGTTTGGTTATCAATCCGGCGGCGGAGAGTGCTTCGATGGTTTTTTCGCGGCCGAGCTGCACTATTTCGTCGAACTTGTAGAACTCCATGGTGCTGTAGGCATTCTTTGCAATGCGTACCAGAATGTCGGGTGGGTAGAGCGCGATGCTTCTTTCGGAATTGGCCTGGAGCATGAGGGCGGAAGATTCGTTGAGGATCGATACGAATCCCATATCTTCATCGTCTTCATATCCGTTATTCTGGACAGCGGTTTCCACTTCTTCCTTTTTGTGCTTGTCTGTGATGCTGTCCATCAGGTCGGCAAGTTTCTTACGGACAGGGGCCAGTCTCTTGAACTCCCAGTGCTCTTCCTTTTTCATTTCGTAGGGGGCGTTAAGGTCAATGGCTACGAGGATATCCCCTTCCGTCCTTTTTACCCTGTCCAACGGTATCGGGTTTACCACTCCTCCGTCAATCAGGAGCATGTCTCCTATCCGGTTGGGGGTGAATATGGACGGCATTGATATGGATGAGCGTATTGCATCGTACAGGCTTCCGCTTTCGAATACTACTTCTTTTCTGTGCCTGATGTCTGTAGAGACAGCGCAGAAGGGAATGTCCAGATCTTCTATCTTCTTGTCCGGGATTATGGACTGGAGTTCTTCCATGACTTTGTCCCCTTTGACAAAACCGCCGTTCCCGATCGTAAAGTCCATCAGGGACAGGACGCGCATCCTGTCTATGGTCTCCATCCATTCCTTGAACTCGTCGAGACCGCCTGCGGCATAGAGACCTCCTACCAAGGCACCCATGGAGCATCCGGCGACTGATGTTATTTCGAATCCGTTTTCTTCGAGAACGTCAATGGCTCCTATATGTGCAAGTCCTCTGGAACCTCCGCTTGCAAGGACCAATGCAACTTTCCTTTTCATGATGCTTTTGCCGTTAAGAATAAGGACGAACGTTATTTCATTTCACGGATGAGCATCCCCTGGGTGAAGTTGCTGCCGCTTAATACCTTGAACTCTGTACCTTTAAGATTGGCTCCTTCAGCCCTTTCTTCTGTGGCCATGTATCTGTTGTCCCAGATTTTTCCAGGGATAGGCTGGATGACTCCCTTGCGGATATATTTTACCTTACCGCTCTCTGCATCAATCTCCGGCATGAGTACTTCATATTTGGACTTCGGAGAGACTCCTTCTTTCAACCCGATCTGGGCGGAAAGAGGTTCAATGCCGGTCAAGGGTACTTTAACCTTGAACTGGTCGAATTTCTTCTGAAGGGCTGAAATGTTTTTGTCAACCGCCCTTGCGCATACCTTACGGAATACGTCTTCCGGGCTGTATAGACCTCTCAATACAGGCTTGGCGCTTTTTTCCTTGTACGAGCCTACATATTTCAGGACGAATGTACTGTCATCGGCTTCATATGCTGCTTTCATGTTCCGCAGGTTTTCGTCGGCCTCGAAGGCTGCTAAAGATGCTGAATCGGTTGCAGGTTTGTCATAGTAGTACATGGAGTACAGGCGGTCTGCTATCCGGTCGTTCCATTCCAGCTGGTACAGGTGAGTATGTATGTTTACGGTGAATCCGGCTATAAGGCTTGAAACTATCGCGCCAAGGGTGGCGGCGCTGGTCACGATATTGTCTTCGTCGCCGGTGATTATGGTGGCGGCTGCCCCAATGATACTCAGGATTCCGGTAGCCACTTCCGCGTTCTTTTCATGGTCCACGTAGGTTATGTCATTGACTATAACGTAGGTGTTCTCGATAAGTTCGTAGCCTCTGTCAGCAAGTGCGTCAATGCCTCTCTTGCTTTGTGCAGCAGCTTCGATGTCTATTGCGGAAACATCATACAGACCTCTTTCCATAACCAGTGCAGGATCGAAGCCGCCGGTTTGCTTGTTCCTGTTGAACCATTTGGAAACCAGTCGCTTGGCGACCTGGTTCTGTTTCAGGAACAGGTCGATTTCGTTTTTGACCTCAGCTTTCTTGCTGTATGTCGAGATGCACTTTATGCTCAGGTCGTGGTTGTTGTATTTTTCCGGCGTCTCAAGAGCCATGAATGCCTCGATTATTTCCTCGTCCATTTTCTGGTCGGGGTGGCTGACCATGATGGAGTACAGGGAACTTCTCCTGTATTTCAGTTCTTCGTTCTGGGCTTTGGCATCAAAATGCAGGAATGCTGCTGCGAAGAATATTGCTATTGCTAAATATGTATTTTTCATAGAATTTCAGATTTTAGAAGTCCCACATCTGTTCTGAGGCAATGTCCAGTATGCTGACCCTCCCGTCGGATAGGATGAAGTCAATGACAACCTCTCCTTTTTCATTCAGCCAGGCAATTTCACCTTTGTCATTCATTACCCATCTGATTGCCCCGCTTTCTGGTTTCATCAGCAGGGATACAGGAGCGCTTCCCGGGGCGTCCTGAACGGCTACATAAATGGGAGGGATCACTTCTTCTCCCTTTGTGTTGATGAATCCGAACCGGCCGTTTTTCTTTACCCATGCCAGTCCGTCTTCGAATGAACCTGCCATCTGATATGGATCATCCACGCTTGTAAGAGGCCTCAGGTCATAATCTACCAGTACCCATTGTCCGTCATTGAACGGATATGAACGGTCTTCGTTCGGGTATGCGATGTCTTCCATATTGAAGTTCCTCGTTACTCCGAAAATGATATCTTCCCCTATGACTTTCCCTTTGTCGTTGACAATGGGCATTGTGCGTTTCTGGCGTTTTACACCGACACCTGCTGCTCCCCAAGCGACTGAATCTATGAAAGGGCCGACAACGGAAAACCCGGTCAGTGTTTTCGCGGGATCGGCAAGATTCAGGAATCCCCATTCCCCACCGGTCATGATACCAGTCTCTTTGTCAACAGGCCCGTTGTAAACGGCAACATATCCTTCGTTGCACAAGTCGATGTAATCGTATGACGGCTGTATGACCACTTTGCCTGAGGCTTCCACGACTCCCCATTTTGTCTCATTCCCGTCATTTACACCGACAAGTCCGTAAGGCCCTGCGGGTACGCTTGCGAAAGAATATTCAGGCTGGATGACGACCTCTCCGTCGGCATTCCTGTATCCCCACAGGTCTCCTTTCGAAAAGGGGTGCATGAGATTCTGCGCGGGTAGTGCAATAAAGGACATTATTGCAAAAAGAACGGAAAAAAACGTTTTCTTCATAGGATGTAGTTATGATTTGGAAGGTTTAGAATCCTTCGGATAATGCTTTTATTATACCCTGGCTCTCCAGATATTTCCTGAGCTCGTCCTTGGATACGGATATTGCATAGCCTATCTTGTATTCCCTTTTGCCGCTCTTCATTATCTGGACACTGTTTTTTGCTACGGAATTGATGAATCTTGCATATTCACCCGAAAAGAAGCCGGTGAAGAAAGGGTCGTCGGGAGAGACGGAATTGTCTGTGATGAACGGTGGCTGCGCCGTGGCTCCGTTTCCTGCGGGGACTCCCTTGAAGATGACCGCATGTACGGCATTTTTCTTGGGTATTTCAAGTGAAATTTCGGGTGTTCTGGAATAGCTCCATACTCTAAGCGCATATGTGCCGTCGGATCCTACACCGGCACTTTCGATTTCGTATGTCCAGGGGATATCCGCCCTGTTGATTTTCGAAGCGGGACCACATGAATACAGAAATACCGATGCGAAAATTGTAAGGAGGGTTACCTTTAAACAGTGTTTTTTCATAGAAAAAAGGATTATTTGTATACAAAGATATTTTCTTTTGCAGAGATTTCAAAATCGTTTTGTATTTTTGTAAAATATTTAAGAAACAAGAGTATGAAGTCGGCCAATATGTTTTTTGACAGGTCATACGGTTATGCCAGAGCGATTGTGGCCCTGATAGGAGGTCTTGTACTGGTGGTATGGCCGGATATAGTCCAGAAATGGGTTGTAATAATACTTGGGGCACTGATTCTTGCGGTGGGTGTTGCCAGCATGATCATCGCCTATCTCGGGAAATGGCAGAAAGAGAAAGTTCCTTTGCTGTTCCTGAATTCGATTGTGGATGTGGCATTCGGTATAGTCCTGCTGGTCTTCCCGAATTTCTTCGTAAGCCTGATAATGTTCGTGTTCGGAATCCTGCTGCTGGTCTTCGGTCTCGGAGAAGTGGTGAATCTTGCGCGGACGAGAAAGATTATAGATTTCCCTTTGGCATTATATATAGGGCCGTGCCTTACAACTGTTGTGGGCATTGTGATGTTTTTCTTCCCGAAGGAGAGCGGCGAGTGGATTTTTATACTTTTCGGGGCTACAATGCTGCTGTATGCGTTGTCGGAAGCGGTTTCCACTTATCTGATAAGAAAGGAAATAAAGAAGTCGGATGAAAAGGGATCCGGCATTGTCGTGGATGTCGATGCCGAAGAAGTGTGATTTTGTACCCCCGTGGGGAATCGAACCCCAACCAAGAGAACCGGAATCTCTCATTCTATCCATTAAACTACGGAGGCAATAGGATTGCAAAGTTATAAATAAAAATTGAAATTGAAATGACAGCTTATGTTTTTCCCGGACAGGGAGCACAGTTTACAGGGATGGGCAAGGATCTTTACGATTCAAATCCCAAGGCAAAGGAGATGATTGACAGCGCCTGCGACATTCTCGGATATGATATAAGGAACATTATGTTCAACGGTACTGCCGATGAACTCAAGCAGACAAAAGTGACTCAGCCGGCGGTATTCATCCATTCCACTGCGGCTGCAGCTGCGATTGAAAATTTCAGGCCCGATATGACGGCCGGACATTCTCTCGGAGAGTTTTCGGCATTGGTCGCTGCAGGGGCGATGAGTTTCGAGGACGGACTCCGCCTGGTGTATGCGAGGGCTATGGCAATGCAGAAGGCATGTGAGGCCAAACCTTCTACAATGGCTGCCATAATCGGACTTCCCGACGAAACTGTTGAGGAAGCATGTGCCAGGATTGAAGGGATTGTGGTACCGGCTAATTTCAATTGTCCGGGACAGCTTGTGATCTCCGGTGAGATAGAGGCGGTTACCGCAGCATGCGATGCGTTGAAGGCTGCCGGGGCAAAACGGGCGCTTGTTCTGGCTGTGGGCGGTGCTTTCCATTCCCCACTCATGGAACCTGCGCGTCTGGAACTGGCGGAAGCCATCGAGAAAACCAGGATAGTCGCTCCAGTATGTCCTGTATACCAGAATGTGGATGCCATGCCGAGTACTGATCCTGCGACCATAAAGCAGAAACTCCTCAAACAGCTTACATCTCCTGTAAGGTGGACCCAGACCGTAATCAACATGCACAATGACGGTGCTACGGAATTTGTGGAACTGGGCCCCGGTACCGTTCTGCAGGGACTTATAAAGAAATGTTTACCAGCTAAATAATAAATCCAATCCAAATAACTCTAAAATCGTCTTAATAATGGCAAAAGAAAAGACATTTATTACTTGCGACGGCAACTATGCCGCCGCACATGTAGCTTACCTATTCAGTGAGCATGCAGCCATATACCCTATTACCCCGTCATCAACCATGGCGGAATATGTGGACGAGTGGGCTGCATTCGGAAAGAAGAACCTTTTCGGTGAAACTGTAAAGGTTACCGAGATGCAGAGTGAAGGCGGTGCAGCCGGTGCTGTACACGGATCTTTGCAGGCAGGTGCCCTGACTACCACTTTCACTGCTTCACAGGGACTTCTGCTGATGATCCCGAACATGTACAAGATTGCCGGTGAATTGCTGCCGACTGTATTCCATGTTTCAGCCCGCGCACTCGCTGCACAGGCCCTTTCCATCTTCGGTGACCACCAGGATGTGATGGCCTGCAGACAGACCGGTTTTGCAATGCTGGCGTCATCAAGTGTCCAGGAAGCTATGGACCTCGGTGCAGTAGCCCATCTTTCCACAATAAAGGCAAGTGTTCCTTTCATTCATTTCTTCGACGGATTCAGGACTTCCCATGAAATCCAGAAGATCGAGGTTCTCGATTCGGATGCCCTCAAGGAAATGATCAGCGAAAAGGCTCTTGAGAATTTCCGCAAGAAAGCCCTTAACCCGAACAAGCCTGTTACCAGAGGTACTGCCCAGAACCCTGATGTATATTTCCAGGCCCGCGAAGCAAGCAATACATACTATAATGCAGTTCCTGACATCGTTGCAAGGTATATGGGTGAAATAGGCGAACTGACAGGCCGCCATTACCTGCCGTTCGATTATTACGGTGACCCCGAGGCCAAGGATGTGGTTATCGCAATGGGTTCCGTATGCGAGACCATACGCGACGTTGTGGATGCTCTCGTCGCAAAGGGTGAGAAAGTCGGAGTCATCACTGTCCGTCTCTACAGGCCTTTCTCTGCAAAATATTTCCTCAGAGTATTGCCCAAGACAGTCAAGAGAATTGCCGTCCTCGACCGTTGCAAAGAGCCTGGTTCTGTCGGAGAGCCTCTGTATCTGGATGTTAAATCCACCATTGCAGATTCTGACATCGAAATGCCTCTCATCATCGGCGGACGTTACGGACTTTCTTCAAAAGATACCAGTCCTGCCCAGATTTTCGCAGTATTCAAGAACCTCAAGCAGAAACAGCCTAAGGCGGATTTCACCATCGGTATTACCGATGACGTTACATTCAAGTCCCTGCCTGTCGGAGAAGAGGTTTCGCTGGCAAGGAAAGGCACATACGAATGCAAGTTCTATGGTCTTGGTTCCGACGGTACGGTAGGTGCAAACAAGAATACCATCAAGATTATCGGTGACCATACTTCAAAATATTGCCAGGGTTACTTCGATTACGATTCCAAGAAGTCAGGCGGATATACCTGCTCGCATCTCCGTTTCGGTGACTCTCCCATTACCTCACCTTACCTGGTATCAACTCCTGATTTCGTGGCTTGCCACGTTCCTTCATATCTCTCCAAATACGATGTCCTCAAAGGTATCAAACAGAACGGTACTCTCCTTCTGAACAGCCTCTGGTCAGCAGAAGAGACAGCAAAGAGGATTCCAGACCATGTAAAACAGGTCATTGTCGAGAAGAACATAAAGGTATATATCATCAACGCTACCAAGATTGCTGAGGAAATCGGTCTGGGTAACAGGACCAATACCATCCTTCAGTCAGCATTCTTCAAGATTACCGGTATTATCCCTTACGAAGAAGCCGTTTCATTCATGAAGAAAGCCATTGACAAGAGCTATGGCAAGAAGGGTGAGAAGATTGTCAACATGAACTATGCTGCAGTCGACAGAGGTGCTGAATACGAAGAACTTGCAATTCCTGCAGACTGGAAGGACGTGAAATCAAAATTCCGTCCCAGCAACTTTGACCGTCTCGCTCCCGAGTGGGTACGCAGCGTAGCAGACGTTGTCAACGCCCAGAACGGTTATGACATTCCTGTAAGCGCATTTGCCGGCGAGCATGTGGACGGCACCATTCCTGCAGGTACCGCTGCATTCGAAAAACGCGGTATAGCAGTGAATGTTCCCGAGTGGAATCCTGAGAAATGTATCCAGTGCAACCAGTGTGCTTATGTCTGCCCTCACGCAGCCATAAGGCCTTTCCTGATTTCAAAGGAAGAAGAGGCAAAACTCCCTGCAGGAGTGAAATCTGCACAGGGCATTGCAGCATTCAAGGAATACCGCTTCACCATCCAGGTATCTCCTATGGACTGTACAGGTTGCGGAAACTGCGTGGATGTATGTCTTGCCAAAGACAAGGCACTGGAACTCAAGCCGCTTGAGACACAGATTCAGGAGCAGGCTAATTTCGATTATCTGCATACCAATGTGGGCTACAAGGAAATCGTACCTAAAACCCAGAATATCAAGAGTGCCCCCTTCCCTTTTCCGTTATAAATATAAGCTGAACTTCAACGACGGGGAATTTGA
>CAZXFF010000042.1:0-2186 GCA_964640305.1 uncultured Muribaculaceae bacterium | reverse complement strand
CTCTTCGGTGACAGGATGATGGTTGCCAATGCTACAGGATGTTCTTCTATCTACAGTGCATCATTCCCTTCATCACCTTACTGCACCGACAAGAACGGTCGCGGACCGGCATGGGACAACTCTCTCTTCGAGGACAATGCCGAATTCGGTCTGGGTATGAGACTCGGTACAGAAAGGATCCGTACCACTGTTGCAAACCTTATGAAGCAGGGTCTGGAAAACAACAGCTGTTCTGCGGAAATGAAGGAACTCTTCGAAAAATGGCTTGCAAACAGGAGCAATCCGGCTGTTACACGCGAGATCTGCGACAAGCTGGTTCCTCTTATGGAAGCTTGCAACTGTAAGGAATGCAGGGAACTGCTCAAGCATAAGGACTATATCCCTGCCCGCAGCCAGTGGATCTTCGGAGGAGACGGCTGGGCATACGATATCGGATACGGCGGACTTGACCATGTCCTCGCATCAGGCGAGAATGTGAATGTCCTGGTTCTCGATACCGAGGTTTATTCCAACACCGGTGGACAGTCATCCAAATCAACTCCTGCCGGAGCAGTTGCGAAATTTGCCACATCAGGTAAGAGAGTCCGTAAGAAAGACCTTGGCATGATGGCTATGAGCTACGGCTATGTATATGTGGCTCAGGTTGCCATGGGTGCAAACCCTGCACAGTACTTCAATGTGCTCAAGGAAGCAGAAGCATATGATGGTCCTTCTCTGATCATAGCTTATGCTCCTTGTATCAACCATGGTCTCCGCAACGGTATGGGACGCAGCCAGCATGAGGAAAAGCTCGCAGTGGAATGCGGTTACTGGCATCTGTACCATTTCAATCCTGCTGCCGAAGCCGGAAAGAATCCTTTCACCCTGGACAGCAAGGAACCTGACTGGAGCAAGTTCCAGGAATTCATCAAAGGTGAAGTACGCTACAGCTCATTGCTGAAGAGCTTCCCTGAGATAGCTCAGGAACTGTTCAACAAGACAGAAGAGTTTGCAAAGATCAGGTATGAATCTTACAAGCGTCTGGCACAGTAAGTTCTCTGTAGCAGTATAGCAATCAGAATGACCGGTCAGGATTCTTTTCCTGGCCGGTTTTTTCATCTGCTATAAAAAAAAAGGTATGCCATGAAGTACGGCATACCTTTTTTATAATGGCATTGTGATGAAATCAGATCATACCGCCGTCGCAGACGATGACCTGTCCTGTAACGTATGAAGACAGATCGGATGCAAGGAAGAGTGCTACATTGGCGATGTCTTCGGGAGTACCGCCTCTGCGTAGAGGGATCTTCTTGTTCCATTCTTCCCTTACTTCCTCAGAGAGGGCATTGGTCATGTCGGTGATGATGAATCCCGGAGCAATGGCGTTTGCGCGTATTCCACGGGAACCCATTTCCTTGGCGATGGATTTGGCAAGACCGATCATTCCTGCTTTGGATGCTGAATAGTTGCACTGTCCTGCGTTCCCGTTTACACCTACGATAGAAGAGATGTTGATGATGCTGCCGCCTCTCTGGCGTGCCATGATGGGTACCAGGGCATGTGTGAAGTTGAATGCTGATTTCAGATTGACGGTGAGAACCATATCCCACTGCTGTTCTGACATCCTCATGATCAGGCCGTCTCTGGTGATACCTGCATTGTTGACCAGTACATCGATATGGCCGAAGTCTTTGTGTATCTGCTCTACTGTAGCATGGGCTTCAGTGAAGTCCGCTGCGTTCGATGCATATCCTTTGCATTCTACGCCCAGAGAGCGTATCTCGTTTTCAGTATTCCTGAAGTTGTCGTCTTCTTTAAGGTCGGTAAATGCGATATTGGCTCCTTCTGATGCAAGTTTCATTGCGATGGCCTTTCCGATACCGCGGGCAGCACCTGTTACCAATGCTACCTTTCCTTTCAATAATCCTGTTTCCATTTTGATATCAATTGAATTTTCCACTTTCTACAATGGCGAACGAGAGCAGGGCTTCCACTGCCAGTTCTCCGTCCACATAGGACTTCGCCTCAATAAAGTACAGCATTCCACGGTGCATTGTAATGCGTGCATGCACTTCAATGGTATCACCTGGGTTGACCTGACGTTTGAATCTGGTCTTGTCAATGCCTGTAAACAGGGGAGTGTTCCCCTGAAGCTGGTCTTTGATGAGAAGGGAGCTGCATTGTCCCATTATCTCGCAAAGAATGAC
>CAZXFF010000041.1:0-18115 GCA_964640305.1 uncultured Muribaculaceae bacterium | reverse complement strand
GATCTCTTTCATCTTTCTCTCGCTTGTGTCCAACTTTTTTGGTACACCTCAGTCCCCTGAATTCGGGTCTTTTGGCGTGTTTTCGGGGAGGGTTTGCACACATATGAAATTACAACACCATGGGTGTCAGCGAGATACACAAGAAGCCGGATGCAAAGTCCACCCTGCCAGACTGTGACATCTACAACAGCAGCCTATTTGTACCTAAATCCACGGAAGTCGTTCGCATTGCCGTCGGGAGTCTTGACGCAGGTGTACCGCACGATTTGCGGTAAAACATTGGCACTCTGCGGGTTATACGAAATAGGCCGGTACACCTGCGAAGGGGGCTGGAGGACGGACCGCGGCGAGAGGGCGTTCTCGGGCGCATCGGCTGCCGAAGTGCTTCCGCAGGTGTACCGCAATATTTATGGTAAAGTATTGGCAGTCTGCGGGTTATGGAAAAGGGGCCGGTTCACCTGCGGAGGGGAGTGAAAGGCGCACCGCGGTGAGAAGGTGTTCTCGGGCACATTGGCAGCCGAAGCGCTTCCGCAGGTGTACCGCACGCTTTGCGGTAAAGCACTAACACTCTGCAAGTTAGACAAAACACTCCGGTTCACCTGCGGAAAATGATTAGGAATTTCCATATATTTGCAGATTAAAGCAATCAATATTATTCATTCAAGATTCAACGCAAATGAAAAAAATCCACCTACTGATCATGTTGTGCGTTTTTGCACTTGCAGGGTGCCAAGAAAAAGACCCGCTTCCTGAACTCACAGTCGGACAGACAGAATATACACTTGGAGCCATTGAAGGGCGGACGGCAAACGTCTCATTCAAGACCAACGTTGAATGGGCCCTTAGCATAACTTACGAAAATACAGATACTGAATGGCTGACAGTTACACCCGCTAGAGGAACTGCAGGAGAGCAGACAATAGAAGTGACAGCAGACGAGAACTACAGAGAGGAATTGCGTATTGCCCATATCGATATACAATACGGAGACAAGATACAGACACTCAAAGTCACTCAGGAAAAAACTCCGAATCTTGCTCCGCTCTTCGACCCGGAGTTTGTCCGCATTCTGAAAGAAAGGGGGTATATCTCCGATGAAGAAAAGATACTGCCAAAAGACATAACCGGAATAACAAAACTCGATATTTCCGAGACCCTGGATAATTGCGGACCTCTGACATCTTTGAGAGGTATTGAATACTTTGCTTCTCTGGATACCCTGAACTGTGCCAACAACCGATTGACTGAGCTGGACATAAGCAAGAATACTCACTTAAAATTCCTGTCTTGCTCAAACAACCAGCTGACCACTCTGGATGCAACAAACAATACTGAACTTACAGATCTGTACTGCCAGCATAATCAGATTACAGAACTGGATATAAACAACAATACTGAACTGAGACATCTGTTCTGCTACAACAACCAGTTGCCCGTTCTGGATTTGAGCAGCAATACTCTCCTGGCAGCATTGCACTGCCAAAGCAATCAGCTGAGCACTCTGGAGGTAGGCAAAAACAATGCACTCGTAGATTTACACTGCAGTTCCAACCTGCTTACAGCATTGGAAGTAAGCAAGAATACTGCACTTAAAAAACTATCCTGCCAGAATAATCAGCTGACTGCTCTGGACGTGACCAACAATAACGAATTGGTAGATCTGTCCTGCTACAACAATCAGCTGACCACCCTGGACGTAAGCAAGAATACTGCACTTATCTTGTTGTCCTGCAGCAATAATCAGCTGACTGCTCTGGACGTGACCAACAATACTGATATGACATATTTAAACTGCCACAACAACCAGCTGACCAAACTGGATATAAGCAGAAACACAGAACTGAACTATCTGCTTTGCAATGGCAATCCCGGTGATGGTATTTCCGTCTTCCCCGTAACGGCATGGTTCGGGAATGATGCAATACCGTCCGGTTTCACAAAAGGTGAATGGATATACGGCGACAAAACCATCAGAATAGACTACCTGAAAGCAGAATAATTCGAAGACCACGCCACAGCCGGCAATCAGCCGGAAACAGAGAAGGCTGTGCCCAAACGGGACACAGCCTTCTTTTTCACTGGTAAGTAACCGGCTACTTTGCCATCAGGCTTTCGGCAGCTGCCTTGAGCTGGGCATCGAAACCGTTCATTACATCCTCTGGTGTATTGTATATAAGAATATCGGGATCGAGCTGGACATTTTCCATGTACTCGCCATTCTCAATATCCCAACACCCTACTTGGGGTATACCGAACACGATGGACGGATCGATCTGGCTTTCCCACCATACTGCCGTCATGGTTCCGGGAACGGGTGCTCCTACCAGTTTGCCGATTCCGAGGTGCTTGTATACCCATGGAGTACCATGTGCATTGCTGTAGTCGTCCTCGCAGACCAGCATGCAGGACGGTTTGAGCCACTTGTTGAAAGGATCGCTTCCGATATACTGCCCACGCGGCCTGAATTGCTGATACTCCTTGCCGGAAAGGAGGGTTACCACATCATCGTGGAGCCATCCGCCACCATTATGGCGAACATCGACAACTACAGCTTCCTTATGGCGGTTAAGCCCTAACAGATCCTTATACAAGGTCCGGAAACTCTTGCTGTCCATACCTTCAATATGTACGTAGCCGATCTTGCCTCCTGAGATTTCATCCACGATGGCACGGTTCCTCTCTACCCATCTGCGGTACAGGATGGAATACTCACTGCCGATACCTTTGACCACTACATCGAATTTCTTTGAGGTGGCAGGATCTGAAACCGAAAGGCGTATCTTCTTGCCGACTTTGCCTTCAAGGAGAGGGTAGTAATCCTGGCCGGCTACAATTGTCTGTCCGTCAATCTTTTCGATAATGCAACCTTCTTTCAGGTCGGATTTCACGAGGGTCAGCGGGCCGCCCTTGATTATCTCCTTGATCTTCAATCCGTCACCGGTATATGCATCATCGAAGAATGCTCCCAGGTATGCTACCGGATAAGAAGAGCCGGGGGCAGAATAACGGGCACCGGTATGGGAGGCATTCAGTTCGCCTAGCATTTCCGAAAGCATTTCCGCAAAATCGAAGTTGTTGTTTATGTAGGGCAGGAACTTGGCATAAGTCTCTTTATAGCCGTCCCAGTCCACACCATGGATTTCGGGATCATAGAATTTCTCCTTTACCTGCCTCCATGCATGGTCGAAGATATATTCCCTCTCGGCATAAGGTCTGTATTCGAAGATTCCTTCAATCTCTACCGGAGCAGGACGTCCGGAAGCGACATCTATTTTCTTGATGCTGCCCGAATTCATATAGATGCTCTTGCCGTCCTCCGAAAGTATGAGTGAACCGTATCCGGCTCCTTTTACCAGAATCTTTGTTTCACCTTCCTTAAGGTCATGGACCCAGAGGTCGGGACTGCCTTCGAACGAAGCGAGATAGAAAAGCTTGTCACCGTCCTTGCTCAATACTGCATCGATCAGATTCGAAGAATTGACAGTCAGGCGCATAACCCTGTATTTGGCATTTTCCAGATCAGGTACAAATGTTTCCTCTGCCTTTTCCTCATCCTTGGCATTTTTCTTCTTGGATTTCTTCTTGTTCTTGTCAGCATTCTCTTCCGCTTCTTTCTTTGCATCCTCCGCTATTTTCTGCTCTTCTTCATAAAGGGCAAGTTCTTCTTCGGTCATGCGGAATTTCTCATATGCATCCATGTCAAAGAACATGATATACACATCACTTTCGGCTCCCCAGCTGCCATGGCTGCGGTATCCTGCCTGGTCGCTGAACCATATCATTGCCTTGCCGTCCAGTACCCACTTGGCGTTTGCATCTGTATAGCCGCTGTTTGTCAGATTGTGCATGGTTCCATTGCCGGAAGCATCGAGCAGGGCAACGTCCTTATTGTTCCATCCGCCTACGAATATGGAGTTTGAAAGGATCCATTTGCCGTCAGGAGACCACTGGTACCACTGGTCCCCGTCCGAGTACGAATACTCATACTTCCCGTCCATTACGGTACGTACTTCCTTGGTTTCCAGATTTATCACCCGGATAGTAGTCCTGTTCTCGAGGAAAGCCACTTCCTTTCCGTCTGGACTGAACAGGGGCTGGAATGAAGGATTTTCTGAATCGGTCACCCTTTCTTCTTTGATCTCTGTACAATAAGGGAACAGTTTTTCATTATCGTTCACAATTGAAGACATGTAAACCTGCCACAGGCCATCCCTTTCAGAAGAATAGATGAGGGAACGTCCGTCAGGCGCAAAATCGATATTGCGTTCCTGTTCGGGAGTGTTCGTGATTCTCTTCGTCGTAGCATACTCGCTCATGGTAACGTATACGTCACCGCGGTAAATGAAGGCGATCTGTTTCCCGTCCTTGCTGACAGCTATGTCATTTGCATAACGTACCGGAGTCTTGATAAGGTCACGGTCCTGTTTGTCCGCAACAATGCTGATGTCCACCTTCCGCTGCTCTCCGGCTGGATTTACGGTATAGATTTCCCCGTCATACCCGAAACAGAGAGTACCGTCATTGGCCATGGTCAGGAAGCGTACAGGGTTGCCCTCGAAACGTGTTATCTGTTTCTGTCCCGAACCGTTCAGGTCAGCTTTCCACACATTGAAGGTACCATCCTGCTCACTGAGCCAGTAATACGATTTTCCGTCAGGCGCAAAGACAGGATCACGGTCTTCCCCGTTGAAGGTGGAAATCTTGGTAAACTTGCCGTTGTTAACATTGGTGCCTTCGAATTCACACATCCATACGTCGCGGGTCACCGAAGATGTATGGTGCTTGCGCCAGTTGTCTTCATATCCCTTGGTATCGTAATAAAGGAAGGATTTCCCGTCCTTCGAGAAGGAAATGCCGTTAAGTGGCAAGGTGGAAAACATTACGGGACGTCCTCCGTCAATGCTGACAGCATATACCTGTGAAAAACCTGAAGGGAACTGCATACTTTCGGCTGAAGGCTGGATAGATGCAGAATACAGGACTGTATTGTCGTCCAGGAAAGCGACCGGCACTTCCTTCGCCGAGTGGGTGGTCAGACGTTTAGGCTCACCGCCTTCCCTGCCTACGATAAACACATCGGCCCCACCCAGACGGTAAGACGCAAAAGCGATCCTGCTTCCGTCGGGACTCCACACCGGATTTGTATCGAATGCAGAATTGGATGTAATCTGGCGGGCTTCACCGCCTGTAACAGGGACGGTAAAGATGTCGCCTTTATATGTAAAGGCGATAGTCTTTCCATCCGGAGAAATGGCACTGTACCTCATCCACAGAGGACCTTCATCCGCAGATTCCTGCGCAACAGACGCCAATGAGCCTGCCATCATGAAAGCACACAGTGCAACGGTTGTAAAAATTCTATTCATATGCTGGACTGTTGTTTTGTTTGCGTTATTTGCATACCATTATATTGAGGATCATCTCATCCGTGAGCTGCATTCCCTTGGATCCGATATTGCCGAGATTCCTTATCGTCTTTTCGACATCATCTTCCACGATACCGTCATTAGAAGTGACACAGTGCCCTTCCAATGCAAGGACTGCAGACTGCACTGCCGATGACACACCGGAAGCCACTTTGAGGGCACATCCGACCTTGGCACCGTCGCAGACCATCCCGGTAATGTTCCCGACCATGTTCTTTACGGCGTTGCATACCTGTTCGAAATTACCTTTGCTGAGAAGAACGATTCCACAGGCAGAACCCGTCGATGCGATTACACAGCCGCACAATGCAGAGAGTTTTCCCAGATATCCTTTGATATGGATAGCGACAAGATGGCTCAATGTCAACGCCCTTATCAGTTCTTCCTCAGAGGAACCGAACTGCTGCGCAGCTGCCACTACCGGCATAGTAACCGTTATACCCTGGTTCCCGCTGCCGGAATTGCTCATGGCCGGAAGAGTACAGCCTGCCATACGGGCATCAGAAGCCGCTGCTGTCATCGCCATGCAGTGAGTCAGGAGTCCTTTGCCGAACACGTTCCTGTGTATATTGTCCTGGATTGTCCTTCCTACCTGAAGTCCGTAAGGACGCTGGAGACCTTCATCCGCCAGTGCCGAATTCATTCTGGCTGCTTCCAGAATAAACGAGATATCCTCCAGAGCAGCCTCTTCAGTGGCAAAATCGTAGATGGCCTTCATATCTATGCCCAGATCGGCCGTCGTAAGATTCGAAGAGGATACGGGTTGTGCATTTTCTTCCCCGGCAGACTTGTCTTCCCTGAGATCTTCAAGAACTTGCCCGTCCTTCTCGACATATACTATGGCATCATGGGAATCCTGCACTACAGTCACTGCCTTATGTGCCTGTTCTCCGTTTTCATCCGCATACACACACTCGGCAGCGATATACAGCTTCTTGGGTGTGTCTGCAAGGGAAATCCTGACCCTGCCTTCAGCAGCATAGGCTTTTGCTTTTTCCACATCCTCGGCAGAGAGGTCTTTCAGTACTTCCAGACCGTATTCGGGACGTCCGCATTCCATAGCAAGGGCGACTGCGATATTCAGTCCTACCATTCCTGTACCGGGAATACCTACTCCCATGGCATTCTTGAGGATATTGGCGCTTACCTGCACATTTATGGCAGATGGTCTGAGTGGCCTGAAAAGAGAGCATGACTTTGCTACCGCAAGGGCTACTGCAACCGGCTCGGTACATCCGAGAGCCGGCTTGACTTCCCTATGGAGAAGCCCCAATAAATCTGAATAAGTCTGTCTGTCCATAATGTTTTTATTGAATTGTCATTTGCTTTCGGATAAGAATTTCTCGGCATCCATAGCCGCACGACAACCTGAAGCTGCAGCATTGATGGCCTGGCGGTATGTCGGATCCTGTACATCACCTGCTGCGAACACGCCTTCACAGGAAGTCCTGGTACTCTTCCCTTCGGTGATTATATATCCTTCTGCATCAGTCTTTACCCAATCCTTGAAAACATCCGAATTGGGATGGTGTCCTATCGCAAGGAAGAACCCGTCTATATCGATAGTCCTTTCTGTACCGTCATTCCTGCGCAGCAGAGCTCCGGTAACTCCCATCTCATTCCCGAGGACTTCCTTGGTCTGATGTTCCCAGAGGACTTCAATATTGGGAGTATTGAATACACGGTCCTGCATTGCCTTGGAAGCACGGAACACATTCCTGCGCACGATCATGTAGACCTTACGGCACAGGGAGGCAAGATAGGTTGCCTCTTCGCATGCAGTATCCCCGCCGCCTACCACAGCGACATCTTTTCCGCGGTAGAAGAATCCATCGCAGGTAGCACAGGCCGAAACCCCCTGTCCTCTGAACTTCTCTTCAGACTCGAGTCCAAGATAGCGGGCAGTAGCTCCGGTAGCGATTATGACTGCTTCAGCCTCAATCCATTTCTCATCATCTATCTGTACCTTGAAGGGCCTCTGCGAAAAATCTGCAGCAGTGACGATACCGAAACGGACCTCCGCTCCGAACCTCTCGGCCTGCGCCTTGAAATCATCCATCATCTGCTGCCCCGTAACCCCCTGTGGATACCCGGGGAAGTTTTCTATCTCAGTAGTCGTCGTAAGCTGACCACCGGGCTGAATGCCCTCGTAAACCACCGTACGGATATTAGCCCTACAGGCATAGATTGCAGCGGTATATCCCGCAGGACCGCTGCCTATAACCAAAAGTTGAATTTTTTCGTTTGACATATCAGTATCTTGTTTTTATTGATTTTTCTTTCCGCCAGGATGCACATGAGTGAGAGGAACGGGGCCTTTCTTTGCAGCATTGCCGTTTCCGGGATTGCCATGGATCATGGCAGGGGCACCTCTTTTCAGACTCACCGCAAGTATGACTATACCTGCTATGATAAACGGAATACTGAGCCACTGCCCCATATTGAGAGCCATGCCTTCTTCAAAAGCCACCTGATCCTGTTTGATGAACTCTATCATGAAACGTATCCCGAAGAGTGCAATCAGGAATATGCCGAAAATGGTTCCCGTCTTCAATCTGGAGAGACGCTTCCTGTACATCCATAGCAGCACCAGTCCGAGAAGAAGGTAACTCAGTGCCTCGTATATCTGTGTAGGATGGTGAGGAAGTCCGTCACCATGCAGATCCCTGACAAAAATGAATCCCCACGGAAGGTCAGTAACATTACCGTATATCTCTGAATTGAAAAGGTTTCCGGTCCTGATGAGAGCACCTGCGAAACATACCGGAATGACAAGTCTGTCAATAATCCAGATATATCCGAAACCATATTTCTTCCCGTACTTGTGTACATACCACCACATGGCCAGAAGGACTCCTATCGCTCCGCCGTGCGAAGCCAGTCCACCCTCCCAGGTCATGAGTATTTTCCACGGATGGGACAGATAATACCCCGGATCATAAAAAAGACAATGCCCCAGTCTGGCTCCGACCAGGGTACCGATAAGCAAAGCAAAAAGCAGGGGATCAAGAATATCTACAGGCAAACCTTCCCTTTTGTAGAAGCTCCGCATTACCATATACCCGATAGGGAACAGTCCCGACACGAAAAGCAGTGAATACCATCTGAGGTGAAAATTCCCGATAGAGAATATATCCGGGTTCACATTCCACGTAATGGACAACAAGTCAAACATATTATCTATTTTAACATTTTATTTACAAATATAATCCAAATCCCGCAAAGGATCCCAATGCGGAGAGCTATCGTTCCAGACGGGTGAACACACTCAAAGGAAGAATCCGTCCTGCCCTGTCCTCAAGAACCAGTTCACCGGATGTCCTGCGCCCTGCCGGACCGAAGGTACATGCCACCATAGTATCGGAAAGCATTGCCGAATAACCGTTGGAATAGAGGTTAAGCACCAGAAAACTGTTCATAGGAGACAATATTGCAGCACATCCTTTGAGTATACCGTTAAGACATTCGTCCAGTTTCCATCTTTCACCGTCAGGTCCCCTTCCGTATGCCGGAGGGTCCAGGATTATCCCGTCGTATACAACTCCCCTGCGGACCTGACGGTTCACAAACTTCAATGCATCGTCGATTATCCACCTTATTCCATCAAGACCGGAAATCTCCATATTGTTCCTGGCCCAGGTCACCACCTGCCTTACCGAGTCCAGATGGGTAACATCCGCACCTGCAGCCTTTGCCGCCAGCGACGCTGCCCCCGTATATGCAAAAAGATTCAGGACTCTCGGAGGCCTGTCGTCTCCGTTCTTGCGGTTATTGCCGGACAGACGCTGCACCTGGCCGTAAATATAATCCCAGTTCGGTGCCTGCTCAGGAAACACACCTACATGTTTGAATGCCGTAAGCCCCAGACGCAAGCCGAGCTGTGCTCCGGACGATGCAACCGGGCAGGTTATCCTCCACTGCTCAGGCATGCCCTTCAGCATAGTCCATACTCCGCTGTCCTCCTTGCCTGCCTTGGAAAAACCTGCACCCGGAGAAAAGAGGGTGTGCGCCATCTTCTTCCATTGGCTTTCGGAAAGGTTCTTGTCCCATAAAGCCTTCGGCTCGGGTCTTATCGTTACATACTGGCCGAAACGTTCCAGTTTTTCATATCCTCCTGAATCAATCAGTTCATAATCAATCCAGTCTCTGGATGGTTTTTCTATATTCATGTTCCAAAGATAACTCAAATTGGGGATTTAGTAAAAAACTTTGATATTTTTGCACTACCAATGCCCATATGCTCAGAATAAAATGAAAAACAAAGACATTGCCCCGGCCTGGTATATTTCACTTATACCTGTTGCCGTCCTGATGATCTGCCTTGCAGCAGTAATTAAAATCTTCGGTTCGGATGCACTCTCAGGTGGCAGCCAGGTTGCCTTGCTGATGGCGACAGGAGTTGCTGTAGCGATTTCCATGCTGTTCTACAGACAGAAATGGGAAGACCTGGAAGAAAGCATTGTGAGCAACATCAAATCTGTAAGCGGTGCAATTCTGATACTGTTCATGATCGGAGCCATATCCGGTTCATGGATGATAAGCGGTGTCGTTCCGACTCTTATATATTACGGAGTCCAGGTCATCACGCCAAAGATTTTCCTTTTTGCCAGCTGTCTGATATGCGCTGCCATATCTGTCATTACAGGCAGTTCATGGACTACTATTGCCACTATCGGCATAGCCTTGCTCGGTATAGGTTCTGCATTGGGATTTTCCCCCGGATGGACTGCAGGTGCAATCATATCCGGAGCATATTTCGGGGACAAGATATCTCCTCTCTCAGATACGACCGTACTGGCTTCATCATCATCCGGCACACCTCTGTTCGTGCATATCCGCTATATGATGATAACCACAATCCCTTCATTCATAATTGCCTCGGTCATATTCCTGGTAGCCAGCCTTACATATGAAACATCCAGCGAAATAGCCGTTTCGGAATTCCGGGATGCCCTTGGAAACACATTCAACATATCCCCTTGGCTACTGCTGATACCGGTAATCACATGCATCCTTATTGCAAGGAAAGTCCCTGCAATACTTACCCTCTTCATATCCGCTCTGCTGGCAGGGGCAGTAGCCTTGTTCGTACAGCCAGACATCATTGCCGAGATTGCAGGTCCGGAAGCCGGAAGCGGATTCGCAGAAGGATTCAGGGGACTTTTCATCACCTACTACGGCTCTACAGCCATCGAAACAGGGAACGAGACCCTGAACGGACTTATCTCCACAAGGGGAATGACCGGAATGCTGAACACGATATTCCTGATCATTATCGCCGCCGCATTCGGAGGGGTAATGGTGGGAAACGGCATGCTCAAAAGTATAACCGGACTTCTGATGCGCTACGTTTCAAAACCGGCACCTACGGTAGCAAGCACTGTAGGAGGAGGGATCTTCTGCAATATGGCAACTGGAGACCAGTACCTTTCCATTATTCTTACTTCCAGCCTGTTCAAAAAGCTATACGAAACCAAGGGCTATGAAAACAGACTCCTGAGCCGCTCTGTAGAGGACTCAGCCACAGTAACATCAGTACTGATTCCATGGAACTCATGCAGCATGACACAGGCTACGGTATTGAAGATCCCCACTCTGGAGTTTCTTCCGTTCTGCTTTTTCAACCTGATATCCCCGGTCATGTCAATTCTAATCGCCGCCATTGGCTATAAAATAATCAAACCGGACACTTTTAACAAAAGCGAATCATAATTCTTGCTATCTTTGCAGCAGATTAAATTTGAGGTTATGCAAACTATTGACACTTATGATTTCAATGGCAAGAAAGCCATTGTCAGAGTGGATTTCAACGTTCCGCTCGACGAAAACTTCAACATTACCGATGACACCAGAATCCGTGCTGCCATCCCCACACTCAAGAAAATCCTTGCAGGCAACGGAGCCCTGATCATCATGTCCCATCTCGGGAGACCCAAAGGTCCTACAGACAAGTATTCCCTGAAACATATAATAAAAAGGGTTGAAGAACTCCTCGGAGTCCCTGTACAGTTTGCGGCAGACTGCCAGAAAGCGGATGCTGAAGCCGCTGCACTGAAACCGGGTCAGGTACTGCTCCTCGAGAACCTGCGTTTCTATGCTGAAGAAGAAGGCAAACCCAGAGGACTTGCCGAAAATGCAAGCGATGAGGAGAAAAAAGCCGCCAAAGCCGCTATAAAGGAAAGCCAGAAAGCATTCACAGCAAAACTTGCATCATATGCAGACTGCTATGTAAATGATGCATTCGGCACCGCACACAGGGCACACGCATCCACCGCCCTTATTGCAAAGTATTTCCCTAACGACAAAATGTTCGGCTACGTCATGGAAGGGGAAATCAAAGCCATAGATAAAGTTCTCGGGCACCCGGAGAGACCCCTCACAGCCATTCTCGGAGGTGCAAAAGTTTCATCAAAGATAGGTATTCTGGAGCACCTGCTTGACCTTGTCGACAACATGATCATCGGTGGCGGCATGGTATATACATTCATGAAAGCACAAGGAGGTACAATAGGGACATCCCTGTTCGAAGAAGACCAGATGGAAACCGCACTCCGCATACTTTCCAAAGCAAAAGAGAAAGGTGTAAACATCTATCTCACGACCGAAGTGCTTGCCACCAAGGAATTCGACAACAATGCCGAATATATAACCTGCCCCAGCAATGCCATTCCTGACGGATGGATGGGAATGGATGCAGCACCTGCAGCCATTGAACAATGGAGGGAAGTACTGCTCAACTCCAGGACAATTCTATGGAACGGTCCTGTAGGAGTATTCGAAATGCCCAATTTCTCCCATGGTACCAATTCCATCGCCAAGATTCTTGTAGAAGCAACCGGAAAGGGTGCCTTCACTCTCGTAGGGGGCGGAGACTCCGTAGCTGCTGTTACCCAAATGGGATACGCTGACAAGGTAAGCTATGTTTCTACAGGGGGTGGTGCAATGCTCGAATATCTCGAAGGTATAGAACTCCCCGGTATAAAAGCCATAAGGGAATAACCTCCTTCAGAATATGCGCGAACAGCTCGAAAGCCTCAATGCTATATCCTTGAATTTCGGAAGCGGAGGGATGGTCATTGTAAACATCCTTCTGGCTTTCGTGATGTTCGGTGTCGCATTGGGAATAAAACTCCAGACATTCAAGGAAGTATTCAGGAAGCCCAAATCCATCATCACAGGCATCTGCCTACAATGGATCGGGCTTCCGTTGGTTACATTCCTCATAACCATTGCCCTCAACAAATGGATCACTCCCATGGTTGCATTGGGCATGATCCTGGTCGCATGCTGTCCGGGAGGCAACATCTCGAATTTCATTTCTTCACTTTCCAAAGGGAATGTAGAACTTTCGGTAAGCATGACCGCCGTTACCACTGTTTTTTCTCCGGTAACCACACCTTTGAATTTTTACCTGTGGGGGACACTCTACTATACTGTAATCAGTGCTTCTGGCGATATTCCGAAACTCGTCATACCCTTTCTGCCGATGCTTATGCAGATTCTGCTCCTGCTCGGGATTCCGATAATACTGGGGATCCTGTTTGCCCGCCGTTTTCCTGAAACCACAAAAAGGCTGAAAAAGCCGGCCCAGATAGCATCCATCGTACTTTTCGTCGGAATGGTCGCAGTATCGTTCGCACAGAATTTCCAGATTTTCATTGACAATATATTCTATATC
This sequence comes from uncultured Muribaculaceae bacterium, assembly GCA_964640305.1. GTDB lineage: Bacteria > Bacteroidota > Bacteroidia > Bacteroidales > UBA932 > Coprenecus. The sequence goes on along the minus strand of CAZXFF010000041.1, from coordinate 5,011 downwards.
CTGATCATAGTGCTGTTCCACAATGCTGCCGCTTTCGCAACGGGATATTTTGGAGCAAGGCTGGCAGGTCTTTCTGTCCGCGACAGAAGGACTACGACAATAGAAGTAGGGATCCAGAATTCCGGTCTAGGGCTGGCGCTTCTGTTCAACCCCCAGATCTTCCAGCCGGAAATATGGCAAGGCAACTACGGCGGAATGCTCTTTATTACTGCATGGTGGGGCATATGGCATATCATATCCGGATTGACACTTGCAGGGATATTCAGGAGCAAGCCCCTGCCGGTACAAGAGGCAGACTGCTGAAATGAGACATATACATAAAATACAGGACAGAAACAGACTGTATGCCTTCCTAAGGCACTATGTGGATTTTTCCCTCCATCTGGCATACAGGGACATCAAATATGTCGGCAAAGAGAAGATCCCTGCTGACGGAGCCATCATCTATGCACCCAACCACACCAATGCACTGATGGATGCGCTTGTAATCCTGGCACTGGACAAGAAACAGAAGGTATTCGTGGCAAGGGCAGATATTTTCAGAAACAGAAAAGTCGCAAAGATACTGTCTTTCCTGAAAATAATGCCGATAATGCGCATCCGGGACGGAATGGAAGAAGTCCGCAAGAACAACGAGACAATAGAAAGATCCGTGGACGTTCTGCGCGACAGAGTACCATTCTGTATCCTTCCGGAAGGTACTCACAGGGCCAAGCATTCCCTGTTGCCACTGTCAAAAGGCATATTCAGGATAGCCATTTCCGCAAGCGAAATGATGCCGGACCATCTGCCCCTGTACATTGTTCCTATGGGGCTGGAGTACGGCAACTATTTCAGATTCAGGTCTTCCGTACTCATACAGGCCGGGGATCCGATAAATATAGGAGACTATCTCAGGCAACATGAGGACCTGACCCTCCCCGAAACAATGAACCTGATGAAAGAGGAGCTGACCGAAAGGATGAAAAGCGTAATCCTCTACATCCCTGACGACGAATACTACGATGCTACCCGGAATATCTGTGCGGCCGTATTCAGGACATATCCCCGGAGAAGAACACTGGAACGCAGATTTGCAATCAATAAGGAGATAATAGCAAACATACAGCGTATGCGTGAGGACCAGCCGTGTCTGGCTGCAGAGATTCTGGAAAAGGGAAATGAACTTGAACGGCTGAGGAAGGAAAAGAGAATCAGCCTTAACTCCATAGCCATGAACCGCCCGTTCTGGTCCAGACTAATCAAACTGCTGCTTCTGGTCATTACTCTGCCCTATACTGTTCCGGCCGCCATACTCACTTCTCCCATCACCGCAGTATCGGCCTGGCTTTTCACGAAAATGAAAGACAGGGCATTCTTCAATTCAATCCGCTTTGTCCTGACACTGGTATTGTGGCCGCTGCTGCTGATCATCTATGCTGTCATAGCCTATTGCACCATTCCATGGGAATGGGCTCTCGGAATCACACTTGCACTTGTACCGGCTACTGTAATCTGCCAGGATGCATACCGCCTGCTCAGACTCATAGTGTCTGATATATACCTGATGTTCTCGAAACAGGCACAGAGCCTGATAAAGGATATACGCTTGCTGTATTCCAGGATCCGATGACCCTGGAATACGGCAAGCAGATCACTTTCCTGTATAATCCAATGCAGCCTTGCTGCGTGCGTCCGCCTGACTGCGCACCGGAACCATTGTAAATCCCCAAATATAATCCCTGTCTGCAGGAATCCTGTACTGCGGTTCCGGCCTGTCGCCCCAGCTGTCATATCCGGCCACCCCCTGCTGCTTCATGTCTATACATACTTCTACATAGTCCCTCGGGACAATGTCATTGACATGGTGCATTCTCCTCAGGACATCCTTTGCTTCTCCCGGATTCCTGGATGCTATCTGCTCCGGTGTCATATTCGGCCACTGGTAATCATGCTGTACCGCTTCTTCAGAGTCGAAATCCTCTATGGAGTTACGTAATGAGTTGAATCCGAAAGTATCATCGGCAACGACCATGAGACCTTTACCTTTTCCGAGGAATGCAGCCCAGCGGGTATCGGTACGGTGACCGTTCTCCTGTGGTCTCACATACGGATAGTACATGGAAGCTGCATCTGTACTGTAAAGTCCTACAAACGATGCCCTGTTCCTGTCTATATAGTTTTCTTCCGGTCCCCGACCGAAATACACCACTTCCTGCATCTCAACAGGCAACCGGAACCGGACTCCTATTCTGGGGACTTCCGCACCTGCCGCCTTGCTCCTTGCCTCTGACTGACCGGGAGAAAATGTTGCCGTAAGGGCTGCTTCCGAAATTCCTGCCGGAGTTTCCTGCATGGATACGGATGAGAAACGGTAGTCGGCCTTTACAACCCCGTCAGGATATACGGTATATTCCGCAACATAAATATTACCTGCTGCCAGCAAATACTCCAGATGAAGGAGGACAGCCTCCCCACGTTTTTCCGTTCTGGCCTCAGCCACATTCAGTTCCCGTCCCGAAGTTTTCCAGACCTGCAGGCGCTTCGGAGCCCCGTTACCGTAATCGTTGTCCGTCGGAGCCCTCCAGAAATTAGGCCTAAGCCCGTACCCGTCCTTGAAGTATTCCGTTCCGTCCACTTTATATGATGTTACTGCACACTTACTACGGTCATACACAAAGGCAACATCTGAAGAAAGGATTCTGATTGCATCCGCATCCTCAACGACCTTCAGTCCTGGTCCTTTCGCATGGACATACTGTTTTCTGCCACCGGCAGTCCCGAATTCTATCTGGTCAGTTGCAAGCACATGACCTGCAGGAATCCCATTTTCCGGCGTACGGGTAACCATGGAGAAATCCATAAAATACTCAACACCATCCTTTTTTATGAAATCTACCGGAAGGGGAACAACCACTGTGTCCTGCGGTGCTACAGACAGCCTCATCTTCCCGCTCTTGACAGCCTTTCCGTCTGCCGTCAGGCTATAGCATATATCATATCTGTCCAGATCCGTAAAGTAGAAACGGTTTGAAACTGCGAGCGAATCGCCTCCGGTCAGGAAGAATGAAGCATTCTGGTAGGCATGCTTGATCTCTGCCATGGCGGGATGCGGGTTGCGGTCCGGATTCACTATCCCGTTGCAAAGGAAGTTCCCGTCGCTCGGGGCATCCTTGCCGAAATCCCCGCCATAGGCCCAGTATCCTCCATCCTTATCCACCCACAGGCCCTGATCAACCCAATCCCATATGAAACCACCCTGGAGATTGGGATATCTGTATATTGCATCCCACTGAAGGGATATGCTTCCGGAGGAATTGCCCATCGCATGCGAATACTCGGAAGGCACTACCGGCCTGTCACTGCCGATCCTGCCGGTTTTCTCAAGCCAGTCCGCTCCGGGATACTGGGGAACGTACATGTCGCTGTTCCATTCCCACTGTGCCCTTTCATAGCATACCGGACGGTTCATCCCGTCCTTCTCCCGCTCCTTGAGCCACAGATACGTCATATAGAAATTATATCCGTTCCCTGCCTCGTTTCCGAGCGAAAGGACCGTTATGCAAGGATAGTTCTTGTTCCTCTCGTACATGTTCCTGGTCCGGTCCATATGGGCCTCCAGCCAGTCGGGATTATTTCCGAGCGTACCTCCTTTACGGAGATTGTAGTACATACCATGCGATTCGATATTCGCTTCGTCATACACATATAGGCCGTATTCGTCACAAAGCTCATAGAACCTCCTGCCCTGAGGATAATGGGCAAGTCTGACCGCATTGATATTGTTCTTTTTCATCAGTTCCAGGTCTTTCCTGATAAGATCCTCTGTAACATAATGTCCTGTAAGCGGATTGTGCTCATGGATATTGACCCCTTTCAGTTTAACGGGCTGACCGTTCACATAGAAAAGGACCTGCGGCATCCCACCCTCCGAAACACCGCCGGAAGGTCTGATCTCGAACCTTCTGAACCCCACATGGTAAGGTACCGCCTCTACTAAATTCTTCCCGTCTGATACCGTCATCACAAGGTGATACAGATCGGGATGCTCCGCCGACCAGGGAAGCACATCCGGAATTCCGGCAGAAAAATCCGCTTCCGCAAAGCCTGAAGCAAGTACACGTACATCCTTGCTGCCTTCTGCAACAGTCACACCCTCCGCATCCTTCAGCACATAAGCGAATTTCAGCACCTTATCGGAAGCCGTTGTATTCTTCAGTGATGCAGAAAGCGAGAAAACCCCGTTCCGGTACGTATCATCCAGAGTCGAGACTACCTTGAAATCCTTAATGGATGTCTTCGGCTGACACCAGAGATACACATCCCTCTCTATACCGCTTATACGCCAGAAATCCTGACACTCCAGATACGATCCGGTACTCCATCTGTAAATCTTCAGGACCAGGGTATTCTTCCCCTCACGGAGATAGCTGTTCAGTAGGAATTCCGCTGAAGTTTTGGAATCCTCACTATAGCCCACTTCCTTACCGTTGAGGTAGACATACACTCCGGATTTGGCCCCGTCAATATTAAGGGATACGTCCATTCCGCTCCACTCCTCCGGAAGAGTGAAATCCCTGCGGTAAACTCCTACCGGATTATCCTCGGGTAGCAGCGGCGGGGTCGGGTTTCTGGGCTTGAATTCGTATCCATGATTCGTATAGATAGCCGTTCCGTATCCCTGGACCTCCCAGTTACCTGGCACTTCAATATCATCCCATGCAGATACGTCAAGTGCCGGATCTTCCAACCCATCAGGCAAATCCCTGTATGCATCCGCAAAACGGAACTTCCAGGTACCGTTCAGCAGCAGGTATCTTCCTCCTGCCGAAAAATCATAAGTCGAAGCGGAATTCACATCAGGATAGCTCATGAACATCGAGCGGGGATATTCGCGTCCGACCTGCACGACATTCATGTCTTTCCAGTATGGCAGCTGTTCTGCTGAAAGACAGTATACTGCCCCTGCAAGAACAGCAAGAGACACAAAAAGCGATTTTGAGTTATTTAACATATCCATAAACTGAAAAAG
>CAZXFF010000040.1:0-18390 GCA_964640305.1 uncultured Muribaculaceae bacterium | reverse complement strand
TTGCCGAAAGTTCCAGGACAAGGACAATGGCAATGCCTACGGCAGCAAATATCACTGCCTGCCCGACATGTCCGGAGTGAATAGGGTCAAGCAGCTGGTAATCCGGAAGAACGGGTCTCGAAACTCCGCTATCGAGAAGATGCTGCCAAGGCCATACCTTTACCAGAGAACCTATCATTATACCTGCAAGGGCACTGATAGTTGTATGGTAATATCTGTCCAGGAGCCAGGACAGAAGTCTTGAAAAGGAAATGAGTCCTATGGCGGCTCCTGCTGCGAAGACGATTATTACAGGAACATTCAGATCCGACAGTGCAGAAAGCATATATTCGTATTTGCCAAGCAGCAACAGAATGAAACTGCCTGAAATACCGGGAAGAATCATGGCACAGATGGCTATGGCTCCGCACAAGAATATGAACCACAGTTCATTGCTCGTCTCTGCAGGGGACAGCAGGCAGATGGCAACACCCAGACAGGTACCTAAAACCAGGCTTATCCCGTTTCCAATCTTCTGCAGACTTATATCCTTCAGGATCAGTACGGCAGATGCAACAATAAGCCCGAAGAAAAAAGACCATAGCGGCACGGGCTGATGGACCATAAGATACTTCATGAGTTTCGCAAGGGAAAAGAAACTCAGCATTATCCCCAATATGAGAGACAGCAGGAAATTACCGTTGATATGCTTCCAGAACTGAACGATCTTTCCTTTAAACAGCAGCTTGAATGCCTGCGTGTTGACCGATTTGATGGAAGACAGAAGTTCCTGGTATATTCCTGTCAGAAAGGCAATGGTTCCACCTGATACTCCAGGTATTACATCTGCGGCACCCATACCTATGCCCTTGACGAAAATCATGATATAAGAAGAGAGTGTTCTCATTTCAGACCGATTGGATAAATGTCAGATATTTTATAATATTAGAAACAAGTTCAGATAACGGAACTTCCTCGTCGTTTTTATTTCCTGAATTATCTTTTGTCACTGCCATGTCGTAACTCAGATACCGGTTAGGATATACGCCGATCCTGAAGGCTGCTTGCGAAGCGGAAAAAAGATACTCAAGAGGTGTTACCCTCCTGCTCTGTGTCAGGTCAATGATTATATCAAACGGCTCTGACACAAAAGAACGGAAAACATTCTCGGCAGGAAGTCCGTTCCATTTACGGTTTTTACGGTTAAGCAGTACAATGGAAGAGGATTTTACCGACAATGGCCGACGATATTTCTTTTTCCTGAAATCCACGTATGCGGCTTTATATGCTATCCCCTTTGAATCCAGGGTCTTGACCAATATCTCGATACCTTTGTCTATATCAGGTTCTGAAGCATCGAAAATGAATCCGATGCGTTTGGCGGAAGCCAAAGGTACATACCTTCCTTTGTGGTCTGAAGATACATCCCTCAGCAGTTTCCTTTTGACGATATTTGCCAAGAAAAAATATTTCATCTTACAAAGATAGTGAGAAATCATTAAATATTGTAGATTTGTAATCTATAAAATTGTTAAAAACCATCAGAATATGGGAAATGTAATACATATAGGTATCTTCGGAAGGAGGAATGCTGGCAAGTCCTCATTTGTCAATGCAATGCTAGGGCAGGATATCGCAATAGTATCAGACACTCCCGGTACCACTACGGATCCTGTAAGACAGCGCTTCGAACTCCCCGGATCCGGTCCTGCCGTATTCATAGATACGGCTGGGATTGATGACACTGGGGATCTCGGGAAGATGAGGAGGGACAAATCCATTGACACGATTGCAAGGATAGACGTTGCCATTGTCGTCGTGACCGGAGACAGTTTCGGTGAACCGGAACGCCTGTTGAAAACTGAACTCGACAGATACTCCGTTCCTGTGTTGACAGTCAGGAACAAAACGGATCTGATCCCCATGAACGAACAGGAACGGCAGATTATGAAAAGCAATTGGGGCTGTGAACCGATTCCTTTTTCATCCATATCTCCGGACACTACTGCGAAGGGAAGAGTCCTTTCTGCAATAAGCACTGCCGTAGAATCTTCTGGATTCACTGAACATGAGATGCTGCATGGACTCGTATCTGCCGGACAGCATATCCTGCTGGTTTGCCCCATTGACAGCGAAGCTCCTGCCGGAAGACTCATTTTACCGCAGGTTATGGCCATAAGGAATATTCTGGACTACGGAGCATACGCTACTGTGACGACACCGGAAAATACAGCTTCCCTTTTTCAGGGCAACAACTGCAGATTCGACATGGCAATTACTGACAGCCAGGCATTTTCAGAAGTTGCAGCTGCAGTTCCTGAGAACGTTCCATTAACAAGCTTCAGCATGCTTCTGGCCAGAAGCAAAGGCTGTTTCAGCCACTATATAAACGGTGTCTCAAAGTTGGGAGACTTGCATGACGGGGACAGGATACTGATCCTTGAGTCATGCACACACCATTCTACATGTGAAGATATAGGAAGAGTCAAAATTCCTGCTATGCTCCGAAAATTCTCAGGAAAGAATCTTGGTTTTGACATCGTATCCGGCCTGTCGTCTCTCGAAAGGCCGATTGACGAATATGCTCTTGTAATCCAATGCGGCGGTTGCATGATCACCAAACGCCAGCTGTTCTCGCGTCTTCTGCCTGCTATCGAGAAAGGCATTCCTGTAGTAAATTACGGAATGGCAATATCATACATGAAAGGTATCTATCCGAGAGCCATCAGACCTCTGCTGTAATATGGAAGGATTCAGGACTGACCGCGACAGCCTTGCTGCGATTCTGGAGAGCAGTGACAAAGAACTTGCTTCACGCCTGTATGCCAAGGCATACAAGACTAAAGCGGATACAATCGGAGAAAAGGTGTATCTGAGGGGACTGATTGAGATATCGAACATATGCAGAAAGAATTGCCTGTACTGCGGCATCCGATCCGGAAACACTTCTGTGAACAGGTATGAGATTTCTGCTGAAGAAGTAACGGATGCTGCCCGCTTCGCCGCTGACAACGGATATGCATCCATTGTAATCCAGGGAGGGGAAAGGAAAGACAGGGCATTCACAGAAAAAATAACATCCATCCTGAAAGAAATAGCCGGGATACGCCCTGCAGGGGGAGAAGGTACACTCGGGGTAACCCTCTCCCTCGGGGAACAGCCGTACGAAGTATACAGGGAATGGGCAGAGGCAGGTGCCAGGCGATATCTGCTCCGCATCGAGGCGTCCAACCGGTCTCTTTATGAAAAGATTCACCCGGCAGACAGTCTGCACAGCTATGAAACGAGACTGCAAGCATTGAAAGACCTTCGCGACTGCGGCTATCAGGTGGGGACAGGAGTCATGATAGGACTTCCGTTCCAGACTGTCCATGACCTTGCTGATGACTTGATTTTTTTCAAGGACATGGATATAGACATGTGCGGAATGGGCCCGTATATAGAGCACAGCATGACACCTCTGTACGATTACCGTTCCATCCTCCCATCCGTAGAAGAGAGGATAGAACTGTCACTTAAAATGGTAGCTCTCCTGAGAATAATGATGCCTGATATAAACATTGCAGCAACGACCGCAATGCAGGCCCTGGATCCATTCGGAAGGGAGAAAGCGATCATGGCCGGTGCAAATGTCCTTATGCCAAATATCACAGTCGGGGAAGTAAGGGCGGATTACCAGATATACCAGAACAAACCAGGAGTAGGGGAGGATGCTGCCATATCCTCCTCCGGAATAGAGTCCAGGCTAAGGGAAAAGAAAATCCCCATCGGCTACGGCCAATGGGGAGATTCACTGCATTTCCGGAAAAGGAAATGAGCTTACACGAAGTCTTTATTGCTCTGACATATAGATTTCCGCAATTTCAGTATCAGAAAGGGCTTTTGCTCCATATATCCTCAGATTATCTATATACATGTCTATTGCGTTTACTCCATAACCGCTGATACTCTTTCCTCCCAGCAACAGTTTTACTGCAGCAGTGCTCCTGTTGATGCCAGTACTGCCGCTGTCAACCAGGACACCGTCTATATAAAGCCTGAAAATTGCATCCCCGTTATTGTTTACAGAAGATACGATTGCAATGAAATGCCAGTTATAATCCAGTTCAGGGTGGGAAAATGCAATATCGCTTCCATCTGTTATCATGAACTTCCCGTTTACCACCTGCAGAAGAGGCAGATTGGATCTATACCATGAAGTATTTTCTGCGCCTGAAAGGATGTGACCATCAGAAACACCTTTAATCCAGAAACTTATAGTATAATTCTTCAGAGGAGTGCTGAGCATGAGCTTGGGAAATATCAGCTGGCTCTCATCCAATGAACTGAAAGATATGGACTGTGTACCGTCCTTACTGTCTATAGAGTACTGGGGAGAGTTGATGGGATTGCCCTGAATTGCGGATATCTCGCTACGGGTATTGCCATTGAATCTGAAATAAGCTGACAATCCGGATCTTACCGTATTGAGGGGATCCTTTCCTGAAGTTGCAGGCATTGTCTGCTGGGGCTGCTGGGAATGGGGCTGCTGAGGTGCCACGGGATTTGCAGGAACATCTATATGAAGAGCTGTTCCGTCGGATTTCAGCAGAATGTCTGCTCTGGAAACCTGCCCGTTCTGGATCGTCGTTGATATCTCGGCAGTGCTGTAACCCTTTTTCATTGCCTGAACAGAATATGTTCCTGGCTGAAGGTCATTATATGCATACATTCCGTTATGGCCTGTAGTAGCAGTCTTTCCACCGGGGATCAGGGTTATCTTCGCATAAGGTACCGGCTCACCTGTCTCTGCATCCGAAACGATACCGGTGAGGGAAATATTCACCGTATTCCGGATAAAAATCCTTTCAGTTATATATTTGTTTCCTGCTCGGAGACGGAGATCCAGATAATTGTCGTCCACCTCATAGCAGTTTTCATCACTATACCTTATTACCAGTACATTTCCCTCATAAGAGGTTGATATCTTGGTTGCACAGTTAGATTTGATTATAGGTCTCTGGGTTGTAAAAAGGGGATTTCCGGCAAGGGTCATGGTTACTGCCACAACACCTTTCTTCTCCTGATAGTAATCGATGGAAATGTGGTCATACAGATCCCTGTAGCGGTTTGCAAGGCTCTGCACCTGGCCATATCGCGGATCCATCTGATCGAACTCGCTGTTGAATACCCTTATCTGCTCCAGCATCCTTTCTATGTCCTCGATAGATGTTATATTACCCAATCCGGCTTCATATTCTGCGAGCCTTGCATTGAGTTCACGGTCATGCTCCTGATAGTCCATAACCAGCTTCTTCATTTCAAACTCGCTGAACGGATACTTTACGGCATAGAAATATTCATATTTACCGGTGGATCTGTAATAACGTTTCTCCCAATAGAAATCCGCTGCTTTCGAAAGCGAGATTTCACCGATGAATGGAAGTTTTGCAGTTCTGGACTGTATTGTCTTTTCAAGTGTCTGCTTCTTTTCAAATGTATCTGATGTCTGTACAGCGGAAGTGGAAAGATTGGACTCGGCTACGATCCTGGTCGCAATACTTTGGGCTATCTGCTGCTTTACAGCTGCAAGGACTGCTGCTTTTGCTTCTTCGATATCGGACCCGGTTGCCGTCACATTAAGGTAGTCCCTGGTTACTGAATTGACCCAGTCTGGCATCTTTCTCGAACTGGACTCTACCACCTTATACTGAGCTGAGAGCTGCAGAGCAAAAAGCAGTATCGATGCGGTTATTGTTATTATACGTTTCATCTTTATCCGGTTTTTATTATTTCAGAATCGATTGTATTCTTTCCTCCTTTGTCGTATTGTAATATCTGTAGATGTCAGAAGAAAGGATGGGGGTGTTGATGTATGCTGCAGGGATGGATGCTAGTTTCACTGATGCCTGATTGTAAAGGTCAGCGGCAGCCCTCGGGATGGAATTGATTTCTATAATGGCAGAACGGTAATTGCCGGAGGCAATCAGGGCATCTATACGCATGAGTATCTGTTCGGACTCCGCCTCGAAATACTTCATGATCTCGGTTTTACCCCTTTGGATCAGGTTACGCAGGTTTGAGTTCCTGGCCTTTACCTGTTTTACCGCTTCTGAAACGGAAGCTGCATCAGAGTCAGCGACACCTTTCACGGAGAATGTTGCCATTGAGAAAATGACACCCGTATACATATCTGCTATATACATTGACAGTTCCAGCTCCGTAACATACATTGCAGGAGCGGTCCTGGTAACATCCTTTGAAAGGACAGCGACTTTCGTTATTACGGTAAACCGGCTGTCGGTTGCTGAAAGTCCGTTAAGGACAAGTGCCTGAGTGATATTGTTCTGAAGTGTAGTGCACATATTGTCATTGTCCAGTCCTACAGGATATTCCACTCCTATTGCCAGACGGTCCCTTTCTTCCATTCCACCAACCTGGGAAAATGCGTTCGCTACAATACCTGCAAAAAGCAATATGGTTATAATCAATCGTTTCATAGTATATATTGTTAAATAATTAATCTCCCAGAACTATCCATACATTTCCCAGACCCCTTTCGTTTATCTTGTAAGGAAGGTTGAAAGGTTCCTTGTTCAGGAAACGTGCAAGGTCCATTGCAAATGCCCTGGTATCAATAGCTCGTTCCTTGCCAAGAACAGTCTTGAACAATGGAATCCTTACCTGCTCGTAATCCACGAAGAAGTCACCGGCATTTACACGTGAAAAACGGTGGTTGACCGTATTCTCATCCATCCAGTAGTCAATAATATCGGTAAGGGCAACGACTTCTCCCAGGAATTCGAATTCATCATTCATGCCCACAGGACAGTTTTCAGTCATCTTTATTGAAATAGTCACTTCCCTTCCGTTCATGAACATATCGTCGAAATGCGCCTGCAGTGAAGCATTGAAAGAATCCATGTAATTCAGGACAGCCTCTTCAAGCAGAAGACCCACTGTCGCCAATGTAGAAGGGGCACCGTCTCCGGATGCAGCCGTTATCACCTTGTTCGTATATGCATCCAGGCCCCTTAGGTTGAATGAAATGTATTTCTGGGGTCCTCTCGACTTTATGGTATAGTCTATATCGAGAATGATATCTGCCTTGGCTGTTCGTTTCAGCTTGTCCAGAGGAGACTCCACGATACCGCCACCGCTGCCGCCCGTGAACAGGGAGGCTTCAGCCTGCTGGTTATTCATGCTCTTCATGGTCTGCTCGAGATCCTTAAGGGGAAACCCTCTCTGGGCCATGATCGTGGAAAGTTCGGATATTACCATCCTGAGATTCTCATCCTGCATAAATGCTTTCTGGTAATCGGCAGAGAACTGTTCTTTACCGTTTTCATCCACATAAGTGGTCATATATCCCCCTCTCTGGCAAAATGCATCGCTGGGAATCACCATAAGAATAGGTTTCTTTGCCTGTGCGAACATTGTCAATGCTGCGAATAATGAAATAATGGCTACTGTCAGTCTTTTCATGTTTGATATTTTAGAATCCGTAATTCAATGATTTAACGATATTGTCTTTTTGAAGGTCGTTTCTCAGGTTGTCATACATGATCTGCACTACGACACCTACCTTGACCCCACCTTTGACCTTGATTATATCATCTTCTGGGATAGCCCCTTCAGAAGTTATGTTGACATATTTCAGATATCTTCCGCCTGGAGCGAAGAAATCCTCGAAATATTCTGCGAATTCCGATTCTGCAGAACCGCTGACCATCGCCGGTGTCCCGCTTACAGTGCCTGCCGATGGCAGTCCTCTGAATATACATACTTCCACGGCTGCTTTTTTGGCAAGGGCAATGGCTTTGCTTTTGTTCTTCTCCGTCACATAGATCTTTATTGCCTTTGTGCCGTCTGTCGCCACACCCAGTGTAACAACTTCATAGTTCCTGGAATTTCCGGATGTGTACTTTTGTGCAAATGCGGACATTGTTGTCATCAACGACAGAAATACAACTCCTAATAGTGCTTTAGTCAATTTCATATAATTTACAACTGGTTTAACTCTTTGAGCGAAGAACTGTTCATACGATTGATTTCCAATGCTACCTTCTTCATCTCGAACTCATTGAAATCATAAAGGATATAGTAGATGTATACATCATTCTTCTTGTTTTGCCTGTGTTCCCAATAAGTATCCACGGAAGTATTCTCGGAAATATTCTTCATGAACTGTGTATTTAGAACATCTGATTTCACCTTGGCAATATCGGCATCACCTACAGCTGTTTTCATCAGGTAGGTTGTTACTGCATTCACCGCCAGTTCATGCAGTTTCATGAATGCATTGTTTCTGGCATCTTCAATGCTTACCGTACTTTCCACACTGATCTTCAGCAAGTCGTACCTGTCGACATCCCTTTTGATCCATGCAGGCCTTTTGGCATCGCTGCTTTCTATCAGCCGTCCTTGTCCGAAAAGGCAGATGGATACAAAAAAACAGAAGATTAAAGTAAATATCCTTTTCATATTTTCACATTTAGGGTTTATCTACAAATATACTGCAAATTAAATGAAAAAAATTGCTTCTGTGACAAGAATCAGAGGATTCAGTACAAGACGGGGTGAATTCCGTCATTCATACAATGGTACAGGACAGCGCAATCAGTCTTACCAGGACTCCCGCTATCCAGACAACAGAATGGATTATTCTAAGCTTGATGTTTATTGGCAATAGAAATTTATGCTTTCATCAAAATACTTGTAATCAGGATATTGGCATTAGGATTGAGGGCTCCAGAGACACCGCCAATCCTAAAAACATATGGACCTATACCGTAATGAGCATTCATCTAATTCAGATGTCGTGTATTTGCCTTTTAAATATACGAAGAATTATTGACAAATGATATACCTTGGGACGATTACAGATACCATGCAGTATTCCCTCCCAGATCCACAAATGAAAATCAGGCTGTAATGACCTGATGACAGTCATTACAGCCTGATATAAATTATCTATGTAAGATTATTCCTTTATCGCTGCCTGGGCCGCTGCAAGACGTGCAATAGGAACCCTGAAAGGAGAGCATGACACATAGTTCATTCCTACCTTATGACAGAACTCTACGGAAGCGGGGTCTCCACCGTGTTCACCGCAGATTCCGACTTTCAGATTGGGATTGGTACTGCGTCCGCCGTCAACGCCTATCTTGATGAGTTTTCCGACCGATTTCACGTCAAGGGTCTGGAAAGGATCGAAAGGAATGATTTTCTTCCTCAGGTAGTCTCCCATAAATCCTCCGATATCGTCACGGGAGAATCCGAATGTCATCTGAGTAAGGTCATTGGTACCGAATGAGAAGAACTGGGCAGTAGAGGCCATACGGTCAGCCATAAGGGCAGCCCTGGGTATTTCGATCATTGTTCCGTACAGATAATCTATCTTTGTACCTGTAGCCTGCTCTACCTCGCGGTGCACCCTGTCGCAGATGGTCTTCTGGTAGTTGAGCTCATATACAATGATGGTAACAGGAATCATGATCTCAGGTTTAGGATTATAACCTTCCTTGATAAGCTCGGCTGTTGCATTGAAAATAGCCCTGAACTGCGTTTCGCTTATCTCGGGATATGTAACGCCAAGACGTACGCCCCTGTGTCCCATCATAGGGTTGACTTCATGAAGGCCCTCCCCGCGTTTCTGGATATCCTCTATGCTTACACCGAGTTCGGTTGCAAGTTCTGTGATCTTTTCAAGGCTCTGGGGTACGAACTCATGCAAGGGGGGGTCGAGTAGACGGAAAGTAACAGGACGGCCGTCCATTACTTTCATGGTGCCTTTTACAGCCTCCTTGATATACGGTTCGAGTTCCTTCAGGGCGACAAGCCTCTCCTGCTTATCCTTTGACAGGATCATCTTGCGCAGTTTGGAAAGAGGAGCCTCTGAATTGGTTCCATAGAACATATGTTCAATACGGAAAAGACCGATTCCTTCTGCACCGAATGAAAGGGCACGTTCGGCATCTTCAGGTGTATCGGCATTGGTACGCACTCCTAGTTTACGGTATTTGTCCACGATCTTCATGAACTCGATGAAACGGGGATTTTCGGAAGCATCCATTGTCTTGACCTTCTGGTCATATACCAGTCCTTTGCTTCCGTTCAATGAGAAGATATCCTCTTCGCAATATGTACGGTCGCCTATCTTCAGTGTTTTGGCCTGCATGTCAATATGAAGGGCATCGCAGCCTACGATACAGCATTTTCCCCATCCGCGGGCTACAAGTGCGGCATGGGATGTCATACCTCCACGGGCTGTAAGGATACCGTCTGCAGCACGCATCCCTTCCACATCTTCAGGGTTGGTCTCTTCGCGCACAAGTATCACTTTCTCACCCCTCTTGGCTGCTTCTACTGCCTTCTCGGAAGTAAAATAGATCTTGCCTACAGAACCTCCGGGACCTGCGGGGAGTCCCTGTGCTATGACATGAGCCGCTTTTTCGAAAGAAGGATCGAGAATAGGGTGGAGGAGTTCGTCCAACTGGGCAGGAGCCAGACGCATAACTGCCGTCTTTTCATCGATAAGACCTTCTTCAAGCATATCCATAGCCATATTCAATGCGGCGACACCTGTCCTTTTGCCTACACGGCACTGGAGCATCCAGAGTTTACCGTCCTGGATTGTAAACTCGATATCCTGCATATCCTTGAAATGATGCTCAAGATGCTTCTGTATATCATCAAGTTCCTTATATACTTCAGGCATTGCCGTCTCGAGAGAAGCAAGATGCTTGTTATGTTCGTTCTTGGTTGCCTCATTAAGGGGATTGGGTGTACGGATACCGGCAACCACATCTTCTCCCTGTGCATTAACGAGCCACTCACCATAGAATTTGTTCTCTCCTGTAGCGGGGTTACGTGAGAAAGCCACACCGGTAGCGGAATTGTCACCCATGTTTCCGAATACCATTGCCTGCACGTTAACTGCTGTTCCCCAATCATCAGGAATGCCTTCTATACGGCGGTATGCAACGGCCCTTTTCCCGTTCCAGGATTTGAAAACAGCACCTATTCCTCCCCAAAGCTGCTCATATGCATTGTCGGGAAACTCTTTTCCAAGTACCTGTTTCACCCTTACCTTGAAATCGTCACAGAGCCGGATAAGATCTTCTTCTGTAAGGTCTGTATCGCTTTTGTATCCTTTTGCTTTTTTGAGATCACCCAACATCCTGTCAAGCTGAACCCTGATACCTTCACCTTCTGCAGGTTCGATTCCTTCCGCCTTTTCCATAACCACATCAGAATACATCATGATCAGACGGCGGTACGCATCATAGACAAACCGGGGATTATTGGTCTTTGCAATCATACCGGGAATAGTAGTAGAGCAAAGTCCGATATTGAGAACCGTCTCCATCATACCCGGCATTGATGACCTGGCACCTGAACGGCAGGAAACAAGAAGGGGATTCTCCTTGTCCCCGAATTTCCTTCCCATCATCTTTTCTGCACGGGCAAGAGCGGTGTTGACTTCCGTCTCGAGTTCTGCGGGATACTTGCATCCAAGTCCGTAATACTCGGTACAGCAATCAGTTGTGATTGTGAACCCTGCCGGTACCGGCATCCCGAGTGTACACATCTCCGCAAGGTTGGCACCTTTGCCACCCAACAGGTTTTTCATAGAACCGTTTCCTTCGGCTTCTTTTCCTCCAAAAAAATAAACTCTTTTAACTGACATAAATTACTGTTTTTTATTCAAACGGCAAAAATAATAAAAAAATATCACAATAACTTACCGGCAAGTTCCGAAAGTGCACTCCTTTCACCTTTTACCATATTGACATGCCCGAAAACAGGCTGTCCCTGGAACTTGTCGCATAAATGAGTCAGTCCGTTGGAATGTATATCAAGATAAGGCTGGTCTATCTGGTAAATGTCTCCAGTAAATACTATTTTAGTGCCTTCTCCTGCCCTCGTTATTATAGTCTTCACTTCATGCGGAGTAAGGTTCTGGGATTCGTCTATAATGAAAAACACATTCCCGAGACTTCTTCCCCTTATGTATGCAAGCGGACTTATAAGGAGTTTTTCCCTCCTGAGCATGTCTTCAATCTTTATGTTCTCCTTACTGGAAGACGAGAAGCAGTTCTTGATTACGGACAGATTATCGAAAAGAGGAAGCATGTAGGGACCTATCTTGTCATTGACACTTCCAGGCAAAAAACCCAATTCCTGGTTCTTCAAAGGAATAACAGGACGGGCAACCAGTATCTGATCGAAGCTATCCGCCTGGGCAAGCGCTCCTGCCAACGCAATAAGTGTCTTTCCGGTACCTGCCCTTCCGGTGAGGGAAACAAGGCTGATATCCGGATTCATTACTGCGTCCAAAGCAAAGCGCTGTTCCTCATTTCTCGGAGTAATGCCATATGCTGCACCTTCCCTTATTCTTACAATTGCATTGCTTTTACTGTCGAACCTGGCCAACGTCACACTGTTCTCACGGTCGACCAGCCTGTATAACTGATTCGGCAAAGGCCTTTTCTTTATTCCAAGCTGCTGTACATGTACTTCGTTTCCGGATGCCAGATTTCCAAGAACATCTGACGACACATTCTTTACTGTCTGGACTTCCTTTTCGGTCCTGACTATCTTCTTCTCTTCCACACGGTCAGACAGGTAGTCCTGAGCCATCAGTCCCAAAGCCTTTGCCTTGAGTCTCATGTTGATATCCTTAGTAACCAGGATGACTTTCCTGTCCGGCATATTGTCTCTAAGCCACAATGCAGTAGCTATAATCCTGTGATCAGGGATATCATCCACAAGGGAGTCCTTGACAGACTGCGGGTAGGGATGCCCCATCTCTATCTTTATTATACCGCGTCCTTTGCCAAGGCTGATTCCACGGTCAAAAAGAAAGTTTGTGGAGACCTTGTCGATCTCCCTGACAAATGCCCTTGCGTTGTAGCTGAGATTGTCATCCCCCTTCTTGAACTTGTCCAGCTCTTCAATGACAGTGACAGGAATATAAATGTCGTTTTCCTGAAAATTATATACTGCCCTATGGTCATGAAGGATTACATTCGTATCGAATACAAATACCTTGGGATGACTGCTTCCTGCCATACGCTTTACGACTGCTTTTCTATCCATACTCTTGCATTTACGAACATTTCTATCCATGGAGTAACCTCATCATCCTGTCTGTCCGGGTAATATGCCCAGTTCCATGGTCTGAGGCAGCGTTCCGGATGAGGCATCATTGCCAGATGCCTTCCGTCCGGATAACAAACCCCGGCAATACCTTCCGGAGAACCGTTCGGATTTGCAGGATATGAAGTATAGTTGTATCTCAAAGCCACATTGTATTTGTCGACAGGCAAAGGGAACGAGAACTTGCCCTCTCCATGAGCCACCCATATTCCGAGCCTGGTCCCCTGGAGGGATGAGAGCATGATAGAAGGGGACTCTTCAATGGTCACCCCTACAAATGCAGATTCGTACTTGTGGGAATCATTGTGTTTCATCTTGGGGGAAATGGCCTTGTCGTCAGGTGTTATGAGCCCCATTTCCGCCATGAGCTGGCATCCGTTGCAGACTCCCAGGCTAAGGGTATTCTTTCTGGCATAGAAGCGCTCGATGGCAGTACGTGCCTTTTCATTGTAAAGCAATGCCCCTGCCCATCCTTTTGCGGAACCGAGAGTATCGGCATTGGAGAAACCTCCGACGAAAACTATCATCTGTATATCATCCAGAGTCTCACGTCCGGATACCAGGTCCGTTACATGGACATCCCTAACCTCAAATCCGGCAAGGTACAGTGCCCATGCCATTTCCCTGTCCCCGTTCGAACCGGTTTCCCTGATTATCGCGGCTTTGCTGCGCCTCTGCGACGGCATGGCATATTTCCCGTTGAAATGCTTGGGGAAGGCATAGTGCAAAGGCTGTTGCTTATAATTCGAGTACCTTTCGGAAGCACATTTCTCTCCTGACTGCATCTTGTCAAGAAGATAGGAAGTCCTGTACCATACATCCCTCATCTCATCTATGTCCAATGAAACGGTATGCCCTTGTTTTCCGTATTTTATATTCATTCTGCGTCCGGCAGACAAACGGCCTATCTCGTAGGACTTGATACCACGTATGTTCTTCAGGAATTCCTCTTTGCTTTCTGCGGATACCTGCAAGACTATTCCAGGGACTTCACTGAACAGAATGTCCGCTGTTCCGAATCCTGTCAGGTCGATATCCGCACCTCCCTCTGTATTTGCAAAACACATTTCCAGCAATCCAGTTACAAGGCCTCCGGCGGAAACGTCGTGTCCGGCAAGTACCGGATTGTGCATTGAATTGAACATTGCATCCTGCAGGACACAGAAACACTGCTTGAAGTAAAGTGTATCTTTTACATCCGGAGCCGTTGATCCTATCTTTCCTGTAGAGAGGGCATATGCAGAACCGCCAAGAGGGAAACTTTCCCTTCCGCTTTCAATATGCACAAACGGAACGTACATGATGACCGAATCGGCACCGTTCCTGAATACTGGATGCAAGGTCTTGTTGACATCCTTGCACTGACCTGTAGCAGATATTATCAAGGTACCTGGAGAAAGGACCTTTTCCCCGTCAGGGTATTTCTGGGTCATGGACATGGAATCCTTCCCGGTAGGAATATTGATTCCGAGTTCTATGGCAAAATCGCTCGCACCTTTTACCGCCCTGTAGAGACGGGTGTTCTCTCCCTCGTTCTTGCATGGCCACATCCAGTTGGCACTCAATGATATCCCGTATATGTTGTCTTTTATAGGAGTCCAGATGATATTGGTAAGGGCTTCTGCAATTGCAAGTCGGGAACCTGCAGCCGGATCTATCATGGCCTGGGCAGGTGCATGTCCTATCGATACCGCTATTCCCTCCGGATCAGTAAAGCTGATTGCAGTAACCCCGACGTCATTGAGAGGCAACTGTATTTCCCCGCAGCACTGCTGGCAGGCAATCAGTCCGGTGACGGACCTGTCAACCTTGTTCGTAAGCCAATCCTTGCATGCTACAGATTCCATAAGGAGAACGTTCCTTATCGCAGATTCAATTGCAGCAGGTGTCATTGAATCCGGATTTTCCGTAATTCTGCTGAAGCCTCCTTTACCGTCAGCTCCGCCTTTAGGGGAAATATCGGTCATTACTGTCTTGGGAGTGGATCCGAACATATCGGACAGGGCCAGATCGATAGGTGTACTGCCCGTTCTGGAGTTCCTCAGTGTAAAATTATGCTTCCCGGTAGCATTCCCTATTATATAGAAAGGTGCCCTCTCCCTTTCCGCTATCTTTCTCAGTTCTTCAGTATCGGAATGCTTCATCACCAGTCCCATCCTCTCCTGACTCTCGTTCCCTATTATCTCTTTCTCGGATAGGGTGGGGTCGCCTACAGGCAGTTTGGAAATATCGATATCCCCTCCGACCTCTTCCACAAGTTCCGACAGACAGTTAAGATGTCCTCCTGCTCCATGGTCGTGTATAGAAACGATGGCGTTATGTTCTTTCTCCGCTTCGGCTCGTATAACATTGTATACCCTTTTCTGCATTTCGGGGTTGGCTCTCTGGATTGCATTGAGTTCAATGGAATTGTCATATTCCCCTGTTGCCACCGAAGACACTGCGCCTCCCCCCATGCCTATTCTGTAATTGTCACCGCCCAGCAGGACTATCTCATCTCCTGCGGACGGCTTGTCCTTTGCCGCGTCCGACATTTTCGCATATCCTACACCACCGGCAAGCATTATAACTTTGTCATAGCCATATTTCCTGTCAGTGCCGTCAGGATCATGCTCGATATGCTCCATAGTGTAAAGCGATCCGCAGATAAGCGGCTGACCGAACTTGTTCCCGAAATCAGAAGCTCCGTTCGATGCCTTGATAAGTATTTCCGAAGGTGTCTGGTATAGCCATTTTCTAGGGGGAAGCGCTTCCCATGCACGGCCTGGATCAATCCTCGGGTAGGAAGTCATGTATACTGCTGTACCGGCTATAGGGAAAGAGCCCTTTCCTCCGGCAATCCTGTCCCTGATTTCCCCGCCGCTGCCGGTTGCAGCGCCGTTGAATGGCTCTACTGTAGTCGGAAAGTTGTGTGTCTCAGCCTTCATCGAAATGACTGTCTTTTCCTCTTTCGTCCTGAATACACCAGGCTTTGAAGCAGATGCAGGATAGAACAGATTTACCTTGGGGCCTTCAATAAAGGCACAGTTATCCTTATATGCCGATACAATCCGCCCAGGATTGGTGGCTGATGTCTTTTTTATCAGTTTGAATAGGGTAGATTCCTGCTCAACCCCGTCGATTACAAATGTTCCGTTGAATATCTTGTGCCTGCAGTGCTCTGAATTGACCTGGGAAAAACCGAACACCTCACTGTCTGTAAGTGATCTGCCCAGCTTTTCCGATAATTTTTGCAGATACTCTATCTCCTCGGGGGACAAAGCAAGGCCTTCCTCTTTATTATATGCTTCAAAATCCGAAATATAACGGACAGGTTCCGGCTCTCTTGCGACAGTAAAGACTGTTCCGTCAAGATTGCGGTATATCCTCTGCAGCATCTTGTCATGAGGTATTTCATCGTCGGGAGCATCAATGTCAGCTGCCGGATAAAACTCCTCTATCCTGCGGATACCGACGATGTTCATATTCTGTGTAATTTCCACCGCGGCTGTACTCCATGGGGTTATCATCTCCTTTCTTGGTCCGATGAATGTACCAGAGATGCTGTCCTCTTCCAGTGGTACGGCACCGGAGAACAACCATTCAAGTGTCTTTATTGTCTGTTCTGAAAATTTCTCGGTCGAATCAACTGCGATAATATGACCTTCCGATGACTTGAAAAACTGTATCATGATATTAGATTCCGGATAATAATTTTCAAAAATAAAGAATATTTTGTTACCGATTGCGAATAATTGCCATTTTTGCAAACAATTTTTCAACAGAAAGCAGATTATGGAAGATATACAAACCCTCTATGAAAATTGCACAAGAAGTCTTTTCTCCATGACACCATCTTTCCAGAAGGTCGGTGCAGCAGCATACAAACCAGGACTTGATGCCATGTTCGACTTTGCAGAGCAAATGGGAAATCCGCAGGACAGCCTTAAGATAATCCACATTGCAGGAACAAACGGAAAAGGATCTGTCGCGCACATGATAGCAACTGCACTGGCTTTTGCATTCCCTGGAAAACAGATAGGCCTGTATACCTCACCGCATCTGGTAGATTTCAGGGAAAGGATCAAAGTCATTTCTGCCCAAACCTTTGGCAACGGTTGTCACTACGAAGAAATCTCCAGAGAAGAAGTGGTCAGTTTCGTCGAAAGATACGGTGATTACATTTCATCCCGCAAACCTTCATTTTTTGAAATCACGACTGCCATGGCCCTGGATTTTTTCAAAAAAAGGAAAACGGCTTTTACTGTATTGGAAACCGGACTCGGAGGAAGGCTTGATTCTACAAATATCGTAACACCGGTTCTGTCCATAATAACATCCATAGGATTGGACCACAAGGAATTCCTTGGGGATACATTTGCGATGATAGCAGCTGAGAAAGGCGGGATAATCAAACCGGGAGTTCCGGTAGTAACCGGCAAACTGCCGAAGGATGCCATATCTGTTATAAGCAGTCTGGCCGAACAGAATTCATCTCCCCATACCAAATGGGAAGAATGCTGTACTGAAAACGAAATTGAAACAATATCTGGAATGGCGACTGACCTGCATTCCGATTCGATGGAAATCAATCTCAGGACAGTGTGCGGAGCATTGAAGGCCTTGGGTTTCCCTCACCCATTCGCCGAAAAGGAAATCGTATATGCCATATCTAATACGGCCTCATTGTCAGGACTCCATGGCAGATGGGAGAAAATAATGGAGAATCCTACTGTCATATGCGACATAGGACACAATCCTGAAGCTCTCGCCATATCCATGAAACAGCTTGCATATGAATCCGATGGCAAAAAACTCACAATGATTTACGGTATGGCTGCCGACAAGGATATCGCCTTGGCAGGAAAATTGCTTCCCCATAATGCCCGCTATATATTTACAAATGCTGCGGGAACAAGGGCTATGCCGGCCAGGAAGCTCAGGGAAGTACTGGAAAAACCAGAGGGGGAGGTTGCCGACACCGTTTCCGATGCAATAGAAAAAGCATTGCGTTCTTCTGAAAAAGAGGACTATATCTATATTGGCGGGAGTTGTTTTGTTGTAGCTGAAGCATTAGAGTTCTTTAATAAAAAATTGTAATTATGAGTTTGGAATTAATAATGGTCATAATCTTTGTTCTCGGTTATTTCTTCATAGCCACGGAACACAGGTTCAACATTGACAAATCATCTATCGCATTGGTTGTATGCGCCATGCTTTGGGGCTTGCTGAGCATATTCTCTACCAGTATAGACCCATCCCTTTCACATGAAGTCGTATCCCAAAACC
>CAZXFF010000039.1:0-18781 GCA_964640305.1 uncultured Muribaculaceae bacterium | reverse complement strand
TGTTTCTTTTCAGGAAAATCAAAGTTTTCATCTACTGCCTCGTTACGATATCTGCACACATATCCAAATAATTTGAATTTTACCCTATCGCCAAAGTATTTTGTATATAATTCATAATCATATTTATTCCAGAAACAAAAATAATCGGCAATCGATGTGGCCTTTTGCAACACTTGCGAGAAAGTTGTTCCATATCTCAGATATCTCAAACAATGCTTGATCCTGTTGGGATAAAAATAAGTCCTTACTTTGAAAGGATTGAATTTCTCATCTATATATGATACACCGAAATCTTCACCCAATGCACTGTATAATTCAAATCCCCAAAATAGCCAGTATATTCTACAATTCAGTTTTGATTTGAGATACTCTGCCAATTTCAGATTCTTTATAAATACCGAATGGAGAACGATTTTATCGATATTGTTTTTATGGCATAACTCTTCAATTTCTCCATATGTAGAAACGTTTCCGTAATCCATCCACCTGAACCTTTCCTCCGGCAGATCGATTTTCACATCATCGGCATCTTTAGGAGGTATTGCCAACATAATATTCTGATTGGGATAATACCTCTCGAATACAGCCATTGATTGCTGCTGAAGATGACCGTTTGCACTTAAGTGTAAAATTCCTCCCATAATCATTCCATTGATAATTTATCTTGTCGATAGACCGGTAACGAGGCTATTACCAAGTATAGCCATAATTCATCAATGGGATAGTCTCTTATGATATTACATACCAAGTATATAATCATAAAAGCGAGTCCCAATTTTGAAGGGTATGCGTGTAAATAGTAAAACAGAAACATCAAGAGTAATGCACATCCTACGTATCCTCTTAAGAAAATATATCTTTTCCATGATGCAGTACCATGCAATAATCCTGTTGATGAATGTGTGTTTTCATTTACACTACGGCCCATCCCGAATATCGCATCCTTGGACTTGATAAACCTATTATATTGAGAATCAAATACTTGTGAGGTTCTGTTATTTCCAACCATCTCTCCATTTTCGAAAACCAATCTCATTAAAATTTTCTGGTTGATTGCATTTTCACCACCCCTGTATCCTGAAAAGAAGGCAACAACTCCGGCAAGTACAATAATATAAGGTAGCATCTTGAGCCATCCATTTCTGGTACTTGTTATTAAATATAGCGCGATACTGCCTACCAGCAGACCATATGCTGCCAATGAAAGAGATAATATTACAGCAACCAGAAAAACTACATTCTGCCATTTACGCAATGTGACACCATTCAGAAAAAGCAGCAAACATGCTGTAGAGCCCAAGTGCCCTGGTTCCAAAAACAACCCTGCAAATCTGGGAAGGAGTTGTCCCGGATCCCCGTTGAGTATGAAGAAAAAGTATACCGAGTGCTTGTAATAGTTGTTTGTCAAAGTTGAATAGTGTGGCAAAGGAACGCCAATCAAGAATAATATCCAGAAGAACAATGATATAAGAATCATCCAGGCAGTTACTTGTATTATCAATTTCAGAAACTGCCTCAAGCATTCTTCTGAGGAAAAAATCAGGAGCAATAAAAACAGCACTCGGGAAATCAGATATGACACTGCGGTAAATGAAACCGGATAGACGACTAATTGTTCATAAAAAAAAACCGATATTATTAATAGTGATGCAATCAAGCGTTTTCTGGTAAAGTGAAGTTCATTGAATGCCATATACATACCGGCAGACAGATATGTAACGAACATCAATGCTGACTGAGGTATAAACCATGTAAAATACAATTGCATAGAATTGTACATGATTATTAACCCAACCCAGAAAAAAATCTTTCTGGAAGAGTCCCTTGCGTCAATTTTTATCGCCAGCGACATAAATATTTGCGATAACGCTATTATACAGAATCTTGATTACCGGTGCATGCAATTCGGGATATGCCATGGAATAATCACCTTGTGCCCCATTACATAGAATGATAAAGCCATACTTCTTGACAGGATTGTATATCATGGCAGAAAATATTCCATATGAATACCCTGTATGTCCGAATAATGTTTCACCCGCAATTGTATAAGAGTAATCCAAGGTACCTAATCCGCATTTTTTATCGGGGGAATATGGGATACGCATTTGTCTCAGCGTCCTTTCCTTGATGATACAACTGTCTTTAATGCTCCCCATACATAATCCAATATACTTGATAAGGCCTTTCGGTGTAATTATCAGGCCCCCAGCAGGATTTAATTCTTTAGTCGTATTAGCCAGTACATAATTTGCTATACGCTCTTTATCATAAGCTTGATATGTGTCGCAAAAAACAAGTTGTCCCGTTTTTCCGTTTAGCCACATTCCATATATTAAATCATCACTGTTGTTTTCATATGGATCAAATGAAGCTGAAACTCCAATAGGTGTAAATATATTATTCTGTATATACCTGTCAAAGCGTTCTCCCGTCATGTTTTCAATGATGGATGCCAGCAGTAGATAATTTATATTACTATACTCATATTTACTTCCCGGCATGCAATCCAGAAACTCTACCCCCTTATAATTTTTAGAATCGTATTGTCCTTTTGCTATACTGGAATAATGAGACAACAACATCCTTACGGTTATGGGATTGTTGATATACTTAGGATTCCTTATCTTGAATGGCAAGTATTTATTGATATCCGCATCCAGATCGATTTTCCCATTTTCATATAACTGCATTATAGCCAATGCAACTACATTTTTCGTCACAGATGCTATTTTCCATAAATCCCTATCGTCATTAAAATCAGTATATAGATACTCTCCATTCTTATAATGCAGTGCTTCTCCAAATGTATATTCATATATAACCGAGGTGTCCTTTATAGCAAAGGCTCTCATCCCGATTACCCCCTTCATTCTGCATATTGAGTCAATTTTAGCATCAATATCAGAACCGTATAAATGTAATACATTAAAACAGAACAGACATGCTGAAAACAACAGATACTTCATTCACCCTTTTTCTTTTGCAGTTGCCTGAATCTTTTTATCAAAGCGGATATTGTATAATCACCGTTGTTTTTATGTTTCATATACTCATCCCTCAGGAGAGATACATTATAGACATCATGATATTCTCCTTGGCTCCAGATTGCCTGCCTTGCTTTACCTTCTATGGTTGCATAAAACAACATATTTGCGATAGCTGTCATTTTCTGCGTTTCAGAAAAGCTTCCGTAATATCTGTTTAAATGCAACGTTTCAAAAACAAATTCCCGGATAAAAAGATTTGCCTCAAGCCAACTTATACCATCCCTGTTTTTTTTGTCCCCGATCACTATCGCATTGCAAGTGGCAGAGCTATTCACATAATGTATGTTATTTACCCCAGTGTAGCCAATCATCGTTTTATTTTCATCATTAAGGCATATCGCGAACCAATAATTGAACGGATCATGTCCTGTTTTAGATTCTATCCAATTACGGCAATCCTGCATAGACCAAGGACGCGCCATACCAACAGCATCTTTCATTAAAGTGTGGTCATTATGCCACTCATATATCAAAATGGCATCTTCAGGCTCCAATGCCCTAAAAAATATACTATTCATGCAATGTGTCTTTTAAAGATTCAAACGGTGATTATCTGTCTGATATATAAAATACCCCTTTCTATCGGCGTTGCTATTGACTTCCGGCAAATCTCCAGCGCTCATTTCACTGATTACTATATCGGGATACTTTTTACTGTTTTTTATTATATTCCCTATTTCTGGAGCCAGTTTGCTGTAGAAATATATTCCTGAATATTTTTCAAACATGAAACGGGGCGGCTCAAACTTACCTATAGCCAAATTTATCGCACCTTGGACAAAATCATAGCCAGTTGATAAATATACCAGTTCTGATGTTATATGATCGCCTCCCATTCTGGCTCCTACTTCAATAACATACAACTCCCCTTTCTCATTGATTTTTATTTCAGTATGACTTGCGGAATTTTCTATTTTGAGTGCATCCAATGCCTTGGATACAGTCTCCGAGATTTCATTACGCAATCTTTCTGGAATGAGAGCAGGTTGATGATGCTGCATCTCGATAAAATGAGGAGGACCACTTGTCACTTTATCTGTGATCTGCACAAGGTAATGCTTGCCTTCATGACTTATATGCTCTACACTGAATTCTCTTCCGTCTATGTATTCTTCAACCAATACAGTATCTGTCTTAGAGCATCTTTTTGCATAAAGATACGCATTTCGCAACATTCCTGAATTATCGACCTTAGTGATACCTTGGCTTCCCCCACTATCTACCGGTTTAACTATTACGGGGAAAGCTATATCCAACATTTCCAACTCTCTCTCTTCTTTAATCAAATAATATTCCGGGACATTGAGCCCACTCTTGCAGAATGCTTCTCTCTGTGAATATTTAGTGGCGGTAAGTTCAAGGCATTCATAAGAATTACTTACCAACCCCATGGATTGCGCCACATAAGTTACAGTAGGAAGTGCAGATTCAAGGGAGAATGACAGAATTCCATTGATATTCTCTTGCCTGCAAATATCAAGTACCCTTTCTTTCTCAGAAAAAGATACCGGATAAAATTTATCGCAATAAGGCTTGCACACCGCACCTTCTTCCCAGGCAATGCCTACTACATAATAGCCTAACTCTTTTGCTCTCCTATAAAAGGGCAATAGCGGCTCATTAGCTCCTATGACTGCAACTTTGTTCATTATCAATAATTTCAAAAGCTTCTACTATACGTTCCATATCGTTAAGGTTATACCTTTGATCAATAGGAATCAACAATATATGAGAATAAATATAGGAGACATCATCGCTTATCAGTAAATCATCACTGTAGACAGGCCATAAAACAGGTGCATATATTTTTTTTCTTGCCAATGCTCCTTGAAGTACTGTCCTGTTTTCAACATAAACAGGGAAATATAACGGAGCTACAGTAATATATGCAATATCTCCGCAAACGGGTGTAACCGAACTCATGAAGGCAAGTTTACTGTACAAATACTTATAATTCCGTAAACGTTGCTCTGCATTACGTTTAAAATCCTGCATTGTGTAAATGGCATATGACAATGCCGACATCCTATGTTCACTGATTTCAGTTTCAGCAATTGAATCTGCCATCTTGTTCAGCTTGATGGAAATATTTTTCACAGTCTCATTTCCAGTCTGAAAATACACTCCCCTCAATACCATAGCCGACACTTGAATATTCACGAATTGTTCATGTTCTGGATAAAGTGACATTTCGAATCCTTTATCAGAATCAATATGCATAAAGGCACCATCCGGTATTGGAAACCATTTTCTATAACTTCCTATTGTATAATCTGCTATATTATAGTATTGATCCGAGAAAATACATTGTGTTATATCTACTACAGTCTTGCACCCCATTTCCCTTATCGTTCGGATCATATTCATTTCTTCCTCTGTCAAATCCATTCCGTAAAATGGATGTGCTACAAAAATATTGGGTTTGGTTGCCTTGGCTATTTCCAATGTTTCCTCAGTCTGTATCCTTAAATCCTTACCAATTTTATAATACATGCATTCCCATCCCTGTTGAACAAAAGGAATTATAACTGTGCTGCACGTATATGCCGGGATCAATACTTTTTTAGATGATGCTCCATTCTCGGCGGCTATATGGGACAATGCTTCCCTGCAAAGGGAAAAAAAGTGATTTCTATGATCTGACCATAATGGCGAAACAGGTTCAATCTCTTTGATTTCTGCTTCATATAGAGGGAAAATGCTTCCAATATCTTTCATTTTACCACAGTTATAATCGATTCATCCTGTCGTTTCAGTCCACTGTAGAGCTGTTCTTCTGAATCAAACTTCAGTACCAAGGTCCCCATTGCGTCATTGGCCCCGTTGAAGACCCTTACAGTATCGCCTTTGCTGATCCACAGATCCTCCTCCACAACATATTTGCGCGACGCGTCTTCAATCTTCAATCCTTCAAAAATCCCGTCTTTATCAGCATGCAGTATGATTTCCGCCCAGTGGCCATTGTACGGTTTCTGCACTATACCGGAAACTTCTTCCCCCAAAGCGGCCCTTACGGACGCTGTTATCATGTCTACACCTGTCGCATAACGCAACATTTCGGCCAGCCGGTTGCCTCCACCTCTCGGAGAGACTTCCATTATGTAAGGTTTTCCGTCCGTTCCTATTCTGGTTTCAATATTGTAAATGGAGGTACGCATATGCAGAAGATCCAGCAGCCGCTGGATTTCGGATGCAAGTTCTTTTTCCTGCCATGCTGTGAAAGTTGAAGGCCAGCTGTACGCTGACGGAGTATACGGGTTTGCTGCACTTTCATCGAATCTCTGTGCCGAGAATGAGACGAATTCCAGTTTGCCGTCCACTGAAAAGCAGTCACTGTCGGACGAACATCCCTGCTTTTCTATGAATTCCTCTATTATTACTCTTCCGGTAAATGAATGGCTCTCGGCATGTCTGTACGCTGATGCGAGTTCTTCCTTGCTGCCGACTCTGGTGACACCTTTGCTTCCGGCAGAATCCGTAGGCTTTACAATGCATGGATACAAAGTCCATTCGGAGATGGCTTCATCGGCCGAACCGTAGCTTCCGGCAACGGGGACATTGAATTTGTTCTCTTTAAGGAACTGACGGAAACGGTCCTTGTTCTGCAATATGCATATTGATTCGTAGGGTCCGGCACTTGGAAGACCGAGTCTGTCTGCAACGTAAGCCGCCGTTACAACCCCGGGATCAACGGCAAATGACATTATTCCGTCTATTTCCAATGACCGGGCAAGATTGAGTACGGCCTCCTTGTCAAGGATGCTTATATTGTGGTATTCGTCGGAATATTTATGTGCGATATTGTCCGGTATATAATCGCAGGTAATTACATGGCAACCCATTTCATGGGCGGCGTCGATTACAGGAACCAGATACCGCAGTCCTCCTAATAACAGAAGTTTTTTGGGTCCAGACATATTTTATTTTACAATTAATCCCAGGATCCTGTCCAAATCCTCTTCACTCAGTTCATGGTGCATCGGCAGGCAGATGACCTCATCCGCCATCCTGTGTGCAACGGAAAGGTTTTCCGGTCTTGCGGATTCCAGCCCACGGTATGTGCTGAACGTGCTGATCAGAGGGTAGAAGTACCTTCTTCCCAGGACACCATGCTCCTTCATCCTGAAGTATAGTTCGTCTCTGGTCATGCCGTATCTCTCCGAGTCCACGAAGATAGGGAAATAGGAGTAGTTGTGCTTTACCCCGGGCATGTCGTCGAAGAATCTTATCCCTTCTACAGGACGGAGGGCTTCACGGTACCTTATCGCAACCTGATGCCGGGCCTCTATTGCAGCATCAACATTCCTCAGGTTGATAAGACCGTAGGCGCTCCTTACCTCGTCCATCTTGCTGTTGATTCCAGGGGCCACGACCTCCGTCTCGCCGGCGAAGCCGAAATTCTTCAGATAGTCTATCCGCTGTTTGGTGGCTGCATCATGCATGACCAAGGCTCCCCCTTCCACAGTATTGTACACTTTCGTTGCATGGAAACTGAGGGTGGACATGTCCCCCGCATTGAGGATGCTCTCCCCGTCCACCTCCACTCCGAAAGCATGCGCGGCATCGTATATCACCTTCAGGCCGTATTTGTCCGCTATGTCCTGTATACGCTTTGTGTCGCACGGCTTGCCGTATACATGGACCGGCATTATGGCAGAAGTCCTGGGGGTTATCGCTGCCTCTATGCGGTCAGGGTCTATGTTCCCTGTAGACGGGTCTATGTCCACGAATACGGGCTTGATGCCGTTCCACCACAACGAGTGGGTGGTCGCCACGAAACTGTAGGGAGTCGTGATGACCTCCCCGGATATGCGCAATGCCTGAAGGGCTGTTATCAACGGCAGTGTCCCGTTCGTGAACAGGCTTATGTACGGGACCTTCAGGTATTCGCATAAGGCGGATTCCAGTTCCCTGTGGTACTTCCCGTTGTTCGTAATCCACTTGCTGGACCATATCTCCTTAAGGTATACGTTCAGTTCTTCAAGTCCAGGTAGCAGAGGTGACGTTACGGTTATCGTATGGTTTTCCATTATTATATGTTCCTTATGAACGTTTTAAAAATCCGAGAAATATTTTTTTCAGTTCCATATATTCTTCAAGTTTTATCAGTTCGCATGCTGAAATGGTTATGACAAAACCTGTTAGCAACTGAAGCAATAGAATCCAAAGAGGACTCCAACCTATAAGAGATACCGCATATACACTGACCATCATAATCGTAGCCACTCCTAATGAAGGAAGTATATCCTTGATCTGCTGCCAGATACTATAATCCAGCATCCTGCCGGAATAATATGAATTCAGATAATATGCAAAAACACCGGTCACCAGACTTCCCCACAGCATCCATTTGATTCCTACAAAGATTCCGAGAAGGATAGGAGCAATGGCTACTGTTTTCTTTATAATTTCAAGTTTGAGAAATAAGTCAGATCGCCCTTGTACCTGTAGCATATTGAGATTCAAGGCATGCAATGGATAAAGTGATGCCGTAAATATTATTATCTGAAGGTATTCTGCAGCTTCGCTCCATTGAGGACCGATAAGAATTGTAATCAACGGCTCAGCCACAGCCCCTAATCCAAACAGGCATGTGAATGAAAGCAGCATGCTTACCTTTATGATTTTCCTGTAACCTTCCTTCAACCGCAATCTGTCATCCTGCACAGAACTCAAAACGGGATAGCTTACCCTTTGTATTATTGCTGTCATGTTTGTAGAAAATATATCAGAGAACTGTTTACCTCTGGTATATTGTCCAAGTGTTGCAGTTGAATAACACTTGCCTATAACAAGTTGATATATTTCTTTCCATGTAACATCTATCAACCCTGAGACCATCAGTTTCCAACCGAATCCGAAAAGTTCTCTGAACGATGCCCACGAAAACTGCCATTTAGGAATCCATCTGTTGAATACCCACAAAAAAACAGTATTCAACAACTGTCGGCTTATCTGTTGTCCGGCCAGACTCCATACCCCCATTCCGGAAAGCGCCATACTTATGCCGACAACACCACTGGAAATAGAACTGATCAGTGATACTTTAGTCTGCGTTTTGAAATCGATTCGTTTTACTAGATTCGTACGCTGGATAATAGCAAATGCATTTATAACGACTATTATGGACATTGCCCTGATTAAGGGTATCAACTGAGATTCCTTCAGAAAACGGCTTATCCATGGTGCTGACACAAACATTATGATTACCATGCCGACACTCAAGACAAGATTAAATATGAATGTGGTATTGTAATCTATTTCCTTTACATCTTTCTTTCTTATGAGGGCATTGGAAAACCCACTGTCGACAATGCTGTTCAGTATTGCAACGATTATCAGTATGTAGCCTATCAGTCCGTACTCATGAGGAGAAAGGAGGCGCGCCAATACCAGACCTACAAGAAATGTAATCCCTTGGTTTGCGACATTGTCCACTGCGCTCCACACTGTACCTCTAACTGTTTTTGCCTTTAATGATTCCGACATGTGATAGGGATTGTTTGCAGCTCTGCTGCAGCATACCGTAATGCTTAACTGTTAACTGAAAAAACAGGGTACACGACTGTCGTTTCCGTTAATTTTCATGCATGTTAAGAAAGTGAAACAAATGTACAGTTCTGCTCCTGCGTGAAATCGTTTCCTGCGCCGTCAGTTAGCCGCCCTAACAGAGTCTTCTTGGGTAATATTGTGAAAGTGATCAGTCAGTTTTTTACCTGTTTATGCATTGAACTTTACAGTGTCTGAGTGCTCCATGAAAAATGTATGATGTTAAGAATTTGCATTGATGAGCGCTCATGCTTCATGTTAAGGGATGATTTCCTTATGTTTGGCGAGATGCATGTCCCGAAGTTTGGTGCTCATGAGCCTGACTGCAACTTCTCTCTATTTTCGTCCTTAAGGAAGGACTATCGTCTCGGGTTGATAATAGATATAATTCTTGACAGAGTCAGACATCTTATATGACAGATCCCCAAAAAGGATGCTGAGCGATGTGTCTTCTACGTCATACTGGGTCTTCGGCTCCTTACAAACTCTGGTCGCCGACTATCGTCCGGAAGAAACAGAGTGGGGACGGACCTGGATTGTATGCTGCTTGATTTACTGATGTCTGATATTTCTTCGTTGAAAAAAACGTTTTCAGACCGCAAATGCGATTCAGGAAGTTCGCCTGTCTCAAAATTGACTTCTTACATTGAGGATCTTAAGAATCTTGAGAAAATCGTGAGTGACTCACCTATGTCTGTGATTAGATATTGCGATAAAGTAACTCATGAACTGATTAGATATAATTATTTTCAAAATTTCGACAGTCCGTATTACGATCTCTATTCTGAAGTTTCGGACAGAATTAGAAACTTGAGACAAGTTGCATATAAAGCAAAGCAAAATAAATCAGCAACAGACTGAAAATTTTAACCGAGTACAATTTTCAGGTTGTTTTTTCATATGCTAGATAGATAAGAGAGTGGATGTATTTGTTGCATCTAATAGTCTTATATGATAAAGGGGAAAGTATGCCCTGTGTCACAGACGAAGACATCAGTTACATCGTTGAGTCAATAAAGAGCCTGATGGTGGAATAGGTCGGTCAACCGGACTAAAAACGGAATAGCCGTTACTGCAGTACCAAGCAGTAACGGCTATTCATTTTGTAAACCAAAAATGTTTATTATATGTCCAATATCCCGTAGAATTGGGTGTGTGGGATATGAATGTCGAGATGTTCAAAGGTAATATTTTCCTCTTCTGCAATCTTTCTTATGAGTTTGGACGAATCTGTATCAGAGGTGACAAAATACTTTATATCCGTTATATAATCTGCCTGTGCAAAGATCTTTGCATCATTAGGGATAATGAGTCTGTTTGCAACTGAAACTTCTTTCTTGATATTCGCATCAAAAAGCAGCCTGGCGAATCTTCCGGCAACCAATGCATGCTGGAAATTGAATGGAACAATACGGACATTACGAAGCGGTAATTCCGAGACGTCTCCTTTAACGCAATATTCTGCAATCGAGATAGTCGAGATGTACATGGGAATGTCATTCTTAAGAAAGTATTTGAAATACCCAACTGCATTCGAATGCAAAGAATCATTCCTGGATAGCAGCCTTATGAGAAAACTGGTATCAAGGATGACACTGTATGACTTGTCTTCACGCATATCCGCCTCTTATCTTTGAAATATATTCATCAACATCTATTCCGTCAAAACGGCTTCCAACTTTATCAATCAGGCTGCAGAGATAATCTTCATCATACAGAGGGGTATAATCAATTATCCTTATGAGCTTGAGTGAGGAATTGTCAATCTCTCCGGTCTCGGCATTCTGTTTGCCCGATGCCTGAACACCATACTCTTTATATAGCAGATTCCGTTCTTCATTCTTTAGTGTCTCACGGTCAACAGAAATTACAATCGTCCCGTAATTCTTGGTCTCCAGATGAATATTTGATTTGTCTTTTCCCCCGGCATCCACAAGAGTTCCATAGAAATACAAATCCGCATCAACCCATAAGGCTTCTGAACGGAAGAACTGCGTTGTAGGGGATATCTGCAATATACTTTCCGGGTTATCTCCGGTCTTGAAATCGAAAACGTAATTGCTTTTGATCGCCGTTCTCTGAATTTCTTCAAAAGCTTTTGCAGAACGGAGTTCAAGGGAATCAATGGATTGTGACGAGGTGACCAGTGCTGCTACTGCGGCGAATGCTATCTCCGCTTGCTTTGTAACCTTAAACACATTACGGACTGATCCCTTTTCCAGACGGTAAGCTATATCGGGTCTGTTTCCCTTCATGCCTGGATAAAGGATGTCCTCAATATTGGTCAATAGAGAACGTATCTCCTTGATGTCAAAGTTATCAGGAGAGAGAGCATTATTTCCTTTTGTGCCCTTAATGTGAATCTCTATCTGACCAGACTGTCCCATACAGAATGTTTATGCAAATATAGGAATGATAACTTATACATCAAAACCAAATCCGTAAAAAAGGCAGCCGGGCATTCTTGTATCATGCACTTAGCCATTTGTTGCGAAAAGATTGCATTTGCGAATATTTTGCTGTATTTTTGCCGGAAATATCCTGATTGTGGAATCGGTTTCTAAGATAAAGGAGAGCGGCCTTAAGCTTACACCTCAAAGGAGGATGGTCTATGAGGCAATGGCTCATCTGCACCATGCTGCGGTTGAGGATATTGTTTCATTTCTGCAGGCAGCCGGAGAGAATGTGACCGTTTCTACCGTTTACCGTATATTGGACTCCTTCTGCAAGGCTGGTCTGCTTTCTACGATAACGAATCCGGATACCGGAAAATCATATTACGATATAACTGTCCATGAGCACATGCATGTGTTTTCCGGAGGGGGGATATCGGATTATGAAGATGAGGGCCTGCTCCAGATGATAAGGAGATATATTGAAGAAAAAGGAGATCTTGCCGGCCGGATAAAACGTATACAGGTACAGGTGGTAATGGATGACTGTATGGCTGATGATAAATGAACAGTTTAATGGGAGGGTGTAGTATGACAACCGGGAGTATATGGAAGAATCTGGCTCTGGTATTTGTTCCTGTGATGGTGGCGGCTTCGCTGCTGCAGGCTCTGTCCGGTAACCCGGATATCCGGTCTTTTGCATTTCCGGTCAATGTGGCTGTACTGATTGTCCTTATGGGCGGGCTGTTTGTCTGGAACCGGGAGTGGGGCGGCAGCAGGGTGCTGGCGGCGCTTGCATCCGGTTATGCTGCGGTGGCTGCTATTGCGATGGCTGCCGTCTGCTGCCTGGTGATTGCCTTTGCCCCTGGACTGGAGTTCCAGCGTTCGTGGATTTTCAATGCAGTGCTTCTGCTGCTGGGGACCAATATGTATCTGGCGATCCTCAGGTACCGCGGGACCTACAGGATACGTTTCTATCTGAACCATGCCGGGCTTCTGCTTATGTTGGTAGCCCTTTCACTTGGGGCGGCGGATATGCGCAGGATGAGGGCTGCTGTCAACATTGGGGAGACCGTAGATAGGGCTTATGATGGCAGCGGGCGCGCTTATTCCCTTGGATATTCCCTTACTCTGGATTCCTTCGAGGTGGATTTCTACCACGGCAATGTGCCTGAGGAGTTCAGGGCTGTGGTCTCTTCCGGAGAACGCAGCCGCCTTCTGAAGGTCAACCACCCCTGGAGGAAGTCCTGGAAGGAGGATATATACCTTACGGGATACGATACGGCGGCGGGGGCTGCATCGGAGTATTGTATTCTGGAGTTTATAGTACAGCCGTGGAAATATGCTGCCCTGTCTGGGCTTTTGATGTTCCTGGCCGGGGCTGTGCTGCTTCTGTGGGGAGGCAGGAAAAGGAGTTGATATGAATTGGGATGTTTTCGGATATTATGCAGTGGTGTCAATGGTTCTGTCGCTGACAGGGGCCGGGTTTGCCATGTTCCGGACCGGTGGCAATGCCGGTGCGGCCGGCAGGTCCGTTTCGGTGGCTGCCCAATGGCTGTACCTTGGTGCGATACTGGTGATGTGTGTGTTTGTGGCAGGTTTCTGGAATTTTCTGGGCAGGCCGCCCATGAGGACGATGGGGGAGACCCGTCTCTGGTATTCCCTTTTCGTGCTTGTTGCCGGTCTGGTGGTCTACCGTCGCTGGGGATACCGCTGGCTGCCTCTGTTCACTGCTGTGCTTTCTTCGGTTTTCTGCATCATAAATATCCTGAAGCCCGAGATTCATGACCAGACTCTGGTGCCTGCCTTGCAGAGCGTGTTCTTCATTCCGCATGTGACCGTGTATATGTTCGCCTACGGGATCCTGGCCTGTTCGTTCATCCTTTCCGTGGCCGGACTTGCCGACAGCAGGCGGAATTATCTGGATTCGATAGACAATCTTGTATACATAGGTACGGGGCTTCTGTTCATAGGCCTTCTTACCGGTTCCAGTTGGGCGAAGCAGGCTTGGGGGGACTTCTGGGACTGGGATCCGAAAGAGACCTGGGCTGCCGTGACTGCTGCGGGATATCTTGCATATATCCACCTGAGGCTTACTCGCTCTTCCCGAAGCAGATGGCTCTATGCGGTGGTGATAATAAGTTTCCTCCTGCTGCAGATGTGCTGGTATGGCTACAAGTACCTCCCGTCTTCGGCTGAAAGCATGCACCTTTACAATGCAGTCCAATAACAACACTATAATTATTAATTAATCTCAAAACGTGGAGAATATGAAAAAAAGTTCAAAAATCATTCTCATTGCGGTTTGCATCGTAGCTGTACTCGCGATTCTCTACCGGGTGTCCAACAGGGCTCCGTCCTTGTCACTTCCGGAAGATGAGCGCATTGTCAGGATTGTAGATGCGGGAGGTTGTGCCGAGTGCCATATTGCGGAGCCGGCTCTTCCTTTCTATGCCAACTGGCCGATTGCCCGCAAGGTCATTACAGAGGACATCGTCGAGGGTTACAAGGCCTTTGACATTGTGCCCATGATGGATGCAATTGCCGGCGGTACGGCTGTCGGCGAGGTGGATCTGGCCAAGGTCGAGAAGGAGGTCCTGGACGGAACGATGCCTCCTGCCAAGTACTATGTGGTACATTGGGGTTCTTCCCTGACCGGAAAGAAGTCCGATATGGTACTGGAATGGGTGCGCGGACACCGTGCCAAGTTCTATCCCAATCCTCTTGCTGCTGCGGAATTTGCAAACGAGTCCGTAAGGCCTGTTCCCGATGCTGTGGAACATGATCCTGCAAAGGCCGAGCTCGGCTATGCCCTGTATCATGATACAAGGCTTTCTGCCGATGGTACCGTATCCTGCGCTACATGCCATGGTATCAATACTGCCGGTGTGGACAACCTCCAGTATTCAGAAGGTATCGGTGGCCAGCTGGGCGGTGTCAATGCTCCTACCGTATTCAATGCTGTGTTCAACTTTGCCCAGTTCTGGGACGGAAGGGCTGCGACTCTGGCTGCCCAGGCAGCAGGTCCCCCGCTCAACCCCGTAGAAATGGGCTCCTCGTCATTCGATGAGATCGTGGCCCGTCTCGGCAAGGACAAGGCGTTCGTGAAGGCATTTACAAAGGTTTATCCTGAGGGTCTGAGCGAGGCTACCATTACTGATGCCATTGAGCATTACGAAAGGACACTGGTTACTCCGAATTCGCCTTTCGACCGTTACCTGAAAGGGGACAAGACTGCGATGACAGCGGAACAGATCAGCGGTTTCGAACTGTTCAAGGAATATAGCTGTGCTACTTGCCATGCAGGTGTGAACATGGGTGGCCTCAGCTATGAACTCATGGGGCAGCGTGCGGATTATTTCAAGGACCGCGAGCTTACCGTGAAATCCGGACTTACCGACGGTGACAACGGCCGTTGGGCGCAGACCGGTATAGAGAGGGACCGTTTCCGCTTCCGTACTCCTGGCTTGCGCAATGTGGCCCTGACTTATCCGTACTATCATGACGGAAGTGTCAAGACTCTGGAGGAGGCTGTCGGAATGATGGCCAGATACCAGGTAGGAGTGGAGCTCTCCGAGTCTGAGGTAGCTACCATCACCGCTTTCATGCATGCACTGACAGGCGAGTATAACGGTAAGCCGCTTGTGAATGACAATATGAAATAGTACCGGTTCCTGCTTCTGAGGCAGGGACTGTAGGGATTTTGCCCTGACTGCTGCTTTTGACGGCCGGTCAGGGCTTTTTTGTGCCTGTATCTCCTGAAAAAATTTGATAATACGGGATTTTTATTTTTCTTTGTAAAAATTTTCCAAAGGAAATTAATATTTTAAAAAGATACTTTATGAAAATTCTTATTGTAGGCGGCGTTGCCGGAGGTGCAACTGCTGCGGCCAGAATCAGAAGGAATTCTGAAAATGCGGAGATTGTCATTTTTGAAAAAGGGGAGTATATTTCTTATGCCAACTGTGGCCTTCCATATTATATAGGTGGGGTAATCCGGGAGAGGGAAAAGCTTTTCGTTCAGACTCCTGCCGCTTTCGGAAGGAGGTTCAATGTAGATGTCCGGACAAATTCGGAGGTGGTGAAGATCGATCCGGCTGCGAAGCAGGTGTCGGTGAGGAAGGCGGACGGTACCGTTTACAATGAGGGTTATGACAAGCTTCTGCTTTCTCCGGGAGCATCTCCGGTGATGCCGCCTCTGAAGGGTTCGGACAGCGGCAGGATTTTTACATTGAGGAATGTCAGCGATACGGACCGGATCAAAGCGTTCATAGACAGAAATGATGTCCGGAAGGCAGTGATTGTGGGAGGTGGCTTTATAGGTCTGGAGATGGCCGAGAACCTGCGTCATGCCGGTATTGAGGTGGCAGTAGTGGAGATGGCTGACCAGGTTATGGGACCTGTTGACTATTCGGTGGCGTCTTTTGTGCACGGGCATTTGCAGGAGAAAGGGGTAGACCTTTACCTGGGGCAGGCGGTGGAGTCTTTTGAGGATACCGTAGACGGGATAACTGTCCGTTTCAAGTCGGGGGAGAGTGTCGGAGCGCAATTGGTGGTGATGTCGATCGGCGTCCGTCCGGAGACCAGGCTGGCTTCCGAGGCCGGTCTGAAGATAGGGGAGGCGAGGGGCATTTACGTCGATGAGTATCTGAGGACTTCCGATGCGGATATCTATGCGGTGGGAGATGCGATAGAGTTCCCTCACCCCATAACCGGTAGACCTTGGCTCAATTTTCTGGCCGGCCCGGCTAACCGTCAGGCCCGTATTGTGGCTGACAATATTGTTTTCGGGGACAGGATTGCATATGAAGGTTCGATAGGTACTGCCGTTGCCAAGGTTTTCGATATGACTGTGGCGTCTACCGGACTTCCTGCGAAACGCCTTAAGCAGCTGGAAATTCCCTATCTTTCGGCGACTGTGCATCCCGGATCCAATGCAGGATATTATCCCGGGGCCCGTCCGATGACAATCAAGATTACTTTTGCGCCTGACAGCGGAAGACTGTATGGGGCGCAGATAGTCGGATATTCCGGAGTGGACAAAAGGATAGACGAGTTTGCAATGGTGATAAAGCGTGGAGGGACTGTCCATGACCTGGTGTTGACGGAGCAGGCCTATGCTCCTCCTTTCTCTTCGGCGAAGGATCCGGTGGCTGTTGCCGGATATGTGGCTGGCAATATCCTCTCCGGCAAGATGCATCCGGTCTACTGGCGGGAACTTAAGGATATGGATATTTCCGGGGTGACCCTGCTGGATGTCAGGACTCAGGAAGAATTTGACCTCGGCAATATTCCCGGATCTGTGAATATACCTGTGGATGATCTCAGGGAAAGGCTCGGTGAAATCCCGGCTGACAAACCTGTCGTAATATATTGCGGTGTGGGACTGAGGGGGTATCTGGCTTCCAATATTCTGCAGCAGAACGGCTTCTCGGATGTCCGAAATCTTATAGGTGGTATCAGGACCTACAAGGCAGCGGTGACCAGGCCCTGTAAGCCTGGCCAGAGTTCCGAGGCGTGCGAGATGGCGGCTAAAGAGGCATGCCCCTGTGTCGTCGATACGGATGCAGAGGCAGCGGCCTCCGCTGCGCCGGCAGGTGCTTCCCGAGACTCAGTTTCCGTGGCCGGTCTCCGGGCCACCTCTTCAAAAGTGATTACCATTGATGCATGCGGCATCCAGTGTCCTGGACCGATTCTGAAACTTAAAAAGGGTATTGACGAGGCCATGCCGGGCACCCGGCTGGAAATACTCTCTACTGATCAGGGATTCATGAGAGATGCAGAGGCTTGGTGCCGTACCACCGGACATCGTTTCATCTCAAAATCATCCGAAGGCGGGTGCTTCAAGGTGACTGTTGAAAAATCCCATTCCGGTAAAGACCTTTCCGTCAATGCTGGGGCAGGAAGTGCTGTGCCTGCAGGAGGTTCTTCCGCACATGTTTCAAGTTCCGCAGCAGCAGGCATTGATTCCCCCGCCATCGATTCTTTGACCGGTGTTCAATATACGCCTCCGGCCCGTCCCTCTGCAACTCCGGATGGAAAGACCATTATAGTGTTCAGCGATGATCTGGATAAGGTCCTGGCGTCATTTGTATTGGCCAACGGAGCCGCAGCGACAGGTGGAAAAGTCTCGATGTTCTTTACATTCTGGGGACTCAATGCAATCAAAAAGGATTGTAAGCCAAAGGTGAAAAAAGATTTCTTTGGCAGGATGTTCGGAATGATGCTTCCTTCTTCCTCCCGGAAATTGGGCCTTTCGAAAATGAACATGGCCGGTATAGGATCCAGGATGATGAGAAGGATCATGAAAGCAAAAGGTGTCGATTCGCTGGAATCGCTCAGGGCTCAGGCCATAGAAAACGGAGTCGAGTTCATTGCCTGCCAGATGTCAATGGATGTCATGGGAGTGAAAAAGGAAGAATTGCTCGACAATGTATCTGTCGGTGGAGTGGCGACGTACATGGAGAGGGCCGTTAATTCAGGAGTCAATCTGTTCATATAGTGCCGCAGCCTCCCTCTACGTCAGTACTCCTGGCCAGCATCCCATCCCCACCGGGCCCCTCATCCACTAGCACACACGCCTCCGGCCCCTCATCCACACCGCACACACCTCTCCGGGCACCTTCCCCACACCCTTTCCTCACCGTCCCCGCACCCTTTTCCACACCGCCCGGAATCTGCCGAATAATGGGCGTTGTGGAAGTGCGTACACTGTCCACCCCCTGCGAGAACGCCCTCCAGCAGGACACTTTGCATAGAACCACCCCAGCATCCACCTGACAACCAAAG
>CAZXFF010000038.1:15999-19152 GCA_964640305.1 uncultured Muribaculaceae bacterium | reverse complement strand
TCACCCCTACCCAGCATCCCTGCCGTGCATAGATTTTTGCCACTTCCCTTCCTATGCCGGAAGTTCCTCCGATTACAATAACTCTTTTTTCCATATTCTCAACAGATTGGTTTCATCCTGCAAACTTACAAAAAAGGAACGAGGAAAAACAGGAATAACTATCTTTGCATAGATTTAGAAAAATGAAGTAGAAATGGTATCCACAAGAGAGATTCTGATTTCCAATGACGATGGAATAGATGCAAAAGGCATTCACCTGCTATGCAGGATAATGATGAAATACGGCAATGTGACGGCAGTGGCTCCACTGCATCCCCAATCCGGTAAATCAGCCGCGCTGAGTCTGGGCGAGAACCTGTATCTGGAAAAGGTACATGAAGAACCGGGACTCAGGATGTTCACATTCAGCGGAACTCCTGTGGACTGCGTGAAAGCCGGCATCAACGAGTGTTACGGAGGCCGTAGGCCGGACATACTGGTTTCAGGCATCAACCATGGCTCCAACTGTTCGGTAGCATCGCTCTATTCCGGTACGCTTGGAGCATGCATTGAAGGGACCGTGTATGGAATACCCTCCATCGGATTCTCTATAAACACCCACGAAAGCGACCCTGATTTCAGCCCTGTTACGGCTTATGCGGATACCATCATGGAAAAATTCCTTTCCCGTCCACCTGTTCCGGGGGTATACCTGAACGTCAACTTCCCTGCGGTACCCGCCGAAGAGGTAAAGGGCATACGCATGGCCAGGCGTGGACAGGGTATCTGGCTTGAGGAGTTCGACAAGGCTACCGATGCTGAAGGCAGACCCTGCTATATTATGGCCGGTTACTTCAGGAATCTGGAAGAAGAAGGCTCCATAGGGGACCACATGCTGGTACACGACAAGTACATATCCGTCGTACCGCACAAGCTGGACAATACTGATTATGGAGAGGTCGAAAGGCTCTCCGCAGAATGGAATCTCGGAATATGAAATATTACATAATAGCCGGCGAAGCTTCAGGGGACCTGCATGGGGCCAATCTTATGAAAGGCCTGACCAGGCATGATCCTAACTGTGAAATCCGCTTCTGGGGCGGGGAAAAAATGGCTGCCGTGGGCGGCACGATGGTAAGGGACTACCGGGAAAATGCCGTCATGGGCATAGTGGAAGTGATTTCCAGATTGGGCAGTATAATGAAGAACCTGGAATTCTGCAAGCAGGACATCTGCGCTTACAACCCCGATGCGGTGATTCTCATCGATTATCCGGGCTTCAACCTGAAAATTGCGAAGTTCGCCCATGAAAGAGGATACAAGGTATTCTATTATATCCCTCCCAAAGTGTGGGCCCGTGGGGAGAAGAGGATAAAGATCCTGAAGAAATATGTGGATCAGGTCTTCATCATATTCCCGTTCGAAACAGAGTATTTCCGTTCAAGGGGCATTGACGCCATATACAACGGCAATCCGCTAACGGACAATATCCTTTCGTCACCGTCGGTAAAGTCAGACATGAGTTCGTTTCTGGCATCACACGGGATAAAGGGAGTGGAAGGCAAACAGATTATAGCCCTGCTCGCCGGCAGCCGTAAGATGGAGGTCAATTACCTCCTGCCGAGAATGCTGAAGACGAAAGAACTGCTGGAAAAGATGGAGCCCGGACGCTATATGTTCCTCCTGGCGGCGGCCCCCTCCATCGATGACAGCCTTTACATGAAATATATCGGAGATTCGGACATACGGATCATCCGCAATGATACCTATGGCGTACTTGCCCATAGCCGCACAGCCATAATCTCTTCAGGAACGGCAAGTCTGGAAGCTGCCATAATAGGTATACCGCAAGTAGTCTGCTATGGCCTGAATCCCATCTCGTTCGCTATCGGCAAGATGATCGTAAAACTGGATACGGTATCGCTTGCCAACATGATATTGGGAAAGCATATTTTCAGGGAACTTCTGCAGTATGACTGTACACCGGAAAACATTGCCGCCGAGACGGTAAGGATGGACCGGGATGCAGATTACCGGCAGGCAATGCTTGATGACTATGCTTCAATGATGGAAAAACTGTCCGGACAGGGCGCTGCAGAACGGACAGCAATGGATATTGAGAGAATAATCAGGAACAGATCATGAAACTGTACAAATATCAGGGAGCCGGCAACGATTTCGTAGTTGTGGCAGTATCCGGAAGAGACACGGAGATACCCTCGGGATGGATTGTCAGGGTATGTGACAGGAGGCTCGGAATAGGAGCTGACGGATTGATTGCCATCAGTGAAAGCGATTCCTGCGCATTCAGCATGAGATACTGGAACAGTGACGGGTCCAGCGGTATGATGTGCGGCAAT
This sequence comes from uncultured Muribaculaceae bacterium, assembly GCA_964640305.1. GTDB lineage: Bacteria > Bacteroidota > Bacteroidia > Bacteroidales > UBA932 > Coprenecus. The sequence goes on along the minus strand of CAZXFF010000038.1, from coordinate 16,813 downwards.
GGAGGCCGCTGCGCGGTGGATTTTGCCAAAAGGATGGGGATTCTCCCGAATCCAGGTGAGAGGGACCCTGAAGGTACGTATGTATTCGAGGCTCCGGACGGCATACATAAAGGCAGAATCCTGAAAGAACCGGACGCCTACAGGGCAGTGGTGGAGCTGCAGATGAATGATGTGGATAAGGTGGAAAGACTGGAACCGGATGAAAATGAGGACGCTCTCCCCCTTTCATGGAAGATGAACACGGGAGCTGAGCATCTGGTGATTTTCCGGGAGGACATTTCCAACCTGGATGTGGACGCCGAAGGCAGCAGATGGAGGTATGACAGGAGATTCGCCCCGAAAGGCACCAATGTGGACTTCGTGAAGGTAGAAGACAGGAACCACATAATAGTAAGGACCTACGAGAAAGGAGTCGAGGCGGAGACACTGTCCTGCGGGACCGGAGTGATTGCATCAGCCATAGCGGCATACCTGCGTGGGGATTGCGATGACGACTGCACCATACGCACTACAATGAATACCTTCAGGGTGACATTCCGTCAGGATGGAAATGCTTTCAGGGATATTGCCCTCACCGGGGATACTGAACTGGTGTTTACAGCCGAATACCCCTCGGACCGAATATTCTAGTGCCTATCCGCACCATATTGCTGCCCGATTCCACAGCGATGGCGTAGTCGTGCGTCATTCCGAAGGACCGGATATCAAACGAATCCAGAAAAGGGAATCCTGCAGCTTTTATCTCTTCATAGCAGGACATCAGTTCTGCAAACTCTGAGCGTATCAGGGATTCGTCATCCGTCAGGGATGCCAT
>CAZXFF010000038.1:11688-15989 GCA_964640305.1 uncultured Muribaculaceae bacterium | reverse complement strand
TGACACCTCTGATCCTGACATGCTGCAGTCCTCCGGCAGCATCTATGTCCCTGAGCATTGACATGGCCTCTTCCCTCGAAAATCCCTGTTTGCTTTCTTCCGATGCGATATGGAACTCCAGAAGGACCTGGGTGTCATGTCCGGTCCTGGCGCAGAATTTCTCTATTTCCATAAGGAGCCTGGCGCTGTCGACCGAATGGATCAGTTTGCAGTACGGGACAGTCATCTTGATCTTGTTAGTCTGCAGGTGGCCGATGAAATGCCATTCAATATCCTTCGGCATTGTCTCTGCCTTCTGGAAGAGTTCCTGCGGACGGCTTTCCCCGAATATTCTCTGGCCGGCCTCATAGGCTTCCATAATCTCTTCGGGTGACTTGAATTTGGAAACTGCCACCAACTCTACAGTGGATGGCAGTTCCTTTCTGATTTCAGTTATATTGGATCCGATTACGGACATGTCTTATCTCCTTCTTTGTTTCTGCTGTTCTTTGATCGCTGCTTCCTGAGCCTTCTGTATGGCTTCGAGACGCTGCTGGAACTTGGATTTGGGTTTTGCAGCACCTTTTGCCTCTGCCGCCTGAATCCTTGCCATTATCTTGTTTTCATCCACAAAGTATTTGCGGATTACCCACATCTGGATAATCATGATAAGGTTCGAAAGAAGGTAATAATATGTCAGACCGCTCGGAAGTATGTTACAGATGAAGAGCATGAATATTGGCATGAAGTACAGGGACATGTTCCTCATGCTCTTTGCCTGCGGATTGTTGTCTGAAACGCTGGCCTGGGTGAACCGTGCGGAGAAGTGCATGGTCACGGCACAGAGTATGGCGAAAAGGCTCACGTGGTCACCGTACAGAGGGATGCTGAACCCGAGGTCCAGGATGGAGTCATATGTACTGAGGTCATCTGCCCACAGGAATTTCTGCTGTCTCAATTCAATGGAAGCCGGGAAGAAACGGAACATGGCGAAAAGCACAGGGAACTGGAGAAGCATGGGGAGACAGCCTCCGAACATGTTGATTCCGGCCTTTCTGTACAGATCCATGGTAGCCTGCTGTTTCTTCAGTGCATCCTCCTGTTTCGGATAGCGTGCATTTATCTTCTCTATCTCGGGACGCAGTACATTCATCTTGGCTGATGACATGTAGGACTTCAGTGTAAGAGGCGATATCACAAGCTTGATCAGGAGTGTAAGGAGCAAGATTATCAGACCGTAGTTGCTGATGAAGCCTCCGAAGAAATTGAAGACAGGGATGATCACATATACGTTTATCCATCTTACGAGCCATCCGCCGAGAGGAACCAGCTCCTCGAATCCGAGTCCGTAGCCCTTGAGAGTCTTGAAGTTGTTGGGACCATAATAGAAACTGAAAGGTACCGTCACTTCAGCATCCGGGTCATACTGTACAAGCGTCGAAGCGTTGCAGGCCATCAGTCTCTTTTCAGGATCCGTCTCAGGATAGAACTTCATTGACAGGTTGCCGGATTCGAAGCTGTTGTCAGCTACCATAATGGCTGAGAAGAACTGCTGCTGGAATGCAAACCATTCTATGCGGGTGGTTACGGATTTGCTTGCGGATTCTTTCCTCATACCCAGATTGTCAACCGACTTTTCTCCCGGATATTTGAACGAAAGTGTCGAGTAGTTCATTTCATTCTTGTATCCGCGTTCCAGACGGGGTATGTCCATCTGCCAGTTCACTTCAAACTGGGAAGCGTTCCTGGGTATGAACTTGTCCATGCCGACCATTCTGACATTATAGTCCACCATATAACTGTCTGAAGGCAGGAAATAGGTGAATTCGACAAATGCTGTCTCCGAGAAGGGCAGTCTGTATACAAGGGTAGAATCGTTGGAAAGATAAGGGGTGAATACGAATTCGCCGGTGTTCACATACTGGTCGGTATATAAGTTCAGCCCGAACTTCCCTTCTCCCTCCTTCATCAGATAAAGGTCAGTGCTGTCGCTGGTGGTATATCCCTTTACCAGTACTTCTACAGGCTGTCCGCCGCGGGATGAGTATTTTATCCTGAGCCTGTCGTTTTCCAGATATGCAAAATCTTCTGTACCGTTGTATGCGGACTCCAGATAAGGATTCAGATATGTAGTAGCATAATCTGAAGACGAACCGGCTACCTGACCCTGAACGGGAACTGCAGTCTGGCCTGAAACAGTGTCCTGAGTCTGTGCCATCTGTCCGGCATATTCGAATGCCCTGGCCGCTGCTATTGAATCCTGAACCCGTTTCGCCTCCATCTGCTGCCTTGCTACACGGGAATTGTAAACGCTGAAACCGATAAGAAGAGCTCCTATCAGTATGATACCGATAACAGTGTTTTTATTCATTTCCTTCTATTCTTTGTCTTATTCCTGGTTGTCGAGTTTCTGGATCTTTTCTTCGAGGGCCGCGAGTTCGCTCTTTGCTTCCTCTATCTTCTTCATGAAGCCCTGGATAAGCTTGTCGGCATTCCTGGAGTTTGCGAAAAATCCGAGATTGTTCTCGTATGTGGAGATTTCGCTCTGAAGTCTGTTGTATTTCTGTACGAGCTGATCCCTTTCCTGACGCAGAGGGCTTACCTGACGTTCTCCCCTGCCTCTGTTGCGGTCACGTCCCCTGGCTGCACCACCGATCCTGAAATCGGGGAATTTTTCGGACATGGCAGCACGGAATTTCTCCTGGACGGCCTCTTTCTCCTTCAGAGGCACGAAACCTATTGCATTCCATCTGTTAAGGAAATCCTTTGCTGCTGCAGTGTCTTCCTGACCGCCCTTTGACTCCCATGCCTGTATTTCATCCAGAATAGCATGTTTGGCATTCAGGTTTTCAACGTATTTGGGATCCACACCGCCATAGTTCTTTTCCTTGTTGTCGAAGAACTTGTCGCAGGCAGCGCGGAAACGGGCCCAGATCTGGTCCGATTTCTTCCTGGATACAGGTCCGACTTCCTTCCATTCCTTCTGGAGGGAAATGAGGTAGTCGGTGGTTGCTTTCCAATCAGTGCTGTCGGCTACTGCTTCCGCCTTTTCGCAGAGAGCCACTTTCTTGGCCAGGTTCTCTACCATCTGCTCCTTGAAGTCTACATAGAATTTACGTTTGCTGTTGTAGAACTTGTCGCAGGCAGCACGGAACCTGTCGTATATTTTCTGGTTGTCTTTCTTCGATGCGAATCCGATCTTCCTCCATTCTTTCTGGATTTCCTCCAGTTCCTTGGCAGTGGCATTCCATCCGTTGGAATCCGCAATCTCCCTGGAAGCAATCTCTTCAGCCTTTTCGCAGAGTGCAGTCTTGGCGATCAGATTCTCTTTCTGCTGGACTTTCAGACCTTCGAAATAAGACTGGTGCATTTTGTTTACAGCAGAGGTGGCAAGCCTGAACCTCTCCCATATCTCTTCGCGGAATTCCTTCGCAACGGGACCGTACTCCTTCCATTCGTCGTGGAGCTTCTGGAGCTGTGCAAAAGCGTCTACCACATTGGTCTCTTTTGCAAGGGCTTCAGCCCTCTCGCAAAGTTCGATCTTCTTTTCCAGGTTCTTCTTGAAATCGAGGTCGCGGAGTTCGTTGTTGATCTTTACGTAGTCGTAGAACTTCTCCACATAATGCTGGTATGTCTCGTAAACATCCTTCACACGGGCCTGGGGAACCAGTCCGGTCTCTCTCCAGCGGGCCTGAAGTTCCCTGAATGCAGGGAATGTGCGGTTCAGGTCCTCAGTGGTCTCGGACAGTTCCTTCATCTCCTCGATGATGCGGAGTTTCTTTTCGAGGTTGTCCTGCTTTTCCTTTTCGAGGTTGTTGAAATATACTGCCCTGCGGCTGCGGTAGCTGTTGTACAGTTCCTTGAAAGCCCTCTCTATTTCGATGAAAGGATTTGCGGACGCAGTGTCTTCAGCAGCTTCTGACTCTGCTGATACTTCGGGCTGGATGTCTTCCTCAGTCCCTTCGGTATCCGCTGCAGCCTCTTCGGACTCGACGGTGCCGGCAGGCTGTGCAATTTCTGCGGCAGGAGCCACGAATCCGGAAGCGATCTTCTCTTCCTTGAGGACTTTATAGAATGTTGCCTTGACTGACTCGGCCTGTCTGTTCAGCTCCATTATCTCGCCGTTCTCCACGAGATTGCGGAATGTCTCCACAATTTCCTTAAGGCTCTTGGTAGCCAGACTCTTCAATTCGGCTTCCGAGATAAGCGGACCGCGCATGCACCCCTGATCGGGGGTGTCCGCAACTTCACCGGCAGCAGCCGGATCCAGTTTTTCCGGAGAATCTGAAATTTCATTAACAGGTGTGTTTTCCACATTCATT
>CAZXFF010000038.1:0-11678 GCA_964640305.1 uncultured Muribaculaceae bacterium | reverse complement strand
GTACTCTTCTCTTCGAGAGAAGGATTCAAGGTCGGATCTATCATATCTAGGGTTTTAATTTATCAACTCGCAAATATACATTAATTTTTTTCAAGAATAACAGAATTAAGTATTTTTGCCGTGCAAAGCCAGACATTACCGAACAAACCCTGAAAAATGAGACTAAGGATAGATATAATAAGCGCAGTGCCGGATCTGCTGGAAAGTCCGCTGAACCATTCCATAATCAAAAGGGCAAAGGAAAAGGGACTGGTGGAAATACACATACACAACCTGCATGACTACGGCCGCGGAAAATACAAACAGATAGACGATTACGGATTCGGGGGCGATGCCGGCATGGTGATACAGCCGGAACCGCTGTACAAGGCCATTACCGGACTGACTGCAGAAAGGGATTACGACCAGGTAATATACACATCTCCGGACGGCGAACTGCTCGACCAGCAGATGTGCAATTCCCTCTCATGCTCCCGGAACATAATCATACTCTGCGGACACTACAAGGGAATCGACCACCGCATCCGCGAACATCTGATAACCAAGGAAATATCAATAGGGAACTATGTGCTGAGCGGAGGCGAGCTGGCGGCAGCTGTCATCTGCGACGGCATAATCCGCCTCATACCCGGAGCCATAACCGACGAGACCTCCGCCCTCTCAGATTCGTTCCAGGACGGGCTTCTGGCACCTCCTATCTATACCAGACCTGCGGATTTCATGGGATGGAAAGTCCCTGAAGTGCTGCTCTCGGGCAATCCCAAACTCATAAAGGAATGGCAGGAAACGGAAGCGATCCGCAGGACCAGGGAACTCCGTCCGGAACTGCTGCAGGAAGAACTCAGATAACCGTACCACATCATAAATTACCGCAAATGTCGAAAAAGAAAAAGGAAAAGGAAATAGTCCGCGGAGTGCGGATCGAAAACATAGCGGCCGAAGGGATGTCCATTGCCAGGATAGACGGCAAAGTGGTGTTTGCAGCCAACGGAGTCCCCGGAGACGTCGTGGATATGCGCATCGACAAGCGCAGGGAGAAATATATGGAAGGCACTATCGTAGCTGTAACCGAACCCTCCCCCGACAGGCTGGAGCCCTTCTGTGAGCATTATAAGGACTGCGGCGGCTGTAAGTGGCAGGAACTCCCCTATCATCTGCAGCTCAAATACAAACAGCAGCAGGTCATCGACCAGCTCACGAGGATCGGACACATTTCCATGGAAGGAGTGGAAATACTCCCCATTCTTCCCTCCGAGAACCGGACCGGATACCGGAACAAACTGGAATTCTCCTTCTCCGACCGCCGCTGGCTCCAGCCCGGCGAAGATCCTTCTGCGGTATTCGACCCCCAGACTCCTCTGGATCCTTCCGGATTCGAAGGCGGGGTGTTTCCGCGCCACCTCCGTTCCGGATATTCATCGGTAAACACCAACCCTGCAGGATTCGCCCTCGGGTTCCACATTGCCGGAGCATTCGACAAGATACTGGACATCAGAAATTGCCACCTCCAGCCCTCTCCCTCCAACGAAATACGCAACTTCCTGAGGGAATATGCAATCAGGGAAGGATTGCCATTCTTCAACATCAGGGAACAGATGGGATTCCTGCGGAATGTGATAATCCGCACCAACCTGAAAGGAGAAGCCATGGTAACGGTGATGTTCGGAGCCCATCCCCCGAAACTCAGGCACAAAGGCCAGACACTCCCGCCCTGCAGCATGGATCCCGCAGACTGCGACAAGGCCGCGGAAAAGCTCTTCGATGCACTCATGCAGGAGTTCCCGCAGATCAGATCGCTCAATTATCTGTGGAACGGCCGCTTGAACGATGCGATAAACGACCAGGAAATACACAACGCCAGAGGCGAAGACGCAATATACGAAGAGATGGAAGGACTGCGTTTCAAGATCGGTCCTAAATCCTTCTACCAGACCAACCCCCTCCAGGCCTACCGGCTGTACAGCACTGTACGGGAATTCGCGGACTTCAAGGGAGGGGAACACGTATATGACCTTTACACCGGAACGGGGACAATCGCCCTTTTCGTAGCCAGGAGCGTAGCCTCGGTAGTGGGCATAGAATACGTGCCTGAAGCCATAGAAGATGCAAAGGTCAATGCTTCCATAAACGGCATCGGAAACTGCACCTTCTACGCCGGGGACATGAAGGATATCCTGACCCCGGAATTCGTGGAGGCACAGGGAGCCAGACCGGATGTGGTTATCCTGGACCCTCCAAGGGCTGGAGTACATCCGGATGTCATAGAGGTACTGCTCGGTACGGGAGCTCCCAAAATTGTATATGTGAGCTGCAATCCGGCCACCCAGGCCAGGGATATCGCATTGCTTTCTGCAGGCGGATACAGGCTCGTGAAATTCCGTCCGGTGGACATGTTCCCCCACACCCACCACATCGAGAACGTAGCACTTCTGGAAAAAACCGAATAACACACAAACGACTACAGGGCAATGGAAGATACCAGGACATACGAAGGCACCACGATATGCGCCCAGGCCACAGCCGCCGGACGGGGAGCCATAGCAATCATAAGGATATCCGGACCGCAGACCAGGGATATACTCACAAAAACCTTCTTCCCGGTCGGGAAACCCAGTGCCGCTGTCAATCCTGAGGCAGGCGGGGACCGTCCTGCAGATGGAAGTGCAATGGCTGGACGACCTCTTCCGGCAGGGAAAATGACATTCGGGACTGTAAGGGACAGCGAAGGAAACGTAATAGACGAAGTCATGGCCGTGTTCTTCAAAGCCCCCCACTCCTACACCGGAGAAGACAGCGCCGAGATATATTGTCACGGCTCCCAGTACATAGTGGCCGAGACGATGCAGGTCCTCATGGCAGCAGGGGCAAAGCTGGCCGGAGGCGGGGAATTCACACAGAGGGCCTTCCTGAACGGAAAGATGGACCTTGCCCAGGCCGAAGCGGTAGCCGACCTCATAGCTTCCGAGACAAGGGCCGCCCACGACATAGCCCTGAACCAGATGCGGGGCGGCTATTCCGGGGAGCTCGGGGAAATGCGCCGGGAACTCGTGGACATAGTCTCCCTCATGGAACTCGAGCTGGACTTCAGCGAAGAGGACGTGGAATTCGCCGACAGGGAAAAACTCCGCGGACTCGTGGAAAAAGTACAGCGCCACATAAGCAGCCTGACCGACTCTTTCCGCTACGGCAATGCCATAAAGAACGGGATACCGGTGGCCATAATCGGAGCGGTCAATACCGGCAAAAGCACATTGCTCAACGCCTTGCTGAAAGAAGACCGGGCCATCGTCTCCGACATTGCCGGCACCACCAGGGACACTGTGGAAGACACAGTCAACATAGGCGGAACCACATTCCGTTTCATAGATACGGCCGGGATCCGCAGCACCAGGGAAACAATCGAGATAATAGGCATAGAACGGACATTCACCACCATCCGCAAAGCCTCGGTGATCCTCATGGTCCTGGATGCCACCAAGCCCGAATACCATGCGGAATCCCTCACGAACTTAGCCCCTCGCCTCAATCCGGAGCAGCAGCTCTTCATCCTGCTGAACAAATGCGACCTCACAGGCAGTCCTGCCGGGGAGGCAGCAGATCCCTCGCAGGACAAGGCACCCGCTTCCTCCCCTGCCGGATCCCTTCCGGAGAATCCCGCACAGGACTTCACCGCAGACACGGCAGCCTCAAAGGCAATAGATGCCCTCACCGCCACCGTACGCAATACCGCAGCTGCAGCCGGCCTCTCCCCTATTGCCGTACTGCCCATATCGGCCAAGCACAACAATGGTATCGAAGCCCTCACCACAGCCCTCTCGGAAACCAGCCGGGATCTGACCCGGAACACCGGAGGCACCCTCGTCTCCAACCTCCGCCACTACGAGGCCCTGAAAGACGCCCAGAGCGCCCTCGACCGCGTCAGCGACGGACTCACCCGCCAGATCTCCACGGAATTCATCTCCCAGGACATCCGCGAAGCCCTCTACCACATCGGCACCATCACCGGTGAAATCTCCACCGACGAAATCCTGCGGAACATCTTCGGAAAGTTCTGCATCGGCAAGTAACGGCTTGTAAACAGCCATAACCAACTATAACCATTTAGAATAAAGTCGCTGTATATCAGCGACTTTTGTTTTTATGTACTTTCCAGACCGTATTTGGAAGTAACGGTTTTTATCCATATTTTTCATACGTATTTCTACCGTGACAGAAATTCACGGTTTGCCCAAATATCACAGTGACGCATTAGTTGACGTGTGTTGACAATGGTTTACATGTGTGGACAAAAAGGGAAATTAAAATTCATGTAAAATGGCAGAAAATAGGACGAAAATATGGAAGTAAAAAGAATTTGTCAATGGTGCGGAAAACCGTTCATCGCACAAAAAACAACTACCTGTTATTGCAGCCCGCAATGCTCGAAACGAGGTTACAAACACCGCATGATGGAACGGAAGATGGAGCTGCGCCATATGCAGGAGATGCAGGAATTGCGCTCGTCGCTGGAAAAGCAGGAATACTTCACCTTTTCGCAGGCTGCACGTCTGATGGGTGTAAGCCGCCAGTACATCTACAAACTGGTAAAGGAAGAGAAACTCCGTGCATCCCGGCTCAGCGGAAAGATGTCATTGATACGGAAAGCCGACATCGAGCTCATGCTCAAAAGCAACCCTTATGAACGGCTGGTAGCAAAAAACGACTTTGACATCACCGAGTATTATACCGCCGAGGAGATTGCACAGAAATATAAGGTCAATGCCAAATGGGTATGGACTTATACACGACAGCACAAGGTTCCGAAAGTGAGAATCCGTCAGTTCAACTATTACAGCAAGAAACATATTGATGCCGCCTTTGCCAAATATGAGGTGGACTCCGACCTGACGGAATGGTACACTCCCGAAGATATTCAGGAAAAATACGGCATGACACGTGTCGCCATCCGTTCTCACGTCTACCGTAACAACATTCCCTCAAAGAAAGAACACGGGCAGATCTACTACTCGAAACTGCATTTCGACCTCTCGAAAAACTCTGCGGAAGAGAGCAAGGCCGAATACTACACCGTCAAAGAGGCAATGGAAAAATTCAAACTCTCCCGTGACTCGGTTTATAATATCCTGCAATTCCATCAGATTCCCCGAGAGAAGAACGGGCGCTTCGTCCGCTTCCTGAAAGTGGATTTTGACCGGGTAATGGGTGTCCGTAAGTGACCCGATTATAGGATACCGTAAATTATTCCAAAATTAATCGTCACTGAAGGTGGTTTGCATGGTTACATTACAGTGATTTGCCAGCGAATTAATAACAACCATAAAAAATATAACATTATGAACGATTGTAAAACCGTAACATTAAGAACACGTCCTTTGAAAAACAGGATGCTGTCGTTTTATCTGGATTATTATCCTGGGTATAGAGACAAGGAAACAATGAAAGTTATCCGTCATGAATCGCTTGGCATTTATATATATGCCAATCCGAAGAACAAGCGGGAACAGGATTTCAACGAGGTAATGGCCGAGAAGGCTGAAGCCATCCGTTGCCGCAGGTTCGAGTCGGTAGTGAATGAACGGTATGATTTCTTCGACAAGTACAAACTCAAGGCTGATTTCCTGGAGTATTTCCGTAATCAGCTCCGTAAACATGACCCAAAGTGGGAATTTGTCTATCTCCATTTCAGCAACTTCGTGCATGGAAAATGTACTTTTGAGGAGCTCGACATTGATCTCTGCAACAAGTTCCGTGAGTACCTGTTGACGGCAAAGAAACTCAAGCGTAACGGACACATCACACGAAACTCCGCATCGGGATATTGGTCTACATTCAGGGGCCTTCTGAAAATCCTCTACCGTAACGGACTGATCCGCAACAACGTCAACGACTTCCTCGAAAAGATCGAGACCGAGGATGTAGTCAAGGATTATCTTTCAGTGGAAGAACTCTACAAGCTGGCCGAGACACCTTGCAAGAAGCCCGTACTGAAGACGGCGTCGCTCTTCTCCTGTATGACCAGCCTGCGCATCAGCGACATTCTCGCCCTCTGCTGGGAAGACATCGTGGACTATTCGGCCGGTGGCAAGTGCGTACACATCATCACCAAGAAGAACCGCTCCGAGGACATCATCCCCATCAGCGAGGAAGCACTCGACCTGATCGGCTACAGCCCCGACAAGCGGGGAATGGTATTCAAGGGATTACAGCGCAGCTGGACCCAGACTTACATGAAAGGGTGGATTCGTTCGGCTGGAATCACCAAGAAGATCACATTCCACTCCTATCGTAGAACATTCGCTACGCTGCAAGCGGCTGCCGGAACGGACATCCGCACCATACAAAGCATGATGGCTCACAAGAGTATCACCACAACCCAAAGGTACATGAAAGTAGTGGACAGCAACAAGCGTGAAGCCAGCAAGAAAATCACCCTGATGCGGAAAGACTGACAGGCATTTTTCCACCTGTTTTAGCGGATATAGTTTGATTTTGAGCGAAAAATCGGACTATATCCGTAATTTTTGTGTAAAATCGTATGATTATAACTCATTATTTATCAGTATCTGGAATAACGCACATAACTTTGGCGTACAGTAATTCCAAATAGTGATAGAAGATGACAAATACAGAACAAATCCGAACTAAGAAAATAAGTTTTATCCTTGCGCTATCCGTTATCATTTTTGCGGCCATAGCCACTTATTTTACCCTTTGCCATGAGATCAACATCATGCGCATAACAACTCCTGTAATTCTCGGACTGGCGATGTCCATCATATTGTGTGGAGGCCTGCAGAAATTTTTCTATAATTGGCTGACGAAAAATCCCATCCAATTCTCTTTTGGTGAACAATCTTCCTCTGTTATAGAATCAGAGAGCACCACAGAACCTGTTTGTATTGCCGAAACATTCTCTACCGAACAACTGGCGGATTCTTCTGAACAGGAGTATTCTCCATCCCCACAGTCAAATCAAGAACCTGTCGTCCCTGATTGCTCCAATGAATCTCATTTGGAAAAGTATGATTCCATTCTGGAAGAACTCAAAGAGAAAGAACTGAAAAGGCAAGTAAAGGTTATGGATGCGATTCGGGAATATGTAACCATCAAGACTGCCCCCTATCTCTCCAAAGAGGCTATAGCGACTCTCATTTCCAACATTGAGTACATGGCTTGTGATCAGCCGGAGCTCTATAAACCGATTCGTTCCAATATTGACAATCCGCTACGTTCACCTGGACTTCGTCATCTGGCGTGGAATGTAGGTGAACGATTGAGAGTACCATTGGCGAAAAGAGCCGTCTTTATCAAAGCATCATTCCCATACGAACTTGAAAACGCGAGTCATGAATATCTCAGACTTAATTTGCGGGATCAGGTAGCAAGTCAGATTCCAATTGATGTACCTGAAAAGGGAGACTATCGCTTCCATTTGGAAACAGATAACGATGAGTCGTAACAAAAAACGTATGCAGATGAAATAATTAATCCGGTCTGTATTGTTCTGCAAAACTTCATTGGGTTGGTTCGCAGCATGTTAAACGATTAAAAAGTTATAATATGAAAACAGACCAACTTACATTCAATGACTTGCCGGCAGTAGTCGGTGAACTTTGCGACCGGATAGCAAGCATGGAAAATCTGCTGACGGAAAAACTGTCCAAGCAGCATGAAGCCAAAGAAAACACGCACGTCCCCATGACCGTGCAGGAAGCTTGCGCCTATCTCAAAATGCCGTTATCGACCTTTTATTACAAGGTCAAAAAAGATGATATTCCAGTCATCAAGCAAGGGAAACATCTATACATCTACCGGGATGAACTGGACAAATGGCTGGAATCCTCCCGAAAGAATCCGACTCCGCAAACTTTCGAGGAAGAGAACGAAGCCATGCTCGCTTCCCATCACCGTAAACCTAACCTTAAAAACTGGTAATGATGGAGAAGACGGACGAAACGATATCTTCACGTGAGGAACTGGCTGTTTATATAGAGGAAGCAGCCGTGAGCGTCACGAATAACTATGAAGAAGCGCCGGCGGTGTTGATGGTGGATGATGCTGTTATAGGCACATTGGGGAATTTCAGCGCTTCCATCGGGAAAGCCAAAAGCAAGAAGACTTTCAACGTTTCGGCCATTGCCGCATCAGCATTGAGTGGTCGCACTATTCTTCGTTACCGCTCCATGTTCCCCGAGAACAAGAGGAAGATTCTGTATATCGACACGGAGCAGGGACGCCATCATTGTCAACAGGTACTGAAGCGCATCCTGCGTCTGGCGGAAATGCCGGATGACAAGGTGCCGGAAAATCTGATTATGTTGTCTCTGCGCAAGTTTGCACCAAGAGTGCGTCTGTTGATAGTCGAAGAAGCTATCGGCACCACACCTGATTTGGGTCTGGTCATTATAGATGGCATCCGTGATTTCCTTTACGACATCAATTCATCCAGTGAATCTACCGAAGTTATCTCGAAATTCATGCAGTGGACGGACGACAAACAAATCCATATCCATACTGTCCTGCATCAGAACAAGAATGATGAACATGCGCGTGGTCACATCGGCACGGAACTAAACAACAAGGCGGAAACCATCCTGCAGGTAGAAGTGGACAAAGAGGACAAAGCCATAAGTGTGGTCGAAGCTGTGCACATCCGGGACCGGGACTTTGAACCTTTCGCTTTCCGCATAAACGAAGACGTTCTGCCCGAACTGGTAGAACCATATCTGTCCAAAGAGAAGAAGAGCGGGCGACCAACCAAAGAACCGTTCGATCCGGAGAGGGAGATTCCGGAGCCTGTACATCGTGCTGCAGTGGATGCCGCTTTTGCCAATGGCAATATCGGCAGTTATGATGACTACCTGGAACGTCTGAAGGAAGCTTACGGATTGCACAATGTAAAGCTCGGCTACAACAAGGCTGTCAAAGTAGCCACCTTTCTTGGCAACAAGCAGATGGTCATAAAGGAGGGGAAAAATTATATTCTCAATCCAGAATGCCATTACTGAGTACAACTTTACTTTATTGCAGGGGCGTATATATTAGAATAAAGCAAAGTCGGCAGGAAATCATCATGTGAGATACTCATTTTCTCCCCTCTTTTAGTGGATAATATTATCCTGCATTTCCTTGTCCAAGTGCCAATTCATTATACGCATCCAATATGGCTTGCGGGGAAGCATAAACAGGTAACTGTTTCGAGATATGCCAAGGTATAACCTCACTGCGTTACGGTTGTACATTGGCGCTCTTGACTGCTCAGTTTCTTCGCCAGTACGGTACTCGCAAGCTCGCACCTTTTCAACCATTATAACAACGATTCAAATGAAAGAAAATATTGCCAATACATCAACTTCCCCGAAAGAAACAAGAAGCGTCTTTGTCGGGGCAAAAGTCACTCCCAGCCAGAGAGAACATATAAAATCACTGGCCGAACAATGCGGCATGACCGTAAGCGACTACATATTGTCATGTGCGTATAACTTCAAGCCCAAAGCGAGGCTTACTAAAGAAGAGGCGGCACTGCTGCAGAATCTGGACAATTGTCGGTCTGATCTCGTAAAATATACCTCCGCACTTCATGGAATGTCCACAAAGCAGCGGATGGTAATGTTCAATCAGATTCCGTTCATGGTCGGCTGGCTCGGAGAACTTTCCAATGTCGCCGAAGGCGTCTGCCAATTTCTGGAAGCCGTAAAGGAGAAAAACAGAATTCCGTCCAACCCTCAATCCGAAGAAAAATGATTGCAAAAGCCAAAGCCATATCTTACGGTATCAATGACCTTCGTTATATTACTGGTGAATCAAAGCACAAGAAGCATCCGGAAAAAATATATCCGGTATTGGACAATCTGTTGCCCCCTGATCTGGACGCTATGGGAATATGGAACTCCATGCAGTTGACCCTTTCCCAGCATCGGCCGATAAAGAATTCCATAATCAGAATAGAGTTGAGTCCATCGCCTGAGCATACCAGATTCTATGACATTGAGGACTGGCAAAAGCTCTGGCACGAGTTCGCCGAAGAGTTCGACAAACAAACGATTACCGGCAAGGACGGGAAAGTCCGTTCCAGCCCGACCAATCTGGCAAACAGCAAATACACGGTTTACCTGCACATGGAATCCAAAGGTAAAGTCCCTCATCTCCATGCCGCAATTTGCCGTTTTGATGAAAACGGGAACATCAACAATGACCATAACATTCATCTTCGGGCACAACGTGCAGCCGAGCGAGTTGCAGTGAAACGTGGCTGGAAGACTGCGGAAGAAATCCGAAGTCGCAACATTCCGGAAGTAAGCAGAGAGTGTATGGAGGTATTGAGAACCATGCCATCGTGGTCATGGGAAGAATACAAGAAGGCACTTGCCCGGAGAGGCTATTCCGTATATGAACGGAAAGATAAGAAAGATGTTCTCCGTGGATATGCGATCCTCAAAGGAAATACCAAATACAAGGCTTCCGAACTGGGAGTAGCCCGTAACCTGATGATTTCCAAACTTCCCCGAACCTGGCAAAAGCTACACTACCGGGAGAGACTTGCCGCTCAGGTCAACATCTCTCAAATCCATCGACCGGAACCTGTTCAAAGACCGGTAGCCGATATGGACTATACTCACTATCGTTCCGGCTCGGTGTCATACACGATTTCTTCCCATAGCGGAACGGAACAGCGTTTCTATATTCCGGAGCGGGTGCTTGACTATTTCAACGATGAGTTCGACTACCGGGAGGTTGCCAACAGCAGCGAGCTGACAGACATAGCCGTAGCTATCTTTGTTGGTATGCTTGATACGCCCGCCGTATCTGCCGGAGGTGGTGGCGGAGGTTCGCAAAGCGATCTTCCCTGGCGAGACAAGGACGATGACGACCTGCAATGGGCCCGCCGCTGTGCACGTGCTGCTACCCTCCTATTGGGCAAGAAACCTAGAACAGGATTAAGACGATAAAGTCATGAAACAAGCACACAAAAAGCGGCCGCCTCGTGCGACCGCTAATAGTCCGCCAGGATTGTCGGATATGGGGGAATTTTATTTTATAAATCTGTTAAATTTATAAAGTGTATGTGTTTTTAAGAGAAGGAATGCTAAATACCAAATGATTATGGTTAAAGTAAAGATGCTTACTGTCCAATTTATCAATGAACACATGAATAATGGATTACCTACAATCTTTTCTGGCGAGGAGACGAAGTTAAGAGATACAGCTATACAGCTGTTGGATGAAAAAATGTTTCTTTGTCCGATATTCACTGAAACGAATTACTTCCATCAGATCAATGAGAATGATTATCTGCATAAGCTGCATCCTGTATACTGTGATTTTAAGGACAGGGTAATACCTCTAAACGAACTGCCTGACTTCTCCGATCACATGTTTGGAGTGGAAGTAAAAGCTTGTTATAACATCTATTATGATATCAAGCTGCACAAGAGCGACAACCGCACCTATTTTCTTAATAAGATACAGGGAAACACAATAGGTGGAAGGATATGGATGAAGGAAGAAAGCGAACAAGAAAACCTTCAACATTCTAATTCAATCACATAAAACTAATTAATTATTTTGTTAGGTTAGAAAAAGATACTAATTTTGCATTGAAATTATTTTGATTGAAAATGAACTCAATACATGACATAGCTGATTATATTATCTTACGAGTAAAATCGGAAGATAAA
>CAZXFF010000037.1:12461-19215 GCA_964640305.1 uncultured Muribaculaceae bacterium | reverse complement strand
GAAGGAGTACGTCCCATTTCGGACAAGGACGTGGAAGCCCTTGTGGACAGGAACCAGAATATGGCGGCTTCTGCCCTCAGGGTCCTTGCCATGGCTTACAGGAATCTGGATGAGGTCTCTTCAGTTATGGAGGAAGTGGAAAAGGATCTCGTGTTCGTGGGAATGGTCGGGATGATAGATCCTGAACGCGAAGAAGTAATCGGGGCAATCTCCGAATGCAGGCAGGCGGGTATAAGGTCTGTGATGATTACAGGAGACCACAAGGTGACGGCGATGGCCATTGCATCCAAGATAGGACTTTACAGGGAAGGGGATCTGGCCATTACCGGTTCTGACCTCGAGCAGCTGGATGACAGGTATTTCGAGGAAAATGTGGACAAGTATTCCGTATATGCGAGGATAGCACCTGAGCAGAAGATGAAGATTGTAAAGGCATGGCAGAAGAAAGGAGCCATTGTCGCAATGACAGGTGACGGTGTAAATGATGCTCCGGCCCTGAAACAGGCAGACATAGGGGTATCCATGGGAATTACCGGTACGGAGGTAGCGAAAGACGCATCCGATATGGTGCTTCAGGACGATAACTTCGTGACCATTGTCTCTGCTGTAGAAGAAGGACGCAGGATATATGACAACATCCTGAAAACAATTCTCTTCCTTCTTTCCACAAACCTCGGGGAGGTCATTCTGCTGTTCGTCGCTTCTATATTCAATCTGGGAATCCCTCTGCTGCCTATACATATCCTGTGGATAAACCTCGTGAGCGAGACATTTCCTGCACTGGCCCTCAGCCTTGATCCTCCTGAAAACAATATCATGAGCCGCAAACCCAGAAGCAATGCCAAGCAGTTTATGGACAAGGGTATGACATGGAGGATAAGCTATCAGGCAGTTATGGTGGCGGCAATAACATTTGCAGCTTTCATGTACGGTAAAAATGCCGGAGGGGAAAATCTAGGACAGACGATGGCATTTGCATCCCTGATCCTTGCTAAACTGGTACATGCAGGAAACCTCCATTCGAATACCAGGAGCCGTTTTACATTCAATCCTTTAAGGAACAAGGCGCTGATTTTCGCGCTGATGATGTCCCTGCTGTTCTCCCTGGCAGTATTGCTCATACCTCCGTTCATGTCGGCTTTCGAGTTCACCACCATGACTGGAAACCAGTGGGGTGTCGTAATCCTGCTTTCCCTGGTACCTGTAGCTGTAGTGGAAATACTCAAACTTTTCAAACTGAACGGTAACGATTAGATCAGAATATGAATACAGCAGAACCCGAAGCGCTTACCAGACTGGTCCGGACAAATTATACTTCGCTGATGGCCAGGAGAATCCGCCGGATTCTGATGGTATGCAGCAGTTATGATGCATACATTCTGGAGGAGGACGGCCAGATTGAGGCCCAGCTATATAAGGAATACATCGAACTAAATATAAGCAATCCTCCTGTCCTTACATGGGTCAATTCCACGGAAGAAGCAATGGGACTGCTGGAGACTTCCCCGGATTTTGATCTGATAATAAGCATGTTCAATATCCGTGACTGCGACATTTTCATGCAGGCGGGACATATCCGGGAAAGATGGGGTAACATTCCGATTGTCCTGCTTACCAATTTCTCCAAGGAACTTTTCAGGAAAATACAGACATCCGACTGCTCTGCGATTGACTACATTTTTACCTGGAACGGCAACGCCGACCTGATTCTTGCCATTGTCAAACTCCTGGAAGACAGGATGAATGCGGACAATGACATACTTAATTCCGGAGTGCAGGCAATCCTCCTCGTGGAAGACTCGGTAAAGTATTACTCGACCTATCTTCCCGCATTGTACAAACTGGTGCTGAAACAGAGTGCCGAGTTCCTTAAGGAGGCATTGAATGAGCAGCAGCTGAAGATGCGCAAAAGGGCCCGTCCCAAGATTCTCCTTGCAACGAATTACGACGAGGCTATGGAACTCTACACAAAGTATAAGAGAAACCTTCTTGGAGTGATATCTGATGTCGGTTTCGTGATGCACAAGGGGGACAGCCCTGAAATGGAGAAGATCGACGCAGGTATAGAGCTGTGCCGGCATATCAAGGAAGATATACCGCAGATGCCCGTTATCCTCCAGTCTTCCCAGGGCAGTGTCGCGGATATGGCCAAAGAGATGGGTGTCGGTTTTATAGAAAAATATTCCACGACCCTTCTCATACAGCTTTCGGAATACATAAGTGAGGAGTTCGGGTTCGGGGATTTTGTGGTAAAGGATCTGGATACGCATCTGGTGATAGCCAGGGCAAAGGACCTTAAAGAGTTGCAGAAACTGGTAGGGGAGATTCCTGACAGGGAACTTCTGTATTACTGCTCCAGGAACAGGCTGTCCAAATGGATGTATTCGAGAGGGCTTTTCAATATTGCCCGTCAGGTCAGGAAAGCGGACATTTCCGTATTTTCTACCCCCTCAGACGTGAGGGAGTTCATAATAAGGCAGATAAAGGACTACCGTATTCTTACGGGACAGGGGATAATCGCATCCTTTGACAGGAATACATATTCCAATTACATCTGGTTTGCCAGGATGGGGGACGGATCGTTGGGAGGAAAGGCAAGGGGACTGGCATTCCTGAACAACATACTTCAGAAATACGAACTTACCTCCCGTTATCCAGGCATGAGGATTGCGATTCCAAGGACAGTCGTAGTCGCTACCGATTATTTTGACCGTTTTATACTGGAGAACGGATTGCAGTATGTAATCGATGCCAATATTTCGGACGAAGAACTTCTTTCGGAGTTTGTCAGTTCAAGGCTTCCTGAAGAGCTGGTGGAGCAGCTGAGGGTGTATATCGATACTGTCTCGGTACCGTTGGCGGTCCGCTCCAGTTCAAAACTGGAAGATTCACATTATCAACCTTTTGCGGGAGTATATTCGACATACATGATTCCTTGTGTAGAGAACAAGGACCAGATGCTCAGACTTTTGGGTAAAGCGATAAAGAGTGTTTATGCATCAGTCTATTTCGCAGCGAGCAGGGCATATCTCCATACTACAGGGAATCTGCCGGGGGAAGAGAAGATGGCCATTGTAATCCAGGGGGTATGCGGTACTGAGGACAGAGGGTTCTTTTTCCCTACGGCATCCGGTGTGGCAAAATCCATGAATTTCTATCCGCTGGCCGGGGAAGATCCCAAAGACGGGGTAGTAAACATTGCATTCGGTCTGGGGAAAGTGGTAGTCGACGGAGGAAAGACGCTGCGTTTCTCCCCCAGACATCCGGCCAGGGCCCTACAGATGTCAACCCCCCGTTTCGCCTTGGTAGACGGACAGGATACAGTATATGCCCTTGACCTGAAGCCGGAAGAATTCAAGACTTCCATTGACGATGCCGTGAATCTGCACAAATTCACAATTCCCGAGACAGAGGGATTCCGGAACCTTTCCAAAGTGGCTTCTACATGGGATATGCAGAGTGAGATCATGCGTCCGGGAACATTCTGCGACGGTATGAGGATCATTTCGTTCGCGAACATCCTTCAGTACGGATCCCTGCCTTTGCCGCAGGCAATTACAGATCTGCTCCATATCTGCAGGGAGGAACTTCGCTGTGA
This sequence comes from uncultured Muribaculaceae bacterium, assembly GCA_964640305.1. Taxonomy (GTDB): domain Bacteria; phylum Bacteroidota; class Bacteroidia; order Bacteroidales; family UBA932; genus Coprenecus. The sequence continues at coordinate 15,617 of CAZXFF010000037.1, read as the reverse complement.
GGTAGAGATGGAGTTCGCACTCGATATGGATGTCCCGAAAGGGAGTGATGCCGTATTCAGCATACTGCAGGTAAGACCTATTGCCGATTTTTCGGATGAGAAGAGTTTCGACTGGACAAACGTGGATGCTGACAAGGTATTGATCTATTCCGAGAGCGCACTGGGTTCCGGCTATATTTCAGGAGTTACCGACATTATCTATGTGAAGGAAGAGTCCTTTGACAAATCCAGGACAAAGGAGATAGCCGAAGAAATAGGGGAGATGAACAACATGCTTGCAAAACAGGGCCGTACCTATATACTGCTTGGTCCCGGGAGATGGGGCTCGAGTGATCCGTGGCTCGGTATTCCTGTCATGTGGAACCAGATTTCGGAAGCGAAGGTCATAGTGGAGTGCGGATTGAAGGATTTCTGCATAGACCCGAGCCAGGGGACCCATTTCTTCCAGAACATAACATCTTTGGGAGTAGGGTATTTTACGGTGAATCCTTTCAGGGGAGAAGGACAATGGAATACCTCCCTTCTGAAGGATATGGAAACCGTCAGGGAAGGCAGATTTGTCAAAGTGCTGCGTTTCGCATCATCCCCCAGCATATTCATTGACGGGAAACGCGGCAGAGGTGTCGTGAGCCTGTAATTGCAGAATATTGTCAATCAGTATAATATAAACAAAGGAAATATGAAAATAGTATTTTTGGATGCAGCGACTGTCGGAAGTGACATCTCTCTTGACGGTCTCAGAGAATTCGGTGATCTTGTGCTTTATGATAATACAAGGCAGGAAGAAATCCCTTCAAGGATAGCAGACTGCGATATAGTGATCACTAATAAGGTAAAGGTATACAGGAATGAAATCGATGCCGCAAAGACTTTGAAACTGATATGTGTCGCGGCTACCGGGGTGAACTGTGTGGATGTGGAATACGCTGCTTCAAAGGGGATCCCCGTAAAGAATGTACCGGCTTATTCTACGGAAAGTGTGGCTCAGGTAATATTTATGCACATCCTTAATCTGGTGGGACACGGGATGTATTTCAATGAGATAGTGCATAACGGAAGCTATTCGAGAAGCAACATGTTCTCCGACGTGATGAATCCTTTCTTCGAACTCAAGGGCAAGCGTATGGGTATAGTAGGAATGGGAAACATCGGGTCGAGGGTCGCTGAACTGGCAGTGGCATTCGGGATGAAGGTGTCCTATTTTTCCACTTCCGGGACTGCACACTGCAAGGATTATCCATGCATCGGACTCGAGGAACTTCTTTCTGAGAGCGATATCGTTTCAATAAACTGCCCTCTGAACGAAAGGACCAGGGATCTTCTGACTTACAGGGAACTGTCCATGATGAAACGTACGGCATATGTAGTGAATGCGTCCAGGGGAGGTATAATCAACGAGAAGGACCTTGTAAGGGCTCTCAATGACGGTCTTATAGCAGGAGCTGCGGTAGACACATTCGAAACGGAACCACTGCCGGCAGAGCATCCCTATCTGACTGAGGTGAAGAATCCGGAAACCCTCATAATGTCTCCCCATATCGGCTGGACCAGCAAGGAAGCCCGCATTAAACTGGTAGAGGTGCTTATAGAAAATATCCGCGGATTCATTTCCTGACAATGTCTCCGGGCATGTATATGGAAAAGATAAAAAGACTGTTTGAAGAGTATTCCGGAATATCGGACTACAGCGTCGAGGCTCTTCCGGTATCAGGAAGTGACAGGAGATATTTCAGGATAAGGTACGGCGGATCTTCGCTCATCGCTACCGAAGGAGACAGCACCGCTGAAAACAATGCGTTCATCCTGCTTACGCGGCATTTCCGTTCCAAGGGGCTGCCGGTACCGGAAATATTGTGTGTGTCGGAAGACTGTACCTGCTATCTCCAGGAAGATCTCGGGAATGCTTCCCTCTTCGATGCTGTGGCTGAGGGACGCCAATCCGGCTCGTACAGGGATACTGAAACAGCCTTGCTACGCCAGGCCGTGGCCATTCTGCCGGACTTCCAGTACAAAGGGGCTGAGGGACTTGATTTTTCCGTATGTTATCCCGTGAAGGAATTCGACAGGATGTCAGTGATGTTCGACCTGAACTATTTCAAATACTGCTATCTGAAAGTGGCCGGACCGGATTTCGATGAGGTAAGGCTCGAAGAGGATTTCGGGAAGCTGTGCGACAGGCTTCTCGTAAAGCCATGCAGTACATTCATGTACAGGGATTTTCAGGGCAGGAATATAATCCTGAAAGATGGCAGTCTGTCTTTCATAGATTATCAGGGAGGAAGAAAGGGACCTGCAATCTACGACCTGGTCTCTTTCGTATGGCAGGCGAAAGCCCGCTACGGCCGTGAACTGAGGGACAGCCTGGTAGATACTTATCTGGAATCTGCCTCCAGGTATACGGATATCGACAGAGATGCGTTTATGGAGGATCTGAGGCAGTTCGCCCTTTTCCGCACCCTTCAGGTGCTGGGTGCATACGGCTTCAGAGGACTGGTGCAGCGGAAAGGACATTTCCTTGAAAGTATTCCGTATGCTCTTGGAAATCTGCAGGAATTGCTGGAAAGGCCTTTTACGGAATATCCGTATCTGAACGGACTTCTGCAGCGTATGGCGGAAACGGCCCCGGCAGAGGACAGGCATGACGGGTTGATAGTGCGTATCTACAGTTTTTCATATAAAAAAGGCATTCCTGCCGATACGTCCGGCAATGGCGGCGGATATGTCTTTGACTGCCGGGGTGTCCCGAATCCCGGAAGGCTTCCGGAATACCGGGGGCTGACCGGAATGGATGAACCGGTAGTAACATATCTTGAACAATACGGAGAGGTAAGGGATTTTGCTGCGTTGACGGCCAGCCTGGCCAGAATGCACGTCGAAAATTACATTTCAAGAGGCTTCAACGACCTGATGTTCTGTTTCGGATGTACTGGCGGACGGCACCGTTCGGTCTATTTTGCAGAGAGGCTGGCGGAGACACTTGCCTCTGAATACGGCATCACGGTAAGACTTATACACAGGGAACAGAATATAGAGAGGACATTATGCATGGACAACGGACAGCGATGATTCTGGCTGCGGGTCTGGGGACAAGGCTGAAACCCCTGACGGACTCTATGCCGAAGGCTCTGGTTCCATACCGGGGCAAGCCGATGCTTG
>CAZXFF010000037.1:0-12451 GCA_964640305.1 uncultured Muribaculaceae bacterium | reverse complement strand
GATCCTGAAACTGAAGGATGCAGGCTTCGGACGGATAGTCATAAACGTGCATCATTTTGCTTCCATGATCGAGGATTTCGTCTCATCTAACAGCTATTTCGGGCTGGATATTGTATTTTCGGACGAAACAGACCTCCTTAGAGATACCGGAGGCGGGATAAGGCATGCCGCTCCACTTTTGCTTCACGGGCATTCCGATGCGCCTGTCCTGGTCCACAATGTGGACATAGTGTCGGACATTGACCTGGCTGCAGCCTATTCTGAAAGCGAGGCTGAGATGATGGCATCTCCCGAGACCATTGCGTGTCTTGCCGTTACTGCAAGGGAGAGCAGGCGTTATCTGCTTTTTGACAGGGATTCGTGCCTTAGGGGATGGCTTGATACTTCAGACGGCAGGACCAAGGGAATCTGCAGTCCCGGATTTGACAGAAGGGCCTTCTCGGGCATACATTTCATCTCTCCCCGTATGATCGGGCTTATGCAGGAATGGCCGGAAAGGTTTTCAGTGATTGATTTCTATCTGGAACAGTCCTCCCGGTACAGGATCAAAGGTCTGCAAAGTGCAAAGGGAATATCTGTCACTGATATAGGGAAGATCAGAACCCTATCTGAAGTTGGGTGATGACCAGATGCGATGAGGGCACTCCGCAGAAGATGCCTTTGCTTTCTGGCGATCTTTGCTGGTATGCATACTGGAGCTGGAGCCTGCATTTGCGGAAGAAATTCCATTGCACACCGAGCAGGTAATTGCATTGCCAGTCGCTCAATGCGATGTTCCTGTCAAGGTAGTCTACGGATGCGATTATGTCCAGGTATTCAGTGGCTGAGCCTGTGATTGTTGCGTAGGCCCCCCTGCTTTTTACCGATGCATCCAGCCCTTCCAGATATTCGCTTCTGAAATGCATCGGACCCATCATGAATTCCAGACCGGTACTCCAGCGGTTTCTTCTGTATTCTTCACCTTTTATAAAAGCTCCGTAAGGACTGTCGGCTTTAGCGGTTCCTCTGCCCAGATATACCGAGCCGTGTATCTTCAGCGGCTTGACGGGTCTGACTGCGAGGCTGGCGGAAAAATCTTTCGTGTTATTGCTCTCTGCTGTATTGAAGGGTTCCCCGTTGAATATGCCTATCCTGTATTCCAGGAGGTTGTGTCTGGATTTTCCTACCTTCAGGAAAGCACCTCCGGCCTCAAGTCCGAGATCCCTTCCTGCACCTCCGCCGAAGCTTATATCGGATCCGTCAATTCCTGCAAGGTACTGCACGGACTGTGCTCCGAGTATTGTCTCCAGGACAGATGGGGATATGTTGCTCTCTATAGTGAACGGAGTCTTGTATTGGCCCAGTCTAATATAGAAGGCTTCAGCCGGGCTGTATCTTACATACAGTTCGTGGAGCTTGAACCTGGACAGGTCCGCCATGAAGTTCAGGGAAAGGTTCCTGACAGGTTCGATCTTTGCAATTATCATTGCCCGGTACAGGTTGAACCGGTTCATCGCTCCCTCTTTCTGCATACTGTATGAGTCATACTGGTATCCGACCTGGGCATAGCCTCCGACATTGACCCTCTCCTGCAGGAATTTCATGAATTTACCGTCTTTTCCTGTTCCGGAACAGGCATTGACGGAATCGGAAGAAGCAAATGCTGCGGAAAAAGATGCTATACTGATAATAACGGATAAAAGTGTTCTTTTAAGATTCATGTCGCTAATAGTTGAGGCATGGCCTTCTGTTCGGGCTGCAAATATAGAAGAAGTTGTCAAATAAACACAATTTCCTTATCTTTGATGCGCATGTTATATGGACATAAGGAGAACAATATGAAAAGAATTGCGAGTGTGCTCATATTTGCCCTATGGGCAGTAACTGCCGGAGCACAGCTGCTCTGGAAAATTTCCGGTAACGGTCTGGAATATTCTTCCTATATATTCGGTACGCACCATGCTGCACCGCCTAGCATGACAGATGAGATAGACGGATTTGCCGATGCATTCGATGCCTGCACCAGAGTGTATGGCGAGCTGTTGTTCGAAAGCCTTTCGGATCCTGAGGTTTCAATGTCAATGGCCCGCGAAATGATGTGTCCTCCAGACAGTACTGTCTCCAGTCTGCTTGCTCCAGAACATTATGCTGTGCTGGATTCCGTAATGCAAAGCATGATGGGTGTCGGGGCAAAACAACTGGATATGCTGAAACCGGCAGCAATAAGTGCGCAGCTTGCAATGCTGATGGCTGCAAAGGAATTCCCGGGGATGAAAGGAGAGGAACAGCTTGATATGGCAATCCAGAACAGGGCCAAGGAAAAAGGCAAAATGACAGGTGCCCTGGAGACTGTGGAGTTCCAGTCGGAACTGCTTTACGGGACTCCTATTATAAGACAGGCAGAAGATCTGTCGGAAAGCCTTGAACAGCTTGATGAAATGCCCGAAGTGACAAGGGAGATGGCTGAAGCATACCGTAACAAGGACCTTGACAGGCTCCTACTGATAACAGAGCGGGAAGCAGGCAGCGATACGGACTTTATGGAACGGACAGTATATGGCCGGAACAGGGATTGGGTGGAGAAGATGAAAGATATAATGGCAGAAGGATCCACCTTTTTCGCTGTCGGTGCAGCCCATCTGCCCGGAGAAAAGGGCGTCCTTGCATTGCTGCGGCAGGCAGGCTATACAGTAGAACCGGTAGAATGAACATTAACCAAAATCAATACCTCCAATCATGAAACTGAAACCGATTTTCTTCTTCTTGACATTGCTGGCAGCTGTCTCCTGCACAAACGTAGACAACGACAAAATACGGGTTGCTGTCTTCCAGGGAGACGGCGGTTCTGCAACCTGTATACGTGAGACCGTGGCTGCCCTTACAGTAGATAATGAAATGGAAGTCTCGATAGTGACATCGACAGACATTTCCAACGGGGCCCTTTCAGGGCTGGATGCAATCATAATCCCCGGAGGGGGAGGTAGCAGGCAGTACCTTAACCTCGGACAAAAGAATATGGACCGTATCCGGGAATTCGTAAGGAACGGCGGCGGTGCTGTGGGCATCTGTGCCGGTGCATATCTGTTTTCCGATACTCCGGATTATTCCTGCATGGCAATGACTGGAGCCAGGGCAATTGACCGCGAACATGACAACAGAGGGCACGGAATGGCAAAATTCACTCTGAACGATGCAGGAAAGGAAGTGTTTCCCGAACTTGCAGCCAGGGATACGAACTATGTATTCTACTATGAAGGTCCGGTGTTCGTGGATAACGAGAATTCAGCAATAGAAGAATACACCGTATTCGGTATCATGGAAAGCGATGTCCACGAAGAAGGGAATGCCCCTGCAAACATGACGAACGGCAAACCGTTCTTTATCGGAAATGAATACGGTGAAGGCAAGGTTTTCTGTACTATTGCGCATCCTGAAGCGACTCCCGGAAAAATATGGATTATTCCCAGAATGGTGAGGTGGACACTTGACCTTCCCCTGATATCATATACTCAAGAGGCAGTAACACCTCCTGTGGAACCATCGGAGATACTGATGAGCATCCAGGATCTTGAATATGAATCCTCCCTCTTGCAGACATTCCTTTACGGAACACCGGAAGAGAAGACGGATGCATTGGACTGGCTGGAAGCACACTATTCCTGGAGTGCAAAAACATGGCTTCAGGGACTTCTGTACGATGCTTCCCCGGTGGTCCGGAAACGTGCTGCAGAATATATAGGCAATATCCACTATCTTCCGTTCATAGCAGACCTGAAATCTGCTCTTGACAATGAAACAGATGCAGAGACCAGAACTGCCATGCAGACCGTCCTGGGTGACATGGAAAAGCTCTACAACCGTTAAAAATCCGGCATGTGGTATTTTGTCAGAAATAGATTTCCGGTTCGCGGCGGGGATCAGTGAATTTTTCTTCCAGAAGCTTCAGGTGTCCCAGGAAATCCGGATCAGCGAAGGATTTCGCATGTTTGGGGCAACGCTTTACGCAGGCAGAGCATTTGATGCAGATTCCGGGAACAAGACTGCAGTCCGAAGGGTCAATAGCACCCATCGAGCAGATGGTTGCGCAGTATCCGCAATTGTCGCAGAGTTCTTTGTCAGTTACCGGTTTGACCTTCCTGATGTCGATTTTCTTTCCTTTCCCGTCTGTTGCGGAGTAGTAGTCCCTGGTCTTTTTGCGGCCTGGAAAACTGTCGAGACCTTTGCCATGGACAGAACCTGTTGCTATTCCTGCGAATTTCTTTCCGAATTCCGCTGCAGCTTCCAGATCCTTGGAGTCTGGCCTGCCTCCCCCGAGTATTCTTGAAAAGGAATGCTCTCCGATGAAAGCAGCTGCTGCCGCAGGATGGAACCCGTCGTCTTCCAGAATGTCGATGAGTTCAGCAAGGGCTTCGTCATAGGCCCTGTTTCCGTAGACAGCGATGGCAGCAACATTTGCGCCGCCGCCTTTGATTGTCTTGAAATACGGCGCAATCAGATTCGGCACTCTCCCTATGTAAACCGGTACTCCGAAAACTACAATGTCTGACGGTGAGAACTCCACCTGCCTGTCTCTGCCTGCAGGGGTTGTAAGGTCTATGGCGGTGACCGGAAGCCCTGATTCCGAAGCAACAGCTGTCGCAACCGCTTCCACAATGGTTTTTGTAGTGAGAGTCGGACTGAAATAAACTGCGAAAACTTGTTTCATTTTGTCCATATTGTCTTGGTTAGTGTTTGCAAAAGTATGAAAATGCAGAAACTTGTACGAATTTTTATATACCGAGGCAGAAAAAATATTTACTTTTGTTCATGATACGGTGCAATTACAATTCATTTGCGTTTTTCCGGAAATACTACCACATACCGGAAAGCTGCAGGCTCTCATGGGCTCTTGTTATAGAAAGATTCAGCGATAATACCGAAGTACGTCTCGGGATAATCTTTCCGGACCGGCCCGGAACATATCTGGATGTGGCCATGCGGAGATTCTTTTCCGAGGTGACAATCTTCAACGGCAACGGGGTACGCAAGGCCTTTCCCGCCAGACGGATTGCAGAAAAGGACGTTTACCGGTTCGTCTGTGAAGACGGTCTTACAGCGGAGTTTCCGAAAAATTTTATCCGGGACATATACTTTACTTCAGTATACACCCCGGATATCTTCCGGCACCGTCTGCTCTGACCGGGCAGTGCGATGACAGTATTTTACCGATTCATACCTGCGATTGCCTCATTGCATTTCCCTGGCGGATTTGCCGTCCGATATGCTATTCTATAGATCTGCTGATGGCTCTCCGATTATTATTACACGGCTGTTCGGCAGATCGGGAATGAATATCCTTCCACCGGCGACACTTATGTCGGCAGGACCGATAAAAGGCTTTTCGAGTCCAACTTCAACCGTGGCCAGTTCGCCTGACTCCATGTCTATTTCAGAAAGTCCTGCAGGAGTCCAGTTCGTGACGTAGAGCGATTTTCCGTCCGAAGACAATGCTATGCCGTCATACTGGCCGGGGGTTGCAACCACTTTCTGTAGTTCGGGATTCTTCAGATCCGCTATTCTGTAGATGACGTGCTTGTCCTGTGTATTGCCGTCTGCAGGATATGAAGCCACATACAGCACGCCTTCTGAGACGAGAAGCCCGTTCGGACCGGGTGCCTGAAACCATTCCTGTGCTTCACCTGGATTTGCAATGTCAGTTATGTCAATTCTGAAAATCCTGTCGGTATTGGTGACGGATGCATAAAGGAAATTGCCGGAAGCAGCCAGGTCATTCACGAAGAGGTTGCCTTCAGGGAAGGCGATGCTTTTAACGAAAATACCTTCCCCATTGCCTATTTGATATACTGCCACTTTGTTGACGTCGCAGATGTACAGGTAATTGTCTCTGCAGAACATTCCCTTAGGTGCGGAAAGATTGCCGTCGGCAGGTACTATCGTTTCAGTTTTGCCGTCTTTCCAGAATACGATGTATCCCTTGCCTTCGCTGTTGAGGGGATTGAGCTCCTCCGTACCGAAATTGGCAATGAGGATGCCTCCGTCATACGGCAGTGTGCTTTCGCAGAACCGGATACCGTTGTCAATGATAACAGGGGTTGTTTCGGCAGCCGTCTTACATGATACGGCAAATGCCATGGTGACTGAAAGAAAAGCCAGTCCTGATAATACTCTTGTCTTCATACTTCTTCTTATCTATATTTTCCGAAGCAAAAATAGACAAAATTTCAAAATAGCACTTTGGCCCTTCCGGAAACACTCCTCCATGATTGATCATCAGCTGGCTTGAAGCGAATGTGCCCCAGAGGCCCTTCTCGCTTGGGGGTGCGCTGTATACGCCCTGCCACAACGCCCATTATTCGGCATATTTTGGGCGGTGTGGAATGAGGTCTGAATGGAAGTGTGGATTCCGGGCGGTGTGGAAGAGTGGCATTGGAGAGGTGCGCAACCGTCGCTTCCGGTCGGTGTGGAAAAGCGCTACAGAAAGAACAGGCTTCCATATCCAGTTACAGAAGAAATTACAGGGGCCGGCTCATATATCCGAGTCGGCCTCTTGTTTTTTTGCTATTGTCCGGTATACCGGCAGTCGATGGCGACAGAGAGGCTGTTGCCGTCTGAATCCACTACAGTGAGAATGTGTTTCCCTTCAGGAGGTACGACGGTCAGCTGATGGATGTATTTCGTGCTTCCTATATATTCGTTATCGATGTGCCAGAAGACGGTGTTCTCCGAGAGGCTGTGGGCGAGGTTGAAGATCACTCCCTTGCGGCTTCCGTCGAGTTGTCTAGGGATATATATTATGCTTCCCGACTCAGGATATATGAATTCCATGGGTGAATACCTGTCGTTGGTGATACTGCCTTTCATGTATGATGGCATGGGTCTGTATTCAGGATGGTGCTGGCGGTAGAACCATTCCATGGCAGGAGGCAGTATGAACATGTTTTCCTGGATAGATCCGGTGGTGCCGTAGGGTACCCTGTATTTCCCCTCCGGATCCAGATTGACCTGCCTGTGGTACGGACAGGGCTCGGATCGGATGGCATTGACAGGAAGCATGAGCGTATCGGTGTCATTGCAGTACATTCCTTTGAGGTGTCCTGACTGACGGCATACTTCTGCTTCGATATAGTCTTGGTAAGGCTCCGGGAACCATCCTGTCCGAGGCAGTATGTTGAATATGTCGAACATGACAGGACCGGCGGTACTTGCCCCTACAAGGCCCGGAGCTCCCTGTCCCTGTGCGTTTCCCGCCCATACCCCGACTGCATAGCCGGGTGTAACACCTACTGCCCATCCGTCCCTGAATCCGAAGCTGGTCCCGGTCTTCCATGCCACTTTCCTTATGGAAGATACCATCCTCCAGTCCATTTCGTCCGGTCTGTTGACTTCCTTCAATGCCTCTAAAGTATAATAAACCGCAATTCTGTCCTTAAGCGGAAAATCTTTTATGAAGCAGTCGCCTTCATCCGTTATCTTTCCGTCTGTGGCTATTTTTGCCAGCATTGCATAGATTGCCGTAATTTCGAGCAGCCGCCCTTCTGCTCCTCCAAGTATGATTGAAAGTCCGTAATGGGAGGGATGTGCGGTAAGTGTTCCCATTCCGGATTTGATAAGGATGTCGTGGAATTTCGGGACACCGTATTTTCTGAGCATGTGCACTGCAGGGACATTCAGAGATCTGGACAGAGCTTCGTCAGCCGGTACCGCACCGTAGAATTTGAGGTCGAAATTCTGGGGAGAGAATCCGTTGATGTTTATGGGGATGTCCGGGAGGAGGGTCTTTGGAAGTATTCCCCCTTCCTGCAGGAGGACGCAGTACAGCAGTGGCTTGAGTATGCTGCCTGTACTTCTGGGGGAACGGAGAATGTCGACTTTCGCACCGTTTCTGTTCTCATCCGGACATGCGTTTCCGCAATATGCGAGGATATTGCCGCTATGTGTGTCAATGATTATGGCGGCAAGGTCGTTGATCCCCTTTTCCTTAAGGGTATTGTTCCATCTTCCGAGCAGCATTGAGGTTCTGACCTGCAGGCCGTAGTCGATACCGGTAATGTGTTCGTGTCCATGATCTCTGCCGGAATTGATGTATTCAGTGAGGTGATAGGCATATTCCGGAAGCGGGAGCGGTTTGTCGGGGATCGGCTCGGAGATTGCCAGCGAACAGTCGGTGCTGTCTATTTTTCCGGATTCCAGCAGGCGGTACAGCAGTCTGTCCCTCTTTGCCTTGAGCAGTTCCCGGTTTTTGCCGGGGTGTATGATGGCCGGAGAGTTGGGCAGTACGGCTAGTGTTGCCGCTTCGGCCCAGGAAAGCTCTCCGGCACTGCGTCCGAAGTACCTCCATGATGCGGCTTCAATCCCGACTACATTCCCTCCGAACGGGGCATATGAGGCATAGAGGGCAAGTATTTTGTCCTTTGAATACCGGAGTTCCAGGCGGGTGGCCAGGATGCATTCGACCAGTTTGTTCCAGATGTTGCGTTCGCCTTTACGGTACAGTCTTATGACCTGCATGGTCAGTGTGCTGCCTCCGCTTACGACCTTTCCGCTGCGTATGTTCTGGACTGCTGCCCTCACTATCGAAACAGGGTTCACTCCGGGATGATAGCGGAAATATCTGTCTTCGAATTCCATCAATGCGGTGGCGAACTTTTCGGGAACCGTGTCGCATGGCGGGAATCTCCATTGTCCGTCATCAGAAATCCTTGCCCCAAGCAGCTCCCCGTTCCTGTCCCTGACCACGGTAGAGCAGGGGATATCCTTGAAAAGGTCCCGGGGAAGCAGAAAATAATATGCTATGGCAATACATATAAGGAAGAGGATGGGAATCTTCCTCTTCCTTACAATATTGGCTGCGCGATATAGAAAATCCCGCAATTTCATCTGTGTCCGGATTTACATGGCATCAGTGACTTCTGCCGTGCCGGATGCTGTCCTTGCAAAGACAGAAGGTGCATACATGGCTTCGCAGCTTGCCGCAGGGAATACGAATACGCCTTTATAGGTTGCGTTCAGTCTGATGGTGAATTTCTTTGTCTCTCCTGGTGCGAGACTGAAATAGCATGCCATGCTGTCGTCACGGATGTCCCTGTAATCCGATTGGCTTTCCGTAACATCCGTATCCACTCCATATAATCTGGTGTTGAAGATTTCCCATCCCGAAGGGATCCTGTATATCAAAGCGATGTTTTCAATGCTGCGGTTGAAGTCCGTATTGCTCACCGCTACCGATGCATAGAACCGGTTCCCCTGACGTACCTTGTTAGGATTGATCAGGTTGCCATCCATGTCGAAGTATCTGATATCCAATGAAAGTCCGGAAGATGCGGCTTCGGTCTTTGAGGGTGCCGGGGAGTTGCTGAGGAGGGAAGCGTAGATCGGACCGTCCGAAGTGTTCTTTATAGTCACTTCTTCTGTGCAGGCATCGAGGGTTTTCGTAAATCTGCCTGTTGAACTGCTTGCCTCTTCAGTGCCTGAACAGCTGATTTCAGCTTTAAGGACTCCCGTGCTTATTCCGGAAGCCAGTTCTTTGAGGGCGGAGGTGCAGAAGGCCGTTTCCTGGGATATGAAATGTCCTCCGGCATTGAAGATTTCAGCCATTTCCGATGCATATTCAAGTGCCTTCCCTGTCATCCCTGACAGCATCAGCGCTTTGACCGCGATAGCCATGTCTCTCGTATCGGTTCCGAAAACAGGGTTGCTGACCCCGTTGTAGGTAGTGTTAAGGGAGAGGTCCTGGACTATCTGTGCAGCAATGTTCTTCTTTCCGGCAAGCGCGTATGCCGAGGAGAGCAGGTATGCCGATGCAGGATCCATGACTCCGGCTTCCTTCATCCTGTTCATTGCACCGAGGTCGGCTCTGGATGCAAGGGCGAGTGTGTAGAGCCTGTATGCCTGGTTCATTTCATTGTACATGTCATTCGCCCTACGGTAATTCCGCGATGCTTGTTTCTGGAAATTGATCCAGGATGTCCTGACGCCCTGGTTGACCTCATAACCGGCTTTCATTGCAGTAATGAAAAGCTCTCCGGCCATCGAACTTACCCATTCATTGGATACTCCTGATCCCGGCCAGTATGAGAATCCTCCGTCCGGAAGCTGTCTCTGATATAGCTTTTCCAGAAGTTCGGGAATTGTCTTTCCGATTTCCTTCCTTTCGGTTTCACCCATGAACTCCTGAATGTTAAGCAGTGCAAGTCCGCGTGAAGCAATCTGCTCCGAGCAGCTGTAAGGATAGTCTTTCATGTGTGTGTAGCATCCGTTGAAGTCAACAGAGGGGAAGTTTGTGAGTGTCAGCTGTGCGACTGAAGAAGCGGGATATCTGAACGAGTTGCTCCTTCCTTTCCCTATCAGCATGCTTTGGACTTCCGTGACGCGCGGATTAGGATTCCTTACTGCTATCGATACCGTTTCCGAAACCTTGTATCCGGCACCTTCCGCTTCTACGATAATGGTTGCAATACCTTCTTCATTTCCGGCAGCCAGTCTGAATTCGGAAAGGGCATCTCCTGGTTTGTCAAAAGCAACGGTCTGTGAAGCGGATGAGATCAGCCTTACGGGACCTTCCGTCCTGACATTTATTTTGACATTCCTTACATTGTCCTCCATTGTGAAAATGTTTACGGGGAGACTCGCTACATCTCCGGTTGACAGGATTCTCGGAAGGGTAGGGAGTACCATCAGAGGACTTCTCACCGGAACGGTCTTTTCCGCATTGCCGTAACTGTTCCCGTTGCCTGCTACAAGCATTATCCTTACAGAACCGACATACATCGGGAGGGTGATCTTGTGCGAGCCTTTCCCGTTGGATGACGTGAACGGTCCGAGGAACTTGACCACAGGATTGAATCTGTTGTCCCTCTTGCCTTTGTCGGCAAAATATGCATCACCTCCGATGCTGAACATAGGCTTGAGTTTTCCGGCCGTGCTGTAGATGACATTGTCGTATATGTCCCAGGTCCGCACTCCGAGTGCTTCCCTTGCGTACATCTCTGACCATGGATCGGGGATCCTGAAGCCGGTGATGTCGAGCAGTCCCTCATCGACTATTGCCAGGGTATAGGTCATGGCCCTGCCGTTCTTCTCGCTGATATTTACGGTAAATTCTTCCTGAGGACGTATTACCTCGGGTGCATTGATTTCCGGATAAAGGTGCGACTGGGGATTGTTGACATTGACGGGGGTTATACCGTACAGGCGTACTGGCAGGTCGCTCCCGTTTTCCCCGTATGGCTGCAGCAGGGTCATGTGGATGTAGGAGTTAGGTGCCATATCTTCCGTGACGGTAAATGTGTATGGAGTGTCGTTCCCGGCATCGGTGGCCACTATGTCGCGGAAGAGCACTTTAGAGGCGTTCTCTATAGATATAAGTGCCTTGCCGTTCTTCGCTGCAGGGACATATACTGTAGCCTTTTCTCCTGCGGCATAGGAATCCTTGTCGGTGCTGAAGGTTATCATTGCAAGTCCGTCCGGATCGTTTTTCTCTGATCTGCCTCTCCATTCCGGCCAGTCTACGGAAATGACATCCCCGCTGGTATGTCCGCCGTCTATGTCTTTGACGAGTACGAGGTATTTTCCCCAGTCGGGGTATGTGATTTTGAACGGAATGGCATCTTTCCCGGATGAGGTTATCATCCCGGAGGCTATTTTTTGTGCGCTTCTGCCGTTGACGTACGAGTCAAGAGTCTCTTTCTTGCTTTCCCACCACCATCTCCATTCCAGTTTGTATATGGTGTATTCTATCCTGTGTCCTTTGACTGCTTTACCTCTATGGTCGAGTACGGCTATATCCAGTTTGTAGTCCGTATCGGTAACCAGTATATCATCCTGGGTTCTGATGCCTACGTAGGCAGGGTATGGAGACAGAGGTACCGTTACAGAGGTGATGCTTTCGTCACCTCCTGGCTCTGCGACTGTGCACAGGAATGTAGCGGAGAGCATTCCGGGGGCTCCAGGAATATTTGCCAGCTGTCTGGTTACTGATGCTTTCCCGTCGTTGTCCAGTACTGTCTCCAGTACAGTCGATTCGGATGAGGTGAACTCGGACAGAGGATTTGAGAAGGTGTATTTTTCGAAGCCTTTGAAGGGGCTCCCGGCTTTTCTCAGCGTTGCAGTGACTCTGGTTCTGAGACCGGAGGCTGCGGGGCCGGTGAGCCAGTTCGCGCTTATCCCGAGTCTCGTGTTTTGCTCTGAGGTTATTGCTTCAGGCAGTTCCAGATTCACCTTCAGCCTGTTGGGTTTGATTGTCTCTATATGAAGGGCTTTGTGGAAAGCAGCACCTCCGACTTTGAAGTATGCGTTCCACGTACCGGTAGGATCGTCCGCCGAAGTGGATGTGACGAAACGGTAGAAACCGTCCATGCCTTTTGCGCAGACCGTCCTGCTGTGCAGCTGCCCCATCGGGTTATAAAGCTCCATTGTTACCGGATGGCTGTCAGGTATCCTTTTGTCCCTGTCGCCGAGGACCATTGTCAGGTAA
>CAZXFF010000036.1:0-20048 GCA_964640305.1 uncultured Muribaculaceae bacterium | reverse complement strand
AATCTATAAGATCTTTGGATAACTTAAACACGGAACTTTGCAGGTGAGCCGAAAAAACCCTGATTGTTCAGCTGACTGGAACGTACCGGATTATAGATTGGAACGCCGTTGAGGGATACAATGGATCGGTCTGCACTGCTTCCGCGGAAGGAAGGATTGGCACTCTCATCTGTACCGGTGTGGGAGGGCAGCAAGGATATTGCCTTTAGGGGATCACCCTGGGACATAGGGTTCATGTAGATGTCCATGGTGTTGATTACAGACACAGCTGAGCGTTCTGATATCGGGTTTTTCGCAGTTACAGTTACTCCAGGCAGGACTTCCACTTCTTCAAGAAGTATAAATTCCAGGTTCTGTTCATTTTTTACCTTTGCTACAGGAACAGATAGTTTCTTGTATCCCATGCAAATAAAAACAAGAGTGTCTGGCCGTGACATTATAGGTATGCAAAAATATCCTTCCATGTCTGATGAAGTCCATGTATTTTTGTCGGATGTCACCGTAACCGTGGCAGCGAATATCGGGTTGCCTTTGTTGTCCACGATTCTGCCGGATAATGTATCCTGCGCACCATTCAGCTGTGCGCAGGATACCAGAACGGTGATAATACAAATAGCAAGTCTCAGTGAATTCATTTTCCCAAAGTCTCTTTCAATTCCCTAAGAATGTAATTCGTAGGATATGACTTCAATCCCTCTTCACAGTATTTCATGGCTTTGTCAGTCTGCCCATTTTTGATGTATAGCCTGATAAGATATTCATATGACTCTTCTTTGCCCCATGACGGATGATATTTCCCGGGGATTTTCTGAGTCGGCAGGGAGATTGCTTTCAGGAAGTACTTCTCCGCAACCTTACCTCCTCCATATGCTTCCGGAGTGAAGAAGTCTGCAATGCCGTATGCATAATTGGCCCTGATGTTTTCCGGATCAATATCAACAGCCATGGAGGCATTTTTTTTCATATCCATAGCCACCGAGGCAGCTTTCATTCCTGAAAACTGAATCAGCATGCCTTGCAGTAAACTGAGCAGGGCATAGTCATCTGACGTCTTTGTCTGGATACCCATCAGAGTATTTACCCCGGTTTCTGCAGTCCTGCCGGCCTTTTCCCTGTCGTTTATCTGCAAATACAGTATCGTAAGATAGTAGTCAGTGTAGGCACACCAATAAAGAATAAGATTGTTAGGTGCCTTTTTCTGCAATGTTTCCAATTCGGATCTAATGGATATTAAATCAGTATCGTCCTGCGACATTATTGAAGTTCCAAAAGCATTGTTGATGCTGTACTGAATGCCGGACAACAGTTCTTCTTGCGCAATGTGTCCGGCTGTGTTTCCGGCATAAGTTTGAATTGCACTGATCAATGCAGCCAATAGAAAAATCTTTTTCATGTCCTTTGATTTTAGTGGTTTGTAGTAAATGTTTTTCGGATTTCACATAGCTATCGCTTTTCCTTGCCGATGGTTATTC
Source organism: uncultured Muribaculaceae bacterium (assembly GCA_964640305.1). GTDB lineage: Bacteria > Bacteroidota > Bacteroidia > Bacteroidales > UBA932 > Coprenecus. The sequence continues at coordinate 18,576 of CAZXFF010000036.1, read as the reverse complement.
ATGAACCTAATATGGCCGGAAATGTAGTGTTTGCTGTTATTTATTTAAATTTCAGCTGATTATAATAAAGAAACTTAGTAGATGTATGTCAGGTTACAGGTCGTACCCTGAGTGTCGGAGGCGGACGGATGCCTATCCCTGTCAGCCTTTAAAGTTTGAGGTGTTCACGGAGAGTGGAAACGTAGTCTTCCAGGGCGGATTTGCCTTTTGCCGTGATACAGCATGAGGTTCGGGTTTTCTTCCCTACGATTTCCTTCCGGACCTCGATATATCCCGCAGAGGCCAGTTTCTCTATCTGCACGCTCAGGTTACCTGCTGTAGCACCTGTCTTTTCCTTCAGAAAGGTGAAATCGGCTTCTTCAAGTGTCAGTAGGACCGATATGACGGCCAGCCTGAGTTCGGAATGCAGCAGCGGGTCAAGTTTTTTCAGTTCATTCATTTCGGAGTGTCATTACTGTTTGTTCATCATGGATTCCTGCATTGCCCCGATACGGTTATAGATCAGGCCGGGGATGATAAGAAGCAGAATCGACATTATGGCCATGAGGATCGGGGCTCCCATTATATTCCCTGTCCATTCCAGCCATCCGGAATAATAAAGTACCATACCTCCTATGCCGGCAATTATTCCCAGCAGACTGATACTCCAGGTTTTGGTAATGCCTCCTGTTATTGATGTAGCCAGTCCGAGCATTAGGACAATTGTGGGGGTTATGGATGGAATTCTAAAGAATATGCAAAGCAGTGCAAAGGCTGTAGAGAAGAGACCAAAGAACCCCCACACTGAACTTATTGCGGAAGATATCGGATTTACCGCACGGCCGTATCTCTTTTCTTCATTGTGTTTGAGCACCATCATAAGCGGTGTCCCGATGACGGGTATCCCGAACCATAGGAAATGCCAGTTGAGGTTTCCGCTCAGATTGAGGGCTAGCATTACGAGACCTGATACAAGCAGGACGGAGGCTCCCCATACTATCATGGGTGCGCCTGCATTTCTCGAGAATTCTGTACGGGCCTTTGATAAAGCCGAGGAAATGATTTCCAGACTCTTTTCAGGAGAGAGGCTGCATTCTTCCATGCATCCGTTTACATTGTTCTTTGTGGTTTTCATTTTGATCTGGTTTTAAATCGGTTTATTTTTTAAACTAAAAATTCATTAAAAAAACAGGTTTATACCTGCATGGTGCAGAAGGTCTGCTTCTGTATTTGCTGCAAATATAAACCAGTTTATTAAATAAACCAAATTTTCTACTCTTTTTTTCCGATTGCTCCCATTCCGCAGTTTTCTACGCATGCGTAACATTCTATGCATTTGTCGTTGTCAATGGATGGAAGCCCGTAGCCTTCCTGGGAGATGGCCTCCATGGGGCATAACTTGATCAAAGGACAGCGGTGGTTCTGCGGACAAAGTTCCGGATTTACAAATAGTGCCATACGATTATTTCTTTATTTTCAACAGTATTTCATCAATAAGTCTCTTCAGTTCCTTTTCAGGGAGAGCTCCCTGGGCTACTTGTGGATTATCAGCCATAGGTACGAATACGAGTGTGGGGAATGCCGATACTCCGAATGCTGCTGCCAGTTCCCTTTCTTTCATTGCATCGACTTTGTAGACAATTATCCTGCCTTCGTACTCCGCTGCCAGTTTTTCGAGGACAGGTGCCAGCATTTTGCATGGACCGCACCAGTCTGCATAGAAGTCTATTATGGCAGGTTTGTCTCCAAGGTACTTCCATTCTCTCTCGTTTTCATAGTCGACTACCTTCTCCAGAAATGCTTTTTTGTCAAGGTTGACTGTCTTCTTCTCGTTTTTTGCCAATGCCGGGAGCGAAAATGCAAGTGCGGCAATTATTGTGGCCAGCAATACTCTTTTCATCTTTTATGCTTATTGTATTGTTTGTGCTGCAAATATAATAAAATTTTCCAATGGAAAATATTTCTCATGAAAAAATACGGACTCTGCTTTCCTTCCTTATCTTTGTACAGCAAAACAATATATAGAACAGGTATGAAACTTTTCAACAGAAAACTGGAATTCCCCAACACATATGTAATTGTCTTTGCTGTGGTCCTTGCTGCAGCAGCAGCTACCTGGTTCTTGCCGGGAGGGCAGTATGTACAGGTTTCCGGTCAGGATTCTCCTGGCTCTGCTGCCGTGCGTTTCGAATATGTGGACTCTGTTCCCCAGACTTGGCAGGTCGCTGTGGCTTTGTTCAGAGGGTTTGAGAAACAGGCCGGAATAATAGCATTCATATTCATTATAGGAGGGTCTTTCTGGATTGTGAATTCGGTACGTGCAGTTGATGCCGGGATATACTCTTTCCTGAATTTTACCTCCAGACTCGAGAAGAACAGGGTTCTCCGGAAACTTGGGGTCAACAATATTGTCCTGGTTCTGGTCATGTTGCTCTTTTCCTTGTTCGGGGCTGTTTTCGGAATGAGTGAAGAGACAATTGCCTTTGCTGCCCTGATTATTCCGCTGGCAATATCAATGGGATATGATTCCATAGTGGGAGTCTGCATAGTGTATGTGGCGGCTCACGTGGGTTTTGCAGGTGCTATGCTGAATCCATTTACAGTGGGTGTAGCGCAGAATCTTTCCGGTGTACCGATGTTTTCAGGTATAGAGTACCGTACATTGTGTTGGCTGCTACTTACGGTCCTGACCATGGCTTTTGTCCTGATTTATGCCGGGAGGATAAGGAAAAATCCCCGCAAGTCCCCCACTTATAATGAAGATTCATACTGGAGAGAGAGGGAAAAGGACGTGTCAGAAAAGCCGGAGGTACTGAAGACAAAGGCTTCATGGTTTGCTTTTGCCTTGTCTTCACTTGCTGCAGTACTTTTCTCCGTATATTATGCAGAAGATTGTGTAATTGCTATCGGAAACACGAGAATCTCGATGCCGTGGATGCTTCCTGCAGTATCTTTCCTTTATATATTGTCAGCATTCCTGTCACTCCGCAAATCCGTACGTTTCTTTGTTCTGGATATGCTTGGATTCAGTATAGTTTTCCTCATTATAGGAGTCCTTGGCTATTCCTGGTACATAGGGGAGATATCGGCCCTGTTCCTTTCTTTGGGAATTCTGTCCGGAACAGCTGCCGGTTACAGCGCAAACCGTTGTGTCAAAGAATTTCTGGATGGTGCCAAAGATATATTTTCAGCCGCTCTGATTGTAGGTCTGGCTTCCGGTATCGTGATAATCCTGCAGGATGGCCGGGTCATAGACACGATCCTCCATTCCATGGCCTCCGGACTTGAAGAAGGCAGCCGTCTGGCCTCATTGTCCATCATGTATGGCATACAGACTTTCCTGAATCTTTTCATTCCATCGGCTACCGCGAAGGCTGCCATTACAATGCCGATAATGGCTCCGTTTTCCGATCTGATAGGTGTATCCCGCCAGGCCACTGTCCTCGCTTTTCAGTTCGGAGACGGCTTTACGAATATGATTACGCCGACATCAGGAGTCCTGATGGCCGTTCTCGGCATAGCCAGAATTCCCTATGTAAAATGGCTGAAGTGGGTGTGGAAGTTCATTCTGCTATTGATTGTAACGGGATTCCTCATGCTTGTTCCTACTGTGCTTGTACAGATTCCAGGTTTCTGATTTTCAGGCAAAAAGTTTTGGCATGAATATAAATTTGCGTAACTTTGTATGATTTTGAAAAAACTATTCAAACTATGAGGTCATTCTTTCTATGCTTTTCTGTACTGTTCATTTCTTTTACAGGATTTTCCCAATCTGCTGACAAGGAGGGAGAACCCGTGACAAACAGGAACGGTGTCCCCAGTTTCAAATGATCAGGACTATACATGAACAGACAATCCGTCCGTACTCTGATGGTCTTGCCGCATTTTTCGAAGCCGGTAAATGGGGCTTTGAAGATGTAAGCGGAACGATTGTGATTCCGGCTGTATACGAGGAGGCCGGAGATTTCGCTTATGGTGTGGCAAGGGTCAGGAAAGAAGGCAAGTGGGGAGTGATAGACAGGAACGGAAAAGAGGTGTTCCCGTGTGAATATGATGTTATAGAACCGTTTTCTGACAATACTGCACTTGCAAAGAAAGGAGATGTCTCTTATTACATATATCTGGACGGAAGACCCGTTCTTAAACTGCCGTCTGATTTGGAATTCTACTCCTACAGCAGCGGTGTGGCAAAGGTGAAGAAAGGAGGCAAGTTCGGATATATAGATAACAGGAAGGGGTATTTTACAGTGGAGCCTTCCTTTGATGAAGCCAGCGACTTTTACGGGGAATATGCTGTGGTCAGGAAGGGTGACAATTCCTATATAATCAATAAGAAGGGAAGACGTTTCACTGTGGACTTCCCGATTACGACGGAAAATACTTCTCTTTCTTCAGGCGAAGGGAGTGGTTTTATAAACAGGGACGGACACTATATTTTCCTTAAAAGCGGGAAAGGCTCATTTTCTGTATATCCGTATAATTTTACAAAGGTACAGCCTTTCAGGGAAGAACTTGCTTTTGTGGAAAGTTCTTCAGGACTTAAGTTCATCAGACCCGACGGAACCACTTCCATATCATTGAGGGATTATGACGGAGCCGGAAACTTCTCTGAAGGGATGGCCTGGGTGGCTTCAAACGGTAAATACGGGTATATTGACAATGCCGGGAATCTGGTTATAGACACGATATTTTCCTATGCATCCGATTTCAGGAACGGTTATGCGTTTGTAGCATACAAAGGTAAAAAAGGAATAATCAAGAAGGCTTCCGTAAATGACAGATATCCCGTACTCAGGATAGATGATGTACGGTTCAGGGACATGAACAGCAACGGGAAGGTCGAAACGGATGAGAGATTCCAGATAGATGTTACATTAAGGAATACAGGCAATGAAACACTCAGGAATGTCCAGGTGGTACTTTCCGGGAAGGCCGGGCAGGCATCGTGGTTCGATTATGACAGGACAATGCAGGTAGTAAACTCAATAGAGGCAGGTAAATCAGCTACGGTTACTTTTATAGGAATTGCCAACAGTAAACTGATATCCGAAGACATTCTTGTAAATATTAAGGCTGAGGCAGATAACCTTATGTTGGCCGAGGCAGCCTCAATGGATTTCCAGGCGAGTGGTATTAACCAGTGCAAGCCTTTGCTCGCCAGTTACTGGGTACATACAGAAGATCACACACCTCTGGTAGAAGGAAAGAAAGCGGTAGTGGAAATAGAGGTAAAAAATGACGGGACAGACATGGCCAAGGATGTTGTCATCAGTTTGAGATGGCCCGCCGGTGTAATTGCGGAAACCGATAAAATGCATGTAGGAGACATTCAGCCCGGAGAAACCAGGAAAACAATGGTCCCGTTCAATATCTCAGACACTTTGGCCGGGACCACCACGTATTCGGTTGTGGCTACCCTTACGGATTTTACGAAAAATCACTCGGATGTCAAATATCTTTCGTTTGAAAGCGGCAAGATGAATTATGCTGTCAATCTGATGACCGGTATGATTTCTGGCTATGTGACGCCTTCTGCGCAGTATGCTGCAAATCTTCCCGGTGTTGCGGTGGAGCAGCCGTTACAGGACGAGATCAATGAGGTTTCTCCGTCTGGAAGCGAGTTGCTTGCCGGTCTGACAATGCTGAAGGCTCCTGACAGCAACAAATATGCGTTGATTATAGGAAATGAGGATTATAACTCATTCAAACAGGAAGCATTGTACGAACCCAACGTTGATTTTGCCGTTCAGGATGCAAGGACATTCAGCGAATATGCCAAGAATATACTTGGAATCCCAGAAAAGAACATCGTTCTTCTTGAGAATGCCACTTATTCTCAGATGAATCTGAATATCAATAAATTGGCCAGAATAGCAAAAGTAAATCCTGATAAAGTCGAACTTTATGTTTTCTATGCCGGTCACGGACAGGTGGATGCTGACAGTAAGGAAAGCTATCTGATTCCGGTCGATGTAAGTACGACATCGCCTGCGGAAGGGATAAAGTTGGAAAGGATGTATGCTACATTGAGTGAATCAAGGGCAAAGAGGACCCTTGTATTCCTGGATGCGTGCTACAGCGGTGTGGGGCGCGGGATTGTTATCCAGCCGAAAGAGACACCAGTGAAAGGGAATCTGGTAATAATGACTGCATCTTCCGCAACCCAACGCTCTATGCCCTATCAGGAAAAAGAGCATGGGATGTTTACGTATTTCCTGCTCAAGGAACTTAAGGACAAGCAGGGAAACATTACGATTGAACAGCTGTACCAGTCGGTCAAATCCAGCGTCCAGACCAATTCCGTCTGGATAAACAATATGGAGCAGACTCCTGAACTGATAAGCGGCCCCGGTATTGCAAGTGACTGGAAACAGTGGCAACTATAAAACAGAACTTACCATGAAAAAAACATTGATTACGGTAATTTTACTGACGTTTTGCGCAGTTGTCAGGCTAGATGCCCAATTCGTGAAATTCTCCATCGGGGTAGAAGGCAGCGGGACTGTGTCAAGTTTCCTGATCAAAAGCGAACAGATCCAGACTTCTCTTCCGGTAGGGCTGGGAGGCTATGGAGGTGCATTTCTGGAAGTACGGTTCGGGAACATTCTTGGACTTGACCTCGGAACAGATTATTCCTATCTTACTTCCGGTTATATGATAGGCGAACTTCCGGTAACGGTTTCCCAAGAATATATCCAGATACCGGTAATGCTGCAGCTCTGGATGGGGAGGAGCGTTGCGTTCGAGGCAGGTATCAGGCAGTCTGTACTTCTGAAAGCCGTTTATTCTGAGGGGAAAGACGGATATAGAAATGAGAGTGACGGGGGTGCTGCAAAATATTTTCTGAGTGCAGCGGCCGGATTCAAGTTCAATTTGGGGAAGGTGGTTTTCCTTTCACTTGGAGGAACATACGGGCTTAGCCAGGCCTATAATTTTTACGGGGAAGGCAAGCCTTTGGTTACCGGACACATCGGTGTCGGCTTCAGAATATATTCTTACCAGAAATCCGCTTTTAAATAACCTGTCAAACAGAAATTTATGAAAATATATAAAACATATTGCCTTATACTTACTGCCTTTTTTTCAATTGCGGTGTTAGGCATTTACGGCTGCACAAGCAAGATTACGGAAGGGGATCTGGGTACATTCCCTTATCTGGAAATTTACCGTACTGAAGTGTCTTTGGGTAAAGAAGCCCAGGACACCATCCAGATACCTCTCAAGACGAACAGGGAATATTCCGTGAGCATAAAGGATGCCGGAAATGCGGCAGGTAGTGTTCCATGGCTGACAGTGGTTTCAAAGACAGATGAGAAACTCGTCCTTAAGGCAACCGAAAATACAGAAGAACATGACCGGACGGCCAATGTGGAATTGACTGCTTCATCCGGTGCGCTGAAAGAGAATGTTTCAGTAGTTCAGGCAGAATCGGGGATACACACATATACAGGAGTTGTATTCCTTGGGACAAATGAAGAGATAAAGCTCTTTGCAAACGAATACAACAGGATTGACGGAAATCTTATATTGGGCAGTTTTACGGACAATCCTTCGGAATGCGAGGTTATATTTCCGATAATGGGAGAGACGGTATGTTTCAGGAAATCCACAATCAATTCAATCTCAGAACTTGCTTCGACCCTGACGGAAATAACAGGCAATGTATACGTCATCCATACAGAAGCCGGAGATCTGTCAGCATTGTCAGCCGTTTCGGGAATAGATACACTTGCTATTGTCCATAATACCGGAACAACGTCAATAGGATTCGTCAGGCAGATGCAACTTCAGACCCTTGTTGTCAGATGGATGCCTCAGGTCTCTGATTTTACATCAATTCCTGAAATGACAGGTCTTAAGGGATTGGACATTGCATCCAACGGTCTGACAGATGCAGACTTCCTGTCCGGATTGCAGACGCTTGAGAGTCTTGTCCTTGGTATCGGTACAGGAGAGACAAATAATATATATGACCTGTCATACCTGTATGGATTCGAAAAACTTGCTAAGCTGGATATAAGCGGTCTCCCTGTTTCTCCGGCGGAAATATCCGAATTGAAAGCCGCTTTGCCTGATTGCCGGATTATATCAAACGATATGAGGGCAGGAACACCGATCCTGTCCCAGGTATCCTTCTCCGGCAATACGACTTCTTCTTTGAGGATGACAGCGACAATCGAGGATCCAGGCATCTTTCCGGTTACCAGAAGAGGTTTCCGTTTCGGTACGGACTTGTCGGACCCTGCAAAATACGAGGAGTATGTGGTCGAGGGTAAAGATGCGGATGTGGTTGTTTTCCAGAAGACAGGCCTTGCTTCATCAACCAGATACTATGCGCAGGCCTTTGCTGAAAATATCGCAGGCGTGGGGCTTTCAGAGGAATCAGTTACATATACGGAAGGAAATCCAGTCCTGAGTGACGAATGTGAAGTGTCTGCAAAGGATAATTATACGGTAAGTATATCCAGCGAACTGGTCTTCCCCGGATCCAAAGCAGCTGTTTACGGTTCCATTATAGGTATAGTTCCGGACCTTGATACGAATTCCTGCACATATAAGTTGAGGTATACTTACGAAGATGCAAATTATGCCTCTTTGAAATGGGATGATACCTTTACAAATCTTAACAGCGGAACCAGGTATTTTGTAAGAAGCTATGCTTGCAATGCATACGGAATAGTATATGGTAAAGTGACAGAAGTTATGACAGGTGGAAATCCTAACCAGAACAGGTATATGCTTACAGTCACACCTACAGTTCCGGTTTATTCGGGATCTTCATCAGGGAATACTTTGCCGGAGGTACTCTATGCAACGTTTTTCCGGAACGACATTACCGGAGGCGGCAAGTGGAGCAAGTCTTCCTTGAACGGCAGTACATATTCCTTTACATTCTACGAAGGAAAACAGGATCTTGTCCTTTCCAATGTGGACGGCAGCACAGGCTCCATAAGCTGTGCGACAGCGTTGTCTGCTTCTGAACTTGTAAAATATACCGTTTCTGGAAAGAACGGGACAGAAACACAACTTCTTGCAGGCGTACTGAGGGACATCAGCATATCGGGAGAAAGTTCTGCAAATGCAGAAATGCAGAGGCTGACTTCCAGGATAAACCTGTATCTCACGTATGCCGACTCTGACGGTACGCTGGTGGAAGACCTTTCCACAATGTTATCTTCTGTAGACATCACGGCGGAAGGAATGTCATCAGAAGTAACCCTTCGTGACGACTTTACATGGAGATACAGCGGGACAGCCCAGCTTTCTTTCAGTATCAGTGAAATCAGTGCTGCCCATACGCAGACCGTAGCTGAAAATATCCATGTACTGCCTTCAGCGGCACCGATGACATTTACTGTAAACATTACCTTCAAGGATGGCACTTCGCTTCCTCTTAAATGTGCTTTCAGGAAGATATCTGCCAATACTGAAAACAGTATTACTCTGAAACTGGCCAGGTTTGAAAATGGAACAGGAGGCGGTTTCAACATAGAAACCATAGAAGAAATAGATGAAGAAATTGAATTTTAATACATTCCGAAGATGAAAAGGATTACGAGATATATTATGGCCTTGCCCGTATTTGCCGTACTGCTGATTATGGACGGTTGTACAGAAGATCCGGCAGGAAGCAGCAACTCTGGTTATGACCTCACGGTAAGAACGGCAGTGCATAATATTGAAGCAGCATCTACAAAGGCAGAAACCGAACTCGGGAAAGACATTATATATGCATACCCTTACTCTAAAGTTAACGGGAGTTTCAACGGCACACCTTTGGTTCCCGAAGCAATGAACGGCAGCGAGTATACATACAAAATGCCGGAAGCTGCCCAGGACGTGGTTTTTACCAATCTGATAGACGGTATAGGCGGCTATACATGCAGGACCGGCAGTACTCTTCTGAGTGTCTCACTGCAGGACAATACATCCGGGAGCGATTGCGATTTTGTTGCGGGAACACTGGCAGAATCCAGTATGGACCCGGATCAGGGCGGATTGACATATCCGGTAAACCTGAAACGCAAAGTCTCAAGGGTCAATATCATCCTGAGGTCGAAGAAAAAGGGCAGTGACGAACTGATACCTGACCTTTCCGCTTTCTTTTCAAAAGTCGAGATATCTGTCAATACATATTCTTCCTATGAAATGAAGCAGATTATCCCTTCCGGGACAAGCGGAAAGCCGGACTCCTGTTCGGAAGAGTATTCGGGAGAGATTACGGCTTTATGGTCTTGCAGCGATCTCCCCTCGGATGATACGGTTTCCCTTGCCCGCTACAGATATATATTCCCTTCAACGGACGATGCCAATCCTGTATTCACTCTTGTCCTCACAGCGCATAACGGAACTGTTTCAACACTGACCTCGAAGATGAGCCAGCCTCTGCTCCCCAACCGTCATTACAACCTCACCCTTACCCTCAGACAGAAATCGAGCGAGTTCGGGTTTGAAGTGGAAAGCTTCATCAATGAAGATATGGAAGTCGATTTTGACACGGATGACCTGGTACCGCTGTCTGTCTCCTCTTCATTCCTCGTCGAACAGATGTCGGTGCAGGAAAATGATGGCGGGGACGGATTCGTCCTTGGGCAGGACACCCTTTGGTGCTATTCCTTTTCGACTGAAAATGACGAACTTCTGGAGGGATTCCCCAAGCCACAGAAACTTATTTATGGAAGCAATTACCAGTACATGATTCCAAAAGGAAAACAGAGGCTGGTATTTTCAAATCACAAGATCACTTACAACAGTCCATATTATAAGGCTGTCACATTGGTGAGTGATCCGGGCGACGTTACATCAGGCAATTACGTTTATTCCAAGTTCGGGGTTGTCCATTCCGATATGGACGGCAACGCGGTCTGTGCTTCCGGAAGACCCGCCTTTTTCGGTTTTCCGACAAATGAAATAAGTGATGTGGGAGACGAAGGGATACAGCTTTCAGTTCCCCTGACCATGGTTACTGCCGGTATCCGCATAGTTTTCAAAACAGATGATCCTGCAGTGACTTCCTTTGATGGATGGATTGAATCTGCATGGGTCTCCATAAAAAGACTGGGTCAATGCTGGAGCCTTTTGGACAGGACATCATACGGAAGTGTAACCTATGACAGTGAAAGGCTATATGCCTCTGAGATGAAGCCGGTAGTGATAGGTGGGGAAAACTGTCTTCAGATAATGGACTGCAAGTATGTTTTCCTTAATTCAGCAGAAGGTATATTGGTAGATGTCAACCTGTTGCTTAAAGATGGAACATTGCGGGCGTACACAACCAGTGGAACGGTCGGAAGCCTGAATAAAAATGGAGTCAACAATATAATATTCGAAATTCCGTCAGAAGAAATAAAATTATGAAAGTCATGAAGTCTCTAATAATACGCATATTGTCAGTTTCTGCCATTTGTGTGGCATTCGGATGTACAATGCATGAGGATATCCGTGAAACACCGGGAGCCGGTCTGACGGAAATCTGTACTGAATATCCTTCATTTGAGCTGGATACCAAATCCGGAGTACCTTCATCGGCAATATCCCCCCTGTTTGCGTATCCGTTGCCACAGTCTTTTGAGGATGCGGTAGAGCCGGTTCCATATGAGAATTATGTGGGCGGATCATATTATTTCGCAATTCCTGACGGGACTCAGAACATCCTGTTCTGCAATATCGGAACATCTGCGGAAAAATGCAATGTGAGCTTCCCTGCTCCTGATGCCGTGTTGAGGATTGAAAGCGAACCTGATTCCCTCGTCGGGACAGATATTGTTTTCGGAAAGGTCTCCAGCTTCTCCCCGGATACGAAATATTCGATTACTTTGAAAAGGGCAGTGGCCAAATTGCGCATTTCCCTGAAAGTAACTACAGATGACGATACTGTTTACAATCTTGTTTCCAGATTCGACAGTGTGAGTGTCAGAATAGGGAATATCTATACATCATTGGATATTACGCCATCCCTTGATACAGTCTATACAGGAAACGGAGGCTTTACGGCTGTTCTTAACAACTTGAGTTCCGGATGCAGTATTGACGGGCTGATGACCTTCCCGTCTTCAGTTTCAAATCCTTCCATAATCCTGAAAACAAAACTTCCGGGCGGTGAAATAATGCAGTTTGCAGGACAGTTGCCGGACAGAATAAGGAGCAACCGTTACTACGATATAAAACTTTCCCTGGCGCAGAATAACGCAGGTGTGGGCTTTGCACTGGAAGATATTGATATGGAAGACATTTCAGTAGACTATACAGAGACAGAATTCAGTCTTATAGAGCTTTCGTCCAAGAATCTGTATTTCGATGAAACACAGAATTCCACGAGAGAGATTGTAGTCACGGAAAGCAGACTGGGTACCTGGACAGCGGAGATTCCCAGGAGTACCCTATCATCATTCTCGGTAAGCAACAGGACGCGCAACCAGTCTGCAACGGTTTCGTATCCTGTCATTTCCGGAGAGAAAGGAGATACAATTGTGGTAACCACATTAGGGAGCAATGCAGATGCTTCCGAATATATATCCGGTGAAATAGTTTTCAAGGCGAATTCCAAAAACTCGTATCCTGTATACATGTATCAAAGCAACGGACAGTATCAGAGTGTTTTCTATGAAGCCAAGTACAATCATCAGCTCCAGGCTATTGGGGCCGGTGTAACCCTTTACAGCATTTCAAGCGACGGGACCAGAACTGCTATAACTGGAGGTGGCAATGCAATAAACGATTTTATCGATGGAGGAAGATTTGAACTTACCGGAAAATTCCTTACAGACATATCATTTTGGGGTGTTACCCTTGATTCCATCCGTTTCGAGGACTGTGGGATTCTTTCCAGGTTTGTGTTGGGGGATTATTCAATATATAACGGTAAGGTGCTGGATTTCAGCGGGCTTCCTGCATTGGAATATTTGTCGTTGAGTATGGCCGATTACGACCGTAATACAATTTCTATACTGATGCCAGACAGTCCTGAACATTTGAAGCAATTCTATTCAAGTAGTCTGTTCTTTCCGAAGTTGCAACTTGCGGATTCAAAGAGTCTTGAAAGTGTGTTCATATATGGGAATGAAGAGCTAAGGGAAATTGATCTGAGAAATACCCCATCCCTCAAGAGTCTTGAAGGACAGGGTAGCAGCAGTCTGCTTGAGAAAGTGGATATTTCCGGTTCTTCAATTGAAACAGTGTATTTCAATGACAAGCCTCTGCTTGCTTCTTTTAAAGCTGCGGGATGTACTGCTTTGAAATCCTTTGCATTATCAGGAGACATGAGTGCCCTTGCGGAATTGGACCTGTCGGGAACTTCTTCCCTCCGGTATGTTTCGCTTATGAACTTCAAGTCGCAATTTGATTTAGGTAATGTTTTTACCGGCAAGACTTCCCTTGACAGTTTGTATGTTTCAGCTTATACCCAAACATCTACCTCAATTTCGGGACTGAATCTTGACAACTGTACCAACTTGCGTTCCCTGACAATCAATTCTCTCGGATCTCTCGAGAACCTTTCGCTGAACGGAGCACAATTATGCAGCCTGTCAGTTTCGGATTGCGACAAACTGGCGACACTTGAGCTTGGAATGACAAAGGTCGAAAAAGTTGAAATCAGAGGATGCAGCATGCTGGTGAATATAACTCCTGATTTGAATACAGTAAAGGATATTGACATTTCTTCATGTATTAACCTGCAAGGACTGGATTTGCGCAACAGCTCATCTGTCGAAAATGTGAGGATATACAATACATCCTTGCCTCAAATATCTACTGAAGTTCCGCTTTTGGGGAATAACAGCGCATTGCGGACAATAAGTCTGACCAGAGTTGCAAAATCATCCCTTGACCTGACTTCAGTGCCTGCACTTGAGGAGCTCAGGATCGAAGCCTGTACGAAAATTACATCCGTAGACTGTTCCGGGCTTTCGAATCTGAAATATTACAGCAATGACGGTGCTCCTGCCAGTCAGTTGTTCGGGGGGTGTTCTTCGCTGGACAGTCTGGCGATCAATGGAGGAAGTGTTCTGACGGCTCTGGATGTATCCGGGATGCCTGCTCTTAAGTATCTGAGTGTCAGGAATTCAAGACTGTCAGAACTTATTATGGATGATGCCTCGGGTATGGAATATCTGGAGTTGTCGTCAAATCCTACTTTGGAGAAAGTGTATCTGCCGGAAGGCAATAGGCTCCAGCATGCCGTTCTGATCGGAAACTCAATCCTTTCTTTCAGCGATATCGAACTGAATGCCCGGAATTCACTTGAAAAACTTGATATTCAGGATTGCTACAATAGCGGGAATACCAGAGATACCTTGAACCTCAATGCATATTCAAAAATCAGGCTTCTCAATTTCCGGAATTGCCGGAATACGGATTTTATGGATCTGGGGGGGTGCCCGTCACTGGAACATGCCGATTTTACCAACTCCCGCATATATAACATAAACCTTGACGGCTGCAGTTCTATAAGGTATCTGGACCTTGAAAGTACCGATATAAACACCGGGACAATCAACGGATTGTTCTCGCAACTGCCCGACAGGACAGGCGTTTCTTTGGGATATTATTGTATTGCTTATGCCAATTCTATTTCAGGCACACTGGAGCCTGACAAAACTCTGCTTTCCGGAAAGAACTGGTACGAGACAAATTCGTTGACGGGCATAGATTTCAGTAACAATTAGCCGGATGTCTTTCACCAGGAAAACGGTCAGTCGCATAATCGGATTGCTGCTTGCAGCAGTGGCGGTAGCATGCATTGTGTTCTCTCTGCAGGCGGGGGACGGAAGGCCGGAGCAAGAGGTTTCCGAAGATGAGCATGTTTCAATAAATGCTTATCTTGCCAATTCCCTTTCCGAGACGGAAGGGGGACAACGTCTTGATGCCTACATAGAGAAATTCATGAGACGTTGGGAGTTAAAGGGAGGAAGCCTTGCCGTAATGAAAGATGGTCAGCTGATATATTCCAAAGGATACGGATGGGCAGATGAGGAGAATGGGATCAGGATGTCTCCCGGCAATATTTTCAGGGTGGCCTCGCTTTCCAAACTGATTACGGCAACGGCTATAATGCAGTTATGTGAACAAGGCGTCATATCTCTTGACAGCAAGGTTTTCGGAGAAGGAGGACTTCTGGACTGCGACCGCTTTTCGCATATCCGCGACAGGAGAATCAGAAACATAACCGTAGAGCATCTTCTAAGACATGAGGCCGGCTTTACAATGCATAAGGGAGATCCGATGTTTACCACCAGGGAAATCATTATCTGGCGTGATCTCGATTCTGTGCCGGATATGGACGGGGTTATCGAGTATGTCCTGGGAGAGAGATTGGGATATGCACCCGGGACCGGTTACTGCTATTCAAATGTAGGCTATCTGATCCTTACGAAGATAATCGAAGAATATAGCGGAATGGATTATGAAGCATATTGTCAGATGCATATCCTTCATCCGGCAGGATGTTATGACATGCATCTTGCGAAAAACACATATGAAGAGAAGTATCCCAATGAAGTCAGGTACTATGAAACCCGTGATGCCGAGCCGGTGCCGGCATTTGACAACAGCGGGGATACCCTTTACAGGAGATATGGGGGCAGCAATATTGAAGGATTGCTTGGAGCCGGAGCGTGGGTGGCTTCACCGTCCGAGTTCGTAAGGTTCGTGGCTGCAATAGACGGAGACCCCACTATCCCCGATATATTGTCACCGGAGAGTGTGCGCACAATGACAGAAAATAAAGGGAATGCCGATCATCCCATAGGATGGATGAAAGCAGGTGCCGGCAAAGACTGGTCACGTACCGGGACACTTGCCGGAACGAGTGCCCTTGTAAAGAAAGAAAGTGACGGATATATATGGATGTTTGTCACCAATACCAGTTCATGGAAGGGTTCCAGATTCACCTCCGATATAAACAGAATGTACCAGAGGGCAGCAGAGGGAGCTGAATTGCCAGAGAGGGATCTTTATTCGCTTGTTTCTTGCAGAACCCTTTCCTGTGAGTAAAAAAATGTCTAAATTTGTCAAAGACGCCTCAGAATATTTTACTAACCTAAAAAAGGACATTATGGGAGATATAGATTATTCAAACCTCAATTTCAAGCAACTTCTGAAATATGCCGGCAAAGGTGACGAGTGGGCGCAATATCTCGTCGGTCTGGAATACTGTTATCCGGAAAATGACGGTGAGGAAGATCCTGAAGAAGCGGTCAAATGGTTCAGAAAGGCATCCGAAGCCGGTGTTCCTGAGGCGAGTTTTGAACTTGCACAGAAAATGTATCTCGGAGACGGCACTGAAGAAGATACAAAGGGGGCATACGATCTCGCTTTGAAAACAGCTGAGGAAGCAGACTTGCCGGAAGCCTGGGCATTGCTTGGCTTCATGTACGGATATGGTGATCCTGTGGAAGAAGATATGGATAAGTGCAGGGAACTTATAGAGAAAGGAGCATCTATGGGTTCGGATTATGCATCAAGCCTTCTGGAACAGTTGGAGGACGGGACTTTGTTCGGGGAGGACGATGATGAGGATGATGACGATGACGATGAAGAAGATGATGATGACTACGACGATGACGACGAGGATGAAGAAGATGAAGAAGATGAAGAAGAGGTTGTGGAAAACCACCACGATGGGACTGACGGGTATCCTGATGACAACTACGCAATAGATGTGGACATGGTCACGGGAGAAGCCCGTCATGGTAATGTGCAGGCAATGAAAACTCTGGCGTGGGGATATGAAAATGGTCTCTACGGTCTCGGTCAGGACACTGACAAGGCTTTGAAATGGTATGACAAGGCAGCGGACGAAGATGACCTTTGGGCACTTCGTCAGTACGGCAGGCTCCAGTCCGAACAAGGGAACGGCCGTAAAGCACTGAAAGCATTCGAGAGGGGCATCAAGAAAGGTGACGGTGGCTCCTGCGAACTTGCCGGGGATTTGTACTTTTCAGGAAAGGCCGGTATAGAGAAGGATCAGAGCAAGGCTTTCGATTATTATCTTAAAGGATATAATCTCAATCATGGCGGGTGTACGGCATCTCTGGGAAGGGCATATTATTATGCCAACGGGGCCAGACAGAATCTTGAGCAGGCTGAAAGAATGTACATTAAGGCTGCGGAGCTTGGAGTGCTTTGGGGATGGAAGATGGCAGGCTTGTCAGCAGAACGCAGAAGGGATTTTGCAAGGGCGCGTAAAATATACCAGGAGGGGATGGACCACGGAAACTGGCTGTGTGCCTGTATGCTTGGGAATCTTTACAGGAAGGGACGTTTCGGGGAAAGCAATTTTGAAAAGGCTCTTGACTGTTGCAGGGATGCAATAGACCATGGCCAGGCAGAAGGGTATGCATGCCTTGGGGAGATATTCCATGAAATGCAGGATACCGAGAATGCTAGGACTGTGTTCAGCAACGGGGTGGAGGCCGGAAATGCCAATTGCAAGGCATGGCTCGGCCGTATGGATGTGGATGACGGAGATATCTCAGGCGGGCTCGCCACAATAAAAGAGGCAATCGGCGACGGTTCGAATCTGGGAAACCTGTTCATGGGTGACTATCATTATGGACGGAATGAATACAGTACAGCGTTCGGTTATTATCAGAAAGCGGCAAACAGCAATGTTGGTCCGGCTCTTTTAAGGATGGGCATGATGTACTTCGACGGGCAAGGTATCAGACAGAGCAATACCAATGCGAAGATCTTCCTGCAATATGCCTGGGAACTGGGTGAGGATATGGCTGAGAAGCCCCTCGGTATAATGAAAAAGTACGGATATTGATATTCTGCAAGTTCTCTGAAGGAGGCGAAAAATTACGTAAAGCTGGATGCCTGCCACTATTTTATTACAAAATGGCAACTGCCGCACAGGTATTCTGTGCTGTCGGAATCATAGGCGCAGATGAAGTGTGATACCATTCGGGAGTCCTTAATCCAGCAGGATTGAGCAAGAATCAATAACAAGCATGAAAGTACTATTCTGTAAAGTCCTTTTCTCATAGTAAGATGCTTTTGATTTGAGGTTGATGTCCTAAATGTAGTTAATTTACCTTTGCTGTAAGCGTCAGAACCTTATAGCCAGTCCTGCTCCACCCGAAGGAGGTGTGAAGGAGAGCGTGGCTGCCTTCTTGAGTTTTACCGTGCCGACCCAGTAGAGCGGAATGCTGGCTACGAGCAGCGTGCCGCCGACAATGGAGCCGATCAAACTTACTATAGGTAAATATGGAGATTCTATATAGATATCGTCAGTTGGCCGATTTTTCTGCGAAGAAGAGTATATGACATCGAAAAGCACGCTGCCTGCCACTATGCCAGCCCCTGTAGCGCTAAGTACGATACCGGATGTGAACAGGCGTTTACCTTTTATGTAGAAGTTTTCATAGACCTTGGCATCTGTGAAATAATTGATTGCGGAAGACTTGTCAATCTTTATTCCTTCGGCGGTGAATAGGTTCCCGTTTCTGTAAGATAATTGTATCTCTTGAAAATCAGGTAGGAACTGGGCATTGGAAATATTATCAATGCACAAAAATAATATAAGTAACAGTAGGCTTTTTTGGCTCACCTGCAAAGTTCCGTGTTTAAGTTATCCAAAGATCTTATAGATTC
>CAZXFF010000035.1:0-21637 GCA_964640305.1 uncultured Muribaculaceae bacterium | reverse complement strand
ATAGCCCAGGAAACTATGTCCAATCTCATGGGATAGACCATGATGGAAGATAATATTCTTTTAGAATATATATTATTCATATTTATATATATACGAATATATATATGACTAACTTTGTTATACAACTTTGTAAATATATGTATATCTATTTTTTTTAAGGAGATTTTTATGAATAATTTAAGAATTATTTATACACCAAATTCAAAAAAATATTTTAAAACCAACAGAGAACTAATTTTATCTAATGATACTGATTATACAGATGTTTGTGCCGCTGTTTTAACAGATAGTGATTTAAATTTAATTGATAATATATATAACAATAAATTTGGTATACCTATATTTGTTATTTTAGAAAATACAAATAACCTTGATGAAATATTCAAGTCTAAAGTTAATAATATAATAAATTCTTCTGATGTTAACATAAACTCTTATAGCACTGAAATTGAAAATCTTGCTAAAGAATATGAAGAAACTATGTTACCTCCATTTTTTAAAAAATTAAATGATTATGCAAAAAGAAATAATCTTCAATTTGATTGTCCAGGGCATCAGGGTGGAGAATATTTTAAAAAACATCCAGCTGGAAGGGCTCTTTATGATTTTTATGGAGAAAATATATTTAAATCAGATATTTGTAATGCAGATGTTGATTTAGGGGATTTATTAATTCATGAAGGACCAGCAGTAGAAGCTGAAACTCATGCCGCTAAAGTTTATAACGCTGATAAAACTTATTTTATAATGAATGGTACTAGTACTTCTAATGCTGTTGCTGTAAATGCAGTAGTTGCACCTGGAGATTTAGTTTTATTTGATAGAAACAATCATAAATCAGTTTATATCTCAGCTTTAATTCAATCAGGCGGAATTCCCATATACTTAGAAACTGCCAGAAATCCTTTTGGTTTTATAGGTGGAATTGATGACCATTGTTTTGATGAAAATTATTTAAGGGCAGAAATTGCAAAAGTAAATCCTGAAAAAGCAAAGGAAAAAAGGCCATTTAGATTAGCAGTAATTCAACTTGGAACTTATGATGGTACAATATATAACGCTAAACAAGTCGTTGATAGAATTGGACATCTTTGTGATTACATTCTATTTGACTCAGCTTGGGTTGGATATGAACAATTTATTCCTATAATGAAAGATTGCTCACCACTACTTTTAAACTTAACTGAAAATGATCCTGGAATACTTGTTACTCAATCTGTACATAAGCAACAAGCCGGATTTTCTCAAACATCACAAATTCATAAAAAAGACAGTCATATAAAGGGGCAAAGACGTTATGTAGACCATAAGCGTTTTAATAACTCATATATGATGCACGCATCAACTAGTCCATTTTATCCGCTATTTGCAGTTTTAGATGTTAATGCTAGAATGCAAGATGGAGAAGCTGGTAAAAAACTATGGGATAATTGCATAAAAATAGGTATAGAAGCTAGAAAATCAGTATTTAAAAACTGCTCTATACTAAAGCCTTTCATACCTAGAACTGTAAAGGGAAAAAATTGGGAAGATTATGATACAAATGATATTGCAAGTAGTATTGAATTTTTTAAATTCATCCCCGGTGAATCTTGGCACTCCTTTGAAGGCTACGGAAAAAATCAATACTTCATTGATCCTAATAAGTTTATGCTAACAACACCTGGTATAAATGCTGAAACTGGAGAATATGAAGAATTCGGTATACCAGCTACAATTTTAGCAAATTACTTAAGGGAAAATAGAATTATCCCCGAAAAAAATGATTTAAACTCTATTTTATTTTTATTAACACCTGCTGAAAATACAGCAAAAATGAATAAGCTAGTATCTCAATTAGTAAAATTTGAAGAGCTTATACAAAATAATGCTCAACTTAAAGATGTTTTACCAACACTTTATGAGAAATATGAATCTCGCTATAAAGGATATACTATAAGACAATTATGCCAAGAAATGCATGATTTCTATAAAGCAAACGATGCTAAAAAATATCAAAAGGAATTATTTAGACAAAGATCTTTTCCAAAGCAAGCAATGTTACCATACGATGCTAACATAGAACTTATAAGAAATAATGCAAAACTTGTTCCTCTTAAAGATATAGTTGGAGAAATAGCACTTCAAGGTGCACTTCCATATCCTCCTGGAGTATTTTGTGTAGTACCTGGTGAAGTATGGAACGAAGTTGCTCAAAAATACTTCTTAATTTTAGAGGAAGGAATAAATAGATTCCCAGGTTTTGCACCTGAAATTCAAGGTGTTTATCTAGAAGAAGAAAATGGTGTAACTAAAGCTTATGGTTATGTTTTAGATAAATAAATATTTAAATATAAACAAAAATCATCTAAATAAAAAACTTTCATTTAGATGATTTTTTATCTTTTAATTCTTATATTTAACTTGTTTATCTATTCCAAAAAGATATAAATACTTTTCTTTTATTTTTTTACCTATTATTTTTTCTAAAGTTTCTGTGTATAATTCTATTTGAACTTTATATCTATCTAAAAGTTCACTCTCTTTTCCAACTTCAACATAATCAGTTTTATAATCTAGTAAAACTACTCCATCCTCTTCTTCAAAAAAGCAATCTATTATACCTTGAAGTCTTAACTTTTCATTATCAAAAAGTTTAGATGTTATCTCTTTTTCTACTCTTTTTATCGGTATTTCAGTTATAAAAGGAAGTTCTCTATAAACTTCTCCATTTTCTTTATAAGCTTTTAACATTCTAAGACCTAAATCACTTTTAAAGAATTTTTGTATCTTAAATGGATTTATAGTTTTTTCTTCTTCCTCCGTTATAAGTTCATTGTTTACCATAGATTTAACTTGAATCTTTATCTCATCTATTGAATTTACCCTATTTAAATCTAACTTTTGCATAACAAAATGCATAGCAGTTCCTTTTTCAGCTTTTGATAAACCTTTTTCTTCTGTTATAAATTTAGGTTTTTTTCTAAGTTTTTCTTCTTTAAAAAAACTTTCTACATCTGACGTAAACACCTCTTCTTCTGCCCTTTTTATATCAGATACTGATATGTTTGATGGTACTACACAAACCTCTTTATACTTATATCTAAAATCTAATCTTCTTTGTATTTCTTTATCTATTGCAAAATTATTATAATTTAAAGAAAGTATAGTGTTTTTTTCTTTATCAACAGAATCTTCAATGTTATCCACAATAAATTCACTTTTCCTGTGGAAATGTATTTTCCATGTGGATAAATCATTAGAAAGTTTTATAAATTCATTTTTTCCTTTCCTTAGATCCTCTCCATCTTTATGTTTTATAAGTGCTGTTATAATCCATTTCAAATAATTTTTTTGCTTTAAAAGTTCATTTGGTATAACTTTATCACTGCTCTTTACCACTGCCCTATAACAAGCTTCAATATCTTTTTGCAAGTTAGATGATCCACCTGTTATTATAAGTTTTTCCTTTGCTCTTGTTAAAGCAACGTAAAGTATTCTCATCTCTTCAGATAATGTTTCTAATTCAAACTTTTTCTTTATAGCATACTTTTGAATAGTTTTATATCTTATTCTCTTTTCTATATCTATACAATCTGCGCCAATTCCAAGTTCCTCATGAAACAATAAACTATCATTAGCATCCATAAGATTAAACTGTTTTCCACATCCACTTAAAAATACAACAGGGAACTCTAAACCCTTACTTTTATGAATACTCATTATTCTAACTACATCTTCGTTTTCTCCTAAAATCTTAGCAGTTCCCAAATCTCCAGAAGATTTTTTAAGCTTATTTATAAAGTTTATAAAATTAAATAATCCCTTAAAGCTTGTTTGCTCATATTGCTTAGCTCTTTGAAACAATATCCTAAGGTTTGCTTGACGTTGAACGCCATTTACCATAGCCCCCACATAGCCGTAATAAGATGTATCTGAATATAAATACCATATAAATTCATCAATTGGCATATACAAAGATATTTCTCTCCATGCATTAATTTTACCAATAAAATATGAACATTTTTCTTTTAAATCTTTATCTACATTTTCATCATAAGTGCCGTCTGCAATATTTTTCACATTTAAATAAAAGTAATTATCACTATTTAAAAGCCTTATATCAGCTAATTCCTCCGAAGTAAATGAAAATATTGGACTCCTCATGGATGCTATTGCATAAATATCCTGCATTGGATTATCGATTATGTGCAAAAGTGACATTATTGTTCTAATTTCAATAGTTTGAAAATACCCAGCACTTGTATCTGCATAAACAGGAATTCCTCCAAAGCTAAGCTCTTCAACAATAGTATCTGCCCAATTCTTTGTGGTCCTTAAAAGAATAACTATATCTTTATATCTTATTTTTCTATACTTATTCAAATTTTTATCAAAAATCATAAAAACTTTTCCATCACTTGGATTTATAAGTTCTTTTATTCTTCTTTCTATAATCCTAGCTTCTATAGCAACAGCTGTTAAATCTTCTTCATCATCCTTTAATGTACTGTTCTCATCATTATATCCATTATCTTTATTTTCATTTTTTTCATCTTCAAAATCACCTGATTTATCTAGTATATGAAGTTCTATATCACCTGAAACTCTTATTTTATCTAAGTCTATATCTTCTTGGTTTTGAAGGTGCACATTATCTTTATTTACCTCTTCATAATTTGCCCCTAAGTTTAAAGCTTCTTCATCAGTATAATCAAGTTCTCCAACAGTTTTACTCATAAGCGATTTAAACACAAAATTAACACCCTTTATAACCTCTTCTCTACTTCTAAAGTTTTTATAAAGCATTATCTTTTTATTTTTTTCACCATCTTCTACAGGATATGAGTTATATTTTTCTAAAAAAAGCTCTGGCTTTGCTTGTCTAAAACGATATATACTTTGTTTTACATCACCAACCATAAATACATTAGGATTATCTAAATTTTTTCTTGAAACCATATTTATTATTGTTTCTTGAACATTATTAGAATCTTGGTATTCATCAACTAAAACTTCTTCAAACTTTTCTCTAAACTTTTGTGCAACACTAGAGGCTTTAATCTCTCCATTTTCATCACTATATGTTAAAATCCTTAAGCATAAATGCTCTAAATCATTAAAATCTAGTATAGTTTTTTCTCTCTTTTTTGTACTATACCTATTTGAAAATTCTATTACAAGTTCTGTTAATGATTTTATTATAGGATACATATTCTTAATTCCATCTAAAGCTTCATTTAATGGAACAGAGAAAACTTCTTCTTTTATTTTATTTATTTTTTTCTTAGTATCATCCCTTAAGGACTTAACTTTTTCTTTATCTAATTCGTCTCCAATGCCTTTTTTAATACTTTTTATTCTACCAAATTCAATATTTTTTATTGCATTATAAATTTTATTCAAATCCAAATTTAATGAATTAATTGCATTTATTATGTTGTTTAATTCTGGATTTAAAGTTAATAAATATGGATCTAAATCACTATCTTCCTCACATATTTTTATAGCCTCTTTAAGGTTATTTTTAGCGCTATTAAGGTCTAAATACAGGCTTTCTTTTAAAATCTTACACCAAGATGCCTTTTCTAAATCTTCTAAAGAATCTATGTTAAACTCTTGTGCTTTTTCCCTAAGCCATACACTAGGCCATGGCCCACTCATAGAAAAATTATAAAGCTTTAAAACTATACTTTTTAATTTTTCATCATCACGATTTGTACAATATGCTTCTACAAGATTTAAAAAACCTTTATCTCCCTCATTATACTTATCATCAAATAACTCTATTAAAACATCTTGCTTTATAAGAGTACATTCAGTTTCGTCACCTATTCTAAATCCAGGATCTAAATCTATAATATGAAAATTATTTTTTATAACGTCTAAGCAAAATGAATGTATAGTCGTTATATTTGATTTATTTAAAAGTGCTAGTTGCCTTTGTAACACTTTAGAATCTGGCATTTCTTCTAATTTTTTAGATATTGCATCTCCAATTCTCTCTCTCATCTCAGAGGCTGCTGCATTAGTAAATGTAACAACTAAAAGCTTATCTATATCTACAGGATTTTTTTCATCTGTTATCATTCTTATTATTCTTTCAACTAAAACTGCTGTTTTACCAGAACCAGCAGCTGCAGCTACTAAAAGATTTTTTCCCCTTGTTTCTATAGCTAATAATTGCTCATTTGTCCATTTAGTTGCCATCATCCTCACCTCCTAAGTCTATTCCAACCTTTTGGCTCATATCATCCCAAAGTTTTTCCTTTTTTACATTATGGATAATATTATACTTATTATCTTCTAGACTAATATCAAACTGGCATATGTGAGAGTAATTACAATATTCACAAACTGCTAACTCCTTATCTTTACATGGTTTTATATCGATATTTCCACTTATCATTAAGTCGCAAATTTCTAATATTTTTTCATTTACATACCCTCTTAAAACATCAAATTGCTTCATGGTTATTACTGCATCAGTTTTTCCTAATGTATTATTACTATTAACTCTAGCTGGAATTATCATAGACATTCCCCCCTCTAGTTCATTATCCATAGCTTTAACTATCTTTATATCTTTAAGAAGCAATCCATCCATTTTAAGCTTTTTTAATATCTCGGTATTTATTTCATTATCATCTAACTTTTTCTCCGATTTAATTATGGGGTCATCTAATTTAAAATAAAAAATAGCACCTGGATAAGCTTGCTTTTTAATTATTTCCTTAGAATTTTTAATAAGAGCATCTAAATAAACTAAAAGCTGAATTTGAAGCCCATTATAAAACTTATTTAAATCAAACTTTTTATTTCCAGACTTATAATCTATTATTCTTAAATAAGTGTTTCCATCTAAATCTAAACTATCAATTCTATCTATTCTCCCTTTTAAAAATACCTCCCCACCTGATGGAAGATTTAATTTTATAGGATTTGAATCCTTGTAATCTCCAAAAGAAAACTCATTTTTAAATACCTGAAATTCACTTCTTCTCATGTGTTCTGATATTATGGTAACTGATTTTGTAAGAATTCTTTTAAATCTATCTGTAAAATATTTATACCTCTTTGAGCTATTTAATATAGATTTTTCATTGCTCTTAATTTCTCTATCAACTAATTCTTCTATAATTTCTCTGCATTTTTCTTGACTTAAATCACTCCACTTTATTTTTCTCTTTTTAACTTCCTCAGTAAACTTATCCAGTATTTCATGCATGAAACTTCCAAGATCCGGTGCAGTAAGCTCATAAATCTTTCTATCCTTAGCTTTTAATCCATATTGAACATAATATCCAAAAGGGCATTCCGAATATTTCTCAAGTCTTGAAACACTTAAATTTAATCTATTACTATTGTCAACATAAAGTTCTTTTATTTTCTCCCTGGAAACATTTTCTGTTAAATTAGAATACTTTAATCCCTTAAAGATACCATCTAATTTATTTTTTTCATCATTATTCAAAAACCAGGCATAAACACTTTTCCAATAATCTTCAATATTTTTATCATCAAAATTCTCTCTAACAGCTTTTATAAGTTCATTAAAAGTTGGCTTTTTAGCAGAAATTTCAAAATACTTATCCTTATTAGCTGTTAATTTAAAACTTTCACTTTCTTCTCTTAGCTTAGGAAGTATTTTTCTTATCCTATGAATTATAATTGATGGTCTTAAAGATTTTCCTTCAAAATCTGCCAATGGATAAGTTAAAACTAGATAATTATCCGCAATAGTAAGGGCTGTATACACCAAAAATTGCTCCTCAAAAATCTTTGTTTTAGTATCTGATGCAAGTTCTATACCTTTTTCTTTTAAAGCAAGTCTATCTAAATCTGATAAAATTCCTTCTTCACTATTATTAGACGGAAGAACCCCATCATTAAATCCAACTATATATAAAGCTTTAGCACCTTTACTTTTTATCCTTGTTATATCTCCTATAGTAACTTGGTCTAATGCTACAGGAATTAGTCCCATTTCATATTTAGAAAGCCCAACATTTAATATCTTTATAAACTCTTGAAGCTCTATGTTTTCATCACCTAATAAGTCTACAATTTGTTCTAAAACTTCAACTAATATATTTACCACCTGAGAATATTCCTTTGCTTTTTTAGGGATATCATTATTTTCAAAATACTCCACATAAGAATCTATCTTATCAAAAACCTTTATATCATCTTCTAAAAATTCATATAAAGCTATTGCATGTTCTTTTAATTTTTTAACACCCTTAGTTCTCTCATAAAATCTATTTAAAGGCTCTCTAACTTTATTTTTAATTTCATTTATTTCAGCTAATTTTTTTTTATCATCTTCTGACATATTATCTTGCTTAAAGATAATATTAGATAGATATTCCCAAGATTCTTCTTGCCACATCTTGCCCCTTATTCCATTACCTAAAACATAGTTTTCTAATTTATCAACATCATCTATATCTATTTCTATTAGTCCGCTTTTTAAATATCTAAAAATACTTTCATACTGCCAATTCTTAGTTATTATATCCACTGCTGAATTTAGCAAAACAATTAGAGGATTACTGGCTACATCCATCTTTTTATCTATATAATATGGAATTTCATATTCATTAAAAATTACAGAGCTAATCTTTTCATAAGCATCTATTTGTCTACAAACTATTGAAATATCCTTAAATCTATATCCCTTATCACGAACAAGCCTTAAAATATCCTTAGCTATAAATTCTATTTCATCATAGCTATTATTTGCCTTGTATAATCTAACTCGCTCATTATCTCCGTAATAACTTTTAAAAGGATATGAATATATGTTCTTTTCAATTACTTCTAACTCTTTTCTATCTTTAAATCTATAAGGAACCCCCTTATTTAAATTTATATATCCATTGAATTTAATATTATTTTCTTCTAAAACTTTTAAAAGCCTTCTCTCTGTATTTTTAGTTGCAGTAAATAAGTCATTATCTAAAGTTTTAGAATTTATATTATCCATAGATAAAGTTATGTTTACATTTTTAGCTTTCTTTAAAAGCTTAGTTATTATCTCCAACTGTATAGGAGTAAATGTGGTAAACTCATCAATAAAAATTTCTGCTCCATCATATATAGAGCAATTATCTAATTTTTCATTTAATAAACTTAATCTATCTTCTCCATCAATATGACCTTTATGAAGCTTATCATTAAAGGAATTAAATAAAAGTTCTAAATCCTTTAATTTACTATGCAATTCCTCATCATCTATGTTTTTTAAAGCATCTTCTAGAACTAAACTATCTACATTATACTTTTTAAATTCTGTTATAGCTCTAGACAAAACATCAATAAATCCTTGCTTTTTAGAAGCAGTAGCAAAGGTTGTTAATTCATTTCCTAACTCCTCTAAAACTTTATAAATAAGCATACTAACTCCTGCATCACTCATTAAAGCCTTAGTACTTCCACCACAACTATTAAAAACCTTATAAGCAAGTCTCTTAAAACTTAATACTTCAGCTTTTAAAACATACTTTTCTCCAATTTCTTCAAGCATTCTATTTTCAGTTTGAAATGTAAATTGTTCTGGGACTATTAAAACTAATTTACTATGATTATTTTCAATTTTCTTTTTTATTTGTTCTATACAAAATCTACTTTTTCCTGTACCGGCTCTACCGTATATAATCTTTAAAGCCATAA
Organism: uncultured Muribaculaceae bacterium; assembly: GCA_964640305.1. Lineage (GTDB taxonomy): Bacteria > Bacteroidota > Bacteroidia > Bacteroidales > UBA932 > Coprenecus. Next base: position 11,983 of record CAZXFF010000035.1, on the reverse strand, counting down.
TGCCTCTCCTATTCTTATTTAGCTAACTATTATCTTACCAAAATAAAAAAATTAATTAGCTATTTTAAACTATATACTTTCCATTTAAGTACATAATTCATAATTCTATTTTATCCTTATAACAAAAATTTTTATATATCTATCATTATATTTGTAAATTTAAATATTTAATGTATAATATTTCTATATAAAATTAAAGGAGAAATGTTATGAATTTTTTATATGGTATATTTATATTGTTGATAATTTTTAAAACATAATACAATATGGAATATATAAGAAATTTGAGATTAATTTATTAAAAATCAGACTTAACTTAATTTTAGACAACAAAAAATACCTAGTAAAACTACTAGGTATTTTGGCGGAGAATCCGGGATTTGAACCCGGGCGCCAGTTGCCCGACCTACGCCCTTAGCAGGGGCGCCTCTTCAGCCACTTGAGTAATTCTCCATGCCCTCTAAATTAAATAATATAACTTATAAATGGCGGAGAGAGTGGGATTCGAACCCACGGTACGCTCACACGCACGCCGGTTTTCAAGACCGGTGCCTTAAACCAACTCGACCATCTCTCCGTGTCATTACAAAAGATATTATATCAATATAATATCTTTATGTCAATATATTTTTAAAAAATATTTATAAAATTTTATAAATTTATACTATTTGTTGTCATTAAAAAAACTAACATAATTATACTAAATACAAACGCTATTATATTTAGTACAAATGGTATTTTATTTTCTCCATAAGTTTTTGTTGCACGTTTTGAATTTACAAAACCAAAAATACTTAATAAAAAACCTAATATTGGCCAAAGATATGCTCCACATATACCTCCAATACCTAAATATAAACTTAATTTATACTCTTTAGAAGGACCATTTTTCCCCATAATAAACCCCTTTCAATTATCTTTTGTTTAAATATACCTATTTATTTTATATTTTTCAATATTTTGTTATATCAATTCTATATATTATTAAAATCATCTAACTTATCTAAAATCAACAATAACTTTATAAAAAAAGCATCTAGTAAAAACTAGATGCTTTGGCGGAGAATCCGGGATTTGAACCCGGGCGCCAGTTGCCCGACCTACGCCCTTAGCAGGGGCGCCTCTTCAGCCACTTGAGTAATTCTCCATGCCCTCTAAATTAAATAATATAACTTATAAATGGCGGAGAGAGTGGGATTCGAACCCACGGTACGCTCACACGCACGCCGGTTTTCAAGACCGGTGCCTTAAACCAACTCGACCATCTCTCCGCGTTATTACAAAAGTAATTATATCAATATGATAAACTTATGTCAATATATTTTTCAATTTTTTATAATATATTAAAAATCTATTTACCTACTTTAACTTTAAATTGTATTAAAAACCTAATATTAATTTTTACAAAAGTAAAACTATGTTTTAGCACAGTGTTGATTTTAGATGATTATACAGAAATATCTTAGAAACTAGGTTAACCCTTTAACCATTCTAAAATCAACACTTATTTAAATCAAATCCTTATTTGATTTATTATTAGTCTTCTAACATTTTATCTGAAAGCAAACCATGTTTTTCATAGTTTGTTACTCTCTTTATCTTGTTTTCATCATCAACAAAAACTACACTTGGTTTATGTTCTTTAGCTTCATTTCTATCCATTTCACAATAGCACATTATAATAACCTTATCCCCAGTTGAAACACATCTAGCTGCTGCTCCATTTAAACAAATCATTCCTGATCCTCTTTCTCCTGCTATTGTATATGTTTCAAATCTATTTCCATTATTAACATCAACTATTTGAACTTTTTCATATTCTAATATTCCTGCTGCATCTAATAAATCTTCATCAACAGTTATACTTCCTACGTAATCAAGCTCAGCTTGTACAACTGTAGCTCTATGAATTTTTCCTTTTAACATTGTTAATTGCATATATATTTCTCCTTTATTGTAGCCTCTAAATTTTATCTAAAAATATTATATCAAGATACTACTACATATTAAATGTAAAATTATCTATAAGTCTTGTTTTTCCTATATAAACTGCAATAGCAACTAAAACTGACTTTTCTATTTTTTCAACAGGCTCAATTGATAAAGAATCAACAACTTCAACATAATCTATTTTAGCTAAAGGTTCTTTTTCAATATTCTTTGAAATTAAATTTATAATAACTTTGCTATCTCTTTCTCCACTTGCTATCGCATCTTTAGCTAAGTTTAATGATTGGCTTAAAATTAAAGCAGCTTGTCTTTCTTCCTTTGAAAGATAAGTATTTCTAGAGCTTTTTGCAAGCCCATCTTCTTCCCTTATAATAGGACATCCTATTATTTCCACATCAATATTTAAATCTCTAACAAATCTTCTTATAATAGCTAATTGTTGTGCATCTTTTTCACCAAAATAAGCTCTATCTGGATTAACTATATTAAATAATTTTGTTACAACTGTACAAACTCCTCTAAAATGTATAGGTCTGCTTTTCCCACATAATTCCTTGCTTAATCCATTTATATCAACATAAGAGCAGAAATCTTCAAAATACATTTCTTCTTTCTCAGGATGAAAAATTATATTAGCTCCAGCTCTTTCACAAAGCTTAGAATCTCTTTCTAAATCCCTTGGATACTTATCTAAATCTTCTGTTGGACCAAATTGCATAGGGTTTACAAATATACTAACAACAACTCTATCATTATTTCTAACAGCTTCATTTATTAAGCTTTCATGTCCTTCATGTAAATATCCCATAGTTGGTACAAATCCAACACTTAATCCTTGAGATTTCCATTCTTTAACTGCATCTCTTACTTCTTGTATTGTCTTTACAACTTTCATTTTAAGCCACTCCTATTTTTATATATTAATATAATTTTTCTATAACATCTTCACTTATTTTAAAAGTATGTTCTTGACTTGGGAAGGAACCATTTTTTACTTCCTTATCATATTCAGCAAAAGCTTCTCTCATCAGATCCCCTACATTTGCATATCTCTTAACAAATTTTGGAGTAAATCCACTAAACATACCTATCATGTCTTGATAAACTAAAACTTGTCCATCACATTCAGCACCTGCACCAATTCCTATTGTAGGTATAGATAATTCTTTTGTAATTATTGCTGCAAGCTTAGCAGGAACACACTCTAAAACTACTGCAAAAGCTCCAGCCTTTTCTACTGCTTTAGCTGCTTCTATAAGTGCTCTTGCTGCTTTTTCATCTTTTCCTTGAACCTTAAATCCACCTAAAGCATTCACTGACTGAGGTGTTAAACCTATATGACCTATAACAGGAATTGATGCTTTAACTATTGCTTCTATTCTATCACAAATTTCAACTCCACCCTCTATTTTTACAGCATGAGCTCTACCTTCTTTTATAAGTCTACCTGCATTATACACAGCATCATAAACTGATGTTTGGTATGACATAAAAGGTAAGTCTGCAACAATTAGGGCTTCTTTAACTCCTCTTGCAACTGCTTTTGTATGGTGAATCATATCTTCCATGGTTACTGATAAAGTATCTTCATATCCTAAAGAAACCATTCCTAAAGAATCTCCAATTAGTATAGAATCTACTCCAGCCTCATCTATAAGCTTTGCTGATGAATAATCATAAGCTGTAAGCATTGATATTCTTTCATTATTTTCTTTAGCTTGTTTAAATGTAAGTATTGTTTTTTTCATAGTTTATTCCTCCAAATAATCTTCAATATTTTTATAATCTCTATCCTTATTTTTAATCTTTGCAATATCTAATATTTTTTTTGATAATATCTTATAAGACTCTATATTTTTAGGGTCAATTACAGATAAATGTCCTTTTATAGTAGATAAATCTTCTCTTTCAACAGGACCAGTTAAACTTTTAATAACTCCTTGAGCTTTAGCATTACCTATATTAAATGATATAAGAGGATATAACGCTTCCATAGCAGATTCTTCACTAAATCCACATTGAATTAAATAATCTATACCATCTTTTATAAGCCCTAAAACCAAATTACTAGAAGTTACTGCTGCAGCATGATATAACATCTTATTTTCTTTAGAAATAACCTGAACATTGTTTCCTAGCTTCTCAAACAATGTTTTAAAAGTACCTAAATACTTCTCATGCCCTTCAATAGCTATAAAAGCCTTATTCAATATTTTATAAGAATTATATTTATCTGAGATTGCAAATAAAGGATGAATTGAATAGCCATAAGCACCATACTTATCTATATTTGAAAATATACTTGAAGATAATGAACCACTACAATGACAAATAATTTTCCCATCTATATTTAAATCTTTTAATTGCTTCCAAACAGAAGCTATAAAACTATCTTGTGTGGTTATAAAAATAGCATCACTCTCATTAACTAATTCCTTTAAATCCAAAAATTGTTTTGTATTAGTAAATTCTGATGCTTCTTTAGATGAGTTTTCATTTTTACTATAATATCCCGATACAGTTGTACTGTTTTTTACTAAATATTTCCCTAAAGAAAAACCTACTTTTCCTGCTCCAATAAAACCTATTTTCATAAAATATCACCTCCAAAAAATTAGAGTGTGATGATACTATCTCGTCTCATCTCATTATTAAGTATGAGCGTTCTAAATTCAAATATAATTAAAAATAAATAATAGTATGGTTCATAAGATACCATCCTTATTTAAAATATCATATATAAATAATTTATTCAATATAAAAAAATATTAATTCCCTTAAATTTCCTATTAAATGTGATACACAATTATATAAATTTTTACTTCGTATAAAATACTTTAAAATTATTTCTTTAATTTATTGTTTTAATTATATAAAATTTATTTAAAAGTTCAAGAAATTAAAAAAGGAAATTTTATAAACTATTTCTTTTTAAATATCTAAAAATGCTATATCATAAATTATGATATAGCATTTTTGTTTAATAATTATTTTATTTCATCACATCTCATAAATGGCTTTAATACTTCTGGAACTTTAACACTTCCATCTGCTTGTTGATAGTTTTCTAATATAGCCGCCACTGTTCTACCAATTGCAACACCTGAACCATTTAATGTATGAACAAATTGTGGTTTATCTTTTGGAGTTTCTCTATATTTTATATTAGCTCTTCTAGCTTGGAAATCTTCAAAGTTTGAACAACTTGATATTTCAACATATCTATCATAACTTGGCATCCAAACTTCTATATCATATTTTAATGCAGCGGTAAATCCTAAATCACCTTTGCATATTCTAACTATTCTATAAGGTATTCCTAAACCTTGAAGAACAGACTCTGCATCTTTAACTAGCTTATCTAATTCTTCATAGCTTTGTTCTGGCTTACAGAACTTAACAAGTTCAACTTTATTAAATTGATGTTGTCTTATAAGACCCCTTGTATCTCTTCCTGCTGAACCTGCTTCTGCTCTAAAACAAGCACTATAGGCAACATGTTTTATTGGTAATTTATCTCCACTTAATACTTCATTTTTATAAAAATTTGTTACTGGAACTTCAGCAGTTGGAATTAAGAAAAATCCATTGTTTTCAACTTTAAATGCATCTTCTTCAAATTTAGGTAATTGACCTGTTCCTGTCATACTATCTCTATTAACCATGTAAGGAGGTAAAATTTCAGTATATCCATTATCAAATACATGTGTGTCTAAAAAATAGTTGATTATAGCTCTTTCTAATCTAGCACCTGCACCTTTATAGAAAGTAAATCTTGAACCAGTTGTTTTACCTGCTCTTTCAAAATCTAAAATATCTAAATCAGTTCCTAAATCCCAATGAGCCTTTGGTTCAAAATCAAATTTTGTTTTATCCCCCCAGACCTTTATTTCTACATTATCTTCATCAGTTTCTCCATCTGGAACTTGAGGATTTGGTATGTTAGGAATTCTAAGCATTATATAATTTATTCTTTCATCTATTTCTGATACCTTTGCATCATCTTCCTTTATTTTATCACCTATTTCTCTCATCTCAGCCATTATAGCTGTAACATCTTCACCAGCTTTTTTTCTCTTTGGAATTTCAGAAGACACTTGATTTCTTTTGCTTTTTAAAGCTTCAACATCAACTAATATAGCTCTTCTCTTTTCATCTAATGCAACAACTTCATCAATACAAGTTACATCAAAATCTTCCCCTCTATTTGATAATAATGCCTTTATTTCTTCTGGATTATTTCTAATTCTTTTTAAATCTAGCATTTTAATTCTTCCTTTCAATTTAATCTTTTATATATATTTTTATATGGTTATTAATTTTAGACAAAATAAAAAAGAGTCTTTCCTTTTCCCTTAATAAAAGGGACGAAAAACTCCGCGTTACCACCCTAATTGATAGATTAAAAAATCTATCCGCTCAAAAAATTATAACGGTTAAATCCGTACTGCTCATCACAGTCCCTCACAGGTGGATTCATGAATATAGCATATCAGTTTACACCATCCACTGACTCTCTAAAATACTAACAAACATTACTAGCCTGATCAAAGGTTAATATTTATTTTACTAATAATATAGTAAAGCTATTGCAATATAATGTCAAGAATTTAATTACTATATTATATTTTCTATACTATAAATTATAACCTTTTATTATAATTTTAAACTATTAATTAAATTATTAAAATTATCTACATACAACTAAAATTATTTTCTTTTCAATAATGCAAATAATTGTGCTAATTTTGTTCCTTTTTTATCTGCTTTTTTATTCTTCCTATTTAATGATTCTATCATTAAAAATGTATCTGCGTTTACTGCTGAAAATCTTGTCATAATAACTATCTCCCTTTATTATAATTTTAAACTATGAATTAAATTATTCATATTATCTACTTAAAAATCAAATTATCTTCTTTGTAATAATCCAAATAATTGTGCTAATTTTGTTCCTTTTTTATCTGCTTTTTCATTCTTTTTATTTAATGATTCTACTATTAAAAGTGTATCTGCGTTTACTGTTGAAAATCTTGTCATAATAACCATCTCCTAAATCTAGTTTAATATTATTTCTTAGGTCGAATACAGATTAACACTTAAATTATAGCTTTACAATAGAAATTCATCTTTAAAATAATTTTTATAAAACAAATACGTTTTTAACTTCTTTACTTAACAATTATCAAAGATTATTATACATTATTTAATAAATTTAAATAACAAAATTATCCTTAGTATTTAAAATGAATAATTTAAATTATTTCTTGCATTTTAAAATCTATTTTTTGTATTGTAATGAAATAAAAGTAATTTTATAGTGTTTATAAATTGATTATTTTTACTTTTCTTGTAAAAAAACAAAAAAATCTAGTACATATAATTAGATTTTTTTGTTTTAATGCAAATATTTATTAATTCATCTTTCAAAATTTACTTTCAATATTATATTAATAACTTAATGCCTTATTAATTATCAATATTCTTAGTACAAATTATATCAATTCCTGTATTTAATATATTCCTACAAACAACAGTACCTATTTTCGTTGGAACTCCAACATATAATCTGCTAAGTATTTTAGAAAATTCTATCCATTTATCTTGCGGTACAGGTTTACTACTTTTTACAGGCACTACATGAAACTTAGATCCTCTAAGTCTAACTACACTTGTGAAAAGTTCCTCTTCCATTACAATCTTCCTTTCTATAAATATTATTAAACCTCATCAAATTCTTTTATTCTACAAGTTAATACATGAGAATTTTTAGAATCCTCTACTATCTCTGTTGGTTTTTTATCTAATTCTCTTGCTAATATATCAATAATACTACTTATACAATACGCACCATTGCAATGACCAAATGTTGCGGCAGTTCTTCTTTTAATTCCTTCAACAGTTCTTGCACCTAGTGGTCTTCTTATAGAATCAACAATTTCTCCTTCTGTTATCTGATTACATATACAAATTATCTTTCCGTATCTGTTATCTAATTTTATAAGATCATTTCTCTCTTCCATTGATAAATCACGAAATCTATAAAACTCTCTTCTCTTATCAACAAAATTTTTATTCTCACCACATTTTAAATCTTCAACAATAGTCTCACTAACTATTGTTGCTATAGCTGGAGATATTGTCACTTCTCCATAATATTTACCTGTAACCTTTATATATCCTTTATTTACTTCACTATCATCTATTATCATTATATCTTTATGATGATTATCATAAAATATATCCTTAACATCTTTCCTTCCTAAATCAGGAATAAGTTCTTTTACTTTATTCACCACATCTTTTTTACTTAACTCTATACTTGAATTTACTCCTACTATAAGTTCACTACAAGAACTTGGCATAAAAACAATAGAATTATCTTTATCTTCTATTTTAGACAATATAGAGTTTTTATCTATATTTTTTAAATTATTTAAAACTACATAATAAGTCTTTAAATTATATCCAGCATCATCTTTTTCTCTTATATCGTCTAACAAATACTTTTCTCCTGGAATAGTATTAACTACAAATTTACATTTAAATTTATTTTTATTTGTTGTTACCCTAAAGCCATTTGATAAACTTTGAATATCTGTAACAACTTCTTCTAGTCTAAAAGCAACACCATTATCATAAGCAACTTCTCCATAAGCTATTGCTAAATCATATGGTCTTATAACTGCAGTATTTTCTGAATAAAGAGCTTTTATAACATCATCTCCCAGCCTTGGATTAAGTTTTCTAGCCTCATCACCATTTATAAGCTTAATTCCAGTTAAAGCTCTATCTATAGCTCTTTTATATCTTTCTTCTACAACCTTTAAAGATTTTTCATCAGTTGCAATAGTTAAATTAGGTAATCTTTTAAAAGAAACATTAAGTTTTTCAGTTATCTTAGCTAGCATTGAATTACCCATTTCCTCTAAAGCACTTATTAAATTATCCTTACATTCACAACCATCGTAAACTATTGAAGTATTAAAAAAAGATATATCATCTGCTATATCAAAATCTTTTTCTATAACTGCTATATTTAAATTATATTTTGATAATTCATAAGCAACTGCACAACCTATTATTCCACCACCTAAAATTAAAACATCATAATCCATTAATTATTCAACTCCTGGCTCTATATTATTTAAGTTTTATTCTATCTAATAAATCTTACTATGCTAAATCCCATTAATAAAATTATGCATAGTATAAAAAATTCCTATGTAACTTAAAATAAATCTGTATAAGTTTTACATTTATTTTAAAATATCAATCAATTTGATTATAACTTATATTATACAATTTTTACTACTTATTTAATAATATTATTATTTATTCTCATAATACTAAAGTATTAAAAGCTTCTATAATCACCTTAAAATAACTCCAAATATTAAAAGGTTGCATAAAAAATTATACAACCTTTTGAACAATAATTTATATTTTTTATTTATTCATTAGCTAGTGCTGCCTTTCCCCTCTCTCCTGTCCTAATCTTTATAACATCATACACATCATATATAAATATTTTACCATCACCAATTTCACCAGTTCTTAAAATATTTTGAGCAACATCTATTACCTTTTCAACTGGAATTTCACAAACAATAATTTCTATTTTAACCTTTTGAATAAGCTTAAGTTCAACAGGAACTCCTCTATAATAAAGTTTATCTCCACTTTGAGTTCCACAACCTAAAACTTGATAAACTGTCATCCCTCCAACTCCAATTTTATTTAAAGCAACTTTTAGTTCTTCAAACTTACTTTTTCTTGTTATTATCTCAATCTTTTTTATAACATCCATTAATAACTCCCCATATTAAGTATTTATATCTGTACTTTGGAAATCAGCATAACTATTTTCAATGCCATGCTCTTCATAATCTAAACCTCTTAATTCTTCTGATTTACTAACTCTTAGTCCAACAGTAGCTTTTACTATCTTAAATAGTATAAAAGATGTTATTATTGTCCAAGCTGCAACACATAAAATTCCCAATGTTTGAATACCTAAAAGCTTAAATCCGCCACCATAAAATAATCCTATGCTATCTCCATAAGTTGCAAACAAACCTACCATTAATGTTCCTGTTACTCCACATAAACAATGCACTCCAATAGCACCTACAGGATCATCAATTTTCAAAATTTTATCTATAAATTCCACTCCAAATACCACAACAAAGCCTGCAATAACTCCAATAATTATAGCTGCACCGGGTGTTACAACATGGCACCCTGCTGTTATTGCCACAAGGCCAGCTAAAACACCATTTAAAGTCATACTAACATCTGGCTTTTTATATCTTATCCATGTAACTATCATTGTTGTAGTAGCTGCTGCCGCTGCTGCTAAATTTGTAGTAATAAATATTCTTGAATTAAGTTCCATATCACTAACACTTAAACTAGAAGCAGGATTAAAACCAAACCATCCAAGCCATAAAATAAATACTCCTAAAGCACCAAGAGTCAAACTATGTCCTGGTATAGCATTGGCCTTTCCATTATCAGAATATTTACCTATTCTAGGTCCAAGCATCATTGCACCTACAACAGCACACCATCCACCTACAGAATGAACAGCAGTTGAACCTGCAAAATCAATAAATCCCATGTTAGCCAAAAATCCTCCTCCCCAAATCCAATGACCTACAACAGGGTATATAAAAGCACTTATAACAACACTGTATATACAATAAGCTATAAATCTTGTTCTTTCAGCCATTGCACCTGAAACTATAGTTGCTGCTGTTGCACAAAATACAGTTTGAAAAAATAAAAATGATTCCTTTGTAATAGTTAGACCTATATGATCAATATTTCCATTTGCAAAAAGCTTTACTGATCCAAAAAGTCCTAAAATATCTTTTCCAAACATTATACCAAAACCTAAAATCCAATAAACTAAAGATCCAAGAGCAAAATCCATAAGATTTTTCATAATTATATTTCCTGCATTTTTAGCTCTTGTAAAACCTGTTTCAACTAAGGCAAAACCAGCTTGCATTGCAAAGACTAAAATACCTCCAAATAACACCCACAGTGTATCTAATATTATACTTTGCTCCATAAATAGCGCCTCCTTTTTGGTATATAAACTATAAAATGAAATATATTTTTATTTTAAAAATTTAAATAAAGTAAAATTTCATTTTATATATTTATAAATTTATGACACTAAATAAAAAAAATGAGTTTAATAAGAAAATTTCTTATTAAACTCATTTTAAAAACATTATTATTCTACATAGTAATTATAATTATTGAATTCTTTTAATTTATTTATGAATATATAAATAGTTAATTAAATAAAAATACAAATATTTTTAGAACTTAATTAATATTGTCAGCTTCTACCAAAATACGTAATAAAACATTGTTACTTAAATTCCCATAAGAAATATTACTATGATGATTTTCTATGGCATCTAAAAATTCTTCACTATATGTATTATGTAAATTATCTTTATTTTTATTTTGTTCTTTTAATAATATACTTTTTCCTTTTATTCCATGATTATAATATATATCAACACTTTTAAAACTAGAAAACTTTTTAAGCCCTCCTCTAGTAACTTTATTTAAAATTACTAATAAAGATTTTTCAATAAGATTTAGTTTATATTCAATTTTACCTATATCATGTAATAAAGCAACTTTTCCTAAAATTATTTTGTCTACATTTAACTTATTTTCAGAATTTATTCTTAAACAATCATGGCAAACTCTTATACAATGATGCATTTCAGAATGTTTTAACTTATTAAAAAGTGTTACTTCATTTTTATTTAAATATTTATTAACATAATCATAGTCAATATCTTTAAAATTAGAACTTATTGCCCACATAACTTGTTTAACTCTATATAACATACTTAAACTCCAAACTTAACATATTAATTAGCTACCCTATAAACATTATATCACTTATTTTTATACAAAAAAAAGAACTACATACTGTAGTTCTTCTTTGGTGGAGGTAAAGAGATTCGAACTCTTGACCCCCTGCGTGCAAGGCAGGTGC
>CAZXFF010000034.1:0-22186 GCA_964640305.1 uncultured Muribaculaceae bacterium | reverse complement strand
AGAAGTTGAAGTTAAATAAACTACATACTGAATCCCGCTGACGGGAAAAACTCAGGTTAAGGGTCTATTAAGACTCTTAACCTTTTTGTCGTTTTTTTAAGATTATCTTCAACCAAACCGAATACAATGGCGCAAAACCTTAATAATCAACGCATTTCATTTGCAAAATCAAAAACCCTCCTGGAATATCCAGATTTCCTCGAGGTACAGTTGAGGTCGTTCAAGGATTTCTTCCAACTTGACACGACGCCGGAAAACCGCCGAAACGAAGGGTTATTCAAAGTATTCCAGGAAATATTCCCGATTACTGATACAAGAAACAATTTCGTTCTTGAATTTGTAGACTATTTCATTGACCCTCCGCGTTATTCCGTTGACGAATGCCTTGACAGAGGCCTTACATACAGCATCCCTCTTAAGGCAAAACTGAAACTGTACTGTACAGATCCCGAACACGAAGATTTCGACACATCCATTCAGGATGTATATCTTGGGACCATCCCTTACATGACAGAAAGGGGTACATTCGTAATCAACGGTTCAGAGCGTATTGTAGTATCCCAGCTGCACCGTTCTCCGGGGGTATTTTTCGGTCAGAGCATGCATGCGAACGGTACAAAACTCTATTCAGCCAGAATCATTCCTTTCAAGGGATCCTGGATAGAATTTGCTACCGACATCAACAATGTGATGTATGCTTACATTGACCGTAAGAAAAAGTTACCGGTAACCACCCTGCTGAGGGCTATCGGATTCGAAAGCGATAAAGACATACTCGACATATTCGACCTTGCCAAAGAGATTCCGGCCACCAAAAAGGAATTGACAAAGCACATCGGTTCAAAGCTTGCGGCAAGAGTCTTAAAAACATGGAACGAAGACTTCGTCGATGAAGATACAGGAGAAGTCGTGTACATCGAAAGGAACCAGATTGTGGTTGACCGCGAGACTATCCTGGATGAAAGCAACATCGACGATATCGTAGATGCCGGAGTCAGCACAATCCTTATCCACAGAGATGACGTTGACTTGAGTGACTACGCCATTATTTTCAACACATTGCATAAAGATACCTGTAATTCCGAGAAGGAAGCAGTATTCTATACATACAGGCAGCTCAGGAATTCCGAACCGCCTGACGAAGCAACAGCCAGGGATGTGATTGACAAGCTCTTCTTCTCCGACAAGAGATATGACCTTGGGGAAGTCGGCCGCTACCGTCTCAACCACAAACTCGGCCTCAAGACTCCTGCTGACGTCAGAGTACTGACGAAACAGGACATAATAGAAATCATCAAATACCTCATACAGCTGATCAACAGCAAAGCAGCCATCGATGACATTGACCACCTGAGCAACAGGCGTATCCGTACAGTAGGAGAACAGCTTGCAAACCAGTTCAGTGTAGGTCTGACACGTATGGCAAGAACCATAAGGGAGAGAATGAACGTGCGTGACAATGAAGTGTTTGTACCTACAGACCTCATCAACGCCAAGACCCTTTCATCCGTCATAAATTCTTTCTTCGGTACCAGCCAGCTTTCACAGTTCATGGACCAGACCAACCCTCTGGCGGAAATGACACACAAACGCCGCCTGTCTGCACTTGGTCCAGGAGGTCTGTCAAGAGACCGCGCCGGATTCGAGGTCAGGGACGTACACTACACACACTACGGACGTCTCTGTCCTATCGAGACGCCTGAAGGTCCGAACATCGGTCTTATTTCATCACTCTGCGTATATGCCCGCATAAACGATTTAGGTTTCATCGAAACCCCCTACCGTAAAGTTGAAGACGGTAAGGTTGACATGAGCCCCAAAGGCTATATATACATGAGTGCAGAAGAGGAAGAAGACAAAATGGTTGCTCAGGCAAACGTGAACCTGGATGAAGACGGAAACATTCTGGACGAAAGGATAAAATGCCGCTACGAGGCTGACTATCCTGTTGTTTCCAAGGACAAAGTCCACTACATGGACGTTGCCCCCAACCAGATAGCCTCCATAGCCGCTTCCCTTATTCCATTCCTCGAGCATGACGACGCAAACCGCGCACTCATGGGGTCAAACATGATGCGTCAGGCTGTACCTGTCATAAAACCTGAAGCACCTATCGTAGGTACGGGACTCGAAAGGGCGGTAGTACGTGATTCACGCACTCAGGTGGTTGCCAAGAGAGACGGAGAAGTGGTATATGTCGACGCACGTGAAATCCATATCAAATACGACCAGACAGACGATGAACGTTTCGTAAGTTTCAGTCCTGAAGTTACTGTCTACAAACTTCCTCTATACAGAAAGACCAACCAGAGCACTTCGATACATCTGGTTCCTATCGTCCACAGAGGTGAAAGGGTACATGCCGGTCAGGTACTGACAGAAGGATACGGTACCCAAGGCGGTGAACTCGCACTTGGGCGTAACCTGAAAGTGGCATTCATGCCCTGGAAAGGATACAACTTCGAAGATGCCATCGTATTGTCAGAAAGAATTCTCCGCGAAGATATCTTCACCTCCATCCATGTCGACGAATACATCATGGAAGTCCGCGACACAAAACGCGGTATGGAAGAACTTACAGCCGATATACCGAATGTCAGCGAGGATGCTACCAAAGATCTGGATGACAACGGTATCATCAGAGTAGGTGCCAACGTCGAACCTGGTGATATCCTCATAGGGAAAATCACACCTAAGGGAGAGAGCGACCCTTCTCCTGAAGAAAAACTGCTCAGGGCCATCTTCGGTGACAAGGCAGGCGATGTAAAGGATGCATCCCTCAAGGCTTCTCCTTCGCTTTCCGGAACAATCATCGGCAAGAGGCTGTTCTCAAGAGTGGCGAAGGAAACCGGACGCAAAAAGAATGCTCCCAAGGAAGAAATTGTCAGGGCAGAGGCAGATTTCGAAAAGAAAACTACGGAACTGTACAGAATATTCATCGATAAACTTACAACCCTTACAAAGGGACACAAGAGTGCCGGTATTTCTGACCTCTATGACAATGAACTGATATCCAAGGGAACTGCAATAACACGCAGTCACCTTGAAAACATCAAGTACGAAGATGTAAACCCCGCAAACTGGACAGACGACCAGAAAGCCAACGGCATGATCAAGACCCTTGTAAACAACTACCTTATTGCATACAAGGAGTACGATGCCGAACTTAAACGCATCAAGTACAACATGACCATAGGAGATGAACTTCCTACCGGAATCATGCAGCTTGCAAAAGTATATGTTGCCAAGAAGAGGAAAATCCGTGTTGGAGACAAAATGGCAGGCCGCCACGGTAACAAAGGTATCGTTGCAAAAGTGGTAAGAGACGAGGACATGCCGTTCCTGAGCGACGGAACAACCGTCGATATAGTCCTCAACCCCCTCGGTGTGCCTTCACGTATGAACCTCGGCCAGATATACGAAACCGTACTCGGATGGGCCGGAAAAGAGTTGGGGCTCAAGTTCAGTACCCCTATCTTCGACGGTGCGTCTCTGGAACAGATCTGCGAATATACCGACAAGGCAGGGCTGCCCAGATACGGAAAGACATTCCTGCGCGACGGCGGTACCGGAGAACAGTTCGACCAGCCGGCAACCGTCGGAGTAATCTACATGATCAAGCTCGGACATATGGTGGATGACAAGATGCACGCCCGTTCCATCGGACCTTACTCACTCATCACTCAGCAGCCTCTCGGAGGTAAAGCCCAGTTCGGAGGACAGAGGTTCGGGGAAATGGAGGTTTGGGCACTCGAAGCATTCGGTGCATCCAACATTCTTCAGGAAATACTTACTTTCAAATCCGACGACGTTACAGGTCGTGCAAGGGCCTACGAAGCAATCGTCAAAGGTGATCCCATGCCGGCTCCCGGAATTCCGGAATCACTCAACGTCCTTCTGCACGAACTCCGCGGTCTCGGCTTGAGCATTAAACTGGATTAGTTTTTCGTATTTGACTATTTTTAATTATTGAATATGGCTTTCAAAAAAGACAATAAAATAAAAAGCAATTTCAGCAGAATCGCCATCGGACTTGCATCTCCAGAGGAAATCCTCGAAAGATCGTCCGGTGAAGTGCTCAAGCCTGAAACTGTCAACTACCGTACATACAAACCAGAGCGTGACGGTCTGTTCTGCGAAAGGATTTTCGGTCCGTCTAAAGACTATGAATGCCACTGCGGTAAATACAAGAGAATCCGTTACAGAGGCATCATCTGCGACAGGTGCGGTGTGGAAGTGACAGAGAAGAAGGTCCGCAGGGAAAGGATGGGTCACATCACCCTCACTGTACCTGTAGCCCACATCTGGTACTTCCGTTCAACTCCGAACAAGATAGGAAGCCTTCTCGGCATACCCTCAAAGAAACTGGAGTCCGTAATTTACTACGAAAGGTATATCGTGGTCCAGGCAGGTATTGCCAAAGATTTCGGTATCAATGATCTGGCACTTCTCTCTGAGGACGAATACCTTGATGTACTCGACAAACTGCCGAGAGAGAACCAGATGCTGGACAACAGTGACCCCAACAAGTTCATTGCAGGCATGGGTGCAGAAGCCATATACATCCTGCTGGAAAGGCTCAATCTGGATGAACTGTCATACGAACTCCGTCACAAGACTGAAAGCGAAACTTCACAGCAGCGCAAGGCAGAGGCTCTGAAGAGGCTGAGCGTAATCGAAGCATTCCGCGAGTCCAAAGACGTAAACAGACCGGAATGGATGATAATGAAGGTCATTCCGGTAATTCCCCCGGACCTGCGTCCCCTCGTACCGCTAGACGGAGGCCGTTTTGCAACATCGGACCTTAACGACCTGTACAGAAGGGTTATAATAAGAAACAACCGTCTTAAGAAACTGATCGAGATAAAGGCACCTGAAGTCATTCTGCGAAACGAGAAACGTATGCTGCAGGAAGCCGTGGACTCGCTGTTCGACAACTCCCGCAAGTCAAATGCAGTAAAGACTGATGCAAACAGGACATTGAAATCCCTCTCTGACAGCCTTAAGGGGAAACAGGGACGCTTCCGTCAGAACCTGCTCGGTAAACGTGTGGACTATTCAGCCCGCTCTGTTATCGTCGTCGGCCCTGAACTGCACATGCACGAATGCGGTCTGCCTAAATATATGGCAGCGGAACTTTACAAACCATTCATCATCAGGAAACTGATTGAAAGAGGTATTGTAAAGACTGTGCGTTCTGCAAAGAAGATAGTGGACAAGAAAGAGCCTGTTATATGGGACATTCTGGAGAACGTGATGAAAGGACATCCCGTCCTTCTCAACCGTGCCCCTACCCTTCACCGTCTCGGTATCCAGGCATTCCAGCCCAAACTCATTGAAGGAAAGGCCATTCAGCTCCATCCTCTTGCATGTACGGCATTCAACGCCGACTTCGACGGTGACCAGATGGCAGTGCACCTGCCTCTGGGAAATGCAGCGATCCTCGAGGCCCAGCTCCTGATGCTCGGTTCTCACAATATCCTGAACCCTGCCAACGGAGCTCCTATCACCGTTCCTTCACAGGACATGGTGCTTGGACTGTATTACATTACCAAACCCCGTCCGGGCGCAAAAGGGGAAGGAATGACTTTCTACGGACCTGAAGAAGTAATCATTGCATACAATGAACAACGCGTGGATCTCCACGCCACCATTTCAGTGAGACTTCCCAAGGATATGAAAGATCCTTCCAAAGGATACCGTATCTTCGAGAACACGACTGTCGGAAGGGTTATCTTCAATCAGGCAGTACCTGCTGAAGTAGGATACATCAATGACCTGTTGACCAAGAAATCCCTCCGTAACATCATCGGTAATGTCGTTAAAGCGGCCGGAGTCGCACGTACTGCACAGTTCCTGGATGACATCAAATCCATCGGATACACAATGGCGTTCAAAGGAGGACTTTCGTTCAACCTTGCTGACGTGATTGTTCCTGATGAAAAGGCAGAACTCGTAGAAGCCGGCTACAAGGAAGTAGAAAGTATCCAGCAGAGCTACAACTTCGGTCTGATTACCAACAACGAGCGTTATAACCAGATCATCGATATCTGGACGACAACCAACTCTCGTCTTACCAATATGGTGACGAAGAGTATCGAAAAGGACCAGCAGGGATTCAACCCTATCTTCATGATGCTTGACTCAGGAGCCCGTGGTTCAAAAGAGCAGATTAGGCAGCTATGCGGTATGCGTGGTCTGATGGCCAAGCCCCAGAAATCCGGATCTACCGGAGCGGAGATTATCGAGAACCCTATTCTTTCCAACTTCAAGGAAGGACTGTCCGTCCTCGAGTATTTCATCTCCACTCACGGTGCTCGTAAAGGTCTTGCGGATACCGCCCTCAAAACAGCGGACGCAGGATACCTTACCCGTAGGCTTGTGGACGTATCGCATGATGTCATCATCAACGAAGAGGACTGCAAGACCCTCAGGGGTATCGTGGCAACAGCCATAAAGAACAAGGATGAAATCGTGGAATCCCTATACGATCGCATCCTTGGCCGTACATCAGTACACGATATCTACAACCCTCTTACAGGACAGCTTATACTTCCTGCAAACGAGGAGATTACGGAAGATATCGCTGCACAGATTTCAGCACTGCCTATCGAGCAGGTGGAAATCCGCTCGGTTCTCACCTGCGAATCCAAGAAGGGAGTCTGTGCAAAATGCTACGGACGTAACCTCGCCACAGGCCGAATGGTCGAGAAAGGTGAAGTCGTGGGAGTCATTGCAGCACAGTCGATCGGAGAGCCTGGTACACAGCTTACCTTGCGTACATTCCACGTCGGCGGTACTGCATCAAGCATAGCTTCAGAATCAGAGATTATTGCAAGGTATGACGGACGTCTCGAATTCGAGGAACTCCGTACAGTATCCAAGAAAGAAGAAAACGGAGAAGAGCACGAAATCGTTATCGGCCGTACAGCCGAAATGAGAATCGTCGATATTAACACCGGAATAACCCTTTCCCAGTATAATATACCTTATGGTGCAAAACTCTACCAGAAGAACGGTACTAATATTGCCAAAGGTGACAAAATCTGCGAATGGGACGCATATAACGCAGTTACCATCACAGAGCATTCCGGTATCGCTGCATTTGACAGCCTTGTGGAAGGTGTTACATACAGGGAAGAGGCTACTGACGAGTACTCGCTCCATCGTGAAAAAGTCGTTATCGAGTCCCGCGACAAGACCAAGAACCCTACCATCCGCATCATGAACGGTGAGACATCCCTGATTGAATACAACCTGCCTGTCGGAGCCCACCTGATGGTCGAAGACGGTAGTATGGTAAACGCCGGAGACGTTATCGTCAAGATACCTCGCGCCATCGGTAAGTCAGGCGATATCACCGGAGGTCTTCCCAGGGTTACCGAACTCTTCGAAGCCCGTAATCCTTCAAACCCTGCTATCGTCGCTGAAATCAACGGTGTTGTGAAAATGGGTAAGGTTAAACGTGGCCAGAGGGAAATCGTCATCCAGTCAAAGACAGGAGAAGAGAAACGCTATCTCGTTCCACTATCAAAACAGATTCTCGTACAGGAAAACGACTACATAAGAGCCGGTATGCCACTGTCAGACGGAGCCATTTCACCTTCAGACATTCTCGCAATACAGGGTCCTATCAAAGTACAGGAATACATTGTCAATGAAATCCAGGAAGTCTACAGGATGCAGGGAGTAAAGATCAACGACAAACACTTTGAGATCATTGTACGCCAAATGATGCGCAAAGTGGAAATCGAAGATCCGGGCGATACCCGTTTCCTCCCCGAACAGCTTGTGGACAAATGGGAATTCAACGAAGAAAACGATTCAATGTTCGGCAAGAAGGTGGTACAGGATGCAGGAGATTCTACAGAACTCAAACCGGGACAGATCATCACTGCCCGTAAACTGAGAGACGAGAATTCCCATCTAAAACGTCAGGATCTTAAACTTGTTCAGGCCAGAGATGCTGTTCCTGCTACATCAAGACAGATTCTGCAGGGTATTACCCGCGCAGCACTGCGTACCAATAGCTTCATGTCAGCGGCATCCTTCCAGGAAACCACAAAGGTATTGAGCGAAGCTGCCATCCGCGGCAAGGTCGACACATTGGAAGGTCTGAAAGAGAATGTAATATGCGGTCATCTCATTCCAGCAGGAACAGGTCAGCGCAGCTTTGAGAATATCATTGTAACATCCATGGAAGACTACAAGAAATTTGCAAAGCAGGACTGATCCTATCCAAGGATTAACTGAAAGAAAAGAGCGGTACAGACCGCTCTTTTTTTATAATGTAACACCCTGATTCATTCCATATCACTTCTGTACCGTATTCCCTCCAGCACCCCTTGCAAGAAGGCTTCCCGCAGGACACTTTGCATAGAACTGCCTCAGCATCTACGTGACAACCAGAGTATTACAAAATTGCCACTATGCAAAGTCCCCCTGAATTTGGGCATTTTGGTGTGCTTTGGGGAGGGGTTGCATACATGCGAAATTGCAATGCGCTGGATATCAACGAGATGCGTTAGAAAATAGATGCAAAGCCTACTTTGGCAGACTGTAACATCAACAGCAGCAAGCTATTCGCCCAGAAACCCACGGAAACCAGGATGTCTGGCACTTTCCGCAGGTGAACTGCGTTATTTGCAGTAATGCATTTGTAATCTGGAAGTTAACACAAAAGACCTGGTTCACCTGTGGAGGGGGCCGGATAGCGCACCGCGGGGAGAGCACTGTCTGGGGCGCATTGGCGGCCGGAGTGCTTCCGCAGGCGTACCGTGACAACCGGACCCGCAACGACTATTCTGTGAATCGCCAAACTTGTCCACCTTAACGGAACACCAATCCAACGTGAAGAAAACAATAAAGCCGGTCCTTGAATCCGGACCGGCTTTTATATTGATTCCAGTGTTGGTATTATCAGAAAGTATACCCCAATCCTATCTGGAATGAATTATTGAGAGGAGAGTCGCTTTTCAGTCCTGTCAGATATGTGGCATTGACATATATTCCGAAGAACTTGACTCCTAAACCTGCAGTAACATAAGAAGGGATTGCTGGAGAATCCTCTTTACCGTAATGGTAGCCGGTACTGATTCTGAAAAGATCATTGTAACAGTATTCCGCCCCAGCCTCTGCAAAGAAATCGGAACCAGCAAAGAGCATTCCCGCCTGCGCATTCACGCTCACATAACTCTTGTCATCACGCCCGAAATACTGTGTTGTCCCTACTCCTAATTTTGCATTTGCCGGAAGTGAATATGGTGTCTCTGCATACTTGATTTTTGAACCAATATTTGATGCTGTAACCCCGACTTTCAGGAACTTCAGATCAACCATGGCACCGAAATCTGCAGACACTGCATTTCCTGTGGCTGACGGTGCAATCTGAGACATGATATAGTTTACATTGGCGGAAAGAGAAAGGATAGGCAGAACCTTGAAACCGAGTCCGATGCCTGCAACCAGATCTTTTGGAGCAAATGTACCGGTGGCTGCACCGAAATCATCCGTTATCTCATAACTGCCATGTGTAAAATAACGAACACCTGCAGCTATAGTCATGAAATTTGTGATTTTGCCGTAACCGGCAGCGGAGATCATATGGTTGGCCGAATAGCCGGGTTGCCACATACCATAAGACACACCCACATCCATTGTCCTGTCATTGGAAGCAAGAGCCGTTGCAGCTGTATTGTTATACATTGAGAAAGCAGTGGCGGTTGCAACTGTTCCGGTATTGGCCATACCCATCACCCGGGCATCCGGATTGATGTTAAGGAACTGCAAGGCCTGTGCATTAACATTTAAAGAGCATGCCAGCAATCCTGACACAACGAAAGATATGGTTAATAATTTCTTCATTTTCATGCGCTTTTACAGTTTTACTATCTGTTTTGTATATTTCCTGGAGACTCCTTCTTCCGAATATGTAATCTCTACCGTATATGTACCACCGGGAAGTGACGACATATCCAGCTGACAAGGGGATTGCATACTTGATGTGACTGGGCCTGAATCCAGTACCCTTGCCCCTGAAACAGAAATAACAGAGACATTGATTTCAATATCGGAACCGGATCTGAGATTTAGGACATCCTTCACCGGCACCGGATAAAGGTCGAACGGTCGGGATGAATCCCTTACAGAAACATTGAATGCAGTGGTCACTGATTTTCCGCTGTAGTCTGTAGCCTTTACGGAAATTTCCGACATTGCAGGCTGGACTCCTCTAAGAAGCAGCTTTGCTCCGGAAACAGATGCCTGAACCTTATCTGAAACTGATGAAGCGACGGTATAAACCAATACGTCGCCCTTATCGGGATCTGTTATATAATCCGAGAGATTCAGTTCAACGGTCTCCCCTGAATTCATGAACTGGTCCGGTATAGGTGTGGACACTACAGGAGGATTGTTGGGAAGTATTGTGTAAGGGATGGTGACTGAGCTGTTAAGGTCTCCGTCCGAAACAATAACATCCACACTGTAGTCTTTAGCGACATCTGCATCAGGGGCAAATGCTCCTGTTATGGTAAGGATGAAAGTGTTGTCGTCTTTCTGCGAAAGATTAAGTTCTTCGGCCGAAGCAGAAAGGACTGCTGTAATAGGATTTGACTCGGGATCCCTTGCCGTGATGGTGATGGTTTCTACTGCACTCCTGCTGACAACGAAAGGAGCTCCCTGCACAGGATCTATTACTGGCGGCAAGTTCTCTCCGCTCTTGGCAGAAAACTGCTTGGAAAGTACTGAACGGCTACCCATCAGATCAATGGCAATAGCCCTGAAATAATATGTCGTACCGAATTTCAGGAAAGGCGTTTTGCCCGAAACGATGTCTCCGACTTTCGAATTTCCTACCTGAACATCCAAAGAATCCACACCCGAAAGGCTACCATCAATCGGAGTGATGCTGAAATAGCACCTCAGAAGCTCGGGAACACCGCTATCCGGATCTTTTGGTACAGACATTCTGATTTCCGCTACATTGCCTGTAAATTCAATTTCCATCTTTTCTACTGACTCGGGAGGCTCGGGGGTAAACATCCTTACACACTTATTGGCATCAATAAGACCGGATCCCAGCATCCCGGCAAAAGAGGGATTGTATTCATATATGATATCATCAGTCCCTTTGAGCAGTATTTTACGCAGATGATCCGCAGTAAAGCCGATACCCTTATTTGCAGAAACAACCAGGGCTGCTACACCTGAGACATGCGGACAGGCCATCGAAGTTCCCTGCATTCCTCCATACTGGTTACCGGGAAGTGTACTGATCACATTCCGGTTTTTCTTCGCATCTCCTCCCGGTGCAGTGACATCCACCCACTCTCCGTAATTCGTATAGTAGGCTGTCTCGTAATCCGCACCGATGGAAGCCACGGCAATCACTTTTTCATAGTTGGCAGGGAATACATCCTGCGTGGAAGATGACGAGTTGCCGGCAGCGAATATCACTGTCCCACCAGCAACAGGACCGGTCTGTCCGACGATTTCTCCCGTTTTGGGATCTGTATCCATCCCTGCATATGTGATAAAATAGTCTATCGCCTCCAGTACAGCTGTATAGGTTTCGCTGCACCCCCAGCTGCACTGAGCAATCACAGCTCCATTATCTGCCGCATACTCGAATGCGGTGGCAATATATGCTGCATTCTTGTCATTATCGTTTGTCTGGCAGGACATCAGACGTACACCATTGCCGCTGCCGTCCCCTCCTGCAACACCGCCTACTCCGATTCCATTATTGTTGACTGCCGCAACCGTACCAGCAACATGGGTTCCGTGGTTGTTGAATGTAATAGTACCGATCGGTCCACTTCCTGTCGTACAGAAATTGAACCCGTATATGTCATCCACATATCCGTTTCCATCGTCATCCACCCCGGGTGTACCATTGGCTTCTGCCTGGTTTATCCACATATTGGCTGCCAGGTCCTCATGCGTATAATCGATACCACCGTCTATAATAGCCACTATGACATCCGGGTCTCCGGTAGTGACTTCCCAGGCCTTGAGAAGATTTATATCGGATCCTGCTTTGGAATGCATCTGGCTTCCGTCATTGTAATAATGCCACTGATTGGCAAGCATAGGATCATCAAAAGGGAACGGAGAATTATCATTCATCTTTATCTTGGGCATATACTCCGCAATATCGACACCCTCAACTGAACCGAGTTCAATTGCCGCCCTTGTCAGCGGCATGCTCTCGTCATATGAAATTACATACCATTTTGTCAATCCCACCTTCCGTTTGCGGGCCTCGAATTTTTCAGGCCCTTTAAAAAGCCTCTCAGCCGAGATTACAGGGAGCCCGCTGAATATTTCAAGTACTTCTTCAGGACCGGACGGTTCTTCTTTCAGGCGCACAGCCATTACTCCGGGAATTACGGATTCCTCATGGACATCGTATACAAAGTCACGTCCAGGCTTGTACTCCTCCACTTCGGTTCGCGTACATGAAATCATTGACATGGTGAAAATTACGCAAACCAAAAAATTTGATTGAATTATTCTTGATTTCATAAAAATAAGGTTAATAAAGTACAATAATATACATTTATAAGAACAATTCAAATTTTTTGATTCATTTTAACATGTAATCACACGACAAACTACCATTTTGAAATCTTGGAAGAATAATGTTGCCTTACGGAATTTTCGCCCATATAATATATCCTTAGAGTATAAATACCGCCGGGAAGAGAAGCCATATCGATTTTCATGATATCAAAAGGAGATACCGCCACATCCTGTTCACTGTAAACAAGTGCCCCGGATACAGAATGGATTTCCACTGAGATCTCCATTTCCCTTGAAGGACTTATTTTCAATGTATCGGATACAGGGTTCGGATAGATGTCGAAAAGATGATTTGAGGTCCTAACCAGAATATCAAAACCGGATCTGACAGATTCACCGAAGGCATCACTCGCTATTACCTCAACATTCATCGCACCATTTGTAAGCGAAGTGAGAAGCATGCTCTCCCCTCTGAACGCAACATTGGCAATGTCATATGAAGATACATTACAGCGATATGAAAGTGATTCTCCATCCGGGTCATGGAAATATTCCCGCAGATCCATTGTCATTGTTTCCCCAAGATTGCTGAAAAGAACATCATCAAACCCTTTGACCTGAACCGGAGCATTGTTTTTCTCTATGGCATAATAAAACTCAATTGAAGAAGCCTTACCGTATGCATCTGATACAACAAGAGACGCAGCATGCTTGCCAGGAGCTATCTTTCTGCCGTCTAAATGCATATGGAGCGTATCTGCTGTCCAATAGAAAGTTATACCGGCAGTATCCCTATCTACAGAAGGGGTCATTTCATGTCCGTCAGGATCAGTAACCATAAATTCAAGTTCTGCAGACTGCCATGCTTTGATGTTTATCGCTGTTCCTGAAACAGGCTCTATCACCGGTGCATTGTTGACACCCACAGACACCTGGACAGATGGTGCAGGTTCTGACTTGTTGCCACCGTAATCCGAAGCTACCGCCACCAGACAATAATCCGTTTCGAATTCCGGTACGTAAAAGTTTCCGGACATCACATCTCCTGGCTCAAGATCCTGAACCAGATATGTCTCGTACGGGAATTCCGCATAGTTGGAAGAAGTTATCTCTTCCGTAGCATAATATATATATATCATATTGGGTTTCCCGTCGTCAGGGTCCGATGGTACAGTTAGGGAAAAACCTATGTTGTTGGAAGTCGCGGTAGCCTTGAAATTGCTGACCGGCTGCGGTGGTTTGCCGTTGCTGCCTATCACTGCTTTATATGTATCCACCAGACCGCCTATCTCGATTGTATTGAATTGTGAGATATCGTTCACAGATGCTAGCAAGCGCTTCATGAGCGCTTTGGAAGAGAATCCCTGTCCTCCGTTCTTGGCAATTATAAGCGCTGCCACACCGGAAACGTGCGGGCAGGCCATTGATGTTCCCTGCATATACCCGTATTTGTTTCCAGGAATGGTACTATACACCTCGTTCCCTTTCTTAACATCTCCTCCAGGAGCTGCAATGTCAACCCATGCCCCGTAATTGGTATAATACGCAGACCTGTAGTCAGCTCCGACAGAACCTACAGCTATACAGCTTTCGTAGTCACCCGGATGTCCTATTCCCCATCCGTCATTGCCGGCCGCAAAAATCACAACTCCACCGGCCATAGGACCTGTCTGTCTTCCGTTTTCATCGAACCCGGCATATTTTATAAAATAATCTATGGCATCCTTATCTGACTGGGAGGTCTGGTATGCCATGGCATCTGCAACCGTTTTGAAATTATAGCCCCAACTGTTCTGGCTGATTACAGCCCCATGGTCTGCGCCCCATTTGATTGCTGCAGCTCCGGGTCCAGAATCTTCTCCCTGGAATATCTGGCACGACATTATTTTTACTCCAGGGATGCCTTTGGCCTTGTCACCTCCTGCTATACCCGAGACACCTTTACCGTTGTTGTTTACAGCGGCTATTGTCCCGGCAACATGGGTTCCATGGTCATCAGCAGTCACCAGCGGGCCTCCATTTACGAAGTTCCATCCATAAACCCGATCTCCGCTTTGTTCGGGATTTCTCCACATGTTATCAGCAAGATCCTCGTGAGTATAATCAATACCTCCATCCACAACTGCAACTATTATGTCACTGCTTCCGGTTGTATAATTCTTCCAAACCTGTAACACATTTATGTCACACCCTGCCACAGAATTGCTACGGCTGCCGTCATTATAGTAATGCCACTGCCTGGGAAGCCCTGGATCATCAAACACACCGGCAGCAGCTGAAGTGAGTCCAGGTTCCGGGTCTGATTCCCTTACCTCCAGAGATCCGATACGTCTTATCTGAGGTCTGTATTCTATAATCTCTATCCCGTCGATAGCGGAAAGTTCCTCGCCCGCTTTCGTCAGTGAGGCATTTCTGCCGAGATATACGTCATACCACAGATGCAGACCCTCTGCCCGTGTTCTGGCTTCGAATTTGCCGGCATAAGGAAACGTCCTCTGCATCCTGTGTATTCCGAGAGACTCTATACTCAAATTCAATGATTTGACCTCGGTAGAGACAAGATTCCCCAACGAATCAGTAATCAGTCCCAATTTGTCTGCCAAATCTTCGGAAAGTTTCAGACGCACCATATCCGGCTGGAAATTATCAGCGGGAATGTCACGTCCGTTTACATGTACCGTTTCTCCGGCAACCGAAAATGTTTCCCTCTCTGTACACGATTGAAGGATAAAAAGCGACAGGTAGATAAAGATAGTGATTAGTAAAGATCTGCACATTGTTGGTATTGGTTTAAGTGTTTTTGACAAGGAAATCAACGACCAGTTTCAGTTTGGCCGGATCCTTCCATCTGATTCTGCTCTGCTTCAGGAAAGATTTGAATTTCACGGAGATATCCGGATCCAGAGCTTTCTCTATATCCTTCCGATAGGCCCGGTATATATTGTCGTTGGCAACCAGGTAATACTCTTCTTTTAAAGCAACCTCCTTTCCCGATTCCTTATTCTGCAACAATAGCATATGATTCATGTTGGCTCCTCCGGATACTTCGATGGAAGAAAGGTTACGGGTTGCGGACGTCGTTGTCGTGCCTCCATATGCTCCTCCTGAATCATATAATGACTCCTCGTCGATCTTGACCAATTTGGCCACAAATCCTCCTTCCGTTTCCTGCACGACCTGCATGACTTCACCTCCTACTACCATGAACTTGTCATCTCCGGCTGCGACATAATAGATATCGCCTGACTGGGCTTCCTTCACAATATCTGCCTCCACATAATGAAGACGGCTTCTCATGAGATGGACATTTACTCTGTGGTGGACCTTTTTCCCGTTAAGCAGATAGATTACCCCGTCTTTGAACTCGGGATAAAGATACGGCCATGTGGTATAAGTCTGTGCTTTCACTCCTATACAGGAAAGCACTGCGCATACTGCAATCAGACAATGTTTCATACAATATAGTTTAAAAAAGGCTGCCCGCTGTCCGGGCAGCCTTCGCTTCACCTAAATTAACCTTATTTTTTTGTAAGCGTTATCGGTGTTTCCACACTGCTTATAAAACCTGCATCTTTGATAAAGGCCATAATCAATGGCTTTGTATCATCTGATGTATTGATTACAATACGTTTTCCTCCTTCCGATATCTCAGCCTGCAAAGGACTTCCTGTGAAGTAAACATACTCATCATCCCCCAGACTAAGAGTTACGGCATTGCCATTGCTGTACTTGTATTCGCTTTCCTGGCCTATAGGTATGGAAATAAGATTGTTCTGAACATCTACGGAGCCGAAGTACATGATGTCGTCTCCTACCCAGCTGCCCAGGTTGCAAATGTCATAGAACCAGACAACATCTGTGCTGCTCTCATCTTTGCGGAGCTGCATTTCCCATGTTGTACCCGTTGCATCTACTGCCACATAAGTCCCGAGGATATATGTAAGGGGATGGTCCAGGTCATTGATTGTAACGGCAGTAGTATTCTCTTTTGAAGCTTTTACGCTTCCCGTGCTTTTGAATGAAAGCGTAAACACTTTACTGCCAGTATAAGGTTTGCCGTAATCATTGCCGTAAATCAGTATCCTGATTGTGGCAGTACGGTTCTCACTGTCAAATTTAAGGACAGGTTCGGCATCAAGGAAATCCCAATCGTATCCCTGTTTTGCGACAAGTGCATTGGGATTTGCATTATCGATCAGATCGTAAGTCACTGTAGTCGAAATCCCTGACACGGAAGCCAACGTAACAGTGATGTCAAGAGTATCAGGCTTCGCACCTTGCGCTTCGTTCACAACGTATGAGGACTTGTCGAAAGATACAAAAGCATCTGCATCGTCGAAAACCGGGTATTTGTTAAGGTTACAGGAAGCCGTAACAAATACACTGACTATTAATGCGCTTAAAATATATGTCTTTTTCATCATCTTACTTTATTATTTAGAAACCAGGCATCTGTACCAGGTTAGGATTAACGTCCCTTTCGGATTTGGATATAGGCAAAGCCCAATACTTGGTATAATTCTGGATATTCGGTCCTCTTCTGTTGGATTCATCCATATCGGTTCCATATTCAATCACCGCAAATGACTGACCGTCCAGTGCGAGACGGGCGGTATTGAACCAGTGGAAACCTTCGAAGCAGAATTCCTTTATGGATTCTTCCCAGATGGACTGGAGGGAAGCGGAAGTAGCGGCAGCAAGACCTCTGTTTGTCCTGATAGTATTCAGGTCCTCCAAAGCAGATGCACCGGCAATGGTTGCTCCTCTTGTAAGTGCCTCTGCTCGGATCAGATACATCTCAGAAAGACGGAGAACTATGGTATTGTTCTGGTCAGGAGTACTTTCTGCATCACCATATCCCTTTCCAGGATATTTCATGGGCCAGTAATCCCCGGATTTCTCGTCAGGATCTGTGCAGAACATGGCTCCGTCTTCCTTTTTGTCACGGATACCTGTAACACCCCTTACGTCACCATCTTCGAAACTCTTGACGAAAGATGCAGATGCGCATACGTCTGCATATCCCTTGGGGTTAGTCATATGGGCAGGTGCTTCCCAGAAAGGATCATAGGAATTAGCCTTGATTCCGAATACTTCGAAAATTACTTCACCGCTTCCCACATCGTTACCCCAGACTTTAGAATATTCCGCAGGAGTCCACATCTTGTACTGTCCGCTTTCTATTACCTCTGTCGCATAATTTGCGGCAAGCTGATACTTTTCAGCACTCTTGGAGAAGGTAGCGTCATAGAGATACACTCTGGCAAGCAAAGCCTTGACAGGCCATTTGCCGGCTACGGCATTCTTGTCAGCAACACCTGAACGCACATAATCCCCTATGAGTTTTTCCGCCTCCGTCAGATCCTTCTCAATCTGGTCGTAAACCTCCCTGATAGTATTCCTTGCAGGTTGTTCAGTGGATGTCTTGTCTGTAATAAGCACAACAGGTACACCAAGTTCAGGCTGATCGTTCCTGCTGTAAATACGGAGAAGGTCAAAATGCGAAAGGGCTCTCAGGAAAAGGCACTCTGCCCTGAGATGGTCCAGCTGTTCCTGGCTTATAAGTCCGGTCCCAAGCAGACTTTCACTGTTGTTGTCCAGGGATTCGATAACATTGTTGGCTGCAGAGATCACATAGTATGCAACACTCCAGAGCCCAGATGTCGAATTCTCATTGTAATTGATGTTGAATCCTGCCAATGTCCTTCCTGACTGGAAGTCCGGATTCATAGGTACAGATGCCAGACCGGCACGCATGTCGGCATCCAGAACGAAATACGTACCTCCATACCAGGAATTGGACGCAAGAGGCGAATATGCACCCGCCGTTGCATTGTCAAGCCCGACGTATGTGGCCAATAACTGCTGTGTGCTCTGGCTGGTTACAGGCTCCTTCACAAGAAATCCGGTACAGCTTGAGAAAAGGAAAGCAGCCAAAACAGTCGATATTATAATTATTCTTTTCATCATTCAATCTGTTTTATGGTTAGAAAGTGAGTTCGATACCACCTACGATAGTTTTGGTCATGGGATAGATACCTGCCCCCATTCCCATTACACCCCTTTCGGGATCGAAGAACGATACATCGTGGAATGTATAGAGGTTCATACCGCTGACGTAGAATTTAAGACCCTGAAGCATGATTTTCTCAAGGACTTTACCGGGAAGCTGGTATGACAATGTTATATCCTTAAGCCTTAGATAACTTCCGTCTTCAAGATAACGGTCTGTGCCGAAACTATATGAGTTGCTTGAGTTACCGGCATAGGGACGAGGTATCACTCCTGTATCACCGGGTTTCTTCCAGTAGTCCAGAGCATATATTGACTGGTTTGTACCCATCGAACTACCGTCCGATGTAAGATAACGGTGCTCGAGGATGAATACTTTATTGCCCCATTTGTATTCAAAGAACATATTAAGTGACAGTCCTTTCCATGACACACTGGTATTGAATCCACCTGTAAGGACAGGTTCGGGTGTACCTGCCTCGATATAACGGGCCTTGGTATAGTCATTAGTCAAGGATCCGTCTTCAGCCACGAACAGAGCTTCACCGGTAGAAGGATTCACACCATAGTAATCCTTAAGATAGAATGTGTAGAAATTCTTACCAACTATATGTCTCAGTCTGGAGTCTGATGAAGAAAGGAAGTCGTTGTCTCCGAGGTCAAGCACTTTGGACTCGTTCCATGCAAGGTTTCCTCCCAATGTCCATAACCAGTCCTGGGTACGTATAAGTTCAGCCTCCAGCAGAACTTCCACTCCTCTGTTGCGGAGTGAACCGATGTTCATGAAATTGCTCGTGAATCCGGAAGTTGCCGGAACCCTTTTGCTGAGCAGCATATCCGTAGTAAGACGGTCATATACTTCAACCGATCCGGAAAGCCTGTTGTTGAAGAATCCGAAATCAACACCGACATTCCACGTCTTGTTCTTTTCCCAAGAGAGATTCTGGTTATCAGGACGACTGGGGAGCATACCTGTTATTCCGTTATATGCCGTAGAAGCATACACACCGTACGCACGGTATGCGGAAATGCTGTTGTTACCGTTCACACCATAGCTTGCACGCAGTTTGAGCATGCTCAACCAGTTCGAAGCACCTTTCATCCATTCTTCATGATGTATGTTCCACGATGCGGATGCTGACCAGAAAACCCCCCAACGGTTGTTGGCACCGAAGAGAGAACTACCGTCAGCACGTACGGATGCATTGATGAAATAGCGGGAATCGTAATCATATTCGGCCCTTCCGAAGAACGACATAAGTGTTTCAGCAGAATATCCGTAGCCGATTTCATCCTTGTCCGCAACCGAAGTGGTAGGATAAGGTATATCTATACTTACAGACGGAGCATACATATAATATGATTTGCCATCGCTGTACATCGCTTCCTGACCGGCCAGTACGCTGAATGAATGGTCACCCCATGTATTCGAATAATTGATGGTGTTGGAAGTGGTCATCTGCTGATAATAAGTATTGGATGTCTGGAGGGTACCTGTACTTCCGCCCGGCTTGGGATACCAGTAACGCCGGCCTTCTCCGAATGTTCCCTCGTATGAATTGTTGGTTTTGATCACCAGACCCCTTATCGGTTCCCACTGGAGATAGACCGTACCCTGTACACGGTACTGTTTTTCCCACTGGTCATCGTACTTTGCGGTATAGAGGGGATTGGTATTGGAGTTCTCAGGAATATTCACATTGTACTCACCGTTCTTATCGTAGAAAGGAGTCCAAGGGAGAATATTCAGACCTCCCCACAGAGGGTTCGAATAATACAGGGACTGCATAGGAATATCGTTCTGCATTGTATATGCCAGATTCACACGGGTACCGATACTGAGGGTTTTTGTCAGCTTATAGTCGGAGTTTACACGTGCCTGGAATTTCGAGAAGTCAACGGCATTGACAATACCGTCATTCTTCTGATAAGAAAGGGAAGAATAGAAACGGCCTTTGTCAGTACCGGCCTGTGCATTTATTTCATATTCCTGCAATATCCCGACTTTCGTGAATGCGCCAAGCCAGTCCGTCATTTCCCTTTCCAGAATGGACTCTGGATAATAGTATCCTGAACTTGGATCATCAGGGTTATACCCCGCATTTATAGCCGACACTCTTTTAAGTTCCAGCAATTCATTTGCATTCAAAACTCTGAAGCCATTGTCATTTGCAAGCATAGAACCACCGAATTTTGCACGGGCGGTAAAACGGGTCTTGCCAGCCTGACCACTCTTGGTTGTCACCAGAATGACTCCGTTGGCAGCACGGGATCCGTAGATTGAAGCTGCAGCTGCATCCTTAAGGATGGTAATGGACTCGATATCGTTAGGGTTAACAGCTGCAATGGCATTACCGGTGTTTGTAAAATACGAATAGTTTCCAGTCATTACAGGAATACCGTCCACAACCCACAGAGGCTCGTTGCCTGCATTGATTGAGGATATACCGCGGATACGGATCTCAGAGCTTGCACCGGGCTGTCCTGAAGATGCAGTAACCTGCACACCGGCCATCTTACCGGCAAGCATCTTATCGACTGATGAAACCGGAGATTCAGCAATCACATCACCTGAAACCGTTGCTACCGATCCAGTATTGGCCTCCTTACGTGCAGTACCATAGGCCACTACCACTACGTCGTCCAACAATTCTGAATCGGTCTGCAAAGCAAAATCAATTGTCCTGCGCCCGTTAACTGGCATTTCCTGTGTTGCATAACCCAGGAAAGAAACAACCAATACTCCGTTGTTCGGGACATTAATTGAATAACTGCCCAAATCATCGGTCATGGTGTACCGGGTATTGTCGCCCTTGAGCAATATGGTTGCTCCGGATACAGGCTCGCCAGTACTTGCATCAGTAACAGTACCCGTTACCGTGATATCCTGTGCAAATGCTGCAAAGGTTACCGTGAGTAACAGACAATATTCAGAATCCTGCCATTAAATATTATATAGGTACTTCTTAAGTATTTCCTTTGCTTCTTCTTCACTGCTTTGACAAAGATACTGTTTGTAAGACCTTTCGCTACGATGTCCGCTTATGCTTCTGATCTGTTCCGGAGTCAGCTTCCCCTCCATATGCAAGTTGGTAAGACAACTCCTCCTGGCCGTATGTGAGGATACCAATTCCCATTTGTACTCATAGACAAGTCCATTTCCGGAAGAATTTTCCTTTGCCGACACAATCGAATTGATTCCGGCCATCCTGCAGACAATTTTTATCTTCTCATTAAGTGTCGATATTGAAATACCGGGCAGTTTACCTCCCCACTTCTCTATAATTGCCAGCAGATTGCCGTTCAGTACCGGTATAATAACCTGATTACCCGTCTTTTTCTGCTTCTTTCTCAAGATCTTGTATCCGATACCGTCTATTTCTACGGTATCTACTTCCTTCTGGGATATTGTAGAATAGTCCGAAAATCGCTGACCTGTATAATAGCCCGCAAGGAAAACATCCCTGACCTTATCAAGAAGCGAACCTCTTGACAGATCCAACTTTTCTATTGCATGTATTTCATCCGGTGTAAGATAAATCTTTTTTCCTCCGGAAAAATCCCTGTGCGTCACAAAACCCTTCGATTTATGGATAACCTAAAATCCGCAACTATCATCCAATACACGATTAAGGGTAGATTTATG
Source organism: uncultured Muribaculaceae bacterium (assembly GCA_964640305.1). Taxonomy (GTDB): domain Bacteria; phylum Bacteroidota; class Bacteroidia; order Bacteroidales; family UBA932; genus Coprenecus. The sequence goes on along the minus strand of CAZXFF010000034.1, from coordinate 3 downwards.
AGT
>CAZXFF010000033.1:10465-22222 GCA_964640305.1 uncultured Muribaculaceae bacterium | reverse complement strand
CTGGCCCTCGTCCCTTTCGGACAGTGCATCAGGTAGACCGCATGGAGCCCTGGAAAATCAATTTTTCAGATTAAAGACACATAGGATTACTTCGTTATTTCCAAAACGTTCTTTCATGGCTGGCGGGCCCTGTACGGATTTGCTGTAGGCTTTCAGCCGGCAGATGCGGCGTCCGCCACCTGATACATCGGTGTGCTTCCCGACTGTCGTACCTGTATACGATATCCTCGAAAAGATGTTTGACCAGCACATCTCCGTTCCGGGTCCTGCCAACAGTCCATAACGGAAGCCCCATGCTCCTCAAACTGTCTATCACAGACTCTGAGAGTTTTGCCACGTCATCTGCGGGAACATCCAGCGCAGACACCCGACCGCCGGCGAGATCTACCAGAAAGGTCTCTCTTCCAGAAAATCCGGAGGCCAGCACCAGTAAAGTCCCTTCGTCTATAAGCACAGCCCTGTCGTAGACATGTCCCCCGTCCAGCTGCACAGAACCGGTCAAACCACCGGAAGGACTTACTCAGTCTATCCTCGAATGGACTGAATCCAATGCATACAGTATCCCGCTCAGGGTCTCCAGATCCATGCTGACGTACCTTCCCCGTCTCCGGATTTGATATGTCCGGTGTTCTTTCCGGTACTGGTCTCGAAAATGCGGATCTCACCGCCCATCACCACAAGGACCTTCCAGTCTCTGGGGAATATTCAGAAATTCCTATCTGTGTAAGCTTTCTTCCATCCTTGCAGGACAGCAGGGCTACACAGCACAGCAGAACGGGGAGCAGTCTTCTCATTTGAACCGGTATTTGATTATCGCATACCCGTCTCCGGTATCCGATACAGGTCTTACCGACAGCAGCTCATCGTCCTTCATGCCCTCGAAGAGCCTCTCATCCGGAGTAATAGCGGTGAAGTCCTCCTGCATACCGGTGATTTCCACATTCTGGGAATATTCTCCGGTACGGGTGTTGTAGAGACCGAGGAAAGAGGGACTCTCATCCCCGACAGTAACGGAATAGGATAACAGAATGCTCTCCCCGGCGGCGGCAATCCACCAGAAATGGAGGCGGCTCCCGCTTACAGACAATATCTTATCTACCGTCAGATCCGAATACTTGTACCGGTATTTGCCGGTTTCCATCAGGAACGAAGGCACAAGCCTGTCATTTCCGAACACATATACGGTATCATTGAAATTATTGTAGACATACGGCTCGGATCTTTTACCGAAAATGAAATTTTCGCCCAATATTACTTCACCAGGCAGCATCTCCCTGTCTTTCGCAGAGAAGAGGCTCAATACGTCATTCCCGGCATCATACCTGAACATATCCTGCCGCGAAGAATTTGTGGAAGAATAGAATATCATATCGTCTCCGCTTAATAAAAAAGACTTGAGGTAAATGCCGGAATTCATCAATTCAGGATGGCTGGAGCTACTGATGAAACATCCGTCTTCCGCATACTTCAGAATATTCTGCGTGTTGTAATCGAACACGTATATTATCCCGCCGCTCATACCTGTCCCGCTCGGGTTCAGATATTCTCCAGGGCCTCTTCCGTTCGTTCCTATCTTTCTCAAGAACTTCCCGTCTTTGCCATATTCGTAGACCGTCCTTTCCGATACAATCAGATAGGACTCCCCGGATTCGTAAAGACCGCTGATCTGTCCCAGAACCGGGGCTTCCGAAGAATCTTCCAGAGTCACGGCAGAGACCTCCTCAATCATCTGTTCCGCAGGTATATGGAGAACGTTGTCTTTCTCAGACATCCGGAATACCTCGAAGCCGTCAATGCCTTCAGTCGTACATGAAACTGAGAGAGACAAAGAAAAGAGCAAAAGCAGTACAATCATCATATTTGTTTTCATATTGAATTTTTATATAAAAACAAATATATTGATTTTTTTACAAAAAAAGTATGCTGAAATTCTGCTACAACACTGGCAATCCGCTTATTCCAGCTGCCCGTACTGCCTGTCATCCACAGGCTCCAGCCATTCGTTGCTTTGGTCCTTTCCTGGGACTTCGATGGCTATGTGCGCGAACCAGCTGTCTGCAGCCGCTCCGTGCCAATGTTTCACGTTGGCAGGAATGGTCACAGTGTCTCCTGGCTTAAGTTCTACTGCCGGCTTCCCCCACTCCTGATACCATCCTCTGCCGGCAACGCACAGCAGAATCTGTCCTCCGCCCTCCGATGCCCGATGGATGTGCCAGTTGTTCCTGCATCCAGGTTCGAAAGTGACATTGCACACCGGCAATGTTCCGGACGAGAGGACCGCAAGATAACTGTTGCCTGTAAAATACTTCGCATATGCATCATTGGGAGTCCCTATCGGAAAGAGCATTTCCCGTTCAAACGCTGTCCTTGACTGCCCGGACATTGATCCGTCTACCGCCGGTCCGGCTCCGTCTGTGATGCCGAGGTTTTCTCCTGTATCCTCAGAACCGCATTCCTCCTCATTCCATACTTCCTTTGCCAGCCGGAATGCAGCCCATGCCTTGGGCCACCCGGCATAAAAGCCCAGATGCGTCAGTATTTCCGCAATCTCCGTACGGGTTATGCCGTTGGCTTTAGCCGTCTGAAGATGATATGTCAGGGAAGAATCCGTTATTCCCATGCTGATCAGTGCCGTCAGCGTAACAATGCTCCTGTCCCTCAGACATAGGCTGTCAGTCCTGCTCCATACTTCCCCGAAGAGGACATCGTCGTTGAGTTCTGCGAATTTGGGTGCGAAACCGCCCAGCTGGTCCCGTCCCGCAGTCTGTTTCACTGCATGCTGTTCCTTGTCCTGTGCCATAACTGCAAGATTTGATAGAATGATAATGATTGAAATACAGATTATTCTCATTGTCTGTCTTTTTTTCACAAAAATACCATACCCTCCGGCCCGGTACGTTAAACATTTTCCGGATATGATAACCACAATTCCGTTTTCCGCACACAGAAGAGCAGGTATACAGAAGAAATGCATAATTTTGCAACGGAAACATTGTATCTGGTATGGAAAAGAAGAACAACATAATCCGGCTCGACAGCATCGATGCATACAACAGGCTCTACGGATTGCCCACAAAGCATCCGCTCATATCCGTCATTGACCTCAGAAAAGCAACCCACACTGTAAACCATGTTGTCATGAGCTACGGGATATATGCCCTGTATCTGAAAAACGGAATCAACTGCACACTGAGATACGGCAGACAGAACTATGACTATCAGGAAGGGACGATCGTAAGTTTCGCTCCGGGACAGGTAGTGGAAGTAGACATGGTCGGGGAGGAAAAAGCCCCGGAAGTATATGGTCTGCTCTTTCATCCGGACCTGATCCACGGCACGTCCCTCGGGAAAAAGATAGACAGCTACACCTTCTTCAATTATGCGGAAAACGAGGCGCTTCACCTCTCCGGGCAGGAAAGGGGCATAATAATGGACTGCCTTGCAAAAATAGAATATGAACTGCAATATCCGGTAGACAGACACAGCCGGGAGCTCCTATCCCTCCAGACAGAGCTGATACTGGATTACTGCATGCGATTCTATGACAGGCAGTTCTACACACGTGAAAAGGTGAACAGCGATATACTCTCCCGGTTCGAACAGCTGCTTGACGGCTATTTCGGAGAGATGGAGCACGAACCGGAAGAACTCCCTACCGTAAAATATTTCGCGGACAGGATATGCCTGTCACCAGGATACTTCGGAGACCTGATAAAGAAGGAAACCGGACGCACGGCACAGGAATACATCCAGAGGAAGATAATCAGCCTGTCCAAATCCAGACTGCTTTCATCTTCCCGGAATATAAGTGAAATAGCATATTCCCTGGGATTCAAGTACCCCCAGCATTTTATCCGGCTGTTCAAAAAGGAAACCGGATATACTCCTGGAGAGTTCCGGGACATCAACGGAGGAAACTGAATTCATACTTTGAAACCCGGTTTTTTATGGACATATGAACAGGGATGCTATCGATTTAGGAAGACTTGATGTATTCAGATTATTCAGAATGTACTTCATTCCCACGCTAATGGGAATGCTGAGCATGTCTGTGGTAACTGCCATAGACGGGATTTTTGTAGGCCAAGGTGTAGGAAGCAACGGGATTGCTGCCGTCAACATAACAATACCGTTCTATATGCTGTTCACCGGTATCGGGCTTATGATTGGAGCCGGATGTTCCGTGGTTGCTTCAATTCACCTTTCTAAGGGCAAATACAAGGCCGCCAGACTGAATGTGACCCAAGCCCTGCTTTTCTCGACCGGCATAACTGTCATCCCGTCCATATTGATGATGCTCTTTCCGGAGAATACCGTAAAACTGCTCGGTGCCTCGGATTCTCTGGCTCCGATGGCCATGGATTATCTGCTTTGGTTCCTGCCCTCCTGGGTTTTTCAGGTATGGATTTCCATTTCCCTGTTCATTATAAGGCTGGACGGAGCTCCGAAACTGGCCATGTTCTGCAGCCTTGTCACGGCGCTCATAAACATCGTATTGGACTGGGTCTTCATCTTCCCCTTGGGTTGGGGAATCAAAGGGGCCGCATTCGCCACCTCCATCAGTCTCGCAACAGGCGGAAGCATAGCAGTCGCCTATCTGCTGTTCTTTGCCAGGAATCTGCGGGTCCACCCATTGAAAATCAGCCGTAAAAGCCTGCGTCTGTCAATCCGGAACATCTGCTACCAGTGCCGCATAGGATCTTCTTCACTACTGGCGGAAGCCACTATGGCCACACTCATGTTCATGGGAAACCACGTCTTCATGAGATACCTCGGTGAGGACGGAGTGGGAGCATTCGGGATAGCCTGTTACTACATGCCGTTCGTATTCATGATAGGGAATGCCATTGCACAATCTGCACAGCCTATTATCAGTTACAATTTCGGACTGGGCAACAGGAAAAGGGTTGCAGACACTGAAAGAATTGCCCTTATAACGTCTGTTGTCTGCGGACTCATCGTTACAGCCGTCTTCATGCTGTTTCCCGAGAGGATGGTAGGAATATTCATAGACCTCGAAAGCAATGCGGCACACCTTGCAGCCGAAGGATTTCCGCTATTCTCCACTGCATTCATATTTTTCATACTTAACCTCACCGTAATCGGATACTATCAGAGCATACAGAGGGTCAAGCCAGCCACTTTACTCGCATTTTCCAGAGGATTCTTTTTCCTGATACCTTCATTCATCTGTTTGCCGGCAATGATCGGCTCACGTGGAATCTGGCTCGCATTATGCCTGTCGGAGCTGCTCACAATCCTGACAGCGTTGCTGTTCAATGCTTCGGAATCCCGGAAACATGCAATCCGGCCACAGCAGGACATGAATTAGCCGGCATCCAAGTTACAGACCTGTTCCGGAATTCTGGTTATTCCAGAACGAAAATTCCGCAATCCATATACTGCCGGCATAACCGTACATCAGTAATTTTGCAGCGTAATCCAGACAAATTTCACTGTAAATGAAGACACTGCTCATAAAGCTGCTGACAGGCACATGTCTCGCAGCGACCTGCATCGCAGGAAGTTCATGCGTACAAAACACCAAAACAGGCAATATGGAACATAAACTGAATCTTACCGAAGAGTGGGACAAGACATTCCCCAAAAGCGACATGGTCAAACATTCCAAAATCACATTCCGCAACAGATACGGCATTACACTCGCCGCAGATCTCTACATACCCATAGATGCGGAAGGCAAATTGCCCGCTATCGCTGTCAGCGGTCCTTTCGGAGCCGTCAAGGAACAATCCTCCGGTCTTTATGCCCAGACTCTTGCGGAAGCCGGTTTCCTCACAATAGCTTTCGACCCATCCTACACCGGTGAAAGCGGCGGTGAACCCAGATACGTAGCATCCCCCGACATCAATACGGAAGACTTCTGCGCTGCAGTTGACTATCTTTCCACCCGTCCCGATGTTGACCCGGAAAGGATCGGAATACTCGGAATCTGCGGATGGGGAGGCATGGCCCTCAATGCGGCAGCGATGGACACCAGAATCAAAGCCACAGTAACAAGCACCATGTATGATATGAGCAGGGTCAACTCCAGAGGCTACTTCGATACCATGACCGCAGAGGAACGTTATGCACTCCTCCAGAGACTGAACGCTCAGAGGACAGAAGACTACAGGAACGGGACCTATGCACTCGCCGGCGGAGTTGTAGACCCCCTGCCGGAAGATGCCCCACAGTTCGTAAAGGATTACTATGCCTATTACAAGACTTCCCGCGGATACCACAAACGTTCGCTTAATTCCAACAGCGGATGGAACGTCACTTCCTCTCTTTCCTTCATGAACATGCCGATACTGCAATACAGTGACGGTATCCGCAGTGCAGTACTCATGATTCACGGGGAAAAGGCCCATTCACGCTATTTCAGCGAAGATGCATTCAGGAAACTCACCGGTGACAACAAGCAGCTGCTCATAATCCCTGATGCAAACCATACCGATCTCTATGACCGGACAGATATTATTCCTTTCGGTACCATCGAGTCGTTTTTCATGAAGTATCTTAAATAATATCCTCAAAGTCAAAATGGAACTGAAAGAATTTCTGGAACACACTTCTGCACGCCGAAGGCTGGACACACCTGAGATTTATGAATTCCTCAACAGGATGAACGACGAAGCCAGACGCATTACATCCGAGCTGAACGGGAGCTATCATACTATGGACGATATCAGGATTCTGCTGGCCAGGCTCTTCGGAAAAGAAGCAGATCCTTCACTAAGGGTATTTCCCCCGTTCTACACGGATTTCGGGAAGAACATCACACTTGGGGAAAACGTATTCATAAATGCCTGCTGCCATTTCCAGGATCAGGGAGGCATCACTATCGGCGACGACTGTCTTATAGGACACAACGTGGTATTCGCAACCCTTAACCATTCCCTCGTTCCGGAAGAAAGGGCGGCAATGATTCCTGCTCCCATTGTCCTTGGCAAAAGGGTGTGGGTAGGTTCCAACTCAACGATCCTGCAGGGAGTAACGATCGGGGACAATGCTGTCATAGGAGCGGGATCGGTAGTCACCAGAGACATTCCAGCAGGCTGCATCGCAGCAGGAGTCCCCGCCAGAATCATCCGGGACGGCCTTGCCTGAAAACCGTCTTATCCGACCCGGACGCAACAGGCATCCACTGCCGGTGCCAACTGGCATATACCTGAAAACTCTCCTACCCTACCCTACCCAGACCTTCTCTATCCCAACGATATAGATGTCGTGCAGGTTGCCCTCTTCCGCATTATAGAACCTGTCCAGAAGGGAGGCATCTATGAAAGCGGACTTTTCCATCCCGACCTTGAACAGCTTGCGGCACTCCAAAGAGAGGCGGGCCTGGGCATACAGGACATTCCCTGACTCTGTGAAAACCGGCGCCAGCCCGGTAGCCTTGATTTTGTCAATATCCCTGCCGGATTTCGTTCCGCAAATATTCAGGATTTCCCTGTGGCCGTCTTCCAGGAAAGAAAGGGTCATGGTATTGCTCCTTTCTATAAAATCGTGGGTATAGCGCTCGGGCCTTACGAATACGAATGCCACCGGCCGGTTCCAGAGCCAGCCGAAGCCTCCCCAGCTGGCAGTCATCATATTGAACGAGTCCTTGTCTCCTGCCGTCACCAGCATCCAGTCCTTGCCCACAGCCTTGAAAACATTGTCATTGATCTCAAAAACGGAAATCTCCTTCATAACGCATCTTGATTTTCCGCTAATATAAGAAATTTCCGCCTTACACGGACACACGGCTATTGCCGGCCGGTCCGGACTGATTCCGGTCCGGTCAGACTTCCCTGTACTCCAGTATGTCGCCCGGCTGACAATCCAGTTCCCGGCATATTGCCTCCAGGGTCGAGAACCTTACGGCCCGGGCCTTTCCGGTCTTGAGGATGGAAAGGTTCGCAGGGGTTATCCCTATCTTCTCGGCGAGTTCGCCCGATGACATCTTGCGCTTCGCAAGCATCACATCTATATTCACTACAATAGGCATAACACATCCCTCCTATATGGTAAGATTGTTTTCTTCGCTCACCTTGACCGCCATGGAATAGATCAGTGCAAAGGCAAAAAGCACCAGCGGGAACATCAGATCCGAATCCGCTATGGAGAAAAGCCTATCCGACTCCATCAGTATTCCCATATTGGAATTGCATATGCTGTACAGGAAATAGCTTACCGAAGCCGCAAGCAGCACAAAAGCATTTGCGCGGGGGAAAAGCGTCCCCGACTTCACCGCTGCAAGGGATCTGAACATGAACAGCACAATCAGGACATCAAAGGCAATTCCTGCCAATAGCCTGCACCAGAACAGGAACTTCTGAAGTACTATGGCATCTTCGTTCCACACAGCCTGAGGCATGTTTGAACCGTACCATCCGGCAATGCCGCCGCTCTGCACCACAAGCCAAGCAGCATTGACCATACAGACAAACGTAACCAGCACCGTAGCAGCAATAAGGAGATTTTTAGTTTTTCTTTTCATGATTCAATAAATTTTTATCGTTATTCGATATGCAAATATACAAAAATTATCGAAAAACAATAATTTTCTGCAAAATTTTCGGAGAACTGGCAAAATAGAAAACCCAGCCACAACGCCCATTATTCCGCATATTCCGGGCGGTGTGGAAATGGCAATCTCCGGAATCGGCAACACCAGCTGTGCCTGCCAGCTCAGCAGTCGGCCAGTGCTATGGCAGCGGCGGCCTCGATTATTACAGGACACCTCAATGCTATGCAGGCGTCATGCCGGCCCTTTACACTGAAGTTTTCCATTTCCCCGGTCCGGAAATTGAAAGACCGCTGTTCGCAGGATATGCTCGACGTTGGTTTTATCGCTGTCCGGAAAACTATCGGATTTCCGTTGGAAATGCCGCCGTTTATGCCTCCGGCCCCGTTCGAAGAAGTATGTCCGTTCTTGTCTGTTATCGGGTCATTGTGCTGTGAGCCCCGCATTGCCGATGCCCTGAAGCCGTCACCGAACTCCACTCCCCTCGTACCGGGGATTGAAAATATCAGATGCGCTATCTTGGATTCCAGAGACTCGAAAAACGGATCTCCGAGTCCGGCAGGAACACCTGTACAGGTACATGTGATGACTCCCCCTATGGAATCGCCGGCCGAAATTGCATCCTGCAGGACCCTGTCCCATCCTCCATTGTCCTTGCCCTGGCACTCCGGAATACCTCCCAGTTCCGAAATATGCGCCTCGATGGTGATGCCCTTCAGGATTTTTTTCGCCACCGTCCCTGCAGCGACCAGGCAAAGGGTTATCCTTCCGGAAAAATGTCCCCCTCCCCTTATGTCGTTGAACGAATTGTATTTTACCGCAGCAGTGTAATCCGCATGCCCGGGCCTCGGAATTTCCCTGAAGCTGCTGTAGTCCCCGGAACGGGTATTGTTGTTCCTGAACACTATTGTGAGAGGGGCACCTGTTGTGTACCCGTCGCATACCCCGCTTACGAGTTCGGGAATATCCTCTTCTTTTCTGGGGGTCGTACCCTTGGCTCCGCTTCTGCGGCGGGCAAGGTCGGCTTCGAAGTCGGAAGCATCGAGAGGTATGCCGGCCGGTACTCCGTCAACCGTTACGCCTATAAGTATTCCGTGGGATTCTCCGAACAATGATATCCTGAATTTGTTTCCAAAGCTGTTCATCTGTTATGATTCTTTCAGTTTTTCCAAAAATGTAGGGAATGATTTTCCGATGCACCTGGTGTCATCGATCTTTACGGGTTCCTTTATGAACAATGCTGCGACGGCAAGGCTCATGGCGATCCGGTGGTCGTTGTGGGAATGTACGTTCCCGCCGTGGAGAGGCCGCTCCTCCACAGGCCGTCCTTTTATTGCCATGGTATCATCGGCAAATGCCATTTCCGCCCCCAGGGCAGTAAGCTCCGTAAATATGCTCTCGCACCTGTTGCTTTCTTTCTGGTAAAGTCTGTGCACTCCTTTTATCCTGCTCGTGCCGTTGCAGAAACAGGCAAGTACTGCCAGAACCGGGAAAAGATCCGGGCTGTTGCCGGCATCGAAGGCAAATGCATCGAGTGTACCGTCCGAGGAGATCGCAATGCTTCCTCCGGAAACATCTACCTTTGTCCCTGCCAGCCGCAATACCTCCAACACTGCTTCATCTGCCTGGCTTGATCCTACAGGCATATGGTCAAGTCTGAAAGTCGGGCATGCACGGTCAGCTGCTGCACCTGTCTGTCCTGCCCTTGCCATCGCTGCAGCCTTGATTGCAAATGCCACCGCGAAGAAAGCGGCAGAGCTCCAGTCCGCTTCCAGATATATGTCCGTTGCCCTGTATCCCGAGCCCTCGGAAAGGGAACAAATCATTGTCCCGGCAGTGGTCCTGACATCATAATGGATTCCGAATTTCTCCAATATATCGAGGGTAAGGCGGATATAGGGTATGCTGGTAGGGTTCTGAATTTCGAGTACCGGCCTGCTTTCAAGCAATGGGAGGGTCATGAGGAATCCCGATACGACCTGCGAGCTGGAGGCTCCGGAAAATGTGATACGCTCCTGCCTGATTCCCCCTGAAATACGGAATGGAAGGTATCCGTCCCTGCTGGTGCACTCTGTCCCTGCGGCCTGCAAAGCTGTCTGGGCTTCGGAAAGGCTGCGCTTCAAAAGGCTGCCCCGTCCGGTTATTTCAATCTGCCGGTCTGCGGAGAAATATGCGGAAACAGGTATCATGAGCCTGGTAAGCAATCCGGATTCCCCGGTCATTATGGTATGTCTGCCGAACCTCTCCTTAAGGTTTGAAGCTCCGGGGGAAGTTATGCAGACCGTCCCTTCACCTTTCTTTTTGACTGTACATCCGAGTTCTCCGGCAATGCGCAATGCGTCTTCAATGTCATTGCACGGTTCATAGTTCCGTAGGATGCTGGTTCCTTCGGAAAGCATGGCAGCTATGACGGCCCTCTGTGCAACACTTTTCGAACAGGGAATGCTGATGTCCGTCCTGCCTATGCTGCCCGGGAATTCGTATGCACCTTCCCGCAGCAGCGCCCTCATCTGCGATACGGTGTACTGCCCCGGAGCTGTCGCAGTGCTGCCGTCGGGCTGTCCTCCATTGTCCGGATCCTGCGCCACATATGTATAGGGAGCTCCCAGGCTTAGACAGAGGTAACGTGTGAACCGGCCGCTTTCCCCCATTGCAAAAGCGACAAGTGCGTCCTTTCTGCCGCTGAACAGTTCTGATCTGTATAGCTGAAGGACCCTGGCTCCGTCTTCGGTGGAATGCGCAGTAGTCACGATCTTCACTATATCTGCACCTTTCTCCATGCATTCCCTTGCAATGCCTTCGAGCTCTTCCAGAGGAGGGGTACAGGTAAAATTATGGTATGACACTATGAACTTTGCTCCATGGGAATGCGCCATCTCCCTGATTTCATCCATGAATCCAGCAGGGGCTTCCGTTTCCACATCCGCATACCGGGCACCGTTGGAAAGGGCACTACGGAAATATTCCCGTGCAATGTCCTCGGAGCCGTTTTCTATCCGGCAGGTGATCAGTATGTTGTCATGGCCGGAAACAAGCTCCCCGACCTGCTGCACGGAGAGTCCGCACAGGTCTGCACGTATTTCCGCCATAGGGACATCCTTGAGGATTTCCTTGCATTTGAGGAAATCGTTGTCCTTGATGCTTACGCAGATTACCGGTTCGTGTTTCATTGCAGTTTCAGTTCTTCTAATGGAATCAGGAAATCCTTTATGACGGTCTTGCCTTTCTTTTCTTCGGGCAAT
>CAZXFF010000033.1:0-10455 GCA_964640305.1 uncultured Muribaculaceae bacterium | reverse complement strand
AGGTGTATGTTCCGTCCGTATACTTTCTTGTCCTTTGTCATGACCTCTGCAATCCTGCCGGCCGGGACACCATCCAGGCAGACCGGCAGACCTATCGAGGAAAAGTCAGACCTGAGCGACTCCACGTATGTCCGACTGACAAGGCCTGCCCTGCATGCGTACTCCGCCGCCATCACCATGCCTATCGAGACTGCTTCCCCGTGCATTATGTCCTTCCTGTCATCCCCGTATATCTTTTCAATGGCATGGCCGAAAGTGTGTCCGAAATTGAGCAGTCTCCTTTCCCCTTTCTCGAACTGGTCCCTTTCCACCACGGCAGACTTCAGTTCAGCGCATTTCCTGATTATCCGGCAGAGGGTTTCTTCCCCATAATAATGCCCGTTGCATAGGTATGTGCCGTTTTTCTTCCTGTAAGCCTCCAGCCTTCTGAAATAGGCGGCTGCAGAAACGTATCCGGCCTGGTCATATATCAGGAATGTCTTGAGCACTTCGGAGATGCCTGCCCTGAATTCCCTCTCGGAAAGGGTCCTTAGGAAAACAGGCGAAATGTAGATCCACTCAGGCTGGGTGATGGTGCCCAGAATGTTCTTGTAGGAATGGAAATTCACCCCGTTCTTCCCGCCGATGGATGCATCAACCTGCGACAATAAGGTCGTAGGGACAAATGCTGCCTTTATTCCTCTTTTATATATGGAAGCAATGAATCCGGCTATGTCGGTGGTGATTCCCCCGCCTATTCCGACCAGCATAGAGTTGCGGTCCGCACCTGCAGACAGCAGTTTCTCCGAAATGGAAAGCACCGTTTCCATTGTCTTCAGCTCCTCGGATGTCCTGATCCAGAATATATGGTGTCCTCTGAAAATGTCGCCGTATGCAGCTTTCAGATTATCATCGATGATGAGGAATGTGTTGCCGTTCCCGCCTGTAAGCTGCAGAAGCATGTCAATGGATTTTCTGATGTATATCTTGCTCACTGTAATCTTAGGTATGAAAGGATTTTCCTACAAAAATAGCAAAATTCGTTTCGCAGGTTACAGATTGACAACACTTGTTTCTTTTCATTGCACAATGTTTTGTATATTTGTACAATATCAAAGGATTGAACGAAGGACAATCCTTTACCCCAAAGAGGTACTTGGAGAATATTGACGGAAAACAGATTGTGCAATATAATTTGAAACAGCATAGATTCTTCAAGTTGATCATATTTTTAATAAAATAATAAGACATGGTCAGAGAAAAGCAAATAGAAGAAAACTTTATCAAGAAACTGGTAGAGTTGAAATATACATATCGCCCTGATATCAATGACAGATATACGTTGGAAGAGAATTTCCGCAAGAAATTTGAGCGTCTCAACCGTGTCAATCTTTCCGATTCCGAGTTTAACCGCTTAATGGAAGAAATTACCAATTCTGATGTTTTTGCTGCGTCCAAACGTCTTCGCGAGATTAATACGTTCATGCGCGAAGATGGTACCCCTTTGCAATATACATTAGTCAACATCAAAGATTGGTGCAAAAACGAGTACGAAGTAATAAATCAATTACGAATAAATACCAAAAACAGTTTTCAGCGTTACGATGTAATCCTGCTCATCAACGGATTGCCTGTCGTTCAAGTAGAACTAAAGACATTGGATGTAAGTCCACGTCGCGCCATGCAGCAGATTGTGGATTACAAGAATGACCCAGGTAATGGGTATGCCAATACATTATTGTGTTTCATGCAGCTTTTTATTGTCAGCAATTACTCGAACACATATTATTTTGCCAATAACAATCTTCAGCATTTCAATTTCAATACTGAAGAACAATTCCTGCCTGTTTACCAATGGGCAAGAGAAGACAATAAGAAAATTGCCTGTCTGGACTCTTTTGCCGAACAATTCCTTCCAAAATGCCATTTAGGCGAAATGATCAGCCGTTACATGGTGCTGATAGCCAGTGAACAGAAGTTGTTGATCATGCGCCCTTATCAGATTTATGCAGTAAAAGCTATCGTCAGGTGTATTGAAGAGAACCGGGGAAACGGTTACATATGGCATACGACCGGAAGCGGAAAGACACTGACTTCTTTCAAGGCTTCTACGTTGTTGAAAGACAACCCGAACATCGAAAAATGTCTGTTTGTGGTGGACCGCAAGGATCTTGACCGTCAAACACGACAGGAGTTCAACCGGTTTCAGGAGAATTGCGTGGAAGAAAACACCAATACCGGAACGTTGGTCCGTAGGATGCTGTCAACCGATTATGCCGACAAAGTGATTGTCACAACAATTCAGAAATTAGGTATTGCATTGGATCCCAACAATCGGAAAAACTATAAAGAACAGTTGCTGCCATTAAAAGACAGCCGTATTGTCTTTATATTCGACGAGTGTCACCGTTCCCAATTTGGCGACAATCACAAGGCCATAAAGGAATTTTTTCCTCATGCGCAACTCTTTGGATTCACTGGAACACCCATTTTTGACAAGAATGCAACCTATACGAAAGTCAATGGAGAAACGGCATCATATAAAACGACGGATGACATTTTTGAAAAGTTACTGCATCCCTACACCATAACCAATGCAATTGAAGATAAAAATGTGCTTCGCTTCCATGTGGATTATTTCAAATCTGATGACAACAATCCTCGTAGAGCGGATGGCAGCATCAAGAAACAGGCTATCGTCGAAACGATTCTGTCCAAGCATGATGCCGCTACCAATCAGAGGCGCTTCAATGCTATTCTTGCAACTTCGTCCATCAATGATGCTATCGAATATTACCAGTTGTTCAAACAGATACAAGGGCAGCGAATGTTGGAAGATAGCTCATTCGAGCCATTGAATGTAGCTTGTGTATTCTCACCACCTGCTGAAGGGAATCCCGATATCAAGCAGATTCAGGAAGACTTGCAGCAGGAAAAGGTAGACAACGAACAAGAACCCGAGAGAAAGAAACAGGCTTTAAAAGAAATCATTGACGGTTATAACAAGCAATATGGGACCAACCATGTCATCGAGGAGTTTGATTCCTACTATCAGGATGTGCAGCAACGCATCAAAGACCAGCAATATAGCAATAAAGATTATCCGCATGCCAATAAAATAGATATAACCATTGTGGTCGATATGCTGTTGACCGGGTTCGATTCGAAATTCCTCAATACGCTATATGTGGACAAACGGCTCGTCTATCATAATTTGATACAAGCCTTTTCGCGTACCAACCGGACCTTGAATGACACGAAACCGTATGGCAACATTTTGGATTTCCGTGGGCAACAAAGTGCGGTAGATGAAGCCATAGCTCTGTTCTCAGGTAGTGACAGGGATGTCGCCAGACGGATATGGTTGGTGGAGCCGGCTTCAAGTATCCAGAAAAAATACAAGGAAGCTGTGGCCGGATTGCGCAACTTTATGCGGTCCTACAATCTTGAATTCAATGCCTCCGAAGTAGCTAATTTAAAGGGAGATGAAGCCAAGGTCGGTTTTATCAATCATTTCAAGGAAGTGCAACGTTACAAGACCCAGCTTGACCAGTATGTTGATTTTTCGGATATTGAAAAAACATCTGTGCTATTGGACCCCCAGTCAGAATATGGTTTTACAGACGATGATCTGCTTGCTTTCCGAGGAGCATATCTGAACTTGGCCTATAGCCTAAAGAAAAAAAGGGAAAAAACTTCAGAACCCGTTTCTCCTGAGATTGAAGATTTGGATTTCGAATTTGTTCTGTTTGCTTCCGCCTTAATTGACTATGACTATATCATGGATCTTATCGCAAAGCAGTATGGAGGAGCAGGAGTCAAGGTAAAACTGACGCGCGAACAATTGGTGAACCTTGTTTTATCGAATTCCAATCTGATGGATGAACGTGATGACATCATTGCTTATATCAACAGTCTGGAAGAGGTTAACGGTAAAACGGAACAGGAAATCAAAGAAGGCTATAATCGCTTTAAGGCCGAACGATATGCGAATGAGATTGATTCGATTGCTCGTAAATACGAAATCACCACAGAATCATTAAATTATTTTATCAATGAAATCCTGGATCGGAAGATTTTTGATGCTGAAAAATTGAACGACTTGCTTGCCCCGCTCAATTTGGGATGGAAGGATCGGGCTAAAGTTGAATCAGCCTTGATGGCAGATTTGATTCCTCTTTTAAAGCGTAAAGCGGAATGGGAAGAAATATCAGGATTGTCGGCGTATGAAGAATAAGAATATGGAAAAAGGAAATGAAACAAAAACAGTAGTTCCTACTTTGAGATTCCCGGAGTTTAGAAAATTGGATAGATGGGAAATTTTACCAATAGAATACTTGTGTCAAATATTAAATAATCAACGCAAACCTATTCCTGAAATCTTACGAGTAAAAGGACCTTACCCTTATTATGGAGCAAGCGGTATAGTTGACTATATTAATGCTTATATTTTTGATGAAGAACTGCTACTAATAGGGGAAGATGGCGCTAAATGGGGTGCTTATGAAAATACAGCCTACATTGCAAATGGAAAATATTGGGTTAATAATCATGCTCATGTGTTAAGACCAATACGGATTAATATTATCGTCCTTAAAAACTATCTAATACAGCTTGATTTAACTCAATATATTACAGGTGCTGCTCCTCCTAAATTGACATTAGGGAAACTAAAAGAGATAGGAATTCCTATAAGTAAAAATCCTAAAGAGCAGCAAAAAATCGCCGATTGTCTATCTTCTCTTGATGATTTGATTGAAGCAACTACCCAAAAAGTTGAAGCATTGAAAGAACATAAAAAGGGGTTGATGCAGCGATTGTTTCCTGTGGAGGGGAAGAATGTGCCTGATTTGAGATTTCCTGAATTCCAAGAAACATCAGTATGGGAAGAAAAAAAGTTAGGAGATATTGTTGAAATAAAAGGGCGTATCGGTTTTAGAGGGTATACAACCAAAGATATAGTGGAACAAGGAGATGGAGCTATTTCTTTAAGCCCCACTAATATAACAGATAATGGAAATTTGAATTTCGAGAAATCGACTTATATATCTTGGGAGAAATATGAGGAATCTCCAGAGATCCAGTTAAAAAAGGGATATATTGTTCTCGTAAAAACAGGCTCCTCATATGGAAAATCGGCACTGGTTAAAGAACTTCCTATCAAAACTACTGTAAATCCTCAAATTGTTGTATTAAAGCCTAAAGATGGCATAAATGAACATTTTATATCGGCTCTTATTTCACACTCTATGGTGCAACGGCAGATAAAATGCGCTGTTGTAGGAGGAGCTATTCCAACTTTATCTCAAGAAAGCATCTCAAAATTTGATATTTTATACCCAAAAAGAACTTCTCATACACCATTAGAACAAGTAAAAATTGCTAATTGCCTCTCTTCTCTTGATGAATTGATCGAAGCTACATCTCGAAAAGTAGAAATATTGAAAGATCATAAGAAAGGATTGATGCAACAATTGTTTCCTAGAATTTAATTGAAATATAAGACAATGACAAAAGAAATATCCAAAGACTTCATCAATATTGAAGATATAGCTACACATCTACGAGGACTTAATAAAAGGAAAACCTTAATTTTTGCCCATAATGGGACTGGTAAAACACGTCTTTCTATGGCCTTCAAAGAGCTTGGGAAAGACAATGAAAATGGAATTAGAGATACGCTATATTATAATGCATTCACTGAAGATCTATTCCATTGGGATAATGACTTACCCCATGACGAAAAAAGAGTTTTAAAATTTAACGCAGAGTCCCATTTTTTTGATGGGTTAAAGGAACTTGAAATCGCAAATAGAATTAGACCAATATTAAATGGTTATGCCGATTTTGATTTCTCAATAGATCATGAAAAAAGTGAGATTGTATTCAATAGACAAGAAATGATAGATGGAACAATCCAAAGAGTCGATAATATTAAAATATCAAGAGGAGAAGAAAATATTTTTATATGGTGCTTTTTTTTAACTATAGCACAATTGGCTATTGATGGCCAAGAAGCATACTCGTGGGTTAAATATATTTATATAGATGATCCCATTTCATCTCTTGATGATAATAATGCAATCGCTGTTGCATGTCATTTGGGGCAAATTTTAGGTCAAGAAACTGAAATAAAGACTATTGTGTCTACTCATCATGGTCTTTTTTTCAATGCTATGCATAACATATTCAACAATAACGCTCCCAAACTTTACTTATATAAGAATAAAGATTTGAATATATATAAGTTGAAAGACATCAAAGACACCCCATTCTTTCACCATATTGTGTTATATGCAGAATTGAAAAAAGCTACAGAATCAAATCAATTATATGCGTATCATTTTAATATGTTGCGAAATCTTTTAGAAAAAACTGCAGCTTTTCATGGATACGATAAATTCAGCGATTGCATTCAAAAATGGGAAAATGACCCTGATAATATAATCTATAACCGAGTTATTAACATTATGAGTCATGGTAACTATTCTTTGTTTGATACTAAAGAATTGTCAGAAGACAATAAAGGTTATATAAAAAAGATTTTTGCCGACTTGAAAAGCAGCTATCAATTTAATGACAAAGTAATAAATAATCTATAAATTCAAAATATGACTGCAACAGAACAACATAAATTAGGAAAAGTCCTTTGGGCAATAGCAGATAAACTTCGTGGCTCCATGATGGCCGATGATTTTCGCGACTATATGCTCTCGTTTATCTTTTTACGCTATCTTTCGGAGCAATATGAAGAGGCCGTAAAGAAAGAATTGGGAGATGACTACCCAAAATTATCGAACGATGATAAACGAATCCCTTTACAAATATGGTACGACGAGAATCCTGATGACGTAGCAGAGTTCGAGAAGCAAATGCGCCGTAAGGCCCATTATGTGATATTGCCAAAATACTTGTGGGGAAATATTGTAGAATTGGCTCGTACACAAGACAGGGAATTGCTTGACACTTTGGAAAAAGGATTTAAGTATATTGAAGAACAATCGTTCGACAGCTCGTTCCGGGGGTTGTTCTCGGAAATCAATCTGCATTCCGACAAGCTGGGTAAGGAATACAAAGAAAGAAATACCATGTTATGTAAGGTCGTTACGGAAATAGCCAAAGGTATTTCTGAATTTTCCACCTCGATAGATTCATTGGGTGACGCCTATGAATATCTGATTGGTGAGTTTGCAGCCAACTCAGGACAAAAGGCAGGAGAGTATTATACACCTCAAATGATATCTTCCATTCTTTCCAGGATTGTGGCATTGGACAGCCAAGACCCAACGACAGGAAAGAAGACAAAGATTGACCGGGTACTTGATTTTGCGTGTGGCTCCGGCTCTTTGCTCTTGAATGTGCGCCATGAAATGGGAAAGAACGGAATCGGTAAAATTTACGGGCAGGAAAAGAACATTACTACCTACAACTTGGCCCGCATGAACATGTTGCTGCATGGAGTCAAGGATACTGAGTTCGAAATACATCATGGAGACTCTTTGTTGAATGATTGGGACATTCTGAACGAAATGAATCCTGCCAAAAAGATGCAGTTTGATGCAATCGTTGCCAATCCTCCATTCAGTTATCGCTGGGAACCGACAGAAGAAATGGGGAAGGATTTCCGTTTCAAGAATTACGGCCTTGCCCCAAAATCTGCGGCCGATTTTGCATTCCTGCTCCATGGATTCCATTTCTTGCATGAAGACGGAACAATGGCTATCATCTTGCCTCATGGTGTGCTGTTCAGAGGCGGTAAAGAAGAACTGATTCGTAAAAAACTCTTGAATGACGGCAATATTGATGCGGTCATAGGCTTACCGTCCAATCTGTTTTATTCAACCGGGATTCCTGTATGCATCTTGGTGCTGAAGAAATGCAAGAAGAATGACGATGTTCTCTTCATTAACGCAAGCTCAAATGAAAACTTTGAAAAAGGAAAGAGACAGAATACATTACGTAAGGAAGATGTTGCAAAGATTGTAGAAACATACCAGTACAGAAAAGATGTCGAGCGGTATTCTCGCTGTGTATCCATCTCTGAGATCCAGGACAATGACTACAATCTGAATATCTCCCGCTATGTGAGTACAGCCAAAGAAGAGACTCCCATTGACCTGGGAAAAGTACATGGGCTACTTGGTGATATAGATAAAAAAATAGAGGATGCTCGTAACAGGCATAATGCTTTC
The DNA here is from genome assembly GCA_964640305.1 of uncultured Muribaculaceae bacterium. GTDB lineage: Bacteria > Bacteroidota > Bacteroidia > Bacteroidales > UBA932 > Coprenecus. The sequence continues at coordinate 2,284 of CAZXFF010000033.1, read as the reverse complement.
TTGAAAGAATTAGGATTGGATACAATTTAATTTTATCATCATGGGCAAAACAGTAACCACCTACCTCATTGACGGCGACCCCAAGGGCACGCAATACTCATTCATCAGTAACAAGATTTGCCAGATGTTTGTGATTCCCCGTTCGAATCTGGGTTATCTGAACGAGCAGGAGAAACTGCACAAGCCTGCGTTTTACATTCTGATTGGAGAAGATGAAACGACCAAGCCACAGGCTTATATCGGCGAGACGGAGAACTTCAAGGAGCGCGTGAAGGACCACGACAGCAAGAAGGCATTTTGGCAAAAGGCTCTCATCTTCGTTTCGAAGGACGAGGACATGACGAAGGCGGACGTGCAATACCTGGAGCACAAAGCCATCTCCGAGGCGAAAAAGGCGAATACGTTTGTCCTTGGCGAGAACAAGCAGATTCCTAAGGCACCCAACTTGCCCGAGCATCAGCGTGATGCCATGGACGAATTTTTCGAGGACATCAAGTTTTTGGCCTCATTTATAGGTTGCACTATATTCGACATATCACAACCTAAAGAAGAACATTTGTTTTATACTAACGGACGAGGCTGTAAAGCAAACGGATTTTACAGTTCATCCGGTTTCACAGTCCTTAAAGGAAGCATATTGGCAGACACTTGTGTCCCGTCATTCAATTGGAAGGGAAAGCGGGAAAAACTGATGAAAGAATACGCTACAGTTGAAAATGGCAATTGGGTGATGAATTCTGACAAAACATTTTCAAGTCCGAGTACCGCTGCGGATTTCTGCATTGGAAGCAGTAATAACGGGTGGTTGGTATGGAAAGATGAAAAAGGAAATACGTTGGATTCAATTTATAGACAACAACTGAAATAAGAGTAATTTGACCGTATGACCGATTTTGAAAAATATATAATTCAGGGAGAACCAGATAAGAAAGAAAAGGCTGCCATCTGGCAGATAGCCATAGGGCTGCAGGATGTTGACGGACTAAAACCGTCTGAATACCTTATCCGGACTGCAAGACAACATATCGAGGGGGATATTTCCATCGACGATGTAAAGCATCTTATTGACACCTATTATCAGTCAAAAGCATCCAGAAACGACATCGGAAGTGATGGAACAGAAGAAGCAGACAAAGTATCGGCCCGTATCACGGAAATACTTTCAGAGCAGTCGTTTTCCTTTACACCTGAATACCTCATACGGATACACAAACGTCTGTTTGAAGGATTGTACAAATTTGCCGGGCAACTGAGAACATACAATATTACAAAAAAAGAATGGATACTGGATGGAGACACGGTATTGTATTCAGGACACGATATGATCCGCAGCACATTGGAATATGATTTTTCACAGGAAAAGACCACAGACTACCCTGCCATGGAGGCAGAATCTGCGCTGCATCACATCTGTAAGTTCATTTCCGGCATCTGGCAGATACATCCGTTCGGAGAAGGTAACACCCGAACAACTGCCGTATTTACCATGAAATACCTGAAATCATTTGGATTCACGGTTGACAATGAAGTATTCAAAGAGCATTCATGGTATTTCAGAAACGCTCTGGTACGTGCCAATTACAACAACTTCAACAAAGGAATATCTGCAACGACTGAATTTCTGGAATTATTTTTCAGAAACCTTCTATTCGGAGAATCCAATAATCTCAGTAATAGGGAAATGCATATCAACTACTTTCAAAGTGCCAATATTGAAGATTCAAAGAGCCAAAATGACACTTTGAATTGCACTTTAGAAGAAATTGCATTATTGAAATATCTCAAAGAAAAGCCGACGGCAACACAACAGGAAATTGCACGGCACATCGGCAAATCAGAACGTACTGTCAAGCGTATGACCCCGGAATTGATCAAACGTGGTCTATTGGAACGTGAGAATGGCAAACGAAATGGGAATTGGTTTGTCAAAATCCCAGTCTGATTCCTGCATGAATTTTTACAAAAATTTTTTGTCACTGAATGAAAATTATTTTAAATTTGCCAAACAAAGAAAAAACATAAGATGAAACAGACCCGATTTTCCTTTTATTACTCCTTTTATTTTTACTTCGGAAATGAAGTGAAGCGGGAGTCTGTTTGCATATGACAGAAGGAATAACCGGACATGGATATAACGGATCCCGCTTCCACAAGGAGCGGGATTTTTTTTTGACAGAACAACAGATGAACATGAAAAAAGTAGCCATACAGGGAGTCCTCGGATCCTACCACGACATTGCAGCGCATATCTGCTGAATTCAACTTGCAAATGCAACAGAATTCT
>CAZXFF010000032.1:0-22618 GCA_964640305.1 uncultured Muribaculaceae bacterium | reverse complement strand
ACGCGGTACACCTGCGGAAGCCTTGCGGCTGCGAATGTGCTCGAGAACGCCTTCTCGCTGCGATGCGCATTTCCCCCTCCTCCGCAGGTGAACCGGGCTATTTTGCATAACTCGCAGAGTACCAGTGTTTTGTCGCAAATCACGCGGTGCACCTGCGGAAGCCTTGCGGCTGCGAATGTGCTCGAGAACGCCTTCTTGCCGCGATGCGCATTTCCCCCTCCTCCGCAGGTGAACCGGGCTATTTTGCCTATCTTGCAGATTATCAGTGCTTTATCCCAAATCACGCGGTACACCTGCAAAGAACCTTAAGCAGATAGTATGCTCGGAGCGGGTGGACAGAATACGTACTGCCACAACGCCCGTTATTCGGCATATTATGGGCGGAGTGGAAGAGAGGGGTTTCGGCGGTGTGGAAGAGATGGATTCCGGGCGATGTGGAGAGGGTGGCTGGATGGAATGTTGTCCAGAGGAAAAGGGGGCGAAGGAATGGCGGTTCCGAACGATAGCGGGAAGAAAAATGGATTTTGGGGAGGCACTTGATGAAGGGTTATGGTAAAAGCCGTTCAATCGTATACCGATTGGGGTTTAATATAAGATATTTTTATATCTATCAGGTAATCAGTATATTAAGTGTACGTATGAATGTTGGATTGCCAGAATCGGGCCGGAATCGGACCAGAATTGGCTGTTTTTGGTACACCTCAGTATCTTGCGGAATAGAGCTGCCAAGGCTCCCATGTAGAGTGTTCCAGTGCTGGTAAGCTGTCTGGCTTCCTGACCGGTGAGAATCGTCAAATCAAGTCCGTTTCATCACAAAAGATCATATAATAGACTGTATTACAATATTTTCAAAGTAATATTCAAACATTTTACGGGGCAGTAGTGCAATACCTGGTATGTTTTGCATATATGAAAGGAAAGTTTCCGTATCTTTGGAAAAAAGATACAGTAAGCGTACTATGGCAGCAAAAAGGTTTCTCTGGATCTGTATTGCAGGTCTGTTGTTCTTGAATCCGGAAAATATGCCGGCAAGGAATACTCCGAAAGTAATTGCCCATAGAGGGTACTGGAAAACTGGGGGCTCTGCACAGAATTCTGTCAGGTCCCTGCTGATGGCGCACCAAGCGGGTGCATACGGATGCGAGTTCGATGTAAACCTTACTTCCGACGGGGTGCCTGTGGTATGCCACGGCCCTGAAGCCGGAGACATTACCGATATCCGGAAAGCTACGTTTGCGCAGGCATCGGAAGTAGTCTTGGAAAATGGGGAGAAACTTCCGGCCTTGGAGAAGTTTCTTGAAGCTGCTGTGGAATGCACAGGCATGAGACTGGTTCTGGAAATCAAGCCGGATTCGCAGGAATCGGAGGCGGAAGTTCTGGAAAAGTCTTTGGAACTGGTCAGACGTTTCGGGCTGGAAGACCGTCTTGTACTGATATCGTTCAGTCTGAATGTATGTACTCTTGCCGTAAAGGCAGCACCGGATATCCCGGTCCAGTATCTAAACGGGGACAAGAGGCCGGCTGAGCTGCATGCATTGGGTATCGGCGGCATTGACTACCATTATTCTGTACTGTTGCGTGACAGTACCCTGATTACCGAAGCGCACGACCTCGGAATGGAGGTAAATGCCTGGACGGTGGACGATACGGCTACGATGGAAAAGCTTGCCCTCCTCGGTGTGGACTATATTACCACGAATGAACCGGTCAAGGCGCAGGAAATCCTGAATACGGAATTAACGCTTTTTGCAATCATGGATACAGATGATTTGATTATGGATTACAGAATTGAACTTGAGAAAGCCAGAAAGGCTGCCGAGGGACTGGAACGGAACGGTACCCCGGAATCGATAGATGCCTATTGGGAAATATGCTGCGGGGATGTCCTGTTGGCAGAGGACAATCTGCGGAACCAGTGCTGCAACTGGGAAATTTCCTTGCTTGCCGGAGAGCTGCTGGATATTGCCGGATATCTGGAAGGATACGACCATATGCTGGACAGTCTCCGCAATGCGGTTTCGAGGATGGCGGATGCAGTGTTCGGGCATCCCCGTCTCAAGCTGCGCCTGCTGTCCATGGAACTGAAGCTGCTCAGGCGCATTGAATCCCTTTCCGGACACGAACTTTCCCTCTCCGAAGATGTGATGGAGGAAATATCCTTTTTCCGCAGGAATATCGGCTATGCCGACAATGGAGAATACGACAGGATAGAACAGCGGGGACACCTTAAATATGATCCGGTGGAATGGAGTGCCGGTTATGAGAGTATAATAGACGAGGCTGAGAAGAAGATAGATGCACGCCTGGAGAATTACCCCCGCGGTATGGGTTTCTGTTTTGCCTATTGGCACGAAAAGCAATCGGTCCTGTACGAGGACTACGGCATAGAATGGAGGACACCGTCCCAGATGAATCCGGGTGTTATTTTTGACTGATGGAACTGTACAATCATGTGATGAGGCTGGATTTTTTCGCCTCCAGATACAGGCTGGACAGGAACCGCCTGTATTGGGCCGTTTACAGGTATGATGACAAATTATGTCCTGTTATCGGAATAAAGGGCTGCCGCTATTTTATCGGTTTCCTGAATGGTTCGATCTACCGGATGGGGGAGCAGTTCGATATTGCGCCTTTGAGTATGGCCCGGTTTCTGGGAATCACGATCAAGGACTATGAGAAACCTTCCGGGTATCATATCGATGATGCTGCGGAAAGGGAACCGGTATGCCATCTTATGCCAGCAAAGACATACAAGACGGAGCAGGGGTTTGTGATGAAGACCAGGGGATGCCGACTGATAATTCCCGTGGACAGGATACACAGGTACTGGAAGAACCAATACTGTCTGGCAGGAGTAGACAATCCTGAAGTGCATGTCACCTGGCCAACCCGGGAAGAGGAGATTCCGGATTGCGTGATGGACAGGAACTTCCTGTCATGGTGGTATGGTTTCCCTCTTGAAAAGGTATGCTGGGCTACAGTATATACAAAAAATGAAGACGGTATTGAGGATGTCGATGGTACTTTGTGGTATAAGGAGGGAGGCAGGTTTGTATTTTTCGGTCAGGACTGTTTTCTAGAGCCTGTCAATTATGCCGGATGCGTGACCGTCTTGGAAGAGGCGGTCATGGAACGAGTTGCTGACGGTTTCCGGTTCAGATCCGCCAACTATGAACATACGGTATCCAGGAATGAGGTCTTTGAGGCCTATTCCAATGCCTTTTTCTTTCAGTTCGGAGATGTGTGAGTCTCCTCTCTACCGTTGATTCCGTAATTTTATCTGTCCGTTTTCCAGACTCTCTATTATGGCGAGGGACTCGATTGGTATGCCTGACGGTGAGAGTACGTCCCTTCCGTGCTGGAATGCCTTTTCTATTACAAACCCCATTCCGGCAAGGGTGGCTCCTGCCTGGCTTGTCAGGTCAATGATGCCTTTCGCTGCGTTCCCGTTGGCCAGGAAATCATCTATGAACAGGACCCTGTCCCCTTTCCTGAGATAGTCTGCGCAGACACATACGTCATAATTGCTGTTTTTGGTAAATGAATATACTGTGGTGGCCAGCATGTTTGCCATGGTGCTCGGCTTCTTTTTCTTGGCGAACACTACGGGGACATTCATGACGTACCCGGTCATTATGGCCGGGGCGATGCCGCTGGCCTCGATTGTCAGGATCTTGTTTATGCCGGCATCAGCGAATCTTGCGGCAAATTCATCGGCTATGGCTTTCATGAGCCGGGGATCCATCTGGTGGTTTATGAAACTGTCCACCTTGAGTATGCCTCCTTCCAGGCATCTGCCGTCTTCAAGTATGCGTTTCTTAAGGACTTCCATTCTTTCTTGTCAGTATTTTTTGCGAATATACTCAAATATTTTCCTAACTTTACGGAAATCAAAAACATGGATTATGGCAAAAGAATGTATTATCGCCACTTACAGTGTATTCAATGACAGAGGTTCGTCAGTGAGGGAGCTCTCGGCAAAAGTTGAACTCGACGCGTCGGCAATCATTCCGGGCAGGGAATTCCCGCAATGGCCCTTTCCCCAGGATGCTCCTGTCGTGAAGTATTTCGACGGGGAGACAATCGTGGTTTCATACCGGGACATGGAGTCCAGATGCATTGCCGGAGGTCTCGGGACTGAAGTGTTTTCTGCGGTATGTCCGGAAAACATATATGTGCAGGAGTCCGTTTCCGTCTATATCTCCCTCTCTGACTTTTCGCCTGATGTATGCTGTACTGATTTCAGGTCGATGTATCTGTACGGATCTTTCAATGCGCTGGTGGCCAATGCTCTTCCTTTGCTGGAAAGGAACCGGGATGCTATGGTCTATTTCCTGAGGACGGTGACATCCTACAGCAATATGTTCCTGCTGGACGGCACCCTGGTGAAAATGCTTGAAGAAAAGGCCGCAGCAGGGGATCCTTATTCCATGTTTGCAATGGGAAGGTATCTTATATGTACCCAAAAGGATGATGATGCTCCCTTCAGGGCCGAGCAGTATTTCAAGGCAGCTTATGCCAAGGGTTTGCCCGAAGCGGCTGTCGGCTTGTCACAGATCCTTGCCCGAGGTGAATGCGGCGAGCTGGACCGTGACCGTGCGGAAGAACTGCTTGCGGAAGCGTTGCGGAAGGGATGCGGGTTTGCCACAGAAGTCCATCTGAAAAACATGATTTTCGGGATGCCTGGAGTGTCTGGCGATCTGGAGCAGGCGGAAAGGATGCTGGACACCCTGATCGCTTCCGAGGCCGGAGATGTGAATCCCATGTGGTATTATCTGAGGGCATGCACATTGCTGCGCTCATCTTCATTGTCTGCGGCAAAAGACGATTATGGCCGTGCAGTGACCGGCGGGATGATATCTGCCTGGTCCGATTATGCCATAGCGTCTGCACATGATGACGATTTTGTACTGGTGGACCGCAACAGATATCATGAACTGCTGGGTAAGGGTGTGCAGATGCGGGACAGTGTGTCCATATTCATTCTGGCTGTATCAGGCGTCGAGGATTACGAAGATATGCCTGCATGGAAAAAATCAATGGAACGGCAATTCCTGATAGAGTCCTTGCAAAAGGCGGTTGCGTTGGGTTCGGGCGATGCTGCCGAGTATCTGGGCAATATTTATTCCAACGGATGGTATGATATTCCGGAAGACTATGAGATGGCCTGGGAGTGTTATGAGCAGGGTGCCAGGCTGGCATCAGCCGCCTGTATGGAACGGATGTTCGATATGGCCTACAGGCATCTGGCGGATGTCAGTACGGATTATAGGGACAGCATAGCCCTTAAGGGGGCAAGGTGGGGTTCTGAACATCTGCTGAACGAGACTGTCATAGCTTATACCCAAGGGCGTCTGACCGGCTTTGCCGATGAAATCGAACGCTATTATGTGCCGGTATTCGACGCCTCCGGGGAATCCGATGATGAAGACGGGGATGAGTATCCCGATGATGACGGACGCTATGATGCGTATGTGTAGAGTGTTCCTTTAACTTCTCTTTATCTTTTCCAGTACGGGCGACCAGTCGTAATTACGTCTGAGTCCCTGAATGGTCAGATAGAGCATAAGCAGGCATGATACGATACATACGAGTGCGAATGCAGCGATATAAAGGGCGGCTTTCATCATTATTACAGGAGCATTGGTTCCTGCATCCTGTGTCCTTTCTGTGGTTCCGTTCCTGTATTTTATGATTGTATCTATGTAAGGAATGGCCATGGCACTTCCGACCAGCATGCCGGAAACCGCATATGTCCATTTGCTTATTCCCTTCAATGTTTCGGATTCGACCCTGTAGCGTGTCAGTGTGTATCCGTACGGACGTTGCGAGAATATATAGACGGGAATCAGCAATATGAAGAATATGTTCCATGCCCTGACAGCACGTCTTTCCGACTTGCTGCCTTTTACCCAGACTCCGTATTCGTCCAGTGCCATTTCCTGAATGTCTTTGAAATCCATTGAATTGATCCTGTCGAATTCCTTACGGTACTTTTCGGCATTCGACCGTGACTCTTTGGAAAGTCTTTCAAGATTCTTTCTGGTCTCTTTGGACTGCGCCGTATCCGCCATTGAAGCATAGTTCCGGGAGAACGTCATGGAACTGCTATATTGGGATTTCTTCTCGAGCAGGGCGTACAGTTTATAGTTGATTGCACTTAGGCTTCCGTATTTTACAAATCCGGTCGTACTGTAGGCATCTTCAGGTTTGTCCTCCCATGTCAGGACCGTATCGGCTTCCGCCCAGTCTTTGACCCGGTCAACGATTTCCTGATTCCTTTCCACATCCTGCTGCTTCCGGTCAACGCGCCAGGAGAGGAAGAGGACGGTAAGTATTACTCCGATGATTACTGGCCAGAGTATGTTCCAGTGTCTGCGGCCGGACCAGTCCAATATCATGTTCAGGTCACTAATGCAGAACTGGAAGTATGTATCGCTTTTGTCAACAAGTACACTTTTCGCCTTTTCCAACAGTTCTTTCATTTCACGAGTCTCCTCTGCTGTCTGCGGGTAGGCATCGTCGAGATTCTTTGCGGTATCAGGCCTTGTGTTTACAGCCTGGAATAAGTATTTATAGGATTCTGCATTCGGACTATCGCTTTCGGACAGCTTTTTGACCTCGTCAATGTCGAAAGAAAGAAGTCCTTCGCGCATTGCCTTTTTTCTGTTCTTCGGAGAACTTTCTCCGTAACCTTTGTCTGACATAATGTTGCGTTTTGATATTATGTCCCAAAGTTAGGAAAGGGCAGGAACAGGCTGGTGGCAATAAAACAATTCTTCCTGTCATACCTTAAAAACGACAGGAAGAATTGCGTCAATGGGTAAATAAAGTCCCGTACGGTAAATCCAGGCATCCTATTGGAGGCCTGCCGTGGTATTTATGTGCAGATTTCCTCTTTCACTCCTATTTTACTTTCTGAAGTCTGATTGCGAAACCGCCGCCTTCGGCCATATGTATCTTGACGGTATCGGTATTTTTCAGGACAGCCGTTTCGACCGTGTAGTCTTCTGCATATTTGTCGGCTTGCTTTCCGTCCTTGAATATGACTGCATTGTATTCGCCTTCATCCAGGAATGAGAGGTTGAGGCTGATCTCCCTGCTGTCCCAGTCGGTCATTCCTCCGATGTACCAGTTATCTCCGCCTTTCCTGGCTGTCACTATGTATCTGCCCAGCTCTCCAGCCGGTATTACGGTCTTGTCGAATACTACAGGTATGGAAGCAATGAATTCTGTGCATTCCTTTTCTTTTCTGTATGCGGTAGGGGAGTCTGCCAGCATCACCAGAGGGGAGTCGTATACGATGTACATGGCCAGCTGGTGGCAGCGTGTGCCCTGGCTCATGGGGTCGTTGTACACTACCCTGAAATTCTTTTTGGATGCATTGTCCATTGCACCCTGGGTGTAATCTGCGGGTCCGGCAAGTATCCTGAGGAATGGAATCGTAACATCATTGACAGGCATGTCCCTTACCTGGGTCCATTTGACTTCTTCCAGACCGAATACCCCTTCGAAGTTTATGATATGGGGGAATGTCCTGTTCATTCCGGTAGGCTTGTAGAATCCGTGAAAATCAAGTACGAGGTGGTATTCGGCACATTTTTCTGCTATGCGGTAGGCCATCTCCACTCCGTTCTGGTCATCCCTGTCCAGAAAATCCACTTTGAATCCTACGATACCCATTTCCGAATATTTCCGGCATGCTTCTTCCAGCTGGTCGTCCAGTACATTGAATACAGTCCATAGGATAAGGTCCACATTCTTTGATTTTCCGTAGGCAACCAGTTTTTCCAGGTCTATTTCGGGAATTACTGTCAGCATGTCCCCGCTGCCCGGTACGTACCATCCTTCGTCAAGAACGACGAATTCCAGTCCGTTCTCAGCAGCGAAGTCAATGTAGTGCATATACGTTTCGGTGTTTATGCCTACCTCGAAATCGACTCCGTATATTCCCCAGTCATTCCACCATTCCCATGCTACCTTCCCGGATTTTATCCATGAGCAGTCACCGATCCTGTTTGGGGAAGCCAGGGTATAGACTAGATTGTTGACAGGCAGTTCCGTATCTTTTTCGGAGATTGCGAGGACTCTCCACGGTAGTGCTCTCTTTCCGGCCACTTTTGCAATGTAGTCTTCAGTGGCTGCTACATGTGCCTGCTGCCTGGTCTTGCTTCTCCTGAAGGATTTGGGATAATGTGCGAATTCCCCTTCAAGGGCGAGGCCTTGCCTGTCTGCCCTGAGGAACATCCCGGGGTAGGCTTCCAGGTCCGATTCGGTGATTACGATCTTGACACCGTCCCTGCAGTCGGCTGCTGCCGGCATGAATGCTATTACAGATGAATCGGATTCGCTGACGGGCTTGACAGTATATATGTTCTGGAAGGACATTGTAGTCTGGTTCCTTGGGTTAGCGCTGTGCGACAGGTATATTACGTAGTCTTCTGCAAAGTTGAATCTGGCCAGTTCGTCATAGATGATGACCTCTTCATCCTTGCTGTTCAGGATAAAACGGTATGCTACCCCTTCGTCATAAACCCGGAAAACCACCCCGTACTCAGCATTCAGGGTAAGTGTCAGTTCACTGTAGTCTCCGGTGTTGTATGTGCTTTGCCTGTACAGTGGGGCGACGATTTCTTCGGATTTGCCTTGTGTGGCTTTCGCTTTTTTGATTTTCAGGGATTGCCATCCGTCGTCCTGTCTGAGCTGCAGGGCTATCGGGGATTCGGCGACCAGTGTCCTGCCGTTCAGGGAGATACTGTATGTCAGGCCGTTGGCGTCACTGACTTTGAGTTCAATGCTCCCGTCCGGGGAGAAGATGCTTCTGTCAATGGCAAATGCCGTGGTCTCCAGAATGAATACGGAGATAAAGATCAGAATAAGTTTTCGTTTCATATATGTGTAGGTTTTAATAGTGTTCGGCTTATGGATGATACTGCGCCCAGAAGAGTCAGGATCCCGGCGGACAGCATTGCGGCATGAGGGGCGCTGTCTCCAAGAAAATGGAACAGCAGAGCTACGGAAGCGGCTCCGAGGGTCTGTCCGGTAAGGCGTGCAGTCGCCTGCATCCCGCCTGCGCTTCCGGCACGGTGGGAAGGGGCAGAACTGAGCAGCATGTGGTTGTTGGGAGACTGGAAAAATCCGAAACCGAGTCCGCACAGCATGAGGCGGATTGCAATATCTGCATGGGAAGCATCTGCAGGAATGAATGACAGGAGAAAGCATCCGCAGCTCATCACCATGAGACCGGCTGCACCCAGATATCCCGGATGTATTCTGTTGATAAGGTATCCGGCAATCGGGGCGACAGCTATGATTACCACAGGCCAGCTTGTCATCAGCAGTCCTGTCTCCACTGCGTTCATTCCGAAGGTGTGCACAATCATGAACGGCATGGCCACCATGGCTGTCATCTGGGCTGTAAACGATATGATACTGGTTACTACCGACAGTGAAAATACGGGAATTCTCAGCAGGTCGAACGGCAGCATGGGAAATTCCTTTTTCATCTGGTTCCGCACATACATATAGGCAACGGCTGCAAAAAGGCAGATCCCGGCGATGGCTGTCATTCCCGAGGCCCCGTGCGAGTATGCTTCCATGGATCCTATCAGCAGTCCGAATGTCAGGGCATTGAGTACGGCTTCCCTGATACTGAATTTCCGCCCGGTTACCTTGGTCGGGTTGTCGGGGAGGAAGAAATGGGCAAGTATTGCGGTTGCAATCCCGAACGGGATGTTTATGGCGAACAGCCACGGCCATTCCGTGAAGGAAAGGATTGCGGCTGCTAGGGAAGGGCCGGCCACTGATGCCAGGCCTACTGTGGTGGCATTGATGGCAACACCTTTGTTCAGGTGTCTTTTAGGGTAGGTAATCTTGACGAGGGACGGGTTTACACTCATCATCATGGATGCTCCTATGCCCTGGAATATTCTGGATACAACGAGTGTCGCAAGTGAGCCGGAAAGTGCGCAGAACAGCGACCCCGCAGTGAATACCAGAACTCCCGACTGGTATATGTTCTTGTATCCGAACAGCTCTCCAAGAGCAGAGAACGGCAGGAGCGTCATTATCACTGCCAGCTGGAAAGAGTTGATTATCCAGATGGAATCGGCAGAAGAGATCTGCAGTTCCTCTGCTATGCTCGGAAGTGCTACGTTGCAGATGGTACCGTCAAGTACGGAGAGGAAAAGTCCGCAGAAAATCGAGAACATTGCATAGTATATCCGTGGCCGGCCGAGACCGTCCCATTGGAGATCCCCTATGATTTTCTGTTCCTGCATTTTCCCGATGTCCCTATCGTGACGGACTGATGTACTCTACAGGTTGTGATGTGACTTTGTCCAGAGGATGGGCCTGGTATCTGACTTTGTCAAAGCGTATGGAAGAAAGGTCTATGCACCGTATGGCCGAATTCACCCATGTCCGGTAGTAGAACTTTCCGGCGCTCATGTCAGATGCCGTTGTCCATTGGGTGGCACTCATCAGACCTTCCGGGATGCGGTCACCGGAATGCTCGACTCCTATCGGTATGTCAAAGTTGTTGAGGATCTGGAAGCACTGCAGCACGGTTTCGCTGCCTGTTGCATACCGGGGAGCTGTGGCTTTGTAGAAAGCTGCCCTTACAAATCTGGACGGGGGAGTCACGTCTCCCGGGATCCCGAGCATGGATGATCCTGCCCCGAACGAGCTTACTGTAACACCATCGGTGATTTCCATGGCAGCAGCTGTACCTGCCTTCAGGTTGACATAATTGTTCAGATTCAGGATGTGCCAGTCGAATCCTGGGGAGTTGGTCAGTACCCCGAGCCTGTTTTCGTATATGTTGGTTTTCCCGCCGACAATTTCGATTACGATTTCCCTTCCGGTTTTGTCCGCAACTCTCCAGTGTACTGTCTGGGCTTCGGGGGACAGGGCTACGATGTGTATGGATTCCAAGGCCCTGACTGTCTCTTCCACACTGGCGAAAGAGGCCAGTACCCAGCTTACGAACTGCATGTCCGGCAGGGATGTAGAAGCATGTTCTTCGCAATAGTCTTCGTATTTCCCATATCCTGGAAAGAAAAACAGTCCTGCAGCAAGTCCGGCTTCGTTCATGCCGTCTACGATGAATTCTTCCTGCTCCACGGTGATTCCTGCAAATCCGTAGCGGGCAGTGAATGACATGGCATTGCTGCCTGCTGCTGTCATAGCTATTATCCTGTGCCCCCTCGGGACGATTACGTATTGGCTGTTCAGTATGCTGCCTCCCCATTCTGTGGTGCGGGCTACTATAGTGCTGCCGTCAAGGGCTTTCAGTGTTATTCCGGTGCATGCTTCCACGTCTGTGCGGAAAATGGCCGAGATTGCCATGCAGGCAATGATTATGCGAATGATTTTCATTGTTCTGTTGTTTTATCAACCTTAAAAATAGTAATTATTTCTTTCTGCAGTATCCGAAAAGTGATAAATTTGTACCGTAACATGAATGGTATGATGGAACAGGATGTATTTGAACTGCTAAGGCGGAATGCTGAAAAATACAATGACCGGCAGTATTTTACAGGCGATCCCCTGATATTTCCGGGGAAGTTCGCTGAAATGTATGCAGCGGGAGGTGCGTCATTGCAGGATGTGGAAGTAGCGGCAGTGATAGCGGCTCACCTGGCATGGGGAAGGAGGGATATGATAGTAAGGGATTGCGGACGCGCAATGGATGAGATGTGCTGGCGGCCTTTTGAATATGTGATGAACGGTGAATACAGGGATGAGGATGTTTCACTGCACAGGACTGTGAAGTGGAGGGATTTTGCGGAAATCTGCCGGAATCTCAAGCGGTTCTATGGGCAGGAACAGTCTTTGGAAGTGCTTTCTCCTGACGGGATGCGCACTGTGGTCTACGGGCAGAAAAGCGATCCAGGGGCCGCCAACAAGAAAATCCATATGCTCAGGCGCTGGATGGTCCGGGATGACGGGAAAGTGGACTTGGGGCTCTGGAAATCCATTGACAAAAGAGACCTCATCATCCCTCTTGACGTGCACGTTCACCGTTCTGCCGTCGAGTTGGGGATAACGGCACGTAAATCCACTGATTTCAAGACAGCTATGGAGATTACCGGTTTCTTGCGGAAGGTATTCCCGGATGATCCTGTGAAAGGTGATTTCGCTCTCTTTGCCGTTGCCGCTTCACGCAATTGTTGAAAACTTTTGCCTCGGTTTTGCCCGTTTTTCGGGAAAAAATCATATTTTTGTAAATGATTGTGATTTGAAATATGCCAAAGCTCTTCATCATTTCCGGTTGTAATGGGGCGGGCAAGACTACCGCTTCATATACGATTTTGCCGAATATGCTGAATTGCTGCAATTTCGTCAATGCCGATGAAATTGCAAGGGGACTGTCGCCTTTCAATCCGGAAAAGGCAGCGATCCAGGCAGGCAGGATTATGCTTGCAAGGGTAGACGAACTGCTTGAGAACGGGCAGGATTTCGCGATAGAGACGACTTTGGCGACCAGGACATATGTGAATCTGATCCGCAGGGCACAAAGTCAGGGATATGTGGTTACGCTGCTTTATTTCTGGCTGAATATGCCTTCGCTGGCAGTGGAAAGGGTGAAGCTGAGAGTTTTGTCCGGAGGTCACAATGTGAGTGAGGAAAGTATCCGCAGGAGATATGATATGGGTATAAGTAACCTTTTTAACCTATACCTGCCGGTCTGCGATTACTGGATGATTATAGACAACTCAAATTCGCCTGTAATCATCGGGGAGGGAGGTAAAAACATAACGACGAAAATACATAATAAAACCTTATTCAACCAATTGATTAATTATGAGCGAACTCGAATCCAGGGAGCTTAGGGACAACATCTTGGACGGTCTGAATGCCACTTTCCAGAAGCTGGTTACAGAGAAGAAGAAGACCAATTCCGAACTGGCGTTTTCGGACAAGGGCAAGCTGATCAAGGTCAAAGCTACCGAAATCTAATCAATCAAGACTCTGCTACAATTACAAATTTGAGTTATCAGGGGGTGAACATCCCCCTTTTTCATTGACAGGAGACATGACATATACGATCAATGAATATTTCCGGGTTTTCGGTCTAGACCCGGATCTTGCGGGAAAGATACTGGAAACGGCACTTTCCAAAGGCGGTGACTATGCCGACATATTTTGCGAACATACTGTTTCCAACGAACTTTCCATGCGGGACGGAGATGTGAATGCCGCGAATTCAAGCATAGATTTCGGTATAGGAATCCGTGTCGTTTCCGGTGACAGGACCGGTTATGCATTCTCTGAAATCCCTGATCCTGAATCACTGATGAGGGCGGCACGTTCCGCAGCCGGTATAGCTTCATGCGGATCGCCTGCGGTACATTGCGTTTCCGGGCATTCCTTCATGTCCGGGACGGACCGCTATCCGGTGCTTTCTCCGTGGAGCGCTCATTCTGTAGGTGAAAAGAAGAATTATCTGTTCAGCCTGCGGGACAGGATTATGCGGCGCTCGGACAAGATAGTAAATATTACCGGCAGGATTTCCGATTCTGAGAGCAGGATAATGTTTTTCAATTCCATGGGAGAATCATATACGGATTTCAGGCCTATGGCGGCCATGGCAGCGGTGGTTGTCATGAAGGACGGGAGCAGGATGGAAAATTTCTATTCGTCCAGAAGTTTCCGTATGGGATTCGAATTCCTTACCGAAGAAATGGTAGAAGAGCTGGCTGCAAATGTTACTGACGGATGCCTGAGGCTTTTCGAAGCAGGCCGTCCGCCTTGTGGGGAAATGCCTGTGGTTATGGGGTCCGGCAGTTCGGGGATCCTGCTTCATGAGGCAATCGGCCATGCTTTCGAAGCGGATTTCAACAGGAAGAATGTGTCCATTTTTTCGGACCGTATGGGACAGCGTATCTGTATTCCTGAAATCAGTATTGTGGATGACGGTACGCTTACGGCTAACAGGGGGGCCGTGAATTTCGATGATGAAGGGGTACCGGGGCAGAAGACCTATATGGTTAAGGACGGAGTCCTGAATTCATATCTGCATGACCGCATAAGTGCAAGGCACTATGGGGTAAGGCCTACAGGAAACGGGCGGAGGGAGTCATTCCGCTTCATGCCTATCCCCAGAATGAGAGCTACGTATATGGAAAACGGCAAGGCATCTGAAAGTGATCTTATAGCATCGGTCAGGAAGGGTGTGTATGTGGATAATTTTTCCAATGGTCAGGTCCAGATCGGTGCCGGTGACTTTACTTTTTATGTCAAGTCCGGTTATATGATCGAAGACGGCAGGCTGACCCGTCCTATCAAGGATGTTAATATCATAGGCAACGGCCCGCAGGCTTTGGCTGATATAACTGCCGTTGCCGACAATCTTTATGTGGATAACAGTACGTGGACTTGCGGAAAAGGACAGTATTGTCCTGTATCGTGCGGAATGCCGTCGGTTCTGGTTGCAAAGCTGAATGTAGGAGGTGTAAATGAATAAGGATATTGCACAATTTGCTCTTGAAACAGCCCTGAATAGCGGGGCTGACCGGTGCAGGGTCTGCTGTGCCGAAAGTCTCCAGACTTCCGTTTCATATCTGAACGGGGAAATTGAGAAACTGCAGGAGAGCAAGTCCGGCTCGATAGGACTGTCCATCTTTGTGGACGGGCGTTTCGGTGTGTTCTCTACAAACAGGACGGAAAGGGATGAACTGACCGCATTCCTGAAAAGATGTGTAGAGTCTTGCCGTCTGCTTTCCCCTGACGAATGCCGTGCGCTCCCTGATCCTGCTTTGTATTACAAGGGGGGGATGCCGGATCTCATGCTTATGGATCCTTCTTTCGAGGCAATCCCTTTCGAAAGGAAGACCGAAGTACTCAGAAAAGTCGATTCGGAAGCAGGTAGGGAAGATCAGCGTATCATTTCCGTGGCAACCGATTACGATGACTGTCTTAGGACGGAATATATTGTCGATTCACAAGGACTTGAGGTAAACGATACGCGTACAGCCTTTACTGTATCCTGTGAATGCACCGTAAAGGGAGCGGGTGATGAACGTCCCCAGAACGGGTGGTATGAAGGTGCTTCGTTTATGGACGCTCTGGCTTTGGATTGCGGTAAAAAAGCATATGACAGGACAATTGCGATGCTCGGTGCAAGAAAGATCAAGTCCGGCAAGTACAATGTGGTTCTGGACAACAGTGTGTCTTCCAGGGCAGTATCATCCATTGTCGCAGCACTTAAGGGAGCATCCATTCAGCAGAAGAATTCTTTCCTTCTGGATTCTCTCGGGAAACGTGTGTTCCCCGAATCATTATGCATTGCGGACAATCCTCACAGGATAGGCGCACCAGGTTCATATTATTATGACAGCGAAGGTGTTGCGTCCAGTTACAGGGATATTGTAAAAGACGGGACTGTATGTACATACCTGCTTGATACATATCATGCAAACAAGCTTGGCATGGACCGGACTACAGGGGATACATTCTCGGTATTCTTCCCCAAGGATTCCGGAATGGGACTGGAGGGTATAATGGCTGCGGCCGGGAGCGGCATTCTGGTGACCGGATTCAACGGAGGTAACAGCAATCCTGTAACAGGAGACTTTTCATACGGCATAGAAGGTTTCTATTTCGAGAACGGCCGTGTCCTGTATCCGGTAAAGGAAATGAATATGACAGGAAACTTCATATCCATGTGGGACAGCAATCTGTTTGTTGGGAATGATCCGATACCTTTTCTCCAATGGCAGATTCCTACACTGGCATTCGGAAATATGGATATAAGCGGACTTTAACTGACAGCCATGCGCAGGATTATAGCCGACAGCGGTTCTACGAATGTGGACTGGAGGATTCTTCAGCCGGGATGCGGTACGGTGCGTCTGTTATCCCCTGGAATCAATCCGGTATATATGGATGGGGATTCCATCCGCAGAGCGGTCTCTTCGGCATTGGAAGGGTATACGGATACGCCTGCGGAGATATATTTCTACGGTGCTGGAATTACCTCCCCTGAATCTGCCTCCAAGGTGGTTTCCGCTATTGCTCCCCTTTTTCCTGAGGGTACTTCCGTGCAATCCGGGTCCGACCTGCTCGGGGCGGCTATCGCTCTTTTCGGCAGGGAGGAAGGACTGGTGACAATTCTGGGAACCGGCTCAAACAGCGGATTGTATGACGGTTCGGCTATAATTGACAATATCCCGGCAGGAGGTTTTATCCTGGGTGATGAGGGAAGCGGTGCATACTTCGGGAAATGCCTTCTTTCCGATTATCTGAAGAGGGAAATGCCTGCAGGACTGGCGACAGCCCTCAGGGATGAATTCAGGCTTGACTACCCGTCGGTTGTGGAATCCGTCTATCGGGGTGGAATGCCTTCAAGGTACCTTGCCGGATTTATGGAGTTTATCGGACGCAACAGAAGGGAGCCGTATGTGCGTGGACTGCTGCATGAAGGTTTCTGCAGTTTTATAAGAAGAAATGTACTCAAATACTGCAGGAGCGATTTGCAGATGGGCATTGTCGGTTCTGTAGGAATGTACTTTTTTGAGGAAATATGCTGTGCGGCAGAAGAATGCGGAGTCGTTCCCGGCAGGGTCGCACGGAGCGCCGGGGACGGGCTGGAAGAATTTTACAGTATGACATTATGATAAAATTATTGGATGATGCGGTAGAGCGGCTGAGCAGTCTGCCAGGAATAGGCGAGAGGACAGCATTGAGGCTGGCACTGTTTATATTGAGGCGTCCTCAGGAGGAGGGGATAATGCTCGGGGAGTCCATCCGAAGGCTCCGCAGTGAAATCCGGTATTGCAGGGAATGCAATATGGTCTCTGAAGGGGATTTGTGTGAAATCTGCTCCGACCCAGGCAGGGACAGGTCCGTGATCTGCGTCGTGGAGAGTATAAGGGATGTGATGAGCATTGAGGAAACAGGAGACTACAACGGTGTATACCATGTATTGGGTGGTGTGATTTCCCCGATTGACGGCATAGGACCTTCCGATTTGCATATAGACTCCCTTGTGAAGCGTGCTTCTTCTCCTGGGGTCAAGGAAGTGATAATAGCGATCAGCGGTGGTATGGAAGGAGAGACGACCTCATACTACCTTAACCGGGTATTGGCTCCTGTAGGGGTGAAGGTGTCCGGTATTGCCAGAGGTGTAGGCTTCGGTGATGATCTGGAATATACGGATTCGCTTACACTTGGCATGTCAATCAGGAACAGACAGCCTTTCGGGCGGTAAACATTTAAAGAAAACATGACATATATTGAACTTTTCCTTTTGGCAGTAGGGCTTTGCTTCGATACTTTTGCGGTATCGCTGGCCGGTGGCATGTGCATGGAGACCCGGCCGTCTGTCTCCCGTATGATCAGGATAGTAATGTGTTTTGCGGTTTTCCAGGCCGGTTTTGCTGCTTTGGGTTGGGTGCTGGGGCGGAGTGTAATGGAGTATATAGCTGCCCTTGACCATTGGATAGCCTTCGCTTTACTGGTATATATAGGAGGGAAGATGATAGCCGAGGGCATATCCTCGGCAAGAAAACATGAGTGTCATGAGCAGAAATACTCCCTTCTCAAGACAAGCCATCTGGTCCTGCTTTCGATAGCAACCAGCATCGATGCCGTGGCGGTAGGGCTATCCCTTGCAGTAGTGGATATTTCCGGAGTGAAAATCATCTCTGAATTCGGGATGGTATTTGCATCTACGGCGGCCGCAGCATTGGCAGGCCTTTACGGAGGAGGCAGACTCGGCAGGCTGAATGCTCCCTCGAAAGCGGAAATTGCAGGAGGCGTGATACTGGTCTGCATCGGTGTGAAGATATTGGTAGAGCATTTGTAGATAACGGTAAAATTTTGCTATATTTGCAACCGAATTTTAGCAGTTTACAACAAATGTAGGATTTATGACAAAATTTTCCCCTTATACTTTTCGAGTCCGATGGCGTTAATTTCTTTCAGGCAGGAAAGCAGTATTAACCCATTAAGCTACGAATAATGATTCAGATATTTTATAAGGAAAAGGGAAAAATAGTCATATCCACCTCTCTTGGTTTTCTCGACGAATTAGGTATTGACGATGTGATCTGGATAGATCTCTTCTCTCCGGACGGGGAGGAAAAGAGGTCTGTCGAAATGTTTCTGGATACATCGCTGTCATCAAGGGCACAGGCAGAAGAGATCGAGTCATCTTCCAGGTATTCCGAGACAGATACCACAGTGTCCGTGAATACCAACTTCCTTATCCCGGGTCCTGACGAATATTCGATGGAGTCGGTATCCTTTATCCTCTGCGAGGGCATCATTGTTTCCATAAGGAATGCACAGTTGAGGAGCTTTTCGGATATACAGAGGAAGATACAGCTGAACAGCCGTCTTTACCCGACCGGATACCATGTCCTTATCGGGATTGTGGAAAACCGTATCGACCTCGATGCGGATATGATCGAGCTGATGGCAAAGGAGATAGACTCCTACAGCAAGAAGGTCAGCACCGGAAAGGATGTCAATGAGGAATTCCTGCTGGATATAAACCAGCTTCAGGAAAACACAATGCTGGTAAGGGAGAATATCGTCGATAAGCAGAGGATGATTTCCGCAATCATGAAGAGCGACAAATTCCCGAGAGATACTTTTGCAAAGCTGAGTATCATCAACCGGGACATCGTTTCGCTTCTGAACCATACCAACTTCAGTTTTGAAAGGCTGGACTATCTTCAGAATACGGTAGTCGGTCTTATCAATCTGGAACAGAACAGGATTATGAAAGTGTTCACTTTCGTATCCCTGCTGCTTATGCCGCCTACGCTGATTGCTTCTATATACGGCATGAACATCGAGCTGCCGATGCTTGGCGGGTATTGGGATATCGGAATCCTGCTTTTTGTCATGATGATTGCCATTATCATAGTAGTTTTGATATTCAGACACAGAAGAATGTTATAGTATGAGCATGATCAGAAAACCCGAATCCTGGCAGGAAGGCCGCAGGAAAATAGATTGGGTCAAGGCAAATATGCCTTTGTTGAGGTCTCTTGAAAAACGGTTCGCTGAAGATAAACCTTTCAAAGGTATCAGAATAGCACTTTCAATCCACCTTGAAGCCAAAACAGCTTACCTCTGTGAGGTACTTGCGGCAGGCGGGGCGGAAATGTACGTTACAGGTTCGAATCCTCTTTCTACACAGGATGATGTGGCTGCAGCCCTTGTCCGCGAAGGTCTGGAAGTATTTGCATGGTACGGCTGTACGGAACAGGAATATGCAGAATGTATTTCCAGGGTCGTGTCATCGGCTCCCAATATCATCATCGACGATGGCGGTGATCTGGTACATTCTATACATCATGATCATCCGGAACTGATTTCCGGGGTAATAGGCGGTTGTGAGGAGACGACAACCGGGGTGATGCGGCTCCAGGCCATGGACAGGGAAGGCACATTGAAATTCCCGATGGTGCTTGTGAACAATGCCAAGTGCAAGTACCTGTTCGACAACCGGTATGGTACCGGCCAGTCAGTGTGGAACGGAATTAACAGGACTACCAATCTTATCGTTGCAGGCAAGAAGGTAGTGGTCGCCGGCTACGGCTGGTGCGGTAAGGGTGTGGCAATGAGGGCCAAGGGACTCGGTGCGTCGGTAATCGTGACCGAAGTGGATCCTGTAAAGGCCATCGAGGCGGTAATGGACGGCTTTGAGGTAATGCCGATGGGCAAGGCTGCCGCAATAGGGGATGTATTCGTGACAGTTACCGGTTGCAAGGATGTAATCGTTCCGGAGCATTTCCTGAAGATGAAGGACGGTGCCATCTGCTGCAATGCCGGGCATTTTGACTGTGAAGTGGATGTTCACGGAATAAAGGGGATGGCCGTGGAATCCTGGAAGGCCAGGGAGAATATCATGGGATACCGCCTTCCCAACGGCCGCAAGGTATTTATACTGGCAGAAGGCAGGCTGGTGAATCTGGCATCAGGCGACGGGCATCCTGCTGAAATAATGGATATGAGTTTTGCCATACAGGCTTTGAGTGCCCGTTATATTGCGGAGAACCGCAACAGGATTGAAGGTATGGTTATAGACGTCCCGGAATCCATTGACAACGAGGTTGCAAGAATGAAACTGGATTCATGGAATGCAGAAATAGATGAATTAACCCCCGAACAGGTGGAATACCTGTACGGAGGCCATTAACAACAATAAAAGGAATAGACAGAAATGTCAAGTAAAGTGAAATTTTATACCGGTATCGATATACCGTTGGAGTTCCATCGTGCCAGGATTGTCCAGAAAGTCAATCTGCTGCCTGTTGACGAGAGGCTGAAGGCCATTGAGAAGGCAGGCTACAATACATACAGGCTGGATTCGGATGCAGTCTATCTCGATATGCTTACCGACAGCGGAACCAATGCAATGAGTGACCTGCAGCTTGCGGTCATGATGCGTGCCGATGACGCCTATGCCGGATCGGCATCTTTCGTCCGTCTGGAAAAGGCGGTAGAAGATGTGCTGGGCAAGAAATACGTAGTGCCGGCCCATCAGGGCAGGGCGGCGGAGAATGTCATAATGAGAGCCTTGCTGAAACAGGGTGACGTGGTCCCTATGAATTACCATTTCGGAAGCACTGTCAACCACATCAAACTGAATGGAGGGAAAGTGGTGGAACTGCTGGATGACTCTTCATTCGTATCCGGTTCTTCAGATATTTTCAAAGGTAATGTATCCATTCCTAAACTTCTGGATTGTATCCGTACCTACGGGGCGGAGAAGATTCCCTTTATCAGGATGGAGGCATCTACAAACCTTATCGGAGGGCAGCCTTTTTCCATTGCCAACTACAGAGAAGTGCGGAAAGTGGCGGATGAGTACGGAATAAAGATTCTGCTGGATGCTACCCTGCTCGGGGAAAATGCATATCTGGTAACGGAACGGGAGCCTGAATTCAGGAATTCCTCCCTGGCTGAAGTAATAAGGCTCATGTGCAGTATGGCTGACATTGTCTATTTTTCTGCGAGGAAACTTACATGCGCCAGAGGTGCGGTTATCTGTACGGATGACTATGCTCTCAAACTCAAATTCGACCAGGTTGTTGCCGTGTTCGAAGGCTATGTTACATACGGAGGCATGTCCATGAAGGAAATAGAGGCTATGGCGCAGGGACTTTATGAGGCTACCGATGAGGATTACATATCACAGAGTCCTTCGTTCATAAAGTATTTTGTGGAAGAAGCAGTCAGACGGGGTATTCCCATGGTAACGCCTCCGGGGGTATTGGGAGCCCATGTGGATGCCAAGATATTCTGTGACCATATTCCCGTAAGGGATTATCCGGCAAGTTCTCTGGCTGCGGCCCTGTATCTGTGTTCCGGTGTCCGCAGTATGGACGGCGGGTCCGCATCGGAGGTGTCCGCCGAAGATCCGGATGTCATTGCGGATATGGAACTCGTCAGGATCGCATTCCCCAGGAAGGTGTTCACACTTTCCCAGACAATGTATGTCCTTGACCGTCTGCAGTGGCTGTATGACAACCGCAGGATCATAGGACCGATGGTATATAGCGATATTCCTGGAATGGTCAGATGCTTCAGGACCCCTATGAAACCGGTCGGGGACTGGCCTGAAAAACTAATCGCCAAATTCAAGGCTGATTTTGGCGATAGTCTATAGATTTGAGAAGCAGTTATTTTTCTGATCAGAATTTTATTACCGCTGGGCTTTCGATTGTTTTCGTGTTCAGCGGTATTTTTTCTTCAGAAGTGAAATCCTGGAATGAAATCTTGAGTCCCTTTATCCCTTCAGCGGTGTATTTCCCGTCCAGCAGGAAGGAATATGTGGCGTCTGCAAAATACAGTTCGGGATCTTTGTTTGCCTTGTGTCTCAGAGTAAGGTGATAGTAGCCTTCAGCATCAGGGTTTTCCTTCAGCGATGTGTCGTCGGCGAGACATATGGAGTGGCTTATGTTGCTTTGGCCATGGAATATTACGAAACTGATGTTGAGGAAACGGGCGGCACCGTGGATCCCGCCGCTCTGCCACATCGAGAGCATTGCAAGTTTGTCAATTCCGAGGGTGTCAACATCTCCGGATACCTTGATGGTGTCGCTGAGCATCTGGAACAGGTTTACGAATTCCACTTCCATGGGATCGGTGATTTCTCCGGAAGGGATTGTAAATTCCCCTATTAGTCTTGTATTGGCCGGCAGTCTGTCGATTTCTGCCTGGCGGTTCGTCGGGATTATTCTGATGGAATCGTCGCTCACGAGCGAGAATTGTTCACCGCTTACATCCACTTTTGTAAGGCCTGCCCTGTAATAGACGGTATTCAATCCTTTCTGGCATGATGCCAATGACAATATCGCCACGATGGCAGATACGGATAATGCAAGTTTTCTGTTCATTTCTGTTGTTCTGTATTATGGTTACGGCTGCAAAGATATTTGGAAATCAGTAAAATAGTATTTATTTTTGCAGTCCTTTCCGCGAGGGAAGTTTATAAATAATGTCTAACCCCTTACAAGTAAGAAGTTTAACTATTATGACAAAGGAAAAAGAAATTCTGGAAGACGAAAACGTAGAAGTACGTATGCCGCAGGAGACAGCTGAATCCTACAAGGAAGAAGATGCTCCCGTCGTAGAAACTTCCGCAAAACGCAAA
>CAZXFF010000031.1:22035-23096 GCA_964640305.1 uncultured Muribaculaceae bacterium | reverse complement strand
CGGAAGATCAGGTTTACCTGAACGATGCCGGAACTATGATGGACCGCAACCTCGGAGCCACCTCTGCAACTCCCGGTGAAGCAGGTGCTCTCGGCCTACTTTACCAGTGGGGAAGAAAAGACCCGTTTTTATCATCCAGCAAGATCACCGGAAGGAGTGCAGCGAAAGCCACCATCGACTTCAATCTTGCCAAATCCGATGCCTCTACGGGTACAATAGACTATGCCATTGCAAACCCTACTACATTCATTACCTCCAATAATTCTGACTGGTATTATTTTGAAGGAAACGAAGGCAAAGACAATAGCCGCTGGACACGGAATAAAACCATATACGACCCGTGTCCTCCCGGTTACAGGGTTCCTGACGGAGGAAGTGACGGAGTATGGTCCAAGGCATTGAATTGGGATTTGACAAGCAGGATTACAAACAATATGTATGACATTACAAACATTGGATCCAACTTCAGTTCATCCAAAGGTTCAAATGCATTCAGTGATGCCGAAAACTGCTGGTATCCAATGGTCGGCAGGAGGGATCAATCCGGAAATATCGCCTTGAACAATCCAACTACTTATTGGGCCTGCAGTCCGAGTGCATCAGGGAGCACCTTGCTTATCACCGACAAGATCCTGGTGCTTACGTTCCAGCATATGACTGTTACCGGCAATCCGGTCCGCTGCCAGAAAGAACAATGACTTTGAGAGTAACAACCATTAAATAAAATTATAGAATGAAAACTACAGATTTTATCAGAAGAAGCTTACTGACGGCAGCGATATTGCTTGTCTCAGGTTTTGTGGCAAATGCACAATTAGGCAACGCACTAAGCAAGATAATGAAAGTCTCCAATGAAAAAGAGACATCTGAAAAACAGGTTGCCGAAAAACAGGAAGCCACATCTAAGGAATCCACTGCCAAGGAATCCACTGCCGATTTTAACGGCAACATCTATTATGTAAACCTGGAAAAAGGCAGCGCAAGGGGCGAAGGGACCAAGGAAGCTCCTATGAAGGACATCCAGAAAGCCATCGACAAAGCCGCCGACGGTGACCTTATCC
>CAZXFF010000031.1:0-21935 GCA_964640305.1 uncultured Muribaculaceae bacterium | reverse complement strand
TCCTGTTCTCATGGCCTACGACCAAGGAAATGGAAAGCATGGGATACGGATACCGATTCCGCAACGGAGCCGACCACAATGTACACCACAATATTTTCGGATGCAACAACTTCGGTGCTTTGGACGCAGGCTGGGACGACTCGAACCTTCCGGAAGACAAACGTAAGATCTGCTCCGCATACGACAACCTGTTCTTCATGAACAAGGGAGACCTCGTGATGGCAGGGACAAGCGGAGGGGCATGGCTCTACGTACCGGGAAAACGTTTTGACGAAGTGGAAACACTGACAAAATACGAAGACAACAGGGAACTTCCCGATACGAGCAAATTCAAGGATGTGATCGACCAGGCCTATCTTAAGGGGTTCGCATCCCTGAAGGTGATGACTACTGAAAGTTTTGATCCCAATTCCGCCGCAAACCTTTTCAGATCTGCTATGGGAATGAACCTGCAGGGCTCTGCCACCACCCGTGTATCCATGTTCGGAAACCGTTACAACTTCGACAAGGCCCTACAGCTGTTCGGAGCAGAACCGGAATATGGTGCACAGCTTCCCTAAGGGATTGCTACCGGGAAATCAATATTTCAAATCAAACAGGATTATCATGAAAAAGTATTTGTTCTACATAATTGCACTGCTCGGTATGGCGACTACGCTGTACGGATGCAAAAGGGTAGAGCCGGTACAGGAGGAAGAGGAATCCCCTCCCCCTGAAATATCCGTCAAGAACCCGAAAACATATCCCTTCATAGGTGATACATACACCATATCCTACAGCATCAAGAATCCGAAGGAAGGTGTAAGTCTGGAAGTATCCAGCAAGGACAAATGGATATATGATCTTACCGTTGTGAATGAAAAGTCCGTATCTTTCAGCCTGACAGCCAACGGCTCGGATAAGGAAAGAAGCGGGAAGATAGAATTCACCTATGAAGGTGCGAAGTCTGCAAGCGTGACTATAAAACAGGACAGGTACACAGAAGATCCCGTCATCATAGCCCCGCAGCCAGGCTACTTCGACTACCCGGGAGGAAACGGAAACATTCCCTACAGGGTCGAAAACCCTACGGAAGGGATCGAACTGAAGGCAAGCAGCAATGTTGACTGGATTTCGGACATCACAGTCGGGGAAGAGACCGTTTCTTTCGTAGTCGGTGCGAATCCTATAGAAGAAGAAAGGAGCGGGAAAATGGAACTTACATACGAGGGGGCCGAGCCTCTGAGTATAATCATAAGGCAAAGCAAGTACATTCCGCCTCCCGAAATCAAAGCTTCACAGCCCGATGTCTTCAATTATACAGGAGGGAAAGGCTCCATAACATACAGCATCGAGTATCCGAGGGCAGGTACCGAACTGAAGGCAAGCACAAACGATGACTGGATCTACGGCATCCAGGTCGGAACGGAGACTGTATCATTCTCCGTTGATGCAAACCAGTACGGATTCAAACGGAACGGGCGCATAATCTTTGAATATGAGGGGGCCGAGAAGCTGGAACTGCTGGTATCGCAAGACAAATGCACCGCTACTGCAATAGACCTGACGGGTACTGCCAACTGCTATATCATAACGGACGGAGGAGAGTACATGATCTCTGCGGTAAAGGGCAACAGCTCGGCGTCAATAGGGAAAGGGGCGTCCGCAGAAGTCCTTTGGGAAACTTTCGGAACAAAAGAGCAGCCTAATAAAGGGGACCTTATAGAAAGCGCTGCATACGGTGCTGAAAAAGTCTTCTTCAAAGTGAAGAGTCCGATGAAAGAAGGCAATGCCCTGATTGCGGTAAAGGATGAATCCGGAAAGATTCTTTGGAGCTGGCATTTATGGCTGACGGACCGTCCCGTGGACCAGATTTACAACAACGGTGCAGGTATCGTCATGGACCGTAATCTCGGAGCCACATCCGCCACCCCGGGCGATATAACGACCCGCGGTCTTCTTTACCAGTGGGGCAGGAAGGATCCGTTCTTGGGCAATGCCGCACGAGATCCGTATCTCTCTGGAGATGTCCATGACCGCACAGTTGAATATGTAAAGGCAAAATATGCCGGAGAATATTTCGATTTGGTTGATAGTGATAGAGATCCAAGCAAAGGCACAATTGAATATGCCATTGCAAACCCGATGACCTTTATAAATGGAAATAGAGACTGGTATCACTACGAGAAGGGCGCCCCGAGCACAGACAATACCAGATGGCAATCGAAGAAGACCATCTACGACCCATGCCCTCCCGGCTACAGGGTCCCAGACGGAGATGCCGACGGATTGTGGGCCAAGGCCTTCGGCCAAACGGGAATGTTCATCTTTTTAGGTCAACTGAAGTTCCGTAACGGCAGCAGCGGGTACAATTGGGGGGCTTCTTCTACCGGACAGTCCATTACCGCTGCCGATGTATGCTGGTTTCCATATACAGGGTATTACTTGAATGTAGACGAGGCTTCAGCTGCGCATACTTGGGAAGAATGTGTTTTATGGACATGTTCTCCAAACAATGAATGGACATCGAACGGAACAAAGGTTTTCGTACATGCACTGCTTATTGACTACGATTTAGGAGTTTACGTGACTACTGATTATACGGAATCTACACTTTCACTTAAGATTAATCGTTCAAAAGGTTGTACCGTCCGCTGCCAGAAGGAATAGAACACAATGCAAACTACAAAATCAAGATATTTCAAGATTCACTAACAAATTTTAAAACCAAAGTATCATGAAAACCTACATCTCTATCCTGACGGCCGTTGCCGTCCTGCTGATGTCTTTCTCCTGCACAAAGTTCGAACAGACATCCTTAGACGAGGAGTCACTGCCTCTGAAGGTAACAGTGACCGGACATGTCCGCTACATCGCCATGGATGACACCGGAATGCCGGAAGCCCCGGAAATAGTAGACTCTGGAACTCCGGTCCACATCATGTACGGTATACCCGATGCCAGCGGAAATACCGAGTTCGCAATCATTACCGTAGAAACTGACAGCGACGGATTCTTCGAATACCAGATCGGATGCCCTGTCGGGAAGACCCTGACAGTAAAGGTGAACAGCTCGATACTGGGGGACTCCTACACTTTTGACAGCGATGGGAATTCCGTGTCCTCTGAGGCCTATTTCTTCGCCGAAATAGAAAAGCCGGTCCCTGGAGGCAAGACAGAACACTTCGCACTTGACCTTGTTCCGTCGGCCTACATTTCAGAAGGCGGACTGATCCAGCCTTGACACCGATGCATGAACGGTTTCAACTATAACTAATAACTTTAACACACCTTATCATGAAAAGAATAGCATATACGTCCTTTTTGCTTTTCCTGATCTCTGCCGTTGCCGTGCATGCGCAGGATAAGAAATTCTACACACCCGAAAAGGGTGACTGGTCCATCGGTGTGGTTTTCAATCCGGCATCCATGTCCTCACAGATGCTGGCTCAGCCCAAAGCCGGTGATTTCGTCGGCGACTGGATTTCCAACAACGCTGCCAGCCCGCACCAGATGTTCATGCTTTCGCAGGACCCTGTCGCTGCAATAAGAATGAAATACAGGACTTCCAGACATTGGGCATTCAGGGCAAGCCTTGGTTTCAACGGAAGCCTGGTAAACTACAAGGAATACGTCCAGGATGACCTTGCCGTTGCCCTCAACCCCAATTCGCAGAACCTCGTCGTCGATGAAATCCACTCACTGATGAACAGCGGAAGCCTCATGCTCGGTTTCGAGTACATGACGGGAGAAAGGGCAGTAAGGTTCATATTCGGTGCAGACCTGCTCTATTCCGTTGCCGGTGGAAACCTCACTTTCGATTATGGAAACAGGATGACGGCACTGAACCACGTTCCCTCGAGCATGCCCATGACATCCGAGATGAAGGATGGGTCCCTCAATGACTTCACCGCAAAGCTCGGCATCGCTTACGGAAGACCCGTGAACAGGTACAACTCCGGATACATCCATGCGCTGGGAATCTCGTTGGAAATGGGCATCGAGGTATTCCTCGCGGAAAGGATATCCGCAGGACTCAGCATGAACTTCACGCCTGTAGCTGTCACATTCCAGCCGGAAACCTACACCGTCTATGAAGGATTCAGCACTTTCACCGGAAGTGTGGTGAACTATACCGGATTTGTAAGTCCCGGAAGCAACGCACTGCTCTACGGCATTGAAAACATCGGGGCAAGGATTTCACTGAACTACTATTTCTGATATACTCCACAAAGTATTACAGAATGGTAAGCAAGATATGAAATTCTCCCCCGTAAACGGTCGGGAAATGTAAATCACAACACCGTCCAAGATGCTAATCTACAGCGTTTTGAACGGTGTTGCTGCGTCATGTATTACAATCGTTCACCTTCAACTTGCTTCAGGGATGACAATCGGTCCCTTACATTGCGCCGTACGTTATAAAGGAACTTCCCGGATTGTATTTACTTCGCTTTTGAAAACATTTAATCAACCTTGTCATGAAAAAGTATTTAGTCTACATCACCGCACTGCTCTGTGCAGCATACGTGCTCGACGGATGCAAGAAAGTTGAGCCTCAAGAGGAAGTCCTACCTCCAGAAATATCCGTAAAGGAAACTGATCCTTATGCGAAAGAAGAAGGTAGCTATTCCATATCCTACACTGTAAAGAACCCCGTAGAAGGTGTCATTCTGGAGGTGTACACGGAGGAAGATTGGATAGTCGATCTCGAAGCCGATAAGAAAAAGATATCGTTCACTCTGCTGGAAAACGAAGAAAAAGATGAGCGTAGTGGAAACATTGAACTCACCTACGAAGGCGCCGAGCCGGTAAACCTGCTCATCCGGCAGAAAGGGAATGGACCGGAGATTACAGCCTCAAAACCGAAGGAATTCGAATATAACGGCGGTCAGGGAACTATAACCTACAGTATCGAGAATCCTGTTTCGGGAGGCAATCTGAAAGCAAGTACCGAGGACAACTGGATTACCGGCATAACCGTCACAGCGGAAGAAGTCAGATTCACTGTTGGCACCAATGCGTCGGACAAAGCCAGAACCGGACAGATAAAACTGGAATATGAAAAGGCCAAGACTCTTAAAGTGCCCATAAAACAAAGCGGGTATAAGGGTGAAAAGACGGATTTGAGCATGAACGGTACTGCCAACTGCTATATTGTCTCCGGTCCCGGATTCTACATGTTCCCTGCTGTCAAGGGTAACGGAAGCGAGTCTGTCGGTACTGTTTCGTCCGTAGAAGTCCTGTGGGAGACTTTCGGAACTGACATTGTCCCTACAAAAGGAGAACTGATTGCGACAACCCAATATGAAAGCTCCGGCAATAAAATCACTTTCATAACTGGGGGATCGGATTTCAAAAAAGGCAACGCATCCATTGCAGCCAAAGACGCTTCCGGCAATATCCTTTGGAGCTGGCATATCTGGTTTACGGACAAGCCGGAAGATCAGGTTTACCTGAACGATGCCGGAACTATGATGGACCGCAACCTCGGTGCCACCTCAGCAACCCCAGGCGATGTAGGGGCCCTCGGTTTACTTTACCAGTGGGGGAGAAAAGATCCATTCCTGGGATCCTCATCCATTACGGGAACTACTTTGGCAAAATCCACAGGAGAATGGCCGGCCCCTGTAAAATCAGATGCATCTACCGGCACATTAGAATATGCAACTGCAAATCCGACAACTTTCATCAGCAGTGAACCAGGTGGAGACTGGTACTATTTGGAAGACGGAGGTTTCAACTCTACCAGTTGGCTAACAGAAAAGACCATCTACGATCCTTGTCCTCCAGGGTATAGAATTCCTGACGGCGGATCAGAAACGATCTGGAGCAAAGCTCTCAACACCTCAGAATATCTTATAAAAAATCCTTCTTTTGATGCATCAAACAATGGCCATAACTTCGGATCTTCTGGAGATCCTTCCCTGAAATTTTGCGAAGATACTGACTGCTGGTACCCGATAATCGGGTTAATCGAATGCGATGGTGTATTTACTAGGACATATCAGAGCTCCTACTTTTGGGCTAATGGTGTATTGGAGAATAGTACAGCCGCACTTGCTTTATACACATCTTATATAGCACCTGCAGCGAGTCTTGCCACCTCCAAACATGCCTGGGGTGCATCAGTCAGATGCCAGAAGCAGTAATTTTCAATTTATAGAACTTATACAGATATGAGTACATTTTGGATTTTAGCAGGTGTTATCCTGTTGCTCATAATATGGGCAGTGACACTTTACAACCGGCTGGTAAAACTCAGGAACAACAGAGAAAACGCTTTTGCCGACATTGACGTCCAGCTGAAGCAGAGGCATGATCTGATTCCACAGCTTGTGGCTACGGTGAAAGGATACGCCACACATGAACAGGAGACCCTCGAAAGAGTGATTGCCGCCCGTAACGGAGCAATGAAAGCCAGTACTATCAATGATAAGATCGTAGCAGAAAATGCTCTTTCTTCTGCTCTGTCAGGACTGCGTGTGACTCTTGAAGCATATCCGGACCTAAAGGCCAACCAGAACTTCATGCAGCTGCAGGAAGAGATATCCGACGTGGAAAACAAACTTGCTGCTGTACGGCGTTATTTCAATTCGGCGACGAAAGAACTTAACAATGCTGTGGAAACCTTCCCGTCCAATATTTTCGCCGGGATGTTCGGATTCAGGAAGGAAATGATGTTCGACCTCGGGGAACAGCGCCAGGCACTGGACAAGGCCCCTGAAATCAAGTTCTGAAAATCATGAAAAAGATTATCTGATGGAATACGTCGGCATACAGACACAGAAGAGCAGGAACGACTTCCGCTCTATGCTCCTGCTCTTTATGTTCCCATGCCTTGTCATTGGCCTGGTATACCTCTTCTGTGTAGTTATGGTAAAGCTGGGGGTCGCAGGAAATATGGAAACGGAAGGAAACCTGTGGAGCATATCCGGTTCCGTTTTTCTTGAGGCTGCGCCCTACGCCATTGGAGGCATTGCCCTATGGTTCGTCATCGCCTATTTCCTCAACACACTTATCATAAAGGCTTCCACAGGAGCAAAAACTCTGGAGAGGAAACAGAACAAACGCGTCTACAATCTGGTTGAGAACCTTTGTATAAGCCAGGGGATAAAAATGCCTAAAATAAACATCCTGTATGACAATTCACTCAATGCATTCGCAAGCGGGATCAACGGAAGAACATATACAGTCACACTGTCGCAGGGAATAATCGAGAAACTTGATGATGAAGAGCTGGAAGCTGTCATAGCACACGAACTCACCCATATACGCAACCACGATGTCCGTCTGCTGATCGTTTCAATCGTATTTGTAGGAGTATTTTCGATGATTGCCCAGATTGCATTCAGGTCTGCGATTAATACATCCTACAGAAGTTCCGGTAAAGACAACAACAAGGGTGGCACCATAATAATATTGCTGCTGGCGGCCGTCTTCGCAGCAGTAGGGTATCTACTGGCCACCCTGATGCGCTTCGCCATTTCCCGTAAAAGGGAATATCTGGCTGATGCAGGATCCGCCGAAATGACAAAGAATCCGCAGGCCCTTGCTTCCGCCCTCCGGAAAATTTCCGAGGACCCGAACATCGAAGCCGTAACACGTGAAGATGTCGCACAACTGTTCATACAACATCCGGGAAAACAGGCGGCAGGATTCATCGGACGTCTCGGAGGTCTGTTCGCCACCCATCCTCCGATTGAGGAAAGGATACGCATACTTGAGCAGTTCTGATCCTATGGCCTCTGAGGTCCGAACTTTCACACCTGTAAAGATTTATACCGGTTAAAATATTGTTTTACAATACCTTAACCAGTATTTGCGCGTCATATGTCATAATCCCAAGACAGTAACTTGCTCCAGAATTGTTACTTGCTCCTTCATATTGCGCCGAATGTTATAATGGAATCCCCCGGTTCCGGTTTATTTTGTTTTCAAATAAAAAACAAGAGAATTATGGCATATCAGGAAACTAAAACGACAGGATACGGCACCAGAGTATCCAATTCGGTAAAGGGTATCGGCACAGGATTATTACTGTTCATTGCCGGTACAGCATTATTATGCTGGAACGAAGGACGTTCAGTAAAAACAACCAGAATGCTCGAAGAAGCACAGGGGGTGACTGTTCATGTGGAAGACATATCCGAAGCGGATCCGTCTCTCAACGGGAAACTCATCCATGCCACTGCATTCACAAAGACATCCGATTCTCTCAGTGATGCGACTTTCGGCATAGGAGCAGTAGCAGTGAAACTGGAGAGAAGCGTGCAATATTATCAGTGGGTCGAAGACAAAACAACCGAAACGAAGGACAAAATCGGAGGAAGTCAGGAAGAAGTGACTACATACACCTACGCAAAGGAATGGGTGGGAGCTCCTGTAAACTCCAATGAATTCAAAGACCCGGACTATCAGCAAACGAACTTTGTCCTGATGAATCTGGAAGACAAAAGCTATGTGGCAAAGAATGTTACATTCGGTGCTTACACACTGCCGGACAACCTTATCCGGGCTATTTCAGGGGACGTGCCGATGGATCTTGATTTCAGCGAAGAGCAGATAAGGCAGTGGGATACGGATATCAGGAAAGCCTATCAGGATATGGGGATAGCGGAGCCTGATTCGCTTCTCGGATCCGGAATCCGCTATGTGCACGTTAATGGCAATGTCCTTTATTTCGGAAAGAATCCGAACCAACCGCAAATCGGGGACATGTCAATCACTTTTACAAAGGTACTGCCTGGCGAGGCTTCTGTCATAGCTGAGGTAAACGGTACGACCCTGCAGCCGTTTGTGGCAAAGAACGGGAAAACACTATCTGTCCTGACATCAGGAGCTATGAGCATGGATATGATGTACCAGAACGAACACAAGGGTAATTCAGTACTGACCTGGGTGCTGCGTCTCGTCGGACTGCTGCTGGTAATAGGCGGATTGAAAGGTATCTTCGGCATAGTCACTGCCCTGCTGAAGGTACTGCCGTTCCTGGCAGACATCGTCGGTCTGGGTATCGGACTTGTATGCAGCGTGTTGGGGGCAGTGTGGTCCCTTCTGGTCATTGCCCTGGCCTGGGTTGCATACCGGCCGGTAATTGCAGGGGTGCTGTTGGCAGTCATCATTGTCCTCATTGTATTCCTTGTGAAAAAAGGGAAGGACAAGAAGAAAACTGAAGTACAGAATGTCTGACAAATATTGGTCATTGTGAAAAAAACGGCTTCTTTCATCGCATTGATATCTGCTATCCTGACGGCAAATGCCCAGGGAAAGGTAAGAGAGGTCGTTTCTGATCTCTACGACCGTAGCGGACTTACTGTAATTGTCGTAAGCAGAGAGGACATGTATGACGGGAGTTCCCTTGATTTTGTCAATACACTCGTGATTGACAACAAGTTTGATGCGAACATCATCGGTACCAGGAGCCTTCCCCTCAAGAAGGACAGGGCCCAACCCCTGACTGCCGCCGAGGCTGATTCCATTGTAATGAATTCGGGAGTCCCTAAAGAGATTCTCGGCTACATATACAACCGTAAGGCTGATGGCAGCATGGATGACGAGCTGATCCGATACCGGGGTCACTATAATGCCGATGACCAGGATGTCATCAATGCCGCTGCGGCAAAAGTCGGGGAACAGCATCTTGCCTGGGGAGAAGCCCTTGTGAACTCAAGCTACATTCTGCTGCTGGATTTCTTCAACATCAGAAAGACGGTTGACAAGAAGACAGGGGAAGTCTCCGAATCCTATGTGTTAGACGCCAATGCCTATGTCTATAAGATAGAGTGCGGCAGCGACGAGCTTAATGAATTCTATGTGACTTCCTGGGCATCAGCCACCGATAGTCCGGAACATAAGGCAGCGGCAAGGGATGCTTTTGACAGGTTCCGGATTGATGCGGTTCCTGTAACTTCAGTCAATGCTTCTTCCGAAAGTTTGATGAGCAGTCTGTCGGGCAAGACAACTGTTTCTGTTGAAGAAGCCCAGAAGAATGCATTTGCCGATGCCATGTTCAAACTTGAAAATACGATTCTGGAATGGCAGGTAGGGGTCGCTGTCATCAGTGTAAAGCCGATAAAGGCCAAGGTAGGCAGAAAAGAGGGCATATCCAACGGTTCGCGTTTCAGAGCATACTCTTACGAAGAGGACAGGGACGGCAATCTTCTGTCCAGAAAAAGGGGATATCTCCGCGCTGCTGAAGTTGCCGACAACAGGCAGTTCGCGACGGGCAATACAGAACCGTCCACATTCTATCAGATATCCGGTATAAGGGATATTGAAGAGGGATGGATCCTCAAGGAGAAAAAAGACCTTAAGGTTGGAGTTTCGGCCAATGTGAGAATCGGTGGCCTCTCACCTCTGTCGGTCAACGCTACACTGGACTATCTCATTCATTTTTCAAAGATTGGTTCGGTATATGCCATTGTGAATGCCGGACTCGACCCACTTGTTTATACCCAGAATGAAATTCTGAAAGACAAAGAGGGCAATCCTGCCGTCATCAGCAACTTCAATCTGGCTGTCGGCGCCGGATACGGCTTCCGCGCTGGAAGATTCATCGAGGTTATGCCTTATGTTGTGACAGGAACGGACTATCTTAAACTTGACAAAAAGAATGCTGCGTTTTTTCTGGAACCGGGCCTCAGGGTATCATTCCAGATCGCATACCCGTTCTCTATCTGCCTGAAAGGCGGATATGACCTGCTGCTCAACACCATAGACACCAGTACTGATTACAATTACATCAACAGTGCCCTTGATCCGCGCTTAAGGCACCGCAGCGGTATCTTCGTCGAGGCTGGTTTCAGATACGCATTTTAACATATCAATATCATGAAAAAGACAGTTGCCTATATTGTAGTCCTGCTTATGGCCGCAACAACGGTCCTCGCCCAGAACAAGGAACGCAGAAAGTCTTTCAAAAGTTGGGAGAACTATGAGATCAGCACCGAGAAAGTCGGCACAGAAGGAACTAAATTAGTGAAGGTCTGGGGATTCGGCAAGACAGTGGATAAGGCCGTAATGGCAGCGAAACGGAATGCTGTCCATGCCTGCCTTTTCAGGGGTCTTCCTGCCGGTCCGAATGCCAATGCGACTCCTGCCATCTGCAGGGATCCCGACACATTCAGAAACAACAAGGAATATTTCGAGGAATTCTTCGCACCCGGCGGAGCTTACCTGAGATTTGTTAACATGACGACTGACGGTGTCCCTGCAGGCCAGGACAGACGCAAGATAAAAGGCGGATACAAATGTGCCCTTTATATCCAGGTCATGTATGACAACCTTAAACGGCAGATGGAAGCTGACGGGATTGCCAGAAAACTCAGTACCGGCTTTTAAATTTTACTTGATATGAGAAAATTAATTTCAATATTGATTGTTTTGCCGCTTTTTTTGATACAGGCTTTCCCTCAGGCAAAAAAACCTACTATCATGGTTGTACCGAGTGACTCCTGGTGCCAGC
This sequence comes from uncultured Muribaculaceae bacterium, assembly GCA_964640305.1. Classification (GTDB taxonomy): domain Bacteria; phylum Bacteroidota; class Bacteroidia; order Bacteroidales; family UBA932; genus Coprenecus. The sequence continues at coordinate 10,489 of CAZXFF010000031.1, read as the reverse complement.
GCAACGGGTTTATGACAGAATTCCGGAATTCGGGACAGACCTGGCAGATTCCGGATTACTCCGCCGCTTTCCGCCAGAATGACGAGATACGGACGGTCATTTCAGCAATGTCCGAATTCATGGCTGCCAATGAATTCCCGTTGCAGTCGCTCGAAGCAGAACTGAACAGGATCAACAATGAATCAGCGGAGATGTCCCTGATGCAGGGAAAATCAGGCAGTGCCATTGAAGAGTCTCCGGTTGAAGAATTGAGAAGGACAGCCAAGGCAGATATCATACTTAACCTTGACTATAAAGTCACCAGGATAGGGCCACGCAGGCAAATCGAGTTTAATCTGCAGGCAATAGACGCATACTCTTCAAAGATCATATCAGGCAATACCGGCACAAGCTCGGCGGTATCATCGGAAATTCCGATGACGACCATCCTGGAAGAGACGGTCTTAAGTTTCAAGGATAATTTCCTATCCGGACTGCAGCGCCATTTCGACGATCTGTTTGCAAACGGCCGTGAAATCTCAGTTACTCTCCTCAGATACGACACCTCCCCTATCGATTTTGAATCCGTATTCGAATTTGAAGGCGAAATGTACGAGCTGGCGGAACACATAGACCTCTGGTTTTCGAACAATACGGTGAACGGGCGCTACAGTCTGAGCGACAAATCCTCCAACAGGATGCGCTTCTGTCAGGTCAGGATTCCACTATACGACACCGTAATGGGCAAAGAACGGGCTGCAGATGCGCAGAGTTTCGGGAACAAGCTTGCCTGTGAATTGAGAAAAGATCCTTATAACCTTGTCGTAGGAGTAACTCCGAAAGGATTGGGCGAGGTCTGGATAACAATCGGGGACAAATGACGTCTATAAAATTCCACATCAATTAAAGCGCTGTGTATCAGACCATAACAGACACATATGCGCTGTATGTTATAATTCCCCGATAAAGTTTGCGCCATACAGTATATTCCCGTCATCATTATGCGCAGCATGTGATAACGGGGATTTCTGTTTTACGCTTACTTTGAAGTGCACTTCATAGTATTCATGTGCGTCTCCTGGCCTTCTACTGAACTCATCAAAACAATATAAACCAATAAAAATTTCAAAACCATGATTGAAAAACTATTGAAAGAAATCAGCAGAGAGAGCGAGGCTCTCCTGATTAACGGTACGCTCCAGAGCGAGCGTGGCAACAAGGCAGCCGGGGTCCGTGCCCGCAAGGCCTCCCTGGAGTTGGAACGGCTTACCAAGGCATTCCGCAAGGCTAGTCTGGAAACGGCCAAACTGAAAAAGCAGTAAACGGAGTCTCAACTTAAAATGAGAATGCAAATGAGAAAGAATTTATTCAGACATGTAGCGCTGCTGGCTGCAGCTATACTGTCAATGGCCAGTTTCTGGTCATGTAAAAAAAATGAGCTACCCGATTCCATAGCAGTCATCGGAGTAAGTCTTGACAAAACATCCATCACAATTACCGTCGGCTCAACTAAGACAATAAAGGCCACAATCGAGCCGGAAGATGCAGATAATCAAAATATCACATGGACCAGCGACAACCCTGAAGTAGCCACAGTCAATGAGAAAGGCAAAGTAACAGGTGTCAAGGCCGGCAAAGCAGTCATCACCGTCATCACTGAAGACGGGGAAAAGACAGCTACCTGCAAAGTAACCGTAAAAGACAAGGAAATCAATGTCACGGAAGTAAAACTAAACAAGACCCAAACAAGCATTCTTGTCGGCGCCAGTGAAACACTTGTAGCCACAGTTCTTCCTGAGAACGCCACAAACCAGAAGGTGTCATGGAAGTCAAGCGACGAGGCTGTCGCAACTGTGGATGCAAACGGTAAGGTGACCGGTGTCAAGGCCGGGGAAGCAACCATCACCGTAACCACTGAAGACGGAGGAAAAACAGCTACATGCAAGGTGACCGTAAAAGACAAGGAAGTCAATGTCACAGGTGTAACACTCAACAAGACGACCCTCACACTTGAAACAGGAGCGTCCGAGACACTTACTGCTACCATTGCTCCCGCTGATGCCACAAACCAGAAGGTGTCATGGAAGTCAAGCAAGGAGGCTGTCGCCTCCGTGGATGCCAACGGTAAGGTCACGGGCGTGAAGGCCGGCGAGGCCACCATCACCGTCACCACCGAGGACGGCGGCAAGACCGCCACCTGCAAGGTAACTGTACCCGAACCAGAGATCAATCGTTTCGTTCTCTCCGGGAAAACTTATCCCGCTTTTACAGTGATTGTCTCCAAAGAAAAGCTGGGCGAAGGTAATTACGACATTTATGTCTGTCCGGCAGAAGACAACACGATAGTGCTGTGTTTGGAATGTTCCATGCAACACGACGGGATGAGTCTGGACCTCACGAAGTATGACCCGTTAAATGCAGTTCCCGGTTATAGCGGTTGGAAGTGGTCTATTTATGTCCAAAAAGAAGAAGATCTCCTCCTGGAGGGTTGGGGTGGCAATGATCCCATATTGGGAGTGGCAGGCGACATCCTGTATATCAAAAGTCTGAATAGCGACCACACGCAGTTCGAAATCCGCTGCAAATTCACCGATCCTTTAAAACGTTCATTGGATTTCTATTACAAGGGAGCCGTGGAATTCTTTGAGTGAAATCAAATCCTTATCAATAACAACCCATACACAAACGGATTTATGGCTATGCCGAGCATAGTGGTACGGAACACTTCAATGAAAATTTGACCCAACAACGTGCCGAAGCTATGCGGGACTATTTGATTGGTAAGGGAATTAAAGCCGACCGCATCCGAACTGTCAAAGGGCTGGGGATAGATAAAAACCTGTCAGGAGGCGATGCTTATTCGATCAAAGCCCGCCGTGTGGAGATCGTACGATAGTGTAAACCCATGAAACAGCCTGGTTGGCCAGGCTGTTTCATAATTTCCAACCGATCATAATTTCACCGATAACCAATTGTCACACAACATACATTTTTATATTATGAAACAATCTTCACGTTTTCTGGTTTTCTTGACCACCTTCACGCTTTCTGTCGGAAGTGCTATGGCACAAAAAGAGCTGTCTAAAGGCCGTGTCCCCGAGCACAAAGCTTTCGACAACGTAAGTATCGGTGTTGAGGCCTCCACGACCGGTATCGGCCTATCGGCAGCCACGCCTATCCACCGGGCCTTCACCCTGCGCGGAGGGTTCAATGTGCTCCCCTTCTCGTACCGCTACACCTACGATGATTTCGATCCGCTCATGGTGGCGGGCACGGAAGTGTCCGTTCCCGGCCTTGGATTGAAAGCCTCCTCGCGGATGTACACGGGCCACCTGATTGTCGACTGGGTCCCTTTCCGTCGCGGGACCTCCACGTTCTTCCTCGCCGCCGGCCTCTATTTCGGCGGTAGCAGGCTGCTCGACGTTACGGGACGCTTCGACCCTGCGGAGTTGGCAGCTGCAGGCATCCCCGCCGACCAGATCGAAAATATCCGGCTGGATGTGGGCGGGACGACGATCGCCCCGAATAGCGACGGGTCGGCTGAAGCACAACTCAAAGTAAACGCCATACGGCCTTATGTGGGATTAGGTGTTGGTCGTGCTATTCCCCGTAGCCGGATAGGGTTCCGGGCCGAAGCGGGAGCCATCTTCCACGGTAAACCATCAATCGCCTCGCCCAATATTGTGGAGCAGACCCCGGCAAGCGAACTGGACGGATTCAACAAGTTCCTCAGCAAATGGAAAGTATACCCCGTCCTATCGTTGAAAATGACCGTAAAAATCGGCAAGGACTAAAACCATTAACCTAATATTCATTTAAAACTTCTAAAGCTATGATTGAAAAACTGTTGCAAGAAATCCGTCAGACGAGCGAGGCTCTTCTGAGCGATGGAACACTGCAAAGCGAGCGAGGTAACAAGGCTGCCGGACTCCGTGCCCGCAAGGCTTCCTTAGAATTGGAACGACTGACCAAAGCTTTCCGAAAAGCAAGCCTCGAAGTGACTAAGTTGAAAAAATACAACCAAAATTAACTTAAAAAGACGATGCAGATGAAAAATTATGTACTTAGACAAGCGGCACTGCTAGTTGCAGCCGTTTTGTTGACGACCAGTTTCTGGTCATGCAGTAAAGATGAAGAACCGGTTCCGGAGCCCACTCCTCCGGTCGTTAGCGTCACCAGTGTGACACTTAACAAAACCTCCACTTCCATTCAGGTCGGAGGTACAGAAACCCTTACGGCAACGGTATCACCCAAAGATGCCGCAAACAAGAAAGTGACATGGAAATCGAGCAACGCGGCTATCGCCTCCGTGGATGCCAATGGTAAGGTTACGGGCGTGAAGGCCGGCGAGGCCACCATTACCGTCACCACTGAAGATGGAGGCAAGACCGCGACCTGCAAGGTAACTGTTAGCGATAAAGAGATCAAAGTTACGGGCGTAAAACTCAACAAGAGCGAAACGAGCCTTCTTGTCGGTGGTAATGAAACCCTTACCGCTACTGTCCTTCCAGAAGACGCCACCAACCAAAATGTAACGTGGAAATCGGATAAGCCGGAAATCGCCACCGTTGATGCCAACGGCAAGGTCACGGCTGTGAAGGTTGGCGAGGCCACCATCACTGTTACTACCGAGGACGGCGGTAAAACCGCTACCTGCAAGGTGACTGTCAGCGATAAAGAAATCAAGGTGACGGGCGTAACGCTCAGCAAAACCGTCCTCACGCTTGAGACGGGAGCAAGCGAAACCCTCACGGCTTCCATTGCTCCAAAGGATGCCACCAACCAAAAGGTAAGCTGGAAATCCGACAAGCCGGAAATAGCCACGGTTGACGCCAACGGTAAGGTGACGGGAGTCAAAGCAGGTACGGCCACCATCACCGTCACTACCGAAGACGGAGGAAAGACCGCAACCTGCAAGGTGACTGTCAGCGATAAAGAAATCAAGGTGACGGGCGTAACGCTCAGCAAAACCGTCCTCACGCTTGAGACGGGAGCAAGCGAAACCCTCACGGCTTCCATTGCTCCAAAGGATGCCACCAACCAAAAGGTAAGCTGGAAATCCGACAAGCCGGAAATAGCCACGGTTGACGCCAACGGTAAGGTGACGGGAGTCAAAGCAGGTACGGCCACCATCACCGTCACTACCGAAGACGGAGGAAAGACCGCAACCTGCAAGGTGACTGTCAGCGATAAAGAAATCAAGGTGACGGGCGTAACGCTCAGCAAAACCGTCCTCACGCTTGAGACGGGAGCAAGCGAAACCCTCACGGCTTCCATTGCTCCAAAGGATGCCACCAACCAAAAGGTAAGCTGGAAATCCGACAAGCCGGAAATAGCCACGGTTGACGCCAACGGTAAGGTGACGGGAGTCAAAGCAGGTACGGCCACCATCACCGTCACTACCGAAGACGGAGGAAAGACCGCAACCTGCAAGGTGACTGTCAGCGATAAAGAAATCAAGGTGACGGGCGTAACGCTCAGCAAAACCGTCCTCACGCTTGAGACGGGAGCAAGCGAAACCCTCACGGCTTCCATTGCTCCAAAGGATGCCACCAACCAAAAGGTAAGCTGGAAATCCGACAAGCCGGAAATAGCCACGGTTGACGCCAACGGTAAGGTGACGGGAGTCAAAGCAGGTACGGCCACCATCACCGTCACTACCGAAGACGGAGGAAAGACCGCAACCTGCAAGGTGACTGTCAGCGATAAAGAAATCAAGGTGACGGGCGTGACGCTCAACAAGACCGCTCTCACACTCAATATAGGGGCGAGCGAGACCCTGACGGCCACCGTTGCCCCCGCCGATGCCACCAATAAGAAAGTGACATGGAAGTCGAGTGACGCGGCTGTCGCCACGGTGGATGCCAACGGTAAGGTAACGGGCGTTGCGGCCGGCGAGGCCACCATTACGGTCACCACTGAGGACGGCGGCAAGACCGCCACCTGCAAGGTGACCGTCAAGCCCAATCTGGTTTCGGAGATCACGCTGGCGGCTTTGGCCATCTATGTGGGCGAGAGCAAGGCCGTCACGGCCACCGTCAAGCCCGATGACGCCACCAACAAGGAGCTGACATGGAAGAGCAGCGACGAGAGCATCGCCACGGTCGACGCCACCGGCAAGGTTACCGGCGTCAAGATTGGCACGACCACCATTACCGCCACGGCCCGGGACGGCAGCGGCGTGAGCGGCAGCTGCACCGTGACCGTTCTCTCTCATGTGAAGAAGGTGACCGTCACCCCGGCCAACCTGACCCTGGGCCAGAACAAGAGCTATACCCTCAAGGCTACGGTAGAGGTCTTCGGTTCTGGTACTGACACGGGCGTGACGTGGACGAGCAGCGACACTACCATCGCCACGGTGGATGCCACGGGCAAGGTGACCGCCACGGATAAAGTGGGCACGGTGACCATCACCGCCACCTCAAAGGCCGACCCCGCCAAGAAAGGTACCTGCACCATCAAGGTATCAGGCGACCAGACCGACATCGGCTACGGCGAATACGGTCCGGAAGAAAATTGGTAAATGAAACTTGTGTAATTCCCAAAAAGACTGTAATGTGAAACACAATATCATACCTAAAGCCTTGCGGTGGATGGCCGCCGCAGGCCTGTGCCTTGCCGCCGCAGCGTGCAGCAAGGACGACATCACGCCCGAGCCTGCTCCGCAGCAGGGCATCACCCCGACCAAGATTATCTTCAACGTCACCCGCGGCGGCTACGAAGGCGACGCGGAGACCCGTGCCCCAAAAAGCGAATGGGCCGAGGGCGACGTGGTCTATTTCGGGAGGTACAATGACTACTTTAAAAATAAAGCCATCTATACCGACGGGGAGTGGGTTGTCAATATGAAAGTTCCTATCACAGAGAATACCGCTTCGTTGAGAGCCATCTATGGTGAGCATATAAGACAGAGCGAAGATATTAATAATACCAGTTTGTTTTATGTCGATGCCATGGGGGATATCGCCTATACCAATTCGGGCAGCTATGAGATGGATGAAGGCGGTGTAGCTACCATCACGCTCAACCTCGACCAGCACCCGCAGGGGCGCATGACCTTTACCGGGGTGGGCAAAGGAAAGGAACTTACAGTACTTAACATGAAAAGTATTAAAATGATTCGCAATCTCAGTTTTGAATTTAGGAATCCTGCACCCATCACCCTTACCGGTGAGGACGACGGTACGACCACCCTCTACGCCCTGCCTGACCCCACCACCGTTACAGAGGCCGGCATCACCCTGACGGTAGAGTATGAAGGCAAACTCTACACCAAGACATTCGCGGGCAAGGAGTTCAAGGAGAACAGCAACATCACCCTCGCAGCCCCAAGCCTGGAAGGCGGCTGGAAAGAGGCGGTTACCGAGTACGGGGCTGAGGACCTGAAAATGGGAGACTATCTCTACAGCGACGGCACGACGAGCGACGGCGGCCTGCGCAAGCTCTATCCCGACGGAACTGTTGAAACTGCAACTGAGGCGGTAGCTCCCGAGGCGGGCAAGACGGTTATCGGTATCGTGTTCCATGCCGGGCGGCACGCCACCGATGCCTCGGACTACACGAAGCCCCTCAACGCCGGAGGCCCGACCCTTGCGGGCGAGGTGCGCGGATATGCTGTGGCCATCACCGATGCATGCTTATATGATGTTTGGAATGGAGGAGTTCTATGGGCAACGAAGCCAAATGATAAATTTGACTGCGCCTTTGTGATAGACGTCTCTGATAATCTGGATGACTGGAACGGTTATGCCAACTGCCAGGTGATGCACGACTATGTGACGGCCCATGCCGGCGAAGACTGGGAGATGCGCCACTTCCAGGCAGCCTGGAGTTGCGAAACCTACGGCAACCGCACACTGGACTATGAAGGCAACCCGACCTCCGACTACGAATGGCAGGCGCCGCTGAGGGCCCCTGCCGGTACCAGCGGCTGGTTCCTGCCCTCGTGCGGCCAGCTTTGGTACATGATGCCGTACCAGGACTATCTGAACAGCCGGTTTATGGCTGCCAAAGAAGTCTCCGCCGCCGAGTTGCAGGAATATGTAAAAGAATTCTTCTCTCAAAGTTATTGGTCGTCGACAAAAGATGGTGATTTCGGTGCCCAAGCAACGGTTGTGAACTTCGAGGATAGAGATAGATATGGAACGACTCGCAATAATAAGTATCTCGTTTCTCGTGCTGTAATCGTATTCTGATCCGGCAGCCGCAGCAGGACATATCCCCGCATGACGAACGGTGGCAGAGCACGCTCTGCCACCGTTACTCCACATCTCCCGTGTGCAGGGCGACCGGCCCTCTCGTCCGACAGCGACCGCGTCGCCCCCTCCCGGAAGATTCACTCTACGTAAACACGTTTGTTGTAATCTCTTATGAAATATGAAACACAATATCATACCTAAAGCCTTGCGGTGGATGGCCGCCGCAGGCCTGTGCCTTGCCGCCGCAGCGTGCAGCAAGGACGACATCACGCCCGAGCCTGCTCCGCAGCAGGGCATCACCCCGACCAAGATTATCTTCAACGTCACCCGCGGCGGCTACGAAGGCGACGCGGAGACCCGCGCCCCAAAAAGCGAATGGGCCGAAGGCGACGTGATCTATTTCGGGTCAAGCTATTATCTTAATAAAGCCACCTATACCGACGGGGAGTGGGTTGTGACCATGAACGACACCTTTGCTAATGGTGTCACCTATATTAGTGCCCGCTATGCAGAAAAAGTAACGGATGATACATATAACCACTTAAGTATCGAGCACGGCGATGTCGCCTACACCACTTCGGGCACCTATGAGATGGATGAAGGCGGCGTAGCCACCATCACGCTCCGCCTCGACCAGCACCCGCAGGGGCGCATGACCTTTACCGGGGTGGGCAAAGGAAAGGAACTTACAGTACTTAACATGAAAAGTATTAAAATGATTCGCAATCTCAGTTTTGAATTTAGGAATCCTGCACCCATCACCCTTACCGGTGAGGACGACGGTACGACCACCCTCTACGCCCTGCCTGACCCCACCACCGTTACAGAGGCCGGCATCACCCTGACGGTAGAGTATGAAGGCAAACTCTACACCAAGACATTCGCGGGCAAGGAGTTCAAGGAGAACAGCAACATCACCCTCGCAGCCCCAAGCCTGGAAGGCGGCTGGAAAGAGGCGGTTACCGAGTACGGGGCTGAGGACCTGAAAATGGGAGACTATCTCTACAGCGACGGCACGACGAGCGACGGCGGCCTGCGCAAGCTCTATCCCGACGGAACTGTTGAAACTGCAACTGAGGCGGTAGCTCCCGAGGCGGGCAAGACGGTTATCGGCATCGTGTTCCATGCCGGGCGGCACGCCACCGATGCCTCGGACTACACCAGTCCCCTCACCGCCGGTGGCCCCACCCTCGCGGGCGAGGTGCGCGGCTATGCCGTGGCCATCACCGATGCAACTTTAAGGACTTCCTATGGAGCAAAATGGGTAACAGGGCCAAACGGAGAGTATGATTTTAGGTCCGGTGTCTCTACCGATAAGTATGCCTGGAACGGCTATGCCAACTGCCGGGCGATACACGACTATGTGACGGCCCATACCGGCGAGGGGTGGGAGATGCGCCACTTCCAGGCAGCCTGGAGTTGCGAAACCTACGGCACCCGCTCCCTGGACTACGACGGCAACCCGACCAGCGACTACGCATGGCAGGCCCCGCTGAGGGCCCCGGCCGGTACCAGCGGCTGGTTCCTGCCCTCCGTCGGCCAACTTTACTACATGGCGACCTGCCGGGACTATTTGGACAGCCGCTTTATGGCTGCCAAAGCGGCCTCCGCCGCCGAGTTGCAGGATTACGTCAAGGGATTCGATACGCATAGTTATGGCCGCTATTGGTCGTCGACCGAGGATGAGGGAAGCTGGTATACTGATTATGCGTATGACATGTCTTTCAGCAAGCCTATTTATAATACGAGTATAAAAAAGATGGACTATTATGCGTTCACCCGTCCTGTCATCGTATTCTAATCCGGCAGCCGCAGCAGGACATATCCCCGCATGACGAACGGTGGCAGAGCACGCTCTGCCGCCGTTTTCTTTTGGTCTCCCCGGCGCCCTGACCTCCTTTTTATACTCCCTTTCCGATGCCCCGACCGCGCCCATGCTTGCCGCTGCTATCCATACAGTATCACTGAAGTTAATATAAAACTGGAGTTTATCTGTGGATGGTGCTTTTGTGAGAATTACGGACAACCTGTGCGGCATGTAGCAGACACCTTCTTCGATACGCTTCTTCCTCCTCATCCGGTCTGCGGCCGTCCCAGCGAAGGTCTGAGTCGGAGTTACCTCCGCCTCCGGATGAAACAGCGACAGGTTGTCCGCCAATCAAAGCATCGGCGATAGAGAAGATTCGTTCCCGTACAGACAGCTCCGCCAGCTGGTCGATAAACTCCTGCATCAGTGCAGCCTGGCACCCGTTGAGATCCGTCAGTCGTGCATACTCCTGTTGCAGCCATTTAAGCTCCCGATAGTCCAGCAA
>CAZXFF010000030.1:0-23491 GCA_964640305.1 uncultured Muribaculaceae bacterium | reverse complement strand
CGTCAAACGACTTGACGGCCTTGCTTTTATCCGTGCATGAGAATGTCACCGCTATGGCGATAGACAGAAGCAACAAATTAAAACATTTTATTAGTTCAATTCGCATCACACCATTTTTTACATCTTCCAACATATCTTTGGCATTTACAATCGATTCCTCCTCCTATACTGCCTTCCCAGGTCAGGCATGCACCTGGACATGGATACTCTGGAGCGGAATCCAAAGCTTCAAAATTTTCAACAAAAGCGTCGTCTTGACCAGTACCTGCATATGCGATAGCAGATAAAGCAGCAACTACAATAACAGTTGCTATTAAAATAATTAATTTTTTCATAACTACAAAATTTAGTTCATTCTTTTTTTATAATGAGAAATTCCCCTCGTATTCCCCGGAAGGACCTTCAAGAACCAATGTGAACATTCCCTCACCGATGCCGGAAAGGTCATAAGAGTACTCCATGCCGTTGGCGGGCAGGGTGGAGGTGTAAACTGTCTCGCCGAAAGCATTCGCTACGGACAGTGTGTAAATGCCGGAGGCATCGAAACAGACGGAAAGAACATCTCTACAAATATTAGCTTCAGGTATCTGAACTACACTGCGGGTTTCTACCTCAAGATACCTGAGTTCTATCTCCCGAACAATATCGTCATCGTCTTCTACAGCATAGGACATTGCTGATACTGCCAATAATAATGGCAGCAAAATCAAGTGTTTTTTCATAGAAATTATGGTTTGTTTTCTTTTGCACAAATATGCATATTCCTATACTGCCATGCAAAAATAACAATTCACAACTATCTGAATGGATATGCATGATTTACAACTACTTATATTGATATTCAAAAATTGTGTGAATCACACATGTCAGGAAAGATCCAGATTGACAGTTAGTTGTAAGAGATATTGTGTGAAAAATATTACAGCATTTCCAAAGCGTTCGCCTTGTATGACTGCAATCTGTTTCTTAAGAATTTGGATAGACTTTCATCTGTTTTCATTTTTTTTGCTATTCTGGTCTTTCTTGTACTCAGATTTGTCTCACTTATATTAAGCAGTGAGCTTACAACATGGTTCTGACAGCCGCAACATGTGAGAATAATGATGTGCTTTTCTTCCGGTTTAAGATTCGGGTAATCTTTGAACAGTGTGTCCAGAAATGAAGGGTACGCTGTATTCAGCAGTTCGGTCGCACTGGACAGTGTATCTAAACAGGATGTGAAGTTTCGGGCAATTGCGAAGGCCTTGCTGCTGAACAGATGTGAATTGGGATTGTCTTTGTAAATGGTATATGCGGATACTATCTCCAGCATTGCATTATATAAGCGGCTGTAATATCCCATCAGTTTCGAGTTGGCCGAGGCCTGCCGTTGCAGCATCAGTTCCAGTTCTTTTCGGCATTCCTCTTCCTGCATCCTTTCCTGTCTGATTCTGTAGTTCTCGGATTTAAGTGATGTCAATTGTATATTGAGCTTATATTTTTCATAGCGTAACCGTCTTATCAACCTGTATAAACCGTATGTTACGATTATGGCCGCAATTACCACAAGGATAAGAACCGTAATAATTCTTGCGTTGCTGGCCTCTTTTCTGTACAATTCTTCCCTAATCAGGGCATTGTCGTATTTGTGTTCAATCTCTGCTAGTTTGGAGGAACTGCTGCTCTGCAGCATATCAACGGTAAGCCTTAGAATTGAGGATTGATACTCTGATGCTCTTTTCCAATCACCGCTTTTGATGGCTATCCCTGCATACAGATTATACAGGGACAGGCTATCTGAGGGAGATGCCGCATGAATTGACCTTGTTATATGTTCGGCAGAATCAATTAGTCCTGCCCTGAGGTAACATTTTGCCAGATTTATCAGGATATTCCTATATGTTTTTTCTTCTGCTTGAGTATTAGGCGAGCTGCCGTATTTGGAAAAAACAACCTCGGCCGTATTCAGGATAGCGTTGTCGTCATGCTTTGATTCATAAACATGCATCATCAACAGCAAAGCGGAAAGGCCGCACTTCCTGTCACTATACAGGTCTGCCATCCTTACCGCCTCTTCCAGATGCCATAAGGTCTGCTCTGTTGAATCAATCATCAGGATATTGGCAAGAGCGACATGGGCATACATGATACGTTTCGGCAGTTCCACCTCCTCGAAGCAGTACAGAGCTTTCTGGTATCTGGCTATCGCTGCAGAGTCGTTTATGAAGTTCCTTTTATACAGCTCCCCTATTCTGGTGTGCAGCAGCCCCAGTTGCTCCAGGTCGCCTCCACGCTCTACTATAGGTTCCGCTTCCTTGTAGGCGGCCATCGCACCTTCCGGGTCCCTCCGTTCTGAAAGTACCGCCCCCTGCATGGTCAGGGCCCTGGCGTACCTGTCATCCGGACCTTTGCGGCGGTAGTAGTCCGCAGCCTCAGATATGGCAGTGTCCTCCGCCACAGGCAGGTAGCATTTGTACCTGGCTTCGGTCATCAGCAGGGCGAAGTCGGCACGGTCCCGTCCCCGCAGGGAAAAGACGACTGTACTGTCCAGCGACAGCAGTGTATCCAGGGCGGCCTGCGGCCGGGTCATCATCAGCGAGTCGGCCGAAGCCAGTACGGACTGCACCCGCATGTCCCGGCGGGAGCAGGATGCTGCCGATATGAGAATAACTGCTGCCAATAACAAACGGAATATCCGTGCTGCCTTTTCTGTCTGAAAAACCGATTCCATTCCTATTCCTGTATCAATGATGCCTAAAAGGAAGACAATGAGCGTATATGAATGGGGATGCACCTGCTCGACAGAGCCGGTACACCCCCGGTAAATCACTGAAAGTCCGTGCTGCTATCCTATCTTGGAATCGACTATCGCAATGACTTTCTTTTCCCATTCTTCTGCCTTGGCGGCAATTTCAGTTGCTTCGGCCACCAATGCCTCGGCTTTCGCACGGTCTTTAAGGCCAGCTGCATTTATCTTCACATTGAGGAATGCTCCAAGTACTGCAGAACGGGCTGCCAATGCTCCTACCCCTGCATCCGAAACGGAGTTGGGGTTTCCTTCCGAAGCCATTGCCTCCACCAGTTCAAAGACACTGAATGAAGCCTTCATTGTCCTCAAAGGAACCTCTGTTGCATAAAGTGTGGCTTCCTGTATTGCAGCAGTGCGGGCCGCTTTTTCGGCATCCGTCTTTTTGGGAAGGGAGAATGCGCCCATTATGCGGTTGAATGCTTCCGTATCCTCATCTACGAGGTGAAGGAGCTCTGCCATCAGGCTCTGGCCTTTTTCTGCCCATACGGAGAATTTGCCGCAAAGATGATCCCAACCCTGCTTATGGGATGAGAGGTTTGCGACCATTGCTCCGAGAGCGGCTCCGAGGGCTCCCATATAAGCGGAAATGGAACCGCCTCCGGGAGCAGGAGACTCGCGGGAAGTTTCTTCCGCAAATCCTGCTACTGTCAGGTCAACCAGTTTCGCGCTCCTGTTCTCGTCCTCCAGAAGATACTCGATTACCTTTTCTCTGGGATTGAATGGCTTGAGATCATCCAGACCCAGGGACTTCACTGCGATGTTTATTATATCCCCCTCAGGGATACCGCAGGAACGGTTCTGTTTTGCAAGATAGTATTTGCCGGCATCGATAAGTACCTTTTTGGGGATCAGTCCCACTATTTCCGATCCTGTAACCCTTATCCCGCGTGCATTGGCCTTACTGCAGACTTCATCGAAAGCCACATGAACGGGAGTGACGTTGATGTTGGTGACATTCATGGATACCTGGGCTATTCCGTATTCGGGGATGAACCACCCGATGGCCTTACATGCTTTGAGTGTTCCGGGGATCCATACTTCCTCACCGTTTTCATCTTTTACCACTTTGCCGACGATGGGGTCCCCTTCCCTCTTCTTGCGTCCTTTTTCCCTTACATCGAATGCAATGGCATTTGCGCGGCGGGTGGATGTGGTATTCAGGTTATAGTTGATTGCTACGAGGAAATCCCTCGCACCTACCGCTGTCGCTCCTGTACCTGCAGTAAAACCGTCTATGACTGCCGGACCGAAATCGGGCTTGCAGCCTTCTTCAAACCTCTTGGCCAATCCTTCGTATTCACCGGCGCGGCATACAGCCAGATTCCTCCTTTCAGGGGTGAATGCTGCACTCTCGTAGCAGAATACAGGTATTCCCAGTTCTTCACCGATCCTTTTCGCCAAAGTGCGGGCATACTCTACGCACTCTTCCATCGTTACGTTTGCTATCGGCACCAGAGGGCATACGTCAGTGGCTCCCATCCTGGGATGCTCGCCGTGGTGATGCCTCATGTCTATCAGTTCGGATGCCTTCTTAACTGCCCTGTAAGCGGCTTCCATAACCTGTTCAGGTTCTCCCACGAAAGTCACCACCGTCCTGTTTGTGGCTGCACCCGGATCTACATCCAGCAGCTTTACTCCTTCCACGGATTCGGCAGCATCTGTAATCTGTTTGATTATCTGCATATCACGTCCCTCACTGAAATTGGGGACACATTCAATTAGTTTTCTGGTCATGTCTGTATGTATTATTTTGTTAGCACCATTGTAATTCCTGTATCAAGATGTCTGAACAGCTTTGCCTCATCCAGTTCGAAATAATGGATCGGATAGAGGTATTTCGGCCTGATCTGGTTGGCAAGCTGTATGAATTCCTCGTCTGTCATGGTATATGGCAGATTCTTGGGGAGGAAGGCGATGTCGATGGCTGGAAGCCTTTTCATTTCCGGCACGGGTTCGGTATCTCCTGCAATATAGAGCCTGTACCCGTCGAAATTGAGGATATACCCGTTTCCTGCCCCGCTGGGATGGAACAGTTCCCCCTGTTCGTTCCTGCGGTTTATATTGTATGCAGGGACGGCCTCTATCATTACCCCTTCATAGTTGTACGATTCTCCGTTCTTCAGGACATTGTACCTGTCATCGGCTTTCGGCACATCGCTGCTTACGATGAAGACGGTATCACCGGTAACTATCTTGGAATATGCCGTTTCATCATAATGGTCGTAATGGCTGTGCGTAATCAGCACCAGATCGGCTTTCGGCCTGCCTGAAAATTCTCCCGCTTCGCTATATGGATCGCTATAAATGTTTTTTCCGTTCCATTCTATCAGCAGTGATGCATGTCCTATCACCGTAATCCTGATGTCTCCTAAGGGTGTCTTGTAACTATCCATAATATTCTCCGTTTAAAATTATTCTGTCAATAAGCGGTGTCGTGAAGGAGTACGGGATGAATTCGTACGAGGGAACAGGCTTGGTGATGAACACATTTGCCACTTTCCCTGGTGTAATGGAGCCGTACTCTCCTGCAATTCCCATCGCGAAAGCCCCGTTCAGGGTCGCTGCATTGATGGCGGTTTCCGGTGTAAGCCTCATCTTTATAAGGGCAAGGGCCATCATGAACTTCATGTCGCCCGAGGGGGATGAACCCGGATTGTAGTTGGAGGCTATCGCCAGCGGAAGATTGTATTCAAGCATTTCCAGAGCCTTCGGGAACTGCATATCCAGGAAGAAGGTGGCTCCGGGAAGCAGTGTGGCTATGGTGCCGCTGTCCTGCAATGCCTTGAATTCATCCGGTCCCGTAAACTCGAGATGATCCACGGATGCAGCCCCGTAACGTACCCCCACCTGCACTCCGCCGGAAAAGCTCATCTGGTTTGCATGCACTTTGGGGGTAAGTCCGTATCCGGCCGCAGCCTCGAATATCCTTACGGCATCCTCTACCGTAAAGAAACCCTCCTCGCAGAAAATATCCACATAGTCGGCAAGGCCCTCAGCCGCAACTGCCGGAAGCATACCGGATATGATTTCATCCACATATCCCTCCCTGTTGCCTTTGTACCGTTCGGGAACGGCATGCGCTCCCAGAAAAGTGGTACGCACTTTCAGGGGAGTCCTCTCCCCTATCTTGCGGGCCACGCGAAGCATCTTGACCTCATCCTCGACGGTAAGCCCGTATCCGCTCTTTATCTCCACTGCACCTGTACCGGTTGCAATTATTTCCTCCGCCCTTACCAGAGCCTGTTCCAGAAGATCCGACTCAGAGGTCCGGTGCAGGAGTGCAACTGAATTGAGGATGCCGCCTCCCCTTCTGGCTATCTCCTGATAGGAGAGTCCGCGGAGTTTGTCCATGAACTCCATTTCGCGGCTGCCGGCATACACCAGATGGGTATGGGAGTCGCAATACGAAGGGAATACCATCCGGCCGGAAGCATCCGTCACTTCGGAAGAGGCCTCAAGTTCCCTGCAGGCTTCTGCATCCAGATCTGCCATCCTGCCGAAACGTGAAACCTTTCCATCTTCGATAAGCAGCCAGGCATTGTCCAGACATGGCAGCTCCAGCATTTCCTTTCCCTTCAGCGGGGATACCGGAGCTTCAGTCCTGACATTGACCAGCTTGCTGATATTCTTTATGAAAATACGCATTCTATATTTTTTCTTCTCTGATAAATTCTACTGATTTCGCCATGTGGACATACATCACAGTATCTTCCTCTATGAAAGGTACGGATTTCCTGTAGTCCGCTACAAACTTCTCTATTACCGGAGAAGATTTGCCGGGCCTGCGGAATTCGAGGGCCTGTGCTGCATTGAACAGTTCTATGCCCAGCAGTTTTTCCACATTTTCCACAACCCTGACGCATTTTGTGGCAGCGTTGGCACCCATGCTGACATGGTCTTCCTGACCCTGCGACGAATCGATGGTATCCACCACACAAGGGGTGCAGAGCTGCTTGTTCTGGCTGACTATGGATGCTGCCGCATACTGGGGAATCATGAATCCAGAATTGAGTCCGGATTTGGCGACAAGGAATGAAGGCAGGCCCCGTTTCCCTGATATCAGCTGATATGTACGCCTTTCGGAAATCGATCCCAGCTCAGCGAGTGCTATTGCGAGGAAATCCAGGGTGATGGAGAGGGGCTGGCCATGGAAATTGCCGGCTGACACAACCATATCCTCGTCTGGAAGGACCGTAGGGTTGTCGGTCGCACTGTTGACTTCCGTCATGAATACGCTTTCCACATAACGTATTGCATCCTTCGATGCCCCGTGTACCTGGGGAACACACCTGAAGGAATAAGGGTCCTGTACTTCTTTGCCGGGGGCATTGATCAGCTCGCTGCCGTCCAGATAGGAGAGGATTGCCTTTGCCGTCTCCATCTGTCCCTTATGCGGACGTACTGCATGGACTCCGGGGGTAAAGGGTTCCTTGCGTCCGTTGAAAGCCTCGAGGGAAACCACGGCGATCTTGTCGGCCATAGCGGAAAGATGCTTTGCTTTCACAAGGCACCATACCGCATGTGCAAGCATGAACTGGGTCCCGTTCAGGAGGGCAAGGCCTTCCTTGGATGCCATGGTCAGGGGTTTCCATCCGAAAATCTTTTCAAGGTCGCTTCCGGGATGCCTCTCGCCCTTGTAAATGAATTCTCCCAGTCCCAACAGGGGGAGACACATGTTGGCCAGAGGGGCCAGGTCTCCGGAAGCACCGAGAGATCCCTGCTGATATACCACGGGAGTGATGCCTTCATTGAAGAAGTCAACCAGCCTTTTTACGGTTTCCACCTGCGCACCGGAAAAACCGTACGCCAAAGACTTGACTTTCAAGGCAATCATAAGCCTGACAATCTCAGGGCGGACTTCTTCTCCGATACCGCAGGCATGGGACATTACGAGGTTCTTCTGCAGCGTCGAGAGCTGGTCTTTGTCTATGGATACATTACACAGAGACCCGAAGCCGGTCGTCACACCGTATATCGGGGTTTTCTGGTTACGCATACGTTCGTCCAGATAATTCCTGCAACGGGAAATACGGCTGCATGCCTCATCCGAAAGTTTCAGTCTGCAAGCTGGGTCAAGCAACGCCTCCACATCATCGAAAGTGTGGGTAAGGATATCTATATTAAACTCTTTCATACATTTGTGGTTCTAAAATGTCAATAATACCACAAATGTAGTAAAAATCTGTTATACACCGGCTATTTACTTCAGCCAGACGATAGGCTTTCTCCCGTCAATTTCACGGATGATCCCGTCCATATATCCCTCGAAGAATCTCGCAGCCTGCCTGAACTCAGGGAAATCTGGCGAAGGGATCATATTTCTTCTCCTGGAAGGATTCACAGTCCTGCCAGTAACGGAGAATCTGTCTGCAGGCCTCAGATCCGGCTTCCAGTCAAACCCTTTCAGGGTATATTCCTCGGCCTTCATGCCATCCAGGGGATGCGCATCGCTCTTGACATTCTCTACATTCACAATCCGCTGCAGTTCACCGTCCTTCAGATATGCTGTCATGATCCTGGTGTCTTTTTTGTTCACGGTGGTGATTACCGAATCCTCTGCAATGAAGAACACTGCATTGACTCCGCCCAAAGCATCGAAGCGGGAAAGTTTCGAACCGTTGAAATAGCCTATCATTTCCGGAGATTTGATCTGGTGATAGTATTTCCCTGGCTGCTCTTCGGAAATGACGAATGAATTGGAATAAAGCAGACCGCGGTCCAGTCCTCCGTCTTTCATAAGGAACTGCATGCTGTCCGCCGTCACCTGGTTCTTCTGGTCGTACCATATGATCGGGGACTTGAACAGACGGGCAATGGAGTCGATGGAGGTGAAAAGCAGGGAATCGCATTTGACCTGTATGTCGGACCGGTAAATCCTCACGTTGTGGTACGCCTCCACGAATGAAACTACCGTTGTGTCCGGCTTGGGAGGCAGGAGAGCCGTAGAGTCGGCGACCGTTGCCAGGGAATCCGTCTGGACACTCAAAGTATCAGGCTGCACCGCCACTGTATCGGTCTGCACTGTCAATGTATCTGTCTGCCTGGACAATGATGCCGGCACAGCAACCGTTGAAGTGTCCGTCCCGACATCACCTACAGCCGGAACTCCTCCTGGCGTTTTCTGCATTTTGGGAAGGTTCGTGTTTCCGGGAGCAGGTTGTGTCCCTTTTTTTCCTGCCAAAGGATCCTGAAGGGCCATTTCCCTCCGTTCACGTGCCGATGCTACTGTTGCACTGTCCACTTCAAACATTCTTTTCGTATGGTAATACAGCGTATCACTTGCCATAAAGGTGGAATCCACAGCGCCGGTCTCTGCATTTTCCTCCAGCAGGATCAATGCCGGATCCCGGTACAGCTCCGCCCGCCGCGGCGAGTTCCAGAACTTCAGTGCCCCGCACAGGACTATTGCATTGTCCACAGTATCGAGAAGCTGGACATTTCCTTTCAGATTGGCATATTCGGTATTCCTGTCATAGAACAGACTGTCGCTCCACAGTTCATAGTCCTCGGTAAGCGCATGCACATTTCCGCTGAAGAAAAGATGCTCTTTGGCGCGGTCGTACCATCCGTGTCCGGAAGAAAGGGTATTGGCATCATACCAGCCCCGTATGTTTCCGCGGAACTCCGCAAAATTACGGTCGGAGAAGTATTCCAGATCGTCACATTTGAAAAACATCGAATCCGAAAACATCTCCACTTCCCTTGAGAAATGGAACCTTTCTGTCTTCGAATCGTAGTCCCCCGAAATGCTCTCAATCAGATTCCCGTCCTTGTCTTTCATCACGGCTCCGCCGGTGAAACTGGCCACACTGTCCTTGGTATTGTAATCCAGGTTATTGGTTCTCAGTATATTGTTGTCGGCATCCCTAAGCTGTACAAGATGTCCCCTGAATCTGGCAGTATTGTCATCTATCACATATTTTATGCTGTCCCCTATCAGGGTGGTCTTTTCCTGGTCTATCACTATATGCCCTACCGCATCGATATAGCGTTCATCCACATTCCAATAGGCGCTGTCGCAATAGAGATAAGTATTGTTATGCAAGAAGACAACATTCCCCTCCACCTTACGGAAGTTCCTCCCGTTCCTCTCTACCAGACTTGCTTTGTTCGCCGAGACCAGACGGACAAGACTGTCCCTGTCCTCCCCTCCTTTACCCTGCGCGGAAACCGCGGATAAAGACGAGAGAAACAACAATACCGGCAGAAGAATATGTGCGGTTATTTTACCCATCCCTCACGCTTGAAAGCACATTTCCGGAAGAGAGGGTCTATCACTATGTATGTTGTGGCCTGCTTTTCCTTTATGAACTTCTCAACTGCGTCGACAGTCTTTTTGTTTTGAGCCACATCCACCAGCACATTGAAATCATCTTCATAATTGGCGACATGGGACGGACGTACTTCTTCCAGACGTATTATCTTGTATATCGTATTGCCTCGCCCCTCGTCATCGACCGATTCGATGGGTGCGGAGATTTCACCTGGCTTCAGATCCTTCACAGCATTGTAATCGGCCGGTTTCATCTGGTCTACCTCAAAGAATGAGGAACCTGTGTACTGGTCGGAAACAAGTCCTCCGTTGGTACGGCTCTTCTGGTCCTGGGAATGGATTCTGGCTGCCATATCGAATTTGATGCTGTCCGCGAGTATTACGGTCCTGAGGGAATCGAGTTTTGCAAATGCAGAATCCCTGTCCTGGTCAGTATATTTGGGTTTGATAAGAATATGACGGGCATTGAACATGTCCCCCTGCTTTTCAATAAGCTGTATAAGGTGAAATCCGTCCGGAGTCTCCACGATTGATGATACCTGGTCCGGCTTAAGGGCCATGGCAGCATCCGAGAACACCGGCCAGAATATAGACCTTGAAGACATTCCCAGCTCTCCGCCTTTCATGGCAGAACCGGGGTCTTCGGAATACATTGTCGCAAGAAAAGAGAATTTCTCGCCGTCAAGGATCCTTTCGCGCAGTTCCAGAAGCCTCTCCTTTGCTGCAAGTTTTGCCCTCTCTGTATTGGGGTAGAGTGCAATCTGACTGATTTTATACTGTGTCGGGACTATAGGCAGACTGTCCTTCGGTGTGTTTCTGTAGAACCTTTCCACTTCCCTCGGAGTCGCCTCGGTCACTTTGCCGGCCACCTCCCTCTGCATCTCCTGGACAAGATTCTGCTCGGTAAAGAGTTTGGTCCATTCCTGCCTGAGTTTATGGACAGACTTTCCGAAATATTCCTCCATCTGCTTCTCTCCTCCAAGCCTCGTCATTATATTGTTCATCCTGTCCTCTACTGCAGCACTCACCATATTCGGGTTTACTGCAAGGCTGTCCAGCATTGCCTGCGTATAGAACAATTTTGAAACCATCATGTTTTCCAGTACCTCACAGCGGAGGTCCCTGTCTGAAACGTATCCGTTGAACTGCATCATTATGGCTTCCGACTCCACCTGCGAAAGCATGATCATGCTGTTTCCTATCAGCACGACTGTCCTGTCTATGACGTTGTCGTATTTCTGCGCTGCTGCCTGTGGAAAGGGGAGAGCTGCAAGCATGCAGGCCAAAACACACATGATTCCGGTTCTGAAATTATTCTTCATGGTAAATTATCAATTTGCTTGAGTTCATTGCGTCATTAAGCAGATTTCGTTCCAAAGTTGCTATAAGTTCCTGTTTTCTTCTGCTCAATATGACCTCCTTTATTCTGTTTCTCGCTGCAGGATATGGCATAAGGTCTCCCTGCTGCACATAATCATCCGCGTATACAATATACTGGTAACCGGATTTTTCCAGATCGAACCTGCCGGATTTCTCTATTGCATCGGCAATATCCTGCATATCCATGCCCAACTGATGGGCAATGAAATCCAGCTGGGTCCATTCCTGCATGAAAAAATATTTCTCCGCTGAAATATAACACAGTTCACCCAATTTTGCCCTGGAGTCCTCGTCCGCTTTCCTGGACAGGTTCCTGATAGTATTTATATTGGGCGAGTTGAGGCTTACTTTTATTGCGATTCCCTGGAAAAAGGGAATCTGGGCATTGAAACTGTGCGGATTGCTGTCATAGAAACTTCTGTATTCATCCTCCAGTATCAGAGTGTCAAGACGCTGCTCGACATATGATTTCTGGTAACGGTAGACCAGAAGCTGTCTGCGGTACTCTTCCAGCTGGTCATCCACATCTTTCTCCTGCTTGGAAAGACGGCTCTCGGCCAAATCCAGCAACAATTTGTTCTTGGCCCAGGACATGACATATCTGGATACTATCCTCGCACTGTCTTCTGGGGAGAAGCCCTTTATGTTCAATGCCTCTATATCCCGACGGTAAAGGACCTCCCCGCCGACCCGTGCCACTATGTCATCCCCGAACAGTCTGTCGAACATCCGGCATGAAGCAAGAAGGCATAGGGACAGGAGAAGGAGCAGGAGATTCTTCATCACATACTATCGGCTGTAGTTCGGGGCCTCACGGGTAATTGTCACATCATGGGGATGGCTTTCGGCAACACCGGCTGCAGTGATACGCACAAATTTGGCGTTCTTGAGTTCACTGATATTATGGGCACCGCAATAACCCATACCGGCGCGGAGACCGCCGATAAGCTGGTAAGCGACTTCCGCAAGCGTGCCTTTGTACGGGACCTGTGCCACAATCCCTTCCGGAACAAGTTTCTTGATATCTTCTTCCATATCCTGGAAATACCTGTCCTTCGACCCGAGCTGCATGGCTTCGAGAGAGCCCATTCCCCTGTATGACTTGAACTTACGGCCATTGAGGATAATTGTCTCCCCTGGAGACTCTTCCACACCGGCAAAGAGGGATCCGGCCATGACCGTATCGGCTCCGGCTGCCAGCGCCTTGACAATATCACCGGAATACCGGATTCCGCCGTCGGCAATTACAGGGATACCGGAACCTTTGAGGGCTTCTGCAGCCAGCATGACCGCAGACAACTGAGGGACACCTACTCCTGCAATGATCCTGGTTGTACATATGGATCCGGGACCGATTCCGACCTTGACAGCATCCACGCCGCATTCTTTCAGTGCAAGTGCTGCCTCACCGGTAGCTATGTTCCCGGCCACAATCTGGAGATGGGGGAATTTCTGACGCACTGTCTTGATTGTTTTCAGGACAAACTCCGAATGTCCGTGTGCCGTATCGAAAACAAGGGCATCCGGCTCCACGGTCATCAGCATCTCGACTTTCTTTATGGTATCGCTGTTTATTCCGACTGCGGCAGCCACCATCAGACGTCCTTTGGAATCCTTGCTGGCTGTGGGATTGTCCTTTATCTTCATTATATCCTTATAGGTTATCAGGCCGGCAAGCTTGCCGTTCCTGTCCACTACAAGGAGTTTTTCTATTTTGTATTTGCGCAAAAGGGCTGCTGCTTCCTTCAGATTGGATCCATCCGTTGTCGTGACCAGATTTTCCTTGGTCATCACCTCCGTAATGGGCGTCTGCATATTGTCCTGGAACCTGAGGTCCCTGTTTGTGACTATCCCCCTTAGCATACCGTTGCCGTCAACAACCGGTATGCCGCCCACGTGGTTTTCATGCATTATATTCAGGGCATCACCAACCGTAGCTTCTTCCCGGATGGTAATCGGGTCATATATCATCCCGTTCTCGGCCCTTTTCACTTTTCTGACCTGCTCCATCTGCTGCTCTATCGGCATGTTCTTGTGGATTACGCCTATACCGCCCTCCCTTGCCATTGCGATGGCCAGATCGGCCTCGGTGACAGTATCCATGGCAGCTGACACCAAAGGCGTATGAAG
Source organism: uncultured Muribaculaceae bacterium (assembly GCA_964640305.1). GTDB lineage: Bacteria > Bacteroidota > Bacteroidia > Bacteroidales > UBA932 > Coprenecus. The sequence continues at coordinate 9,920 of CAZXFF010000030.1, read as the reverse complement.
CTTTATTTCACGGGTGAAACGGGTATTTACATCCACCTCACGCGGCAAAACGTTGGAATAGGCGGGAACGAGCAGTACATCGTCGAATGTAAGCCCTTCGGATATAGGAGAATTGGTCAGAATCTGCATAAAATCCCTTTTAGTTCGTTAGTTGTTTTTTCTTACTGTTTCACTGAGTCTGTCATACAGCACGTCGAGAGCGCCGAGCAGCTCGTCCATAAGGTTGTGGTAATAGACTTTCTTGTTACCGTCAGGATGGTTTACCTTAACCAGTGTCTCTTCCTGCAGATCCAAAGCCTCGTTCGCAAGATCGACTATTGCGGGAGCCTTTGACTCGTCGCCATTGAAACTCATGCTGATAATCGCATCTGAAAGAAATTCGTCAATCAGGAATTTAATGTCCTTTTTAATAACTCTGAGATTCATACTGATAAGTTTTTATAAAACGCAAATATACTATAAATAAACGTAACTTCGCAAAGTTATTTCTTTAAAAATACCAAGGATGTTCCAGAACCGGCACTACGCCTTTCACTGGATCCGCACACCCTATGATACGCACTGCACCCAGCAGTTTCTTTCCGGAATAATAGTCCTTTTCCCCTGCCAGGAGACTGTTTGTCCTCACCGTCAGGGACGAGTGTATCATATCGCCTCCCCCAATGTATATCCCCACGTGCGTCACCTTCTGCGGACGGGAAGATGTTGCAGGGTTTCCGAAAAACACCAGATCCCCAGGAAGCAGATTCCCGGTAATATCCGAGATATCCAGAGAACATCCTGCCAGAATCTGCTCCTTTGCATCCCTCGGCAGGACCATCCCGTTCATGAAATAGCACAGTTTTACCAGTCCGCTGCAATCGAATCCCTTTGGAGACAACCCTCCCCAGAGATAAGGGAATCCTTTGAACTGCTGTGCCAAGGAAACGATATCCTCCCCACCGGCTTCCCTTCCGGAGAGCATCCGCTCCCGGAAACCGCATACAGCCGATGACGGCAGGAACCCTTTTCTGCCGTCCGGCATAATTATCCTGCAGTATTCCCCCTCATTACCGTCAGACTCGAGTACAGAGCCCATCACGCAATCCGAAATGACCTCCGAGGAGCTGTCAGGTCCTGACCGGATTATCCCGTAATGGTCTGTCATTATCACCCGCCTGGATTTTTTCCACTGGCTGAAAGAGGAATCATCCGTCAGGAAAATATTCATGCGGGTAGTCCACCCCCTGTAGCCTTCGGGAGTAACGATGGCATACCAGTACCCCTCCGATCCGGTCACCTGGACCGGTGTCCCCAATATTGCCTGAGAAACAGTTTCCGACTGGTAATCAGGAGATTTCTTCATATCAGTAACCGAGACTGAAACGATAGCCCATTGCTCTGACCTTACAATCAGGGGCAAAACCAGAAGTGACAATACGATAAAAGCGCGCTTCATATATCCGAAAAAGAATTGATGGAAGTCTTTATGACAAAATTAAATAAGATTTTTATACTTTTGCGTCATCTATGAAGAAGTTTATACTGATATCGGCACTGATTGCTGCTCTTGCATCCGGATCCTATGCCCAGACCGGACAGGATACCCCCGGATTGAGGATTTCCCTGCTTACATGTACGCAGGGAAATGACGTCGCATCCGCTTTCGGCCACTCGGCCATCAGAGTAACAGACTCCCTGCACAACATGGACCTGGTGTTCAACTACGGGACATTCAGTTTCCAGGAACCGCACTTCATGCTGAAGTTCATGCACGGGGACCTGAACTATTTCCTGTCGGCAAACTCATTCCAGAATTTCCGGAGATCCTATACCGCTTCCGGACGGGGGATTTACGAACAGGTACTGGACCTCCTGCCTGAACAGGCGGAGCAGCTGTACTCTTTCCTTCTCTGGAACATAGAACCTGAAAACAGATATTATCTGTACGATTTCCTGGATGACAATTGCGCCACAAGAATCAGGGACATTTTCACAAAGAGCGGCTTTACATTCAGTGACTCGGCGATGGATGTAACCTACAGGGACGAACTCAGGAGAATGCTGGAGAAAAAATACTGGATGAAGTTCGGGGTAGACCTTCTGCTCGGGGCAAAGATCGACAGGGATATCACGGCATATGAATCCATGTTCCTTCCCGACAGGCTCTGTGAAAACGTACAGATGTACTCCAACGGCATGACCGGCCGTCCCCTTGCGGGAGCCCCGGCCACAATTGCGGAAGCAGCACAAGGTCACGGCAAGTCCATGGACATACTGCTGAAGGCTGTGAGTCCCGTTTCCGTTTTCAGCATATTGGCGGTTGTGTACATTCTCGTCTTCCTTAGAGGGAAAGTGCACAGGTTCAGATTCGCAAGGGTCACATCCATCGTACTGTACTCCATATTGGGCATAGGCGGGATCATCCTCTCCTACATGTGGTTCGGTACAAACCATGTCTGGACCGGATGGAACTGGAACCTGCTGTGGATGAATCCGCTGTTCCTGATTCCGGTATTCATGCCGTCATGTAAAGCCCGGAACATGATTGCAGCAGTACTGACTGCCCTTGCCGTCGTACCGGTATTCTGGTTCATACCTATGACCCTGAACCTGGCATCTGTAATCCTAATCATTTTCACCGTACTGGTAACATGTTCCATGCATGCCGTATATGTAAACAGATAACCCACAAACAATCCTAATCATGATACTCGACTCACTGAAAAGTTTTGAAAGATACGTCGATCTGCACAAATCTTTCGGGAAGGTCTATGCCTTCATCAAAGACAACGACCTTTACGGACTTCCCGAAGGCAAACACATTATAGAAGAAAACAACATCTGGTGCACTGTGGTTTCCGAAGAAGGGAAGGGGCTGGAAGAATGCACTCCTCTCGAAGTCCACGATTCATTCATTGATATACATGTAATACTGGAAGGCACTGAAACGATAGGTTTCCGCGACAGGGCAAAATGCATGGGTACCGAAGCCAAATACGATGAAGCTAAAGACATTGCCCTGCTCACTGAAGAGCCCGAAGCCTTTGTCAGCTATTCCGACGGGAACATGGTAATATGCTTTCCCCAGGATGCCCATGCACCGATGATGGGTAACGGGACCATCAGGAAAGCCATATTCAAGGTCAGGCTATAGGCTGTTATGGACAATCCTTCCGGAAGATACAATTCCTACACCGGGTATTTCAGGAAAACATACGGGGAGCGTCTCCAGAAAGTGGTAATCGATGCCGGATTCACATGTCCCAACAGGGACGGCAGCATATCCAGAGGAGGCTGTACCTATTGTGACAATGCCGCTTTCCATCCCGGATACAGCACTCCTGGCATTCCCATCCATACCCAGATAGACGAAGGAATAAAGTTCCATAGAGTAAGGTACAGGAATGCGAACCGTTTTCTGGCATATTTCCAACCCTATTCCAATACTTACGCCCCGCTGGAACGCCTGAAAAGCCTGTACGGAGAAGCCCTCTCCCATCCGGACGTAGCCGGAATAGTAATAGGCACCCGCCCGGACTGTGTGGACGAGAAGAAGCTGGACTATCTGGCCTCCCTCGCCGAAAAACACATCGTAATCGTCGAATACGGAATAGAATCCTGCTATGACAAGACCCTGCGCAGAATCAACCGCGGCCACGATTTCGCAACAGCGGAAAGGGCAGTCCGCATGACTGCGGAAAGAGGGCTCAAACAGGGAGCGCATTTCATATTCGGTCTGCCGGGAGAAAGCCGGGAGGAAATGGTCGCCTCAGCCGGAATAATAAATTCCCTCCCCCTGCATTCTGTCAAGTTCCATCAGCTGCAGATAGTCAAAGGCACTGCCATGGAAAAGGAATTTGCGGCACATCCTGAGGACTTCGTCACATTCGGACTGGAAGAATACCTTGATTTCATGATCGACATACTGGAAAGGTTGCGCCCTGACCTTTATATTGAAAGGATAGCAGGAGAAGTCCCTCCCAGGTTTGTCAACAGTACCCCTTGGGGCCTGATCCGCAATGTAGAGATTCTGCGCCTTCTGGAAAAGAGGCTGGAAGAACGCAATGCATTCCAGGGACGGATCTGCAATATCTGACATACCCTTAGATAATAAATGATGAAAGCCGCCCGGGATTCGGACGGCTTTCATCATTGTCGGTCCACGCAGGAATATCCTGCAGGACTATTTCTTACGGTTGTCACGACGGGGTCCCTTACCTCCTTCCCGGCGATCGGGACGTGCCCCTCCATTTGCAGGACGGGGTTTGCGCTCAGGTTCCACCCAACCTTCAGGTGCAGGCATAAGTGCCTTGCGGGAAAGTCTCATCTTTCCGGTCTTCTGGTCGATTTCGAGCAGTTTGACATCCACTTCGTCGCCTACATGGAGGACATCCTCCACTTTCTCAGTCTTTTTATAGTCTATCTCGGAAATATGGAGAAGACCTTCTTTTCCCGGAAGGATTTCCACAAAAGCACCGAATTCAAGGATAGACACGACCTTTCCATGATATACTTCCCCTTCTTCGGGAACTGTCGTGATAGCCTTGATCCTTGCCAGAGCAGCATCCATGGATTCCTTGTTTTCACCGAATATATCGATAATACCCTTGTCACCTTCTTCGGTAATGGTAATGGTAGTGCCAGTCGTCTTCTGGATTTCCTGGATAACCTTTCCGCCTGTTCCGATAACTGCTCCGATAAATTCACCGGGAATGGTAATCTGTACGATGCGGGGAACATTGGGCTTGTATTCTGCACGGGGTTCGGAGATGGTCTTCATCATTTCACCCATAATATGTGCACGGCCTTCCTTGGCCTGGGCAAGAGCCTGCTCCAATACCTCATAAGGAAGTCCGTCTACCTTGATGTCCATCTGGGTAGCGGTAATCCCGTCCTTGGTACCGGTCACCTTGAAGTCCATATCCCCGAGATGGTCTTCGTCACCGAGGATATCGGAAAGAACCACGAATTTACCTGTCTTTTCATCGGAAATCAGTCCCATTGCAATTCCGGAAACAGGTTTCTTGATCTTCACGCCGCAATCCATCAGTGCAAGGGTACCTGCACAGACAGTAGCCATTGATGACGAACCGTTCGACTCCAGAATATCAGAGACTACACGTACTGCATATGGATTCTCTTCCCCGATGGGAACCACGGGCTTGAGCGCACGCCATGCCAGGTTTCCATGCCCTATTTCACGGCGTCCTACACCTCTCTGGGGCTTGGCCTCACCTGTTGCGAAAGGAGGGAAATTATAGTGGAGGACAAACTGCTGTGTTTCCTGCACCAGCACTTCATCCATCTCTTTCATATCCATCTTGGTACCGAGTGTAACGGTAGAAAGCGACTGGGTCTCACCGCGGGTAAAGATTGCAGAACCGTGTGCACCGGGCAGATAGTCCACTTCGCACCAGATAGGGCGTATCTGGGTAGTGGTACGTCCGTCCAGACGCCTGCCTTCATCTATAATCATGCGGCGCATAGCCTCTTTCTCCACAGCACCGTAATATCTGTTGACCATCATCTCCTTTTCTTCCCTTTCCTCTTCGGGAATAGTTTCGATGAACTCGGCCTTCAGTGCCTCGAAAGCATCCTCGCGTTCATGTTTTGCCAATCCGGATTTGGCGATGGAATAGCACCTGTCATAGCAGAAGTCACGTACAGCCTGACGCAGGTCCTCGTCATTGGTCTCATGGCAGTAAGCCCTCTTTTCCACCTTTCCGGTTTCCTGCATGAGCTCCATCTGTACGGCACACTGCCTTTTGATTTCTTCATGCGCAAACTTGATGGCATCGAGCATATCCTTTTCGCTCACTTCATTCATCTCCCCTTCCACCATCATGATATTGTCAACGGTTGCCGCAACCATAAGATCCATGTCGGCATCCTTAAGCGCATTGAAAGTAGGGTTGATTACAAACTCCCCTCCGATACGCGCAACCCTTACCTCGGAAATAGGTCCGTTCCAAGGTATGTCGCTGACTGCCAACGCAGCAGAAGCTGCCAATCCGGCATAGGAATCAGGCATGGTCTCCTTGTCTGCAGAAATAAGGATCACATTGACGAAAACCTCTGCATGAAAATCATCGGGGAACAACGGACGCAATGCCCTGTCAACCAGACGGGCAACCAGAATCTCAGAATCCGATGCACGGCCTTCCCTTTTCAGGAAACCACCGGGATAGCGGCCTGCAGCCGCATATTTTTCCTTGTACTCTACTGAAAGAGGCATGAAATCTACATCGTCCTTTGCCTCTTTTGCACATGTAACTGTAGCCAGCAGCATCGTACCGCCGACCTTGACAACAACCGAACCGTCAGCCTGTTTGGCCAATTTACCGGTTTCGATTTCCACAATTGTTCCGTCACCCATTGTGACGGTCTTCTTAATTATATTCATATTCTACTAAATGGTTTTCATGCAAAGCCGGGCATTCTTTATAAAATAGGGGCTGTCTTCGTTCTTGTCGTGACAACCCCCATTCCATCTTGATGGCCTGAAACTTATTTACGCAAGTTCAGTGCCTTGACTATTTCCCTGTATCTCTCAATATCTTTTGCCTTCAGGTAGTCGAGGAGACGACGCCTCTTACCTACAAGACGGAGCAGCGCACGCTGGGTGCCGAAGTCCTTCTTGTTGTCGCGAAGGTGTTCTGTCAAATGAGCGATACGGTAGGAAAATAGAGCAATCTGACTCTCTGCCGAGCCGGTGTCCGTATTAGACTTCCCGTATTTAGCGAAAATCTCTTGCTTTTTTTCTGCTGCAAGATACTCTGCCATAAGCTGTTGATAATTTAAATTAATTTAAAAAAACATAATCCCCGAAAATCGGGAGTGCAAAGATATGCAAATAAATTAAATATCACTACTTTTGGAATCAATTTTTTGTCGATGCCAAAGATTTACGGAAAGAAAACGGTCAGTTATCCCGGTATCGGGGATGTCATGTATACAAAAAAATCCGGGACAGGGACAATAAGAATCCGGATCTCCAGCGACAGGGCAATAACAGTAACCCTGCCTCCGGCAGTCCCGTATCCGGTCGCCGAAACATTTTTCTTATCACGGAAGAATGACGTCATCAGAGCAATGGAAAGACTTGAAGCAAGGCAAACGCTATCCGGGCAACAGAAAGTCCCGGCTCCTGCAACACCGGAAGAAAAGAAAAGGATGAAGGAAGATGCGGAGAGGATTCTCCTTCCGTTTCTGGAGGCAGCTGCCTGTAAATACGGATTCAGCTACAACCGCATATCATTCAAGAACAACCGTTCCAACTGGGGGTCCTGCTCTTCAAAAGGGAACATCAACCTGAACATGAGACTGGTCATGCTGCCACAGCATCTGCAGGAATACGTGATTCTCCACGAACTATGCCACCTCAGGCATCCTGACCACGGAAAGGAATTCCATACCCTTCTCGACCGGCTCTGCCAAGGACGGGAAAAGGAACTCCGTAAAGAACTGCGCAGCTGGCTGCTGGAATAACCGCGCCTGAAATAAAAAGCCGGACCAATCCGGTCCGGCTTCAAGTTCCGGTACTTGCGTACTTTTCTAGAAAACAAAACCTATTTTAACCGTAGGTGCGGCAAAGGCGCTGTAGTTATGACTGTCTGCAGCAAGACCGGAAAGGCCTTCCTGCGGTTTGATTACAGTAAAGTTATAGGTATAGGCAAAAGGATCTATCGATGCTCCGATAAAGAACCCTCTTGAAAAATAGTAATCTACCCCGAATGTCACTGCCCCTCTGATATTGAAAGCCTCGGCAACGGATGCACCCATCCATGTCTCATCATCTTTAAATGCAATGTCACTGCCGTATGCAAAACCGGCCTTTATCCCGACATAGGGAAGCAGACCTTCTATATCAGTCCTGAAATAACGGTCAAATCCCAGTGATGCGTTATACTGCATCGTATTCCTGTTGACTACGGCATCATAGTCAGGTATGGAGCCGTCCCCCGGTTCAGTGTTACCGTCTATTGTCCCCGGTACCGGTGCATACCCGGGAGCGTCTGTAAAGCTGAAACCGCCTCCGAGATTGATGCGCCACAGATCAAGGAAGAACCAGCCCAATTCCACCCCAGTTGTCAGCGACTGGCCGTTCCAGTTTGTGGGAACGGGGGATATGGAATAGAAAGTCTGATTCCCGGGCACTGCACTCTGCATCACGCTGGCATTGTATCCGACTGTCACGGCAAAGGAAAAATCATTGCGGTTAGCCCCTCTTTCCTGTGCTGAGACTGTCATGACTGCCAGCATCACGGTCGACAGCAGCAATGTCAATACTCTTTTCATTTCGATTATGGTTTATTGTAACTGTTATTTCTGCTCCTGCAGATAATCCTCTATTGCCTTAAGGGCAAGATCGACAACAGTCTGCTGTATTCCGATCTGTGCATTGAGAGTTGCAATCTGGTCTTCCACCTGTTTAAGCATCATCTCTTCATTTATTACCGTCCAACGTGCAATCTGTTCCTTTACTGCCGCCATCTGGCTTTCAATATTGCGGATTTGAGCCTGGACATCAATTATTCCGTAATTATTGGCCAGATCGTCTGCTGCACTGTATTGCGCATCAATCTCCCAGTATTTGCTGTCAGCCAGCATAGCATCGTATTCCGCATTGAAGTATGCCTTCATAAGTTCGTGATCCTTCAAAGCCTGCAGGTTTGCCATGTATTTGTCCAGGTTTTCACCTGTAACTTCCTTGATCAGCCTTTCGAAGTCCTTCAAGTACTCTTTGTAACTTTCAAGATTTTCATTAGCACGTGCCAAATCCTCCTGTGCTTTAAGAAGGTCCGCCTTGCATTGTTCGATCAGTACCGGATCCTGGGGGTCTGCTGCTTCTGCTGCTTTCAGAGCCGCTTCCGCTGCCTCCAGATTGATATAAAGGCCTGTAGCCGGTTCTGTCTCGGTCGAGGGTTTCCCGATACCGTTGGTAATATACTCAACCCGCTGCATCAGTTCTGCCCTCTTTGCGGTAATTTCAGATTCGCGGAAACTCCATGTTCTTACAGTCCTTTCAGGAGGATATGCTTCATACTGGAAGCGTTCATCAGTAAAGGTTATTTCTCCAAAATACAAAGTAAGCCCATAACCGTAGCTTAGGCTGTCGAACACCACGATTTCCCGGATCGTATTCGGTCCTATATTACTTATATCGTAAGTTTCTTCCAACATGCCATCCAGCGCAGCCTCCGCTTCACTGGCCATCTGCATCTTTGCCAATCTGTCGCTCCAGGCATTTTCCTTAAGAGTGAAAAGACGCAGTACTTCTGCATCCAGATCTGCCTTGTCCAGCCCTGTATACGCATTGTATGCATCCATCTGGGCCTGAAGATTGTCAAGATTGGCCTGAAGTATTGCGAGCTCGGCATTCTTGACTTCCTGTGCAGATATCAGTTCTGCCTCATACTGAAGACGCAGCAGTTCCTGACGGTTCAATTCCGCTTTCAGATCATTAAGTTTAGTCAGTTCATCATAATAAGTGTAGTACAGGTTTCTCAGATTCTCGTCTGAAGCATTCCTGGCTTCCCTACGGAGACGTTCAGCCTCATTCTGGGCTTCAATCAGCCTGTTTTCGGCTTCCTGCATGATAGCTTCCAGATTTCTTTCATAGTTCTCCTTGAGCCGTTCAAGTTCCCAGGCCTCGGCCTCTGCCCTTGCATTTTCATATGCAGCCTGAGCTTTCAGGTATTCTGCCTGCGCTGCCGCTATTATTGAATCCGCTTTTGCAGAGATCCTGGCTGCATCAGCCATGGCCCTAAGCTGTTCTGCCTTTGCCTCCCTGATGGCTGTTACCGATGAAGACTCCGTAAGTTCGACACACGAAGTCATTGACAATGCCGCAACAAATGCAGCTGTGATAATCAACACGATTTTTTTCGGGACACTTGCAAACTTCCGTGGCATAATGTGACATAAACATATACTTG
>CAZXFF010000029.1:11232-24503 GCA_964640305.1 uncultured Muribaculaceae bacterium | reverse complement strand
AGGGAAATATGCGGAGTACCGATTCCGGACGGAATGAAAGAGCACCAGAAATTCGAGCATCCCATCATAACTCCTACCACAACAGCCGAAATAGGTACGCATGATGAAGATATCTCCAAGGAAGAAATCATCAGCAGGGGACTCGTTTCAGCTGAAGATTACGCAAAGCTTGAAGAATATGCGCTGGCTCTGTTCGAAAGAGGGACAAGGATGGCTGCGGAAAGAGGCCTGATTCTTGTAGATACAAAATATGAATTCGGCAAAAGGGACGGGGAAATATACCTCATAGATGAAATACACACCCCTGACTCGTCACGCTATTTCTATGCTGAAGGGTATGAAGAAAGGTTTGCAAAAGGAGAGCCGCAGAAACAGCTGTCGAAAGAATTTGTAAGGGAATGGCTGATGGAAAACGGATTCAGCGGACAGCCAGGCCAGCAGGTCCCGGAAATGGATGACGAAAGGATCCGCATTATCTCGGACAGATATGTGGAACTCTTCGAGAATATTACCGGACATCGCTTCGACCCTGCGGATTACGGAGATGACCCTTATGCCAGAATTGAAAAGAATATAGAAAACGTACTAAAAAGACTCGTATGAAAAGACCGCTTCTGACGATACTGCTGTGCACATTTGCAATCATTTCCCCTACTACGGCACTTACTGCCCAGACATTCGTGGCCACTCCTGTAGAAATATCATCGGATAAAGTAAACATTAAGGGGGAGATATTCTATGCGCACAAAGTTCTCAAAGGCCATACGCTTTATTCCATTTCCAAAGCATATGGCATAGCGGTTGACGAAATCAAGACAGTCAATCCCGCCTTGGACCAGGAAGGCCTTAAGGCAGGAATGATAATTTATATTCCGGTAACGACAGGTCGGGACAACCAGTCCGGGCCTGTCGCCAACGGTACAAAGACCGTCAAAAATGACAATCCCCCGATAGCCGTAAAGCAGGAAGGGCCATCAAAATCCGTGGCAGATACCAGACCTGAAAAGAAGAATTACAGGAAATACCGTCTGAAATGGTATGAAACCATTCAGGATGCTGCGGTCAAACTGAATGTTCCGGTTGATGCGATTATTACCCTGAACGGAATAGACACAACTTCCTCAAAACGCATACGCACCATTCTGGTTCCGGACAAGGAATACATAACTGCATATGCCGCCAGCGGTAATGAAAGCGACATTGCTGACACGAATGAAAATTCCGGACAAGATGCAGGCGGGGAACTTGGGGAAAACATAACTGTACTATCGATTCCCCAAAGCGGAGAAAAATATGATGACGGTATATACAAGATTTCCATTATCCTGCCATTCAATGCTTCGGACAGTACGACGAATCCAAATTCATATACTGCAGATTTCTATTCCGGAGCCCTTCTCGCAGCAAACCGTCTCAAGAAGGAAGGGCTGTTTGACAATTTTGAACTGAATGTTATCGATCTGGACAAGTACGGCAGCGCTTGGGAACTGATTTCCGACAATGTCCTCGACGGAAGCGGCCTTATTATTGGCCCCATTTCGGAAAGAGACCTTCAGCCAATTGCCAGTTATGCAAAGAACAGAAGGATTCCTGTCGTTTCCCCCTTGGATCCGGCCACATCCGCATTGCTTGAAGGCAATCCATACCTGTTCCTCTTCCCTCCTCAATCGGATAACGCACTAGACAGGCAGCTGGACAAAATCGCAGCCAGAACACACCCTGATTCTGTGGAAACGGTAACGGTCCTGTATGAAAAAGGATACAGGAATTCCCCTCTGGTAGCAGAGACTGAAAAAGGTCTCAAGGAGAGAGATACATATTACAGGATGTTCGAATACGGATTCATGCAGGGCAGAGGTATTGACACAATCATTGCCCGCAGGCTCGATCCTGTCCACCTTAACAAGGTGATAATCCCGTCTCTGGACGAGGCATTCGTTTCAGATGCCCTTAGGAATCTCAACCTTGTAGAAAGCGAAGGCAGACACCGCATCTGCGTATACGGTATGAGTAAATGGAAAGGTTATGAGACCCTTGAACCGGCATATCTCCATTCCCTCGACCTCCGGTTGTCGCTCTCCTATCACACGGATTACAACAACCAGGAAGCCAAAGATTTCATTGCAAGCTACAAAGCGGCTTTCAATACAGTACCGTCTTCCTTTGCATTTCAGGGGTATGACATTGTAGATTTCTTCCTCAGAGCCATGAATGAATACGGAAAAGACTTTCCCGCCCATATAATGAACAAGAGGAAGAGTCTCCTCCAATCGGATGTCCTCTTCCTCCCTGTCAGCTATGGCTCCGGATATGAAAACCGGGCCTTAAAGGATATATGCTATACCCGTGACTGGGTAATCAGATCCGAATAATCCTGCGGAAGCATTTTACCGCAACGCGTATTGAACGAGGCTATCCACTCTTTCTCTGCCGCATCCAGCATATCAGCATTCACAGGAGACATATCGATAGGAATGACGGTAAGAGTCTCAAAACTTAGGAATTCCCCATATTCGTTCTGAGTGTGGGGAATTACTCTTATGGTATTCTCATGTCTTATACCATAGTGGCCTTCCACATATATTGCCGGTTCATTCGACATGACCATCCCTGATTCCAGAGGGACACTGTTTTCCTCCATCCTTATGCTCTGAGGGCCTTCGTGTACGCACAGGTTGTGACCTATACCATGACCGGTTCCATGCCAGTACATCCGGTTCTGCTTCATCACCGGACCACGTGCAAGGACATCCAGAAGACACCCTCTCATACCTTTGTAGAAGACAGCCATGCTCAGATCTATCATCCCCTTCAGAACTGCTGTATAGTCATTTTTCTGTTCCTGCGTCAATTCTCCCAAAGGCAAGGTCCTGGTTGTATCAGTTGTCCCGAAAGTATAGTGAGCCCCAGTGTCTATCAAAAGGAATCCTTCTGCAAGAACTTCAGAACAATTTGTCTCAGAAGGAGCATAGTGCGGCTGCGCTGCGTTCGGGCCGAATGCAACAATAGGCGTGAAACTTTCTCCCAGGTATTCAGGACACTCACTTCTGAATTCAATAAGCTTCTGTACCACATCGTATTCCGTAATACCCTTTCCGGCATGTTCCCTTACCCACGCAAAAGTTTTCAGAAGGGATTTCGCTTCTTCGACATATGCCCTGCGGAAACCCTCCACTTCGACTTCGTTCTTTATTGCCTTCATCCTGTTCAATGCACCTCCCTGCACCGGATCAGGTATATAGGCACGGTATCCGGGAACCTGCGGTACGTTGTCCATTGCCGCAAAAAAGTTCTTGGCTGAAATCTTGCCTGCTGAAAAGATCCTTATCGTATTTTTAGGCAGATTCGAGAGGAATTTCGTAAAATTCTCATAATCCTTAAGCACGACATTCTCTGCATTCAGGGCTCTGACTGCATCTTCTGGAAGCATTTCCTGCCTTATAAACAGATTGATACATTGCTCCGTCACAACCGCATAGGACAATGCCAAAGGATTGTACTCAACATCAGTCCCACGTATATTGCATAACCAGGCAATTTCATCCAGTGCTGTAACTATATAGGCAAAAGGTCCTGTAAGTCCTATCTTTTCCACAAGACGACTGTACTTCGATGTTACTGATTCCCCGCATATTCCGGTTCCTACATGTCGTACCGGATTGAACTGCAATGCCGGACGGTCCTTCCATATTGCATCGAAAGGGTCCTCTATAAGGGTGAGGTTCAACGGCAGGAGATCATCTGTCATCGAGGCATATTCCCCGTATGTATAAAGGTCCTCATCCATTGCCACGATATCCCCTTCATTCAGATTGGCTTTAAGCCATTCTGCAACGGTCGGTGTCCCTTCTACCCTGAGCTTCATCATTTCTATCCCACTGCCTTCCAGTTCTTTGGCAGCAGAGAGGAAAAAGCGTGAATCAACCCACAGAGCTGCAGCTTCCGATGTGACAGCAAGGGTAGCCGATTCCCCGGTAAAGCCGGAAAGCCATTCAAGTGCCTTGTAATGGTCAGGAATATATTCTCCGAAATGCGGGTCGGACGAAGGGATTATCATCGCTGAAATGTCATCTTTGGCAAGCACTTCGCGCAGTGCTTTCAGTCGTTCGGTTCTATTGTCCATAATGGTACTCGTTTTATGTGGTAATGTTAGGTATGTCAAAACAATGCATTCTCCGACAATAGGGCTTTTGCATTTTCTATTGCTGCAGGGGTGAGTCTGGAACCACTCAGCATCCTGGCCACTTCCATCACCCTGTCCTCGCCTTCTATCTGCCGGATACGGCTTTCCGTATCCCCGTTTTCTGCCGATTCTTTATAAACCAGGAAATGTGTCCCTGGCTTGGAAGCTATCTGAGGGAGATGGGTTATTGCAAAAATCTGCATACTGCGTCCCATCTCCCCGATCATCTGTCCCATCCTGTCTGCAATCTTACCTGAGACACCGGTATCTATCTCATCGAAGATCATTGTAGGAAGATCAGTATATTTTGCAAGCATACCTTTGAGTGCGAGCATGACTCTGGACAGCTCTCCTCCTGAAGCCACCTTTGAAATATCCTGAGGCCTGTCACCGTTTGCAGAAAAGAGAAAATCCACACTGTCACATCCGTCTGCCGTAAACTCCTGCTTTCTGACAAGAGTTGCCTCAAAAATTGCCGAAGGCATTTCCAGATTGCGTATGGAATCAGTCATAAATGAATTCAATGCTTCGAGGGATGCCCTACGCTTTTCCGTGAGGAATCCGGAGAGTTTTTGCACCCTGGACTCGGCTTCCTGCTGCAAAGATCTCATATCTTGCAACTTACGTTCCATTTCCGCATTATCGGCGATAGTAGTAGCAAGAGAGTCCCTTAATGCCATCAATTCATCCAGGGTCGTACAGTTATGCTTGCGCATAAGCGAATACAGGAGCGAAAGGCGGTCTTCAACTTCTTCCAGGCGTTTAGGTGAAACGGTTACCGAATCGCAGATACGGTCCAGATCGGAAACTATGTCATCTATTTCCACCCTGCAGGATTCAAGTCTGTCGGCAAGCGTCTCCAAGCGGCTGTCAAAAGCCGAATATTTGCTTATCCTGGCTATAGCATCCTTAAGTCTTGCAGTAACAGGCATTTCCTCCGGGGAGAGAAGACTCAGGGCGTATTCCAATCCTCCCCTTATTTCTTCTGCATTGGAGAGGAGTCTCTGCTCGTCTTCAAGTTCTTCCTGTTCTCCGGGAACCAAAGAGGCTTCATTGAGTCTGGCGAGGCGGAATTCATTGTACTCGGCCTCCGACAATGCTTTCGACAATTCATTTTCAAGGAGTTTCACTTCCGAAGATATGCGTTCCAGCTCCGCGAATGCCTTCCTGTATTCTGCAAGTTCAGCAGAAGTTCCTGCGAAATTATCCAGCGCGGAAAGGCGGAAATCAGGATCAGCCAGCTGAAGGTGCTGATGCTGGGCATGTATATCTATGATACTGCCTGAAATCGATGTGAGAACCGAAAGGGATACCGGTTCGTCATTAAGGAAAGAGCGGGAACGTCCTGCCGGAGTAATGACTCTCCTCAATATATATTCATTCCCTTTCCTGTCCGAGAACTCTGCCTCGACCACGCAGTTCCTGCCCTTGTCATGCAGAACCGAGAGATCCGCCTTCTTTCCCAACAGAAGCGATATGGCCCCAAGAAGGATGGATTTACCGGCACCAGTCTCCCCGGAAATGATAATCAACCCGTCCGGAAATACGATGTCAGCGAGTTGATCAGTACATAATTGGATATTGAAAGACGGGTCAGCATTTCCGTATAGAAAGAATATTGTCCACAATATCGGCTGCGACTGAAGCCTTGGACTTCAGTTCCCCCTCTACCCTTCTACCGTCTTTGAAGAGCATTGTCGTCTTGTTGGTATCGGTAGCAAAGCCTGCACCGCTGTCCCTCAGTGAATTCAGGACAATCATATCCAGGTTCTTGCGTCTTAGTTTCGAAAGGGCATTTTCCTCCTCATTATCCGTCTCCAATGCAAAGCCGACAAGGATATCCCCTTCTCTTTTCACTGATCCTACAGATGCTGCAATATCTGCTGTCGGAACCAGACCGATTGTCATATGAGCATCCTTTTTCTTGATTTTTGACAATGCCGGCTCTTCAGGAGTGTAATCCGCTACCGCTGCGCACAGGACCGTAATGCCATAACCTCCGGCAGAATATTCCTGCATCACAGCATCATACATATCCGCGGAAGAGACCACATTCATTACCCTTATATTCTCTCCTGACGGGACTACCGCAGCAGGGCCGCTGACCACTGTCACTTGCGCCCCCCTTGATGCGAACTCATATGCAATGGCCGATCCCATCTTCCCGGTCGAATGGTTTGAAATGTAACGCACCGGGTCTATGGCTTCGCGGGTAGGCCCGGATGTAATAAGGACCCTCGTTCCCTCAAGTGACCTTTTTCTGCCGAAAAAATGTTTTACCCTGGCGACAATGGCTTCCGGCTCTTCCATCCTGCCTTTTCCGTCAAGACCGCTTGCAAGTTCTCCGGATGCTGCCTCAATGATTTCTACTCCGACTTCCGAAAGTTTTCTCATCGTCGCCTGTGTAGCAGGATGTGAGTACATGTCCAGATCCATGGCCGGTGCGGCCATTACAGGGCAACGGGCTGACAAGTACGTGGTCAAAAGAAGGTTGTCTGCTATGCCACAGGCCATTTTCGAAAGGGTATTTGCTGAAGCAGGCGCAATAAGGAACAGGTCAGCCCATACTCCCATTGATACATGACTGTTCCATTGTCCGTTTTCAGGATTGAAGAACTCCGTGAAAACCGGAAACCTGGAAAGGGTAGCCATCGTCAGAGGAGTTATGAACTGTTTGGCCGCAGGGGTCATGAGAACCCTTACCTCTGCCCCTTCCTTAACAAGGAGACGGACCAGATATGCAGCCTTATATGCAGCAATGCTTCCTGTGATTCCTACAAGTATGTGTTTGCCTTTCAGCATCTGGACGGGAATCTCTATTTGTTGTCTATAACCTGATAATAGAGTTCATTGTGCAGAAACTCTTCCGTAGCTACAAGGGTAGGCTTTGGAAGCCTCTCGTAATGCTTTGAAATGTCAATCTGCTCGCGGTTCTCGAATGTTTCTTCCAGAGTATCGGCATAATTAGAAAACTCTTCGAGTTTCTGGCTGAGTTCCTGTTTCACTGATGCTGAAATCTGATTTGCCCTTTTGGCAATTATCATCACTGATTCGTAAAGATTCCCGGTAGCATTGGCTACATCCACCAGATTTCTGGTAATCGTGTTGGTAGGTACTTCTTTAATGTCCATATCTTTATATCGTAAATTAATTTCTGTTCAAAAATTTCTGCGCCCTGGAAGCCAGTCCGTCCAGGGTTTTCCTGTATCTGGACTCCGGATATTCGCTTATAAAGGAAATATAGTCGTCCTGGAATGTCACAAAACGTTCCCTTTGCTTTTCCTGTATGCTGTTCAGTGCATAATCGAAAGCAGCAAGGGCTGTATAATACATTATGTCTTCCCTGTACAGATTTTCCGGATTCTCTTTGAGCACAAGCTTCAACGCATAGTGGGCAGCTTTGTAATCTTCGATCGTATAGTAGAGTTTTGCCGACTCGTAATCTTTCCTGTCCAGCCTTTCCTCCAGGTCTTCGATCATCTGATTGCACTGGGATACATATTCATTGTCCGGATAATCCACGAGGTATTCGTTTATAGCAGAAAGGGCCTTGTATGTAGGCGTCTGGTCAAGTTCATACCTGTAGGTACTGCTGTACAGACAATCCAGGTACTGGAACCGCGCTTTTGGCGTAAACGGGCTTCTCGGGAATGTCGCTACAAACGATTCGAACCCCTGTTCAGCCAGTGTCATGTCACCGTATCTGTAATTGGAATATGCCGCATAATACTGCACCGTATCATCCTGCAATGTACCTTTCACAGCCAGTTTCAGGGATTCGAACATGGAAGCGGCCTTGGCATACTTGCCGGCTTCAAAAAGCTCAAATGCCATCTTGTACTTACCCTGTACATCGTTGCTCTCGAGCATGATGTCGTACTGCGTCTTGCACGAGGGAGCAAATACAGCTGCTGAAAAAGCCAGCAGGCACAATGATATCAGCGCGTTGGTCTTCATAATCTTTTAAAATGACAAATGTACTAATATTCTTTTAATTTACTATTTCTAATCTTCATTTCCAGCTTCAATCCCCATACCAGAAGCATGGACATTGTCCACCTTGACAAAAGCAACACCCACCATACTGCCCCAACCGAAGCAAAAAGGATAATATCCTCAAGATTACTGTGGCTTATCCCGATATGGACATTGAGTTCATCGATATCCCTGGCACTCAGTTTTCCGTTTCCCGCTTCCTGTATCATCACTGCACCACCGTAAGCAAGCCCAAGGGTATTGGCGACTATCCATAGGAAAGAGCACCTTCCGGAAAGACCGAAGACCTTCATAAGCGGCCTTAGCATCCTGGATATTATCCGTATAATCCCAAACTCCGCCATCAGTGCCTGCAGGATGTTCAGGAGAAAGATGATTCCCAATATCTTAGGAACAAGCAGACCGGCCTCACCCAGCCAGACAAGCAGTTCCCTGAAAAAAGGCCCTTTCTCCGCTGACTCTGCCACCATAGTAAAGTCTGCCGCCCCTACGTCAGGGAGAATCAGATTAAGAACGTATGCAAGAATTATTCCCGAAAATGTACGTGTAAGTACAATACGCATTGCAGATGTTCCGGTTTTTTTCTGTACGGCTGTTTCCACAACCATGTTATGTGAACACAGCACCATTACCGCAAGTATTGTCATCTCCCTGGCATCCAAGCCTATTGTCGCTGCAGCGGCAATAGCGGAATACACATTCACAAAATATCCGGACACATAAGCAAGGGTTGCCTCGCCCGGCAGTCCTACATAACTGAAGACTGGAGACAGGAAATCCGATATGTAAGGCAGAATACCGAAAAAGCGCAGCAGGAATATACAGAATGAGACACCGACTGTTATCTGCACTATCCACAATGCCGTTTTGAGTGTGGAAGGAAGAACTTTCTTTATGGCAGCAAGACTCCTGTCCCGGAAACTGCCTTTGTTCACATCTCCCATATCGCCTTCTTATTTGAAATTCCATCGTCTGGTCACCCAACGGTCCAGCAGCGCCACTAACGAAGGACGAAGCAAAGGCACCGCCAGATAGGCTATCTTGTTCACAAGACCGGGCATATATCCGGAACGTCCTCTGAACATCATGTCCAAAGCTCTGGAAGCAGCCTTACGGGGTGTTATCATAATACCGAGATTTCTTGCCAGCTTCCTTTTGGATGGGGAGAGCCTGAAAAGGGGTGTATCAACCGCTCCGAAATATATTGTGCTTACTTTTACTCCGCTTCCTTTACACTCTGTCCTCAATGCTCTTGTAAAAGTCCTGACAAAAGCCTTGGTGGAAGCATAAGTAGTAAGGAATGGATACGGAAACCATGCTCCCAGCGAGGATATGTTCAGGACATATCCCCTCCGGCGCTCCATCATAGGCTGCATGAAATAATGGCAAAGCAGGGCGATCGTATGGCAGTGAAGCATGATGGACCTGCTTACAGCATCATGCGACATATTGCGGAAATGAACGGCATTGAGCACTCCTGCATTGTTTACAAGTACTTCCACTTCCGCCTCTGGCCTCATTTCCCTGATCCTGTCACACAATATGCCCGGAGCATCCGGTGCGGTAAGGTCAATGCCTATGGAAATGAAGTCCCGGTCCGGATATTTACCTGCAAGTTCATCTTTCACAGCATCGGTTTCATGCTGGAACAATGCCACGATTATAACATTGTACCCACGTTCTGCCAGATTGCGGACATATTCCAGCCCCATACCTGAGGACCCGCCTGTCACCAATGCATATTTGCTGTTGCCCGAATACATCATGAATTTTCTTTTTAGGCGGCAAATTTAGAAAAATTTATATATTTGTGGCATAATCATTAAACAACAGATATTATGGCATCGATTAAAGGAACAAGAACTGAAAAGAACCTCCTGGCTTCATTCGCTGGAGAGTCACAGGCCAGAGGTCGCTACACATATTTTGCCAGTGTAGCCAAAAAGGAAGGATATGAGCAGATAGCAGCTGTCTTCCTTGAAACTGCCGAACAGGAAAAAGAACACGCAAAGAAATTCTTCAAATATCTTGAAGGCGGCATGGTAGAAATTACAGCATCATATCCCGCCGGTATCATTTCTACCACCATCGAAAATCTCAGGGCTGCTGCAGAGGGCGAAAACGAAGAATGGACCGTACTGTATCCTGAGGCTGCAAAGATAGCCCGTGAGGAAGGATTCAAGGAAATCGCCGTAACTTTCGAAATGATTGCAAAAGTGGAAGCCGAGCATGAAGCACGCTACCGCAAACTGCTGGAAAGAGTCGAGAGCGGAAATTTCTTCCAGAGAGAAGAAGAGATTCTGTGGCAGTGCCGTAACTGCGGATATGTGCACAAAGGTAAAAGAGCTCCGGACAAATGTCCCGCATGCCAGCACCCTCAGTCATATTTCGAACCCAAGAAAGAAAACTACTAGGATTTCCGGTCCGGTATAAAAATCTTAAGGATGATTCCCCTAAAATGCGGAGTCATCCTTTTTTTGCAGGTCCGCTGACTAAAATTTATTAACTTTGGGTGTTATTTTGCATCATGACTGACAAAACATAACTATAGAAACAATGACAAACACTGACAACAAGAAAAATTACACCCTGCCGATTGCAATCATGTTCGCACTCTTCTTCATGATTGCGTTCGTCACGGGACTGCAGAACCCACTCGGAGTAATCGTCAAATCGCAGTTTGCACTATCCAATTTCCAGTCCCAACTCGGAAACCTGATGAATTTCCTTGCATATCTTTGCATGGGTATACCTGCAGGAATCCTGCTGCAGAGAATAGGATACAAAAAGACTGCCCTCACGGCCGTTGCTGTAGGATTCATCGGAGTCGGCATCACATTCATTTCCGGGACATGTGACAGTTTCGCAATTTACCTCGCAGGAGCATTCGTCTCCGGATTTTCAATGTGTATGCTGAATACCGTAGTCAACCCAATGCTCAACACATTGGGTGGAGGCGGAAACAAAGGCAACCAGCTTATACAGTTCGGAGGGGTCTTCAATTCAACTGCGGCCACCATTGCCCCTGTACTTGGAGGCTACCTTATCGGTGACATAGCAGGAGCCAGGATATCAAATGCGGATCCTGTACTTTTCCTGGCAATGGGAATATTCGCACTTGCATTTCTGGTACTTTTCTTCTCCAGAATACCTGAACCTTTCGTGGTCCGGAAAGAAAAGACCCAGACCGAAGACAAATACAGTGCATGGTCATTCAGACATTTCGTTCTCGGAATAATCGCTATATTCATATATGTAGGTGTAGAAGTAGGAATTCCCAACATTATGAATCTATTCATGACCGATACCGTCACCGGCAAAGGCATAGACACTACGGTTGCAGGCAGTGTTGTCGGTACTTATTGGCTGCTGATGCTAGTAGGCCGTCTTCTCGGAGGAGTGGCAGGAGGGAAAATATCCAGCCGCACGATGCTGTCCACAGTTTCAAGCCTGGGTATACTATTTGTCGCACTTGCCATATTCCTGCCTGACGGGAATATAGTCAGAATGCCTGTCATGAACTCCAATCTTTCTTTCGGATTTGCAGAAGTTCCGGTAAACTGCCTGTTTCTGGTACTGTGCGGGCTATGCACATCCGTAATGTGGGGAGGGATCTTCAACCTGGCTGTCGAAGGACTCGGGAAATACACCTCTGCCGCTTCAGGCATTTTCATGATGATGGTATGCGGAGGCGGAATCATACCTGCCGTACAGGGTGCCATTGCCGACGGAATAGGTTTCCTCAACAGCTACTGGCTGATAATTGCCGGGCTGGCATACATTCTCTACTATGCCCTGCATGGCTCCAGGAATGTAAATACAAACATCAAAACAGAATAGAATTATGGCTAAACAGACACTTGTAATGGGGATTGACGTAGGTGGTCAGTCCACCAAACTGGGAGTTGTGGATGCTCGCGGGAACATACTTTACCAGAGTGTGATATCCTCGCTTCAAAGCGATCTGTCATCCTACATTGACGACTTGACAACGGCAATCAAGGATCTTATTGCACAATCGGAAAACGACGGGACAATCAAAGGCATAGGAATAGGAGCCCCGAACGGGAACTACTATAAAGGTACTATTGAGCTCGCCCCAAACCTGAAATGGGCATATGACGAAAACGGAAAACCCATGGTCATTTTCTTTGCCAAGATGATCCAGGATATCGTAGGCATCCCTGTTGCCATCACCAATGATGCAAATGCCGCTGCTGTAGGAGAAATGACATACGGTATCGCAAAAGGTATGAAGGACTTCATAATGATTACACTCGGTACAGGGGTCGGAAGCGGCATCGTCATCAACGGCAACATAGTCTACGGACACGACGGATTCGCCGGAGAGTTGGGCCACACCTGCATTGTCAGGGACGGAAGACAGTGCAACTGCGGCCTTAAAGGTTGTCTTGAAACCTATACTTCTGCTATTGGAGTGTCCCGCACTGCAAGGGAATTCCTGGAAAAGACAAAAACCCATAGCATATTGCGCAACCATGATCCTGAAAAGATCACCTCTAAAGACATTTACGATGCAGCACGCAAAGGGGACAAACTGGCAATCGAGATTTTCCATTATACCGGGAACCTCATGGGCCAGGCTTTTGCCAATTTCATAGCATTCAGTGCCCCTGAAGCCATCATCCTCTTCGGGGGACTGGCAAGAGCCAAGGAATTCCTTACAGAATCCATTCTCGAAAGCATGAATGACAATCTGCTGGGAATATGGAAAGGCAAAATACAGCTTCTGTATTCTACCCTGAAGGATTCCGATGCAGCCATTCTGGGAGCTTCCGCCCTTGCTTGGGAACTGTAATCCTGGCCAGGCACGTTTTATAAAAAACAGAGCGGCAGAAAATGCCGCTCTGTTTTTTCATGACAGTCCTTCCGAAAATGAACCTGATTCCGGCAAAGTGCGTCAGAAAGTCTGTGCTCTCAGTGGAAAGTCTGTGTTTCCTGCGCGATTCTCCAAGTCTCACTTCCCGACCATCTGTAAAGGGCACTTCCATATATTGCTAACATCCAACACGTTACCGATCCCACCTATACAAAGCCACGGTCCTGTCTCTTGAGAAATCCTGCATTTGCA
>CAZXFF010000029.1:0-11222 GCA_964640305.1 uncultured Muribaculaceae bacterium | reverse complement strand
ATACCATTATATATGCAATACCTTGATTATCAGACAGATCACAAATCATCCATCCGTTAGGATTAGTCGAAATGGCTGATTTTTCCCCGATTTAGGCCAACCTAACGTATGTGTGGATTCTTAATACTTTGATTATCATACAGATACGAATTCAACCCAATGTTAGGATGCTCATAATCGTCCGCCCTAACATCATTTTGACGACTTTCTCAGTTACCTTACCGCTTCTATGCCGCATTTCCACCAGCCCCCTTTCCACACCGCCCGGAATTTGCCGAATAATGGGCGTTGTGGCACTGCTTAGGTGATGCGCGGATTGATGTGAGGAAATTCGGAGCTTGCGACTGCAGCCCCTTCCGGGGAAGGGGTTAGGGATGGGTCTGACAATGACGGAGTCACCTCTTCCCGAAAAAACAAAAAAACCGAGGAACCAACCTCGGTTTTTGTCGGGAAGAGGTGACTCGAACACCCGACCTCTGCGTCCCGAACGCAGCGCGCTAGCCAACTGCGCCACTTCCCGTACTATTATGTATTCAGAAAAAAAGGGTGACAATTATGGCCACCCTTCTTGTCGGGATGAGACGACTCGAACGTCCGACCCCCACGTCCCTAACGTGGTGCGCTAACCAACTGCGCCACATCCCGAATCGGACCGCAAATATAGAAAAAAATCCTCAATTGAAACAATTTTTTTCATTTTTTATAAAAAAGGCAAGGGTTACGGAAAACCATCCCTTGCCTTTCTTCTTTGTTAGTTCAGTCGGTTTTACTCAACTATCGTCATTTCATCAATCAGATGTCCTGCTTCACCTATCTTGTCAATGACAAAGAGCACGTAGCGGATATCGAGAGATATATTCCTGCAGAATTCAGGATCGAATTCAATATCGCTCATCGTACCTTCCCATACCCTGTCGAAGTTTATACCCATGAGCTCTCCGCGGGCATTTATCACAGGGCTTCCGGAATTACCTCCGGATGTATGGTTTGTAGCGATGAAACATACGGGGACTTTCCCGTCCATTCCCCAACGTCCATAGTCTCCTGAGGCTACGATATCACGGAATTTCTGGGGGATATTGTAATCGAATATCTCGGGATTGTCTTTTTCCACTATCCCCTGTATGGTGGAGAAGGGATTATAATAGATACCGTCCGCAGGGGAATAGCCCTTCACATTTCCGTATGCTACCCTAAGGGTCATGTTTGCATCGGGATAGAACTGATGCTCGGGTTCGAATTCCATCTGTCCGCGCATGTAGTCACGGTAAAGAAGGGTGATTTCCCTGTTTATTCCTGTCACTTTCCCCCTGATATTCTCGGCAATCCATGCGGATGTCTTTTCCCCGAATTCCACTGCAGGATCATTCTTAAGAGCTGCTATCTCCTCGCAGGTCATGCTTTCCAGCCTGCTCCTGTCAGCGAATACCGAATTGTCGAAAATATGGTCCGCCCATTTTTCGACAGAACCGTAAACGGCCATGCAGCTGTCAATATATCCTGGACGGAAAGCGGGCTCAATATTATCGATATACTGAGCCATGACTGCAACAAAGGATTCCTTATCGATCGGAAGATAATAGTCTTTGTAGAAAGATCTGATATAGGCCCTGAGTGCTGAATCCTTTCCGGCAGCTGCCTGACTGATGGCACTTCCTGCAAACCGCACCAGCTCGACGGTCCTGGCCGACTCTGAATAATACTCGTTGGCGAAGTTGTAAGGAAGAAGTTCATTGTATAGCGAATCCAGCTTCTCGATGATGCCGTCGTATTCAGTACCTTTAGCCCACTCTTTGAAACGGGTTTCATACTGGCGTTTCTTCTCTACTGTACCCATCCTTCTGATACCCTTCATTTCTCCCTGCCATTTTTTCCAGGAGTTCGCCACACTTGCATTCTTGGAAGAATACATGATCCTAACCGCCTGGTCTGCATTCATATAGCGTTTCTGGATCTCAAGCCTCTTGGTACGGAGGTCTATCTTGTGGGGATTGGAGAATTCGGATATATAACGCACACCTTCTGACATTATGTATTCGCGTGTGCTGCCTGGATATCCGTAAACGAAAGTGAAGTCACCTTCCTTCGCTCCTGAAACTGCTATATTGAAATATCTCTTTGGAGTATAGGGCACGTTATCGGGAGAATACGGCGCCGGATTGTTGTCCTTGTCCGCATATATCCTGAAAATGGAGAAGTCTCCTGTATGACGCGGCCACATCCAGTTGTCGGTATCTCCGCCGAATTTGCCGATTGAGGAAGGAGGGGCACCAACAAGACGTACGTCTGAGAATACCCTGTACACGAAGAGATAGTATTTGTTTCCGTAATACATGGACTCTACGGATGCCCTCAATGCAGGGGCTTCTGCCACAGCCTTGTCAATGAGTTTCTTTGAGTTGGTCCTGACTATCTCGGTCCTTTCTTCCTCAGTCATTCCTGCTTTATAGCCATCCAGTACCTTGTCTGTAACATCTTCCATCCTGTCGAGGAAGGAAACCCTCAGACCCGGATTGGGCAGTTCCTCTTCCCTGCTCATGGCCCAGAAGCCGTCACGAAGGTAGTCGTGCTCTACAGAACTGTGTCTCTGTATCTGTCCGTAACCGCAATGGTGGTTGGTAAGGAGAAGTCCCTGGGATGAAATCAGTTCACCGGTACATCCGCCACCGAAAATTACTACCGCATCCTTAAGGGATGCCTGATTGATGCTGTATATGTCCTCGGCCGTCAGTTCGAATCCCTTCGCCTGCATGTCTCCTATTCTCTGGGAGATAAGGGCCGGAAGCCACATTCCCTCGTCAGCCGGCAGTGAAGCGGTTGCGAGGGAAAGCAGCGCAAAAAGCGTAAAACGTTTCATTGTATTGTGATTAAGAGAAATTAGCCAGATCTTCTTCTGTAAAGTTAGCAATGTAATCGTACCTCTCTTCATTCCATGCCTTGGCCTTGGCTGTATATACCTTAGCTGACTTTGTAAAGTCTGCACACCTCTGGGCGTCGATGATCAGAAGGTATGACATTATGATATGGCCTGCCATTTCCACAAGACGGCGGGCATGGAAATCCACATATTCATTGTCTTTGCCTGCCACCATAGCACAAGCTTCTTCATAACGGTCCGTCATTTCCATAAGAGTCTTCTTCATCTGTGCAAATTCCGGAGAAGTAACTTCCTGTTCGTACTCACGGATCTTCGCAAGATATGCTCCTGTGGTAACATAGCGGATGGCAGCTACTGTCTGTAGCTGGGATGTACCTTCATATATTGTGGTGATTCTGGCATCCCTGTACAGGCGTTCTACTGGATATTCCTTCATATAACCGGAACCTCCGTGAACCTGGATAGCATCATAGGCATTCTGGTTACAGTATTCGCTGGCAAACATCTTCAGCATAGGAGTGAACATGTCTGCAAGACGCTGGTATTTCTTCATGTCCTGACGCTCTTCCGGTGTCAGTTTGCGGGACTCTGCGATAAAACCATAAGCCTTGTAAATGTCAACGAAACGGGATGTCTCGTACAGGATCGCACGGGATGCCTGCAGCTTGGCCTTCATTATTCCGAGCATCTCATAGACTGCAGGGAATTCGATGATTGCCTTGCCGAACTGCCTGCGCTCGTTGGCATAGTTCAGTGCTTCCCTGTATGCGGCTTCAGAGATGCCTACAGACTGCGCACCTACTCCCAGACGGGCTCCGTTCATAAGAGACATCACATATTTGATAAGGCCCATCTTGCGTTCTCCTACAAGCTTCGCAGGTGCATTCTTGAATACCAGTTCGCAGGTAGGTGAACCTTTGATACCGAGTTTGTTCTCGATCCTGCGGACAGTAACACCTCCCCACTGCTGGTCATGTACGAAATATGAGAGTCCACGTCCGTCGCGGGTACCTTCCTCAGAACGTGCCAGAACCAGTTTGATCTGGGCATCACCGTTTGTAATGAACCTCTTTACTCCGTTGAGCATCCACATTCCTTTGGCTTCATCCCACTCTGCCTTGAGCATTACCGACTGCAGGTCTGAACCGGCATCTGGTTCGGTAAGGTCCATTGAACAGGTTTCCCCTGCATTGATCCTGGGCAGGAATTCGTCCCTGATTTCCTGGGATGCGAATTCGTGTATTGTCTCAGCACAGTCCTGAAGTCCCCAGATATTCGCAAAACCCGCATCTGCCCTGGATACAAGTTCTTCAGCCATTACATAAGGTACTACTGAAAAGTTAAGTCCGCCATACTGCCTGGGAAGAGACATTCCGTAAAGACCGGCCTG
This sequence comes from uncultured Muribaculaceae bacterium, assembly GCA_964640305.1. GTDB lineage: Bacteria > Bacteroidota > Bacteroidia > Bacteroidales > UBA932 > Coprenecus. Next base: position 6,954 of record CAZXFF010000029.1, on the reverse strand, counting down.
GGTCAGGACTTTCTGGTTCTCTGCAGTTCCTGCTGCATAAGTAACCCTTCCGTTTTGACATACGGGACCGTCATGGTCAACCTGCTCTGCATTGGCAGCAATGGTATCGGCACATATTTCACCGACCACTTCCATTACCTTGTCGTATGAATCCAGAGCATCCTCCACATTGCAGGGAGCATAATCGAAAACTCCGCTGTCCTTAAAGTTCTGTTCCTTAAGCTCTACAATCTTCTTCATCAGAGGATTGCCGAGCTGGAATTTCAAATCACTGTTGTCTGTATAAAAATTTGCCATGGCTACTTATTTGCTGTTTTGTTTGTAAGACTTGATAAGCTTCGGAATAACCACATTCAAATCGCCGATTATTGCATAGTCTGCAATTTTATGGATCGGTGCCTCCGGGTCATTGTTGATTGAAATGATCATGGCTGACTGGTCCATACCGGCAGTATGCTGGATCTGTCCTGAGATACCGCAGGAAATGAACAGTTTAGGCCTTACTGTCACACCGGTCTGGCCGATCTGACGTGCGTGGTCTGCAAATCCGGCATCCACCGCGGCGCGTGATGCTCCGACTTCTGCCCCGAGAGTCTTTGCGAGTTCGAAGATAAGGTCGAAGTTCTCTTTGCTTCCGACACCAAAACCTCCGGCTACGATGATCTGGGCTCCCTTGATGTCGATTTTCCTTTCTTCGATCTCCCTTTCGATTATTTCTACCGTCAGATCGCTGTCTTTCAGTACAGAATTCACATCAATAGCGGAAACTGTACCGGCTACAGGTGTGCTGAGCGGGGATTTCTTCATTACACCTTCCCTCACTGTTGCCATCTGCGGACGGTGTTCGGGATTGACGATGGTCGCAATGATGTTGCCACCGAATGCCGGGCGGATCTGGTACAGCAGATTGGTATATTCTTTTTCCTTGTCCTTGTGGTCACCTATTTCCAGACTTGTACAGTCGGCTGTAAGTCCGCTATGGAGTGCGCTGGAAACGCGGGGAGCAAGGTCCCTGCCCACAGATGTTGCACCGAAGAGGGCAATCTGGGGTTGTTCCCTGCGGAACAGGTCAATGGTTATGGCAGCATAAGGCATGGTCCTGAAATATTCCAGTCTGGGATCTTCTGCCAGATGTACTTTTTTGGCTCCGTAGGTATATAGTTCTTCAGCCAGATTCCTGACATTATAACCGATCAACAGGGCTTCCACATCGCAAGAGAGGGAAGCGGCAAGGTCACGGGCCTTGGTCATAAGTTCAAGGCTCACATCACAGAGGCGTCCGCCGTCGGTTTCACAATATACTATAATATTATTCATTTTCTTTCCTCCTTTACGTTATCCGATTGTGTGGCTTGCTATCAGTTCCTTTACCAAAGAATCAATGTCGGTATCGGACGAAGTCAGAGTCCTTGACTCCTTCGCCTGCAGGATTATATTTTCGATTTTCTTCACCTTGGTAGGCGAGCCTGACATTCCGTAGCTGCTTTCCTCGCCGCCGATCTCGGCAAACCCCCATTCGGGAATCACATAACCTGAACAGCTGTTCGAAGCTGCATATTCTGCATTCTCTGCCTGTGACTCCGAAACAGTGCGGGCAGATTTGTACTTCATAAGCTGCTTTGCATGACGCGGACGGCATGGCGCAGCAGATCCTGTCACGGTAACCAGGACAGGCAGTGGTGCCTTGACAACTTCCACACCTCTTTCAAGACGCCTGCGTACAGTAACACTCTTCTCATCGATGTCGAGAATCTCTTCGGCATATGTAATCTGCGGCCATCCGAGCTTCTCAGCAACCTGAGGACCCACCTGGGCAGTATCCCCGTCTATAGCCTGACGGCCGGCAACTATGATATCAGGATTCATTTTCCTTACTGCCTGGGATATCGCATAGGAGGTAGCCAGTGTGTCCGCCCCTGCGAATTTCCTGTCAGTCAGAAGCACACCGCCGTCTGCACCTCTGAAAAGGCCTTCGCGGATTATATCCGCAGCCCTTCCCGGCCCCATTGTAAGCAACTGGATTTCAGAATCCTTGATTTTATCCTTGATTCGCAACGCCTGTTCGAGGGCGTTCATGTCTTCGGGGTTGAAGATTGCAGGAAGAGCCGAACGGTTTACCGTTCCGTCCTCTTTCATCGCATCTTTACCCACATTCCTTGTGTCCGGCACTTGCTTTGCCAGAACCACGATTTTCAATTTTGCGTTCATTAGGCTTAATACATTTATCCCCGCAAAGGTACGAATTTTTCCATAAAAAACACAATTTACCCCATCATCATGACAAAAGGACGTACCCCATTGATGGCTTAGTCCGGATTGTTAAGAGCACTTGCAGCACCGGTCTGCCTATAAACACCAAGCAGTATATTATCTTCTTAATCAGTCTATTACCCCAAATACCGCAAAGGACAAACATATAAAAGAGGCTGCTACTGACGAAACAGAGCAGCCTGATATCACATATGGATTCTATAGGATGAAACATTCGGCAGCATTCCGCCGCATGGTTTTACTACTTGCCTTCCGAAAGAGCCTTGTCAATGGCTGCGGCGGCACGGCGGCCTGCCCCCATGGCGAGAATCACTGTTGCGGCTCCGGTAACGGCATCCCCTCCGGCATAAACCAGAGGGCGGGAAGTTGCCCCGTCTTCATCGGCGACAATACATCCCCATTTGTTCACATCCAGCCCCGGGGTAGAACGGGCTATCATGGGATTGGGAGAAGTCCCCAATGACATGATTACGGTATCCGCTTCTATTTCAAAATCGGACCCTTCCACTGCGACAGGAGAACGGCGACCGGATGCATCGGGTTCACCTAATTCCATACGTATGCAGCGCATACCTTTCACCCATCCTTTTTCATCACCCAGTATTTCTACAGGATTTGTCAACATCCTGAATTCTATACCTTCTTCCTTTGCATGATGCACCTCTTCTACTCTCGCCGGAAGTTCTTTCTCAGTACGACGGTATACTATTGTAACTTCTGAACCCAACCGCAGCGCAGTACGGGCGGCATCCATTGCTACATTGCCGCCTCCGACTACGATCACTTTCTTTCCGGAAAAAATGGGGGTATCATAAGAAGGGTCGTATGCATGCATCAGATTGTTCCTGGTCAGGAATTCGTTCGCAGAGAATACACCGTTCAGATTCTCACCAGGAATTCCCATGAATTTGGGAAGTCCGGCGCCTGAACCGATGAATACCGCCTTGAAATCTTCTTTCCCGAGCAGATCGTCTATGGTTACCGTACGGCCTACAACAACGTCCGTCTCGATCTTGACCCCAAGATGCCTAACATTCTCTACCTCATATTCCACGACCTCATGTTTGGGAAGACGAAACTCCGGGATACCGTACTGCAGCACCCCTCCGGCCTTATGGAGCACCTCAAAGACCGTAACATCATACCCTGCCTTTGCCAGATCGGAAGCACAGGCCAGACCGGCAGGACCGCTGCCGACTACAGCTACCTTTATACCGTTAGCCTCAGATTTCTCGGCGAACCTTACTCCGTTCAGTCTGCTCCAGTCTGCCACAAAACGTTCCAGTTTGCCTATTGCTACCGGCTCGGATTTAACTCCAAGGATGCAGGAGCCTTCGCACTGTGTTTCCTGAGGACAAACCCTGCCGCACACAGCCGGCAAGGAACTGTCCAAGGATATGATTCTTGCAGCCTCCCTGAAATCCCCTTCTGCCACTTTGGAAATGAACTGCGGAATCCTGATGGCAACAGGACAAGCTTCCACGCATTTCGGTTTCTTGCAATTGAGGCAACGGGAGGCTTCCAGGATAGCTTCCTGTTCATTGTAGCCATAGCATACTTCGTCGAAATTCTTTGCTCTCACAGCCGGTTCCTGTTCCCTGACCGGCACTCTGGGTATTCTGTTTGCCATTTTGTATATCTCCGTTAATGCAAGCCTATGCGGCATTTATGATCTTTTTCAATTTCTATGCTTTTGTACATTCCCTGCCTTCTGATTGCTTCATCGAAATCCACATCGTAGGCATTGAATTCCGGTCCGTCCACGCATGCAAAACGGGTCTTCCCGGCTATCGTGACACGGCATGCACCGCACATACCGGTCCCGTCCACCATCAACGTGTTAAGACTGACTATCAAAGGTATACCATACTCACGCCCTTTCAGTGTCACGAACTTCATCATGACCATAGGCCCTATGGCCACCGCCTGGTCATATTTTTCACCTGCATCCAGGAGTCTGCCCATCACCTCAGTAACCAGCCCCTTTTCTCCTTTAGACCCGTCATCAGTACACAGATAGAGATTGTCGCATACAGCTTTCATCTCCTCTTCCATTATCATAAGGTCCCTGTTCCTTGCACCTATGATTACATCTACTTTCGCGCCGGCATTATGCAGATATTTTACCTGAGGATATACAGGAGCTGTCCCAAGTCCGCCGGCTATAAAGAGAAAACGCATTCCGGACAATTTCTGGCTATCCATATGCACAAACTCCGACGGCTGTCCGAGAGGTCCTACCACATCCGCAAAAGAATCGCCCTCTTCGTAACTGCACAACAGTTTGGTAGATGCGCCTACGATTTGGGTGACGATGGTTATACAGCCTTTCTCCCTGTCATAATCACAAATGGTCAACGGTACTCTTTCGCTTTTTTCATCAGCTCGGACAATTAGGAACTGCCCCGGCATGGCTGAAGCCGCAAGGCGCGGAGCTTCCACATCCATCAGACAGATGGCAGGTGTAAGGATCTGTTTCTTCAATATTCTGTACATAGGCTAAATGGAATTTGTTATGCTTCCACTGCGAAGATAAAATAAAGTTTAGAAATTCAAAATACCTGGAAATAAAAAAAGCAGCCCGGGAAAATCCGGGCTGCAAAAAAGTCAGAATAAGCTAATAAGCCGATTTATCAGAAATAGAAATTCAGACTGAGATTTGCACCAAGGTTCCTGGTTCCGAAATCGAAGCCTGAAGAACGGGGGGAATATACTTCTGTCCACTCTTCTACCTGACCGCTTGTAAAATTGTAACCTTCTGCTTTGTAATAGCATTCTGATGCCCACAGGTACAGCGCTGAAACATTGACTTCTGCTCCAAGTGATATTTTAGGCGCTACAAACCACTCTACACCCGCAAACAGAACCAGTCCGAAAGAATGTACCGGATCCTCTGTGTACTGGGAAAGATACCTCTGGCTATAGAATCCGGGTTTGGCATCAGGTACAGGGAAGGAGGATTCCATTGACGGATTCGTATTCAGTGACGATATCGCATTTCCATACGAATACTTGCCGGAACCGACTGAAAATGCATACATCAGGCCACCTCCGAATACTCCCTGGACGCGTCCTTTGCCCACACGGTATTCACCGCCGAACATAAAGCTGGCGCCCGCATTGTTTGAAGTGAAATTGTCAACCACCTTGGACTGGGACAAAGGATCCACGATGAAGGCCGCATCATCCCTGACAAAGAAATTATTGCTTCTGTTGGAATACATCCAGCCGACATTCATCCTCAATGCAAAGTTATCTGTGAGGAGATACTTTCCGGATATTGAAACCAAGGGGGAGGAAAATCCCAGAGGATTATATGCCAGACCTCCGCCCAAAGCACCGGAAGGGGAAGTTACACTACTGTTGAAAACATATGCAAGATCCTGTATCAGCGGGTTCATACTTACCGAGAATCCGAATTCACCTGCCTTAGGTAGATAATCTTCCTTTTCTCGTGCATTTTCTGCAAAAACAGCTGTGGATGCCAGCAACAGCACAAATAAAATTCCAAATTTTCTCATAACATTTGTATTTGATTACCAGTTGAAGGGGTTGGAAGATTTGATTGCCTTGCCGTTCTTCTCAAAAAGTCCGATCCCATAAACATCAGTGGGTTTCATAAGAAGCTGAGACTCATAGAGGAAATTGAAGTCGATTACGTTTTCAAGAACCGCATCATTCACATCAAGGACAAGTACGCGTTCTATCTGGGGATACAGCACGCTTACAGTCTGGCTGTCCCATGAATTGTCCACATACTGGAATCTGTTCAGGAAGTCATTTACTGCAAGAGGCTTGTTGCGGATTGTGATCCGTGCATAATAGTTTCCGACCTCTGTGCCAACGTTATCCCATATATCTGCAGGAAGTTTGACTGTCTGCTCGTATTCACCCTGGTTGTCGGTCTTGATGTTGTATTCTATGGAATACTGCTGAATGTATCCGTTTTCACTGATCATTTTGCCAACCACCAATTCTACCTGTAAATCGAATTCCTTGTTTGTCACCGTTTTGTCAGGTTCCCATTGCAGGAATTGTCCGTTGGTCCATGACGGCAGATAAACTGTACCTGATACCGTATGGGACTCTGTAAGTTCCATTTCCGGAACATACGACGTAAACATCACAATGTCTTCCTCTACTATGCCTTTGTTGCCTACGGATACCGTAGCACCGTATAAATCTTCGTAAAGGACATCATTGATATTGATTATTTCCCCATTGATGTCATAACTCCACACAGCCTTGAAAGGCACAACGGAAATCTCTGCTTCGACCGGCATTGTCTCTGTCACCGGAATTTCAATGGAATACATTCCTTCTGCATCCGTGGTATCAGTGAAGATCTGATATCCTCCCATATCCGGATCACCGAGATAGCTGGCATTGGATACCTTTACCACGACTGTCTGGTTCGATGCCGGAAGGATGTTAGCGGGGCTGATGCCTCCGTCTTCCAATACGGATCCTGCATCATACGTGACCTTGCCGGTCAGAAGTGCAGTACCATTCATATTGTCCAATGTAAGTTCAGACTGTTCGACAGAACAAGAGGCAGCAAAGAAAAGTGAAAGTGCTGCAATTAGAATAAATCTTGATTTCATGTTTTGTAATTCGGTTAAAATTTATTGGCTCACCTGCAAAGTTCCGTGTTTAAGTTATCCAAAGATCTTATAGATTCTA
>CAZXFF010000028.1:356-25222 GCA_964640305.1 uncultured Muribaculaceae bacterium | reverse complement strand
GGTGTACCCCTGCGAGAGTGCATTCTCGGGCACATTTGCGGCCGGAGGGCTTTCGCAGGTGTACCGTGCGATTTGCGGTAAGGCATTGGTGCTCTGCAAGTTATGCGAAATGGTCCGGTTCACCTGCGGAGAGAGGTGGAGGGTGTACCCCTGCGAGAGTGCATTCTCGGGCACATTTGCGGCCGGAGGGCTTTCGAAGGTGTACCGCACGTTTTGCAGGAATACACTGGAACACAGGAAGTTGCAAGGATTGCGCCGGTTCACCTGCGGAGGAGAAAGGTGGACGCACCATGGAGAGAAGAGGAGTGGGAAAAAAGACGCACCGTGGCGAGAGGAGACGAGAGGATCTTTAGGGATTCTGTCAGCATCGTCAATCAGATGCAGCGGGCGCAAGACAGTGATGGCGGAAGGATATCCTGATGCTATTATGCAGATTTTAAGTTACCCCAACTTTAACGGAATACAAATGACATGTACGGAAAAAATTACTACCTTTGTACAAATTAAATCTACAGTAATTATGTATACAGATTTTCAGGCCTACCTTCAGAACGAGCTCAAAGCGATAGAAGAAGCCGGCCTTTATAAAAACGAAAGGATAATAACATCCCCCCAAGGTGCAGCAATCAAAGTGAGCACCGGTAAAGAAGTCCTCAACTTCTGCGCTAACAACTATCTCGGATTAGCAGACAGCAAAGAACTTGTAAAAGCTGCAAAAGAAGCACTTGACACACACGGATACGGAATGTCCAGCGTACGCTTCATCTGCGGGACAGGTGACCTGCATAAAAAGCTCGAAGCCAAGATTGCGGAATTCTTCGGAACTGAAGACACTATCCTCTATGCAGCTTGCTTTGATGCCAACGGAGGCGTATTCGAACCTCTTCTTGACGACAAGGATGCCATCATTTCCGACTCACTGAACCATGCATCCATCATCGACGGCGTACGTCTTTGCAAAGCCCAGAGATACCGCTATGCAAATGCAGATATGGAAGAGCTGGAAAACTGTCTGAAACTGGCCCAGGCACAGCGTCACAGAATCATAGTTACCGACGGTGTCTTCTCTATGGACGGTAACGTCTGCCCTCTCGATAAGATCTATGCCCTCGCCGAAAAATACAACGCAATGGTAATGGTGGACGAATCACACTCCGCAGGAGTCGTAGGCAAGACCGGCCGCGGTGTAACGGAACGCTACAACCTTCGCGGAAAGATTGAAATCATAACCGGCACATTAGGAAAAGCATTCGGAGGTGCAGTCGGAGGATTCACAACCGGAAAGAAGGAAATCATCGCAATGCTCCGCCAGAAATCAAGGCCTTACCTTTTCTCGAACTCAATACCTCCTATGATTGCTGCAGCAGGAATCAGGATGTTCGACATGATGTCCGAGACCAATGCTCTCCAGGACAAGCTGCATGCAAACACAGACTACTTCATCAGCAGAATGAAAGCCGCAGGATTCGACATCAAACCGACCGAATCGGCTATCTGCGCTGTGATGCTGTACGATGCAAAACTGTCCCAGGACATGGCTGCCCGTCTGCTTGACGAAGGAATCTATGTAACCGGATTCTACTACCCCGTTGTTCCCAAAGGACAGGCAAGGATCCGCGTACAGGTTTCCGCAGGCCACGAAAAGGAACACCTCGATGCATGCATAGCAGCATTTACAAAAGTGGGCAAGGAACTCGGGGTCCTCAAATAGCAACCACACCGCATTGTTGCGGTCAAGATAAACGGAAAACCGGACAGGTATCACTGATACTTGTCCGGTTTTTCATTTAACGAATGCATTCTAGTCCATTTTCTCTCCTGTCCATGCCTTGAGGATTGTCTTGAGGACCAGAACGCTGGGCGGCGTGGCGACGATACAGCTCAAAAGAATCTTGATGAATACCTTTCTTATATCCAGCCACTCCGTACATATATACAATGCCGCCCACAACAGAAGGGCCTCCACTACGAAAAATATCCCCAATGCTACGAGCCCCTTGAAATGAAGCATGGATATAAAAGATAATCTTTGCAGAAATTTCTTCATTGCATCCGGGATTAAAATTGCTTTTCAAAAATAAAAAAAATTTTGAATTTTTTGAAAATAATCCTACATTAGTATCGAAAACTATTAACCAAATACACCAACAATTGCAACGCCTATGATTCAAAACTTATTTCCGCTCCTCACATGAAAAAACATACGATTTTGGCTTTATTTCTAACAGAATGGAAGTCAAAATCGGACATCTATGCCGTATTTCGGCACTAACCTAAAAAACAAGCCTTTATTAACCAACACATTAGATTCTTTATCCAATGAGAAGATTATTGTTATCCACTCTCACAGTATTGCTTTGTATTGTGCCGCAATTATTGTATGCACAGACAAAGACTGTCTCCGGACAAGTATTTGATGCAAAAACCGGAGAAGCCGTACCCTTCGCATCAGTAACAGTGAAGGACAATACGACAATTGGAGCATCCACCGAAGATGACGGTACTTTCGTCATCAAAGGCGTGCCTGCCAATGCAACTACAATCGTTGTCAGCTTCGTGGGCTACAAGACCCAGGAAGTTCCCATCGGCAACGGCCAGAACCTCGTAATCAAACTGGAACAGGACGCTGTTTTCCTGGAATCGGTAGTGGTTACAGCCCTCGGTATCGAAAGGCAGGCCAAGGAAATCGGTTATTCCACAGCGAAAGTCTCTTCAGACGATCTGAACCGCGCCCACAACACCGATGCTACAGCAGCATTGACTGGTAGGGTATCCGGTCTCCAGATTTCAGCATCCTCCGCTTCCCTGGACGCAGGCGTAAGGATCAACCTCCGCGGCAGCCGTTCATTCCTCGGGAACAACCAGCCTCTGCTCGTAGTTGACGGTGTCCCCACACCCCTCGACTTCCTGCAGTCAATGAACCCCAACGACATCGACAACATTTCCGTACTGAAAGGCGGTGGAGCCGCAGCTCTTTACGGTTCTGATGCCGCCAACGGTGTTCTCTATGTTACCACCAAGGCCGGTGACAAAGGCCGCCCCAGGATTACCTACTCCCTCACCACCACTTTCGACAAGATGTCCTACCTCCCCAAGTATCAGGACAGATTCGGATCAGGTGCTACAGATGAACACGGTTTCGGATACTACATTCAGGGTGAAAACCAGCAGTACGGTCCCGAATTCGACGGTTCTATCGTTGACATGGGTTCTCCGTTCATGGATGCAGAAGGCAATATCCAGCAGCTTACCACTGAATACTCTCCCAAATACGGATCAAGGGAAGGCTATTACCAGACCGGTATAGGAATCCAGAATGACGTTTCATTCTCCTCAGGCGGAGAAAACGGCAGTTTCTTCCTCTCTTACCAGAACCTGCACCGTACAGGTACCATCCTCGGTGACGTTATGGACAGGAACACCGTCCGCTTCAACGCATCCCGCAAATACAAGAGCTTCACAGCAAGGGTGAACTTCTCATATTCAAACGTACAGGGTGATTTCAACAACTCTGCATCCAACGGTATGCAGACATTGTGGAACACCCCTCTGCACGTAGACCTCAGGGACTTCAAGGACTGGCGCAACGTACCGGGAGGTAACCCCAACGAATGGGTGAACGACTACTATCTGAACCCTTGGGCACAGATCGACATCTACCGCAGGATAAGCCGCAGCGACCGCTTCTCAGGTACTGCAAACCTGGAATGGGCACCTCTTAAATGGCTCCGCTTCATGGGTCGCGTAGGTATGAATACATACGTGAACAACAACTACTCTACCACAGATGCATGGCATTACAACGACTATGCCAAGACCAGCGGCCGTTCGTATGCTTCATCAGGAGACATCTACTCGTCATTCTATACATACTCAAACTTCACCCAGAGGATCAATGCCGATGTAATGGCCTTTGCAGAACACCAGTTCAGCAAGAACTTCGGCATCAAGGGAATGATCGGATGGTCCATGAACTCCCGCTACTCAGAAAACAAGGGAGTGGAAGCAGAACAGCTTGAGATCGACAACCTGTTCAACGTCGACAACCGTGTAGGAGAACTTGACGGAAGCAACTCATTCACCAGAGTCCGCAGCCAGGCAGTCTATGCCAGCCTGGACTTCTCGTTCCTCGGCTGGATGTACCTGCAGGTAACCGGCCGTAACGACTGGACCTCCCTCCTCGACCCCAGCAACTGGTCATTCTTCTACCCCGGAGCCAACATGTCAATGGTTCTTTCAGATGCCATCCCTGCCCTCAAGAACAGCAACTGGATGTCCCACCTGAAAGTACGCGGAACATTCGCAAGGGTTGGTACGGTAAACGTAGGAACTTACAACCTCGACGACATGGCATATGTGTCTTCACCGTTCCCCTTCGGAAGCCTGACATCATACTACATCTCCAGCAACCTGCGCAACAGGTACATCAATCCCGAGTTCACCACCGAATATGAAGTCGGAGTTGAAATGGGCTTCCTCAACGACAGGATCAACCTCGAAGCCGCATACTACCACCAGACAACCACTGACCAGACAGTGAACGTCAGCATCCCTTATTCTACAGGATCCCAGTCCCAATACATGAATGCAGGTACCATGGTAGGCCAGGGTGTCGAACTCGACCTCCGACTGACTCCCGTCCTGGACTTCGGGGACTTCTACTGGAATCTGTATGCCAATGCTACTTTCTCGAACACTGAAGTTACCGAAATATATGGAGACCTGAACGAACTCACGGTCTATGCTCCTATCTATGCAATCAAGGGCAAACCCTATCCTTACATCAAAGCCACCGACTTCAAACGTGCACCGGACGGCAGGGTTATCGTTGATCCCGTTACCGGTCTGCCTTCCCTCGGAGACCTCGTGGAAATGGGCCGTACCGAACCTAACGTAAGACTCGGTCTGACCACCGAATTCAACTGGAAAGGCCTGAACCTGACAGCAGTATTCGAATACAGAGGCGGACACGTGGTACGTTTCGGACAGGAATACGAAATGCTGTTTACCGGAGCATCCCTGACATCCGCCATATCCGGCCGTCAGAGATTCGTATTCCCCAACTCAGTAATAGAAGTGACCGATGAGCATGGCAACGTAACGTACAAGGAAAACACCAATGTTACCGTCAATTCCGGTAGCAAGTCATTCTGGACAGGTGTATACAGGTCTGCCAGAGCCGCTACAGTTGTAAGCGCAAACTCATGGAAATTCAGGGAACTTTCCATCTCTTACGACCTGCCTCAGCGCTGGCTGGACAAGACCAAATTCTTCCAGAGAGCATCCATCGGTCTCGTAGGCCGTAACCTGTTCATCTGGACCCCTGACACCAACCTCTGGGGAGACCCCGACATGTGGTCAGGAACAGGTGCAAGCAACGCTCCCGGTGCTACTGCAAATGCTATGGCCGGCTACAGGACATTCGGATTCAACGTTACATTATCATTCTAAAATGGCATGAAGATGAAAAAGATACTATTATATTCGATAATAACCCTTTTCGTATCATCACTGTACGGGTGTAAGGAATGGCTGGATGTAAACACCAGTCCCAACGACGCAACCACTGCCGTAATGACCCCGGCTCTGGTCATATCCTCACAGCAGTACGACATACTCAACAACCTGGTTAACAGTACTTATGCTTGGCAGATTTCCCACCATCTGACTAAGTCAGGTGAATTCTCCGGCAACTATACATTCCTGAACGGACAGATCATGCCCCAGGACCTTGACAGCTGGTGGAGTACCTACTATATCATTGCCAAGAACCTCAAATGGATCGAAAACAAGGCCATTGAACAGGAAGACCTGGCATATCAGGGCATCGCTAAAGCTCTCTGGGTACATAACTTCCAGAGAATGGTGGATATCTGGGGAGACATTCCCTACAGCCAGGCCTGCAAGCCCGATGAATACCAGCTTCCCAAATACGACAAGGGAGAAGACATCTACGACTCACTTCTGATAAAGATTGACGAAGCCATAGCATGCTTCGACGCTGCCATAGGTCATTACAGCACATCCGCCCTTTCAAAAGTGGACATCATGTGCTTCGGAGACCTTGAAAAGTGGAGAACAGTCAGCTACACCCTTAAGCTCAGGCTTCTTATGAGAATCTCAGGTGTCAGGGATGTCAGCAAGGAAGTTGCAGCAATCGCCGACAAATGCCTCCCTATCGACCAGACCATCGAGGCTAACCCCGGTTACATTGCTGAGTCAGGGAAGATGAACAAACTCTACGAGACATACGGATGGGACAAGAACGGAGGACGTAACACCAACCACCGCCAGTACATGCCTACATCCATCCTCGTGGACTTGCTCAGAGACAACAATGACCCTCGTCTGAGAGTATTCGCACAGCCCAGGGTTAAGCTCGGAGACGATCCCGAAGGATTTGCCAAATATTCCAACAGCGGACTTGAAAACGAGCGCTATGTAGGTATCCCTTACGGACAGGAAAGCCCCGCCGGTGAAGACTATACATGTATTACCGGTACAGGTCTCCTCGCAGGCAGCTGGAACGGAGGTTTCGCAACATCCACAGAAGCAATGACCAGGTCTACCACTTTCATTGCCGGATCAGAAGTAGGATTCCTGCTTGCAGAAGCAGCCCTTCGCGGTATGATTCCCGGTGGCGATGCAAAAGCCAAGGAATACTATGAAGCAGCCGTGACTGCAGCCATGAAGAGACATGAAACAGCAATGCAGTCTCCTTCTGAAAACTTCGTTGACTATGCGAAGAACCCTACAGTAGGAATGAAAGATCCTATTCCCGGTACTGCTGAAGAAGCAGCAGAAGCATACCTCTCCCAGGCCAATCCAAATGTAAACTGGGATCTGATGGGCAGCACCGAAGCCAAGATGGAAGCCATCGGTACTCAGAAATGGCTCTCGTTCGTAGGTTACAACCCTCTGGAAGCATGGTTCGAACACAGGAGACTCGACTACCCTGTCCTTCCCTGCTCAAACCAGATTCCGGAAGGAAAGAACATTGCCCGTCTCATCTACCCTCAGTCAGAGCGTAACCTGAACGCAGCAAATGTACCTGCTGACCACTCGCTTTACGATACAGTTTTCTGGGATAAAGAAAATCCTATGGTCGGCATAACCGAATTATACCTGTAATCATACTAACAGTTAACAGTAAATATGAAGACAATGAAAAAAGTATTGATATACCTCTCGCTTGCATTAGCTGCCCTTTGCTCGGTCTCATGTCTAAATGACGAACCCCTGATCGACTGGGACGACATAAAGTATGTCATCGAACTGCCCTACAACAGCCACTACCAGCTGAAGCAGAACGTCAACAAGGGTGATCAGCTCGAGTTCGAACTTTGGGTAAACTATACCATCGACTATGCATCTAAAGTGGAAGAAGATATTCCCGTAACCATGGGAATAAACGAAGCTCTGGTTGAAAAATACAACAGCACTTCTACAACCAAGTACGAACTTCTTCCCGAAGGCTGCTATACCCTTCCCCAGACTCTGACCATCAAGAAAGGTACCCAGCTGGTCAAGGATAAAGTCCTCGTCAATACCGAGAGCCTGAAAGAAGGCGGACGCTACATCCTGCCTGTTGTAATCGCAAACGTTCCTGAAGGCTACACCATCAGCGGAAACTTCGGACATCTGTACCTTCGCGTCAACATGAACTAAGGTCTGGATCCAGCGATTGCACTGAAAAAGAAACCAACCAAAATCATTAACTGCAAACTTAACCACTGAGGGGCGCACCGGCCGGTACGCCCCTCTTCTTTTTTGATTGGACACGGAAAAGGCTGGTTCTTATTGCTTTATGCAGGTGTAAAAGCGAGTAAGTTTTGCAGTATAAAATAATTTGTATATCTTTGCACCCCCTAAAGTGTAGGGATACGCAACGTAAATTTATTGTATTAACTTAAAAATCAACACAGTGGACACACAAAGCTACAAAACAGTGTCGGCTAACCCTGGCATGATCGAGAAAAAATGGGTAGTTGTTGATGCAACTGACATGGTAGTCGGTCGCCTTGCTTCCAAAGTGGCAATCCTGCTGCGCGGAAAACACAAGGTGTATTACAGCCCGAACATGGACTGCGGTGATAACGTGATTATCATCAACGCTGAAAAAGTCCGTTTCACCGGCAAAAAACTGACTGACAAGGTCTATGTACGTCATACCGGTTATCCCGGTGGACAGCGCTTCGCAACCCCCAAGGAACTTCTCGTCCGCAAGCCTGAAGCCGTTATCAGGGAAGCAGTCCGCAGGATGCTCCCCAAGACCCGCCTCGGAAACAAATTGTACAGCAACCTTCATGTATATGCAGGTCCTGAACACAAGCATGAGGCTCAATCACCAGTACTTATTAATTTAAATGAACAAAAGTAACAGAGCATGGAAGTAATCAACGCCATTGGAAGACGTAAATCTGCTGTTGCCCGCGTTTATGTGAACTCAGGAAAAGGTAACATTACCATCAACGGACGTACCCTCGAAGAATACTTCAAGGAAGATACTCTCCGCTACATTGTAATGCAGCCCCTCAATCTTACAGGAACCGCTTCTGACTTCGACATCAAGGTTAACCTTGACGGCGGTGGAATCAAAGGACAGGCCGAAGCCCTTCGCCTTGCCATTTCACGCGCACTTTGCGAACTTAATACAGAAGCTTACCGTCCTGTACTGAAGTCCAACGGTTTCCTCACCCGCGATGCCCGCGAAGTGGAAAGAAAGAAACCCGGACAGCCTGGTGCTCGCAGACGCTTCCAATTCAGCAAACGTTAATGTTTTATCATTGCACAGTAGCGATTTAAAACGGATCGACCCGAAAGGCTGCCCTCCGTTTGTCGTACTGCGGAAAATTTGGAAGACCGGTTGATACCGCTACTTCAGAATTAACAAAGAGAACTCGTAAGAGACAAAAACAAACAAAAATGCCAAGAACAAATTTCCAAGAATTGTTAGATGCAGGTGTTCACTTCGGTCACCTGAAGAGAAAATGGAATCCCAAAATGGCTCCCTACATTTTCATGGAGAGAAAAGGGATTCACATCATTGACCTGCACAAGACCGTTGTAAAGATAGATGAGGCTGCAAACGTGATGAAGCAGTTTGCCCGTTCAGGCCGCAGAATCCTGTTCGTAGCCACAAAGAAACAGGCCAAAGACATCGTGGCAGAATATGCCCAGAGTGTCGGAATGCCTTATGTAACTGAAAGATGGCCAGGCGGAATGCTCACAAACTTCCCCACCATCCGTAAAGCTGTCAAGAAGATGCATACCATCGACGAGATGATGAACAATGGTACTTTCGAGACACTCGCAAAACGCGAACGCCTCCAGATTACCCGTCAGAGGGCTAAACTCGAAAAGAACCTCGGTTCAATCGCCGACCTCAACCGCCTTCCTGCAGCCCTTTTCGTAGTCGATGTACAGAAGGAAATGAATGCTGTAAAAGAGGCTAACCGTCTCAACATTCCGGTTATCGCAGTAGTTGATACATGTTGCGATCCCACTCCCATTGATTATGTGATTCCTGGTAACGACGACGCCGCCAAATCAGTATCGGCCATCCTTGACGCACTTTGCGGTGCCATAAAGGAAGGTCTGGAAGAAAGGAAACTCGAAAAGGACAAAGAAGAAGCAAAAGAGGCAGAAAATGCAGCACAGGGCAGCAAGAAAATCCGTCCCCGCAAACCTGCAGCAAAAGCTGAGGTAAAGGAAGACGAAGCCGCAGAAGAAGCAGCACCCGAAGCTGAAGCAAAAGACGCCGAATAAGTTTAGAACGAATTAATCATTTGAAACAATGGAAATTAAAGCAATAGACGTTCAGAAATTGCGCAAACTCACCGGCGCAGGCATGATGGACTGCAAAAAAGCTCTGATAGAAGCCAACGGCGACTATGCCAAAGCTCAGGAAATCATCCGCGAGAAAGGCAAGCTGGTAGCAGCAAAACGCGCTGACCGTGAAACATCCGAAGGAACAGTAGTAGCCAAGATCAACGGATCAAACGCTATCCTGCTCTGCCTGGGATGCGAGACCGACTTCGTTGCAAAGAATGAGGAATTCCAGGCTCTTGCACAGGCTATAGCAGATGCAGCAATCCAGAATCTGCCTGCAGACATCGAAGCCCTCAAAGCCTGCACCATCGCAGACGGAAGGACTGTAGAAGCTGCCATCACCGAGCAGATCGGCAAAACAGGAGAAAAGCACATGCTGGTATCCTATCAGAAAATCGAAGCACCCTTCATTTCCTCATACGTCCACACCCTGAACGGAAAACTCGGAGCAATCGTAGGATTCAACAAAGAAGTTCCCGCTGACCTCGCAAAAGGTATCGCAATGCAGGTTACTTCCATGAACCCTGTAGCAGTAAACAAGGATTCCGTTCCCCAGAACGTAATCGAAAACGAACTCAAGGTTGCTGTTGAGAAGACCAAAGAAGAACTCGTGAAGAAAGCAGTGGATGCAGCTCTCACCAAAGCAGGAATCAACCCTGCACACGTGGACAGCGAGGACCATATCCAGTCCAACACTGCAAAAGGCTGGCTTACACCCGAGCAGGCTGACCAGGCACGCGAAATCATCAAGACAGTGTCTGAAGAAAAAGCTGCCAACCTTCCCGAAGCAATGGTCAACAACATTGCCAACGGCCGTCTGAACAAATTCTTCAAGGAAAACACCCTCGAAGAACAGGAATACCAGATGGGTGACGGAAAAGAATCAGTAAAAGCCTACATCAAGAGCATAGATGCAGATGCAAAAGTAACCGGCTTCTACCGCTTCTCCCTGAACGACTAATTCATACGAACGCCTTTTAAGCGTACATCAGATAAAAGAGGTTGCACTTCATTAAGTTGCAGCCTCTTTTTCTTTATCCCCACAACAGCATCCCTCAAACTACAAAAGCCCCTCTCGGCCACTCCCCGTAACTTCCATTCCGCAAGTCCCCCGGACAGGACGATGGGTCAAGGATGCGTAGGATGAATGGCAGCTGACGGTCTATCCCCAGCGCTCGGCAATATAGTCCAGAATCCCCGGGATTGCAGCTGGATCATTTTCCGTGACAAGGCGGAGCCTTGTTTCCTTGAAATCAGGGAGACCTTTGAAATAGCACGAAAGATGACGACGCATTTCGAGGACTCCGGTCCTTTCTCCTTTGAACTCTATGGACTTGGCAAAATGCTCCTTGGCAAGCGCGACCCGCTCGAGGACACTCATCGGCGGCAGTTCCTCTCCCGTATCCAGATAGTGGCGTATCTCCCGGAATATCCACGGATGGCCATAGGTTGCACGGCCTATCATTACACCGTCCACCCCGTAATGCTCAAAGGCAGCCGCTGCATCGGCCGGGGTCTTTATATCGCCATTGCCGATAATGGGAATTTTCATACGGGGATTCTTCTTCACCTCCCCTATCAGGGTCCAGTCCGCTTCACCCTTATACATCTGACAGCGTGTCCGTCCATGTATCGTCAATGCCTGTATACCGGCATCCTGCAGACGCTCAGCAAGTTCTACAATGATTTTAGAATCCTCATCCCAACCCAGTCTGGTCTTTACCGTCACCGGCAGCTTGACTGCATCCACTACCCTGCGGGTTATCTCGACCATCTTGTCCGGCTCGCGCATCATCCCCGAACCGGCACCTCTCCTGGCAATCTTGTTAACCGGACATCCGAAGTTGATGTCGATTACATCCGGACCTGCAGCCTCGACCCTTAGGGCCGACTCCACCATTGCTTCCGGGATATGTCCGTATATCTGCATACCTATAGGACGTTCGTAATCGAATATCTTCAACTTCTCTACCGTCCCCCTCGCATCCCGGATAAGCCCGTCAGAGGATATGAATTCAGTGTACATCATATCTGCACCGAACATTTTGCACACATACCTGAACGACAAATCCGTTACATCTTCCATTGGTGCCAGAAAAAGCGGCTTTTCCCTGAATTCTATATTGCCTATTCTCATTATACGGTAACCTGTAACAAATAAATGACTCTGCAAAAATACGAAGATTTGCAGAAAAGAATATCTTTGTGGAGAATTTAAAGAACAAAGCCATGTCGAAAAGAACCAATATCAACAGAATAGGGGTCCTGACATCCGGCGGGGATGCTCCCGGAATGAATGCAGCCATCAGGGCCGTGGTAAGGACAGCAATCTTCAACAAAAAAGAAGTTTACGGTATATACAGGGGATACTCGGGACTGATCGAAAAGAACTTTATCCCCATGCAGTCCCATTCTGTATCCAAGATCATTTCGCAGGGCGGAACCATCCTGAAATCTTCCCGTTGCCCTGAATTCAAGGACAAGTTTGTAAGGGAAAAAGCATACCGCAACATGGTTGAAGCAGGCATTGACGCGCTTGTGGTAATAGGAGGTGACGGTTCGTTCAGGGGAGCAGACCTGCTGTGCAAAGAATTCGGAGTGCCTGTGGTAGGTGTTCCCGGGACAATCGACAACGATATCTATGGTACTGACTTTACAATAGGATTCGATACGGCCATAAATACAGCCGTGTCTGCCATCGACAAGCTGAGGGATACCGCAGACAGCCATAACCTTGCATTTTTCGTGGAAGTAATGGGCAGGGATGCCGGATTCATTGCCCTCAATACTGCAATAGCGACCGGAGCTGAAGCGACCCTGATACCGGAGATACCAACCACTATAGAAAGCCTGTGCGAATACCTGCAGTACGAGAGAAGGAAAAATAAGACTTCAGGCATCATCATAGTTGCAGAAGGCGGAGACCTGGGCAGTGCTATGGAAATAGCCGAAAAGGTCAAAGCCAGAATACCGGATTATGAAACAAGGGTAACCACCCTCGGACACATACAACGCGGAGGTTCACCTTCATGCAACGACAGGGTTCTGGCCAGTGTACTCGGATGCGAGGCTGTCAAGGCCCTGCTTGACGGACAGAAAGGAGTGATGGTAGGACAGATGCAGAACGAAACCGTATTCACCCCGTTCTCGGAAGCCTGCAGCCGTCACAACGAGATCAATACCAAATGGTATGACATCTCCCACATCCTTTCGATCTAACCGGGTATTAGTCCGGCTATTATATAGTAAAGCATTACACCGGATGCGATCAGTTTCAATCCGGTGCCGACCAGAAATCCAAGGAAAGAGCCAAGGGCAGGCTTAAGCGAATTGCGCAGATGCCTGCCTTCTATTATTGTCTCTGCTGCCAATGCACCCAGAAAGGCTCCGGCAATCATGCCCCATGGCGGGAAAAGCACCGTACCGACAAGCATGCCGGCCGTTGCCGCTCTCGAAGCAGACTTGGATCCTCCGGTAACCTTAGTGAAATAACCCGGTACCACGTAGTCCAGTGCTGTGACGACAACAGTAACTATCAGCATGATTACGAGCAGTCTGGAAGAAATGTCCTCCAGTACCTGCGGAGAGCCCCACATGTACATGAGGAACATTCCCAGAAAACTGCATGGCGGTCCCGGCAACACAGGCAAAAGGCAACCCAAAAGCCCGATTATGCCGAGGATTACAGCCAGTATATCAATGAATATTTCCATCCGGACCGGATTATGCTTCCCCCATTGCCTTTTCCACCTCTTCGGTGGTATGAGGGAGACGTTTGCTGCCGAGTACGCGGCACCCAGTTTCAGTAATCAGCAAGTCATCCTCTATTCGGATACCTCCGAAATTGTAATATGATTCGAGGAGAGGGAAATTGATGAACCGGGCATTGGTACCTTCTTTCTTCCATTTCTCGATGAGGGCAGGGATGAAGTAAATGCCGGGCTCATCGGTAATGACGTGACCGGGCTCGAGCATCTTGCCCATTCTGAGGGATTTGAGTCCGAACTGTGTCGAGCGCTTGTAGGTATCGTCATATCCGACATGGTTTTCACCGAGATCCTCCATATCATGCACGTCCATGCCCATATTGTGTCCGAGACCGTGGGGCATGAATAGGGAATGTGCACCGGCAGCCACTATTTCGTCCGGGTCACCCTTGAGGATGTTAAGATTAACCAGACCCTGTGCAATAAGGCGGGATACCTGCTGGTGTACTTCTGTATATGTGATTCCGGGACGGGAAACGGCTATGGCGAGGTCGTTGGCCGCTGAAACTATATCATAGACGTCCTTTTGCCTCGAAGTGAATTTTCCTGAAGAAGGTATAGTCCTGGTAAAATCCGAAGTATAGTTGGAATTGGTTTCGGCCCCGGCGTCAATCACGATCAGCCTTCCGTCCGTAAGTATCTGATGGTGCGTATGGTTGTGGAGTGTTTCCCCGTTCTGGGAAAGTATTATGGGGAAAGAGGGCATCAGTCCTTCTGATATGGCAATGCCTTCCATAACCCCTACAAGCTGCTGCTCTACCATCCCGAGCTTCGCCATTTTCATGGCAGTATAATGCATTGCGTAGCCTATATCGCAGGCTTTGTCGATTTCATCGATTTCGCACTGTTCCTTGATAAGTCTCATGGATACCACTGCCTTTATGAATTCGACAGATGCTGCTGAAGCCATTTCATCGAAGCCGATGCCGAGCATCCGGTTCAACATGATTTTGTTGTGGTTCCTGTAGGGAGGGAGGAAATGGACCTTTCTGCCTTTCGTCTTGGCGGAGGACACATATCTGTCCAGTTCGGACAGAGGCATGGACTTGGATACCCCGACAGAAGCAGCCTTGTCGGAAAGGAAAGGCTGGGGTCCCATCCAGATTATATCATCGATATCCACATCGTTGCCGAAAATGATTTCCTCACCTGATTCCAGATCGATTATGGCAGCCAGATCAGGGTCTGTCAACCCGAAATAATAATTGAACGTACTGTCCTGACGGTATCTGTAGGTATTGCCTGGATAGTTTACAGCAGCCTCGCTCGTACCGAGGAAAAGCAGTATTCCGGAACTCACCTTGGTCTTAAGGACATTCCTTCTGTTTACATAAACTTCTTTAGCGAACATGATTCTGTACTTTATTTATTGTTGGTAATAATCCTGCCGGAGTTCTACAAATATACGCAGAAGCTGAGAATACGATTTAATTTTTATGTATTTTTTCTTGCATTAAAAGATTTTTTCTCTACTTTTGTTCAGCAAAACAGGAAACACATTGGATATACATTCTCACATACAGTCTGTTTCTAATTCGTTACGACGACGTTCCAGATGCTGCAATAGTGTCCGACGATAGTTGTACGTACTTCATTCCCAAGACATATTGCGGCATCAGAACAGCATTCTGATGCTTTTTTATTTGGAGCCGTTCACGCACACCTATGCATGAAGCAACTCCGCCAAATCATTTTATTTCCACACATACTTTTCAAAACAGAATGGAGAAGAAAGATGTCACCATTATGTTTGCAGATGAAAGCCATTGCCAGTATGCCGGACATATCTGCAAACTCATTTACGAATCCGCTCTCGTACGCGGAACGGGAATAGCCAAAAGGTCTCCCGACTATATTGCCTCCAAAATCATCAGGGGGAATGCCGTGGTGGCCATGCACGGCGACCGGCTTGTAGGGTTCAGCTATATCGAATGCTGGGGACACGGAGATTTCGTGGCCACTTCAGGACTTATAGTGGATCCCGAGTACAGGCATCTCGGACTTGCCACCGACATCAAGCAGAAGACATTCGAGCTTACCCGCCGTAAATTCCCCTATGCAAAGATTTTCAGCATAACCACATCCCTGCCTGTGATGAAAATGAACTGCAAACTGGGCTATGTCCCGGTAACTTTCTCCGAACTCACGGATGACAAGGAATTCTGGGACGGATGCAAGGGTTGCTGCAATTACGATATCCTGGAGCGTAACCAAAGGAGGATGTGCCTCTGTACAGGAATGCTGTACGATCCCAAAACAAAGATTACCGACAAAGTGAAGAAACACCACCCGGTAATTCCCTACCTTATGAAATCAAAAACCGTTTTCAAAAATATAATGTTATGGAAAAGAACAAAGTAGTACTTGCTTTCAGCGGCGGACTCGACACCTCATTCTGCCTGAAATACCTCACCGAAGAAAAGAATTACGAAGTGCATACAGCCATTGCCGATACCGGTGGCATGTCTGCGGAAGACCTTAAGGCAATTGAAAAAAGAGCCCTGGATCTCGGTGCAGCATCCCACAAGTGCCTCAGCATCGAAAAGGATTATTTCGACAAATGCATAAAATACATGATCTGGGGGAATATCCTCAGGAACGGCACCTACCCTGTCTCGGTAAGCTCAGAAAGGACTTTCCAGGCAATGGCCATTGCCGAATACGCAAAAAAGATAGGTGCCCACTATGTAGCCCACGGATCCACCGGAGCCGGGAACGACCAAGTAAGGTTTGACCTCACATTCGAAGTCATGGCTCCGGAAATCGGTATTATAACCCCTACCCGGGACATGAACCTTACCCGGGAATACGAAATCGAATACCTGAAAAGCCACGGATACAACGGTGAATTCAAGAAGATGGAATATTCCATCAACAAAGGCCTGTGGGGAACAAGCATAGGAGGCAAGGAAACCCTCTCATCCGAAACCACTCTGCCGGAATCGGCATATCCTTCACAAATCACCAAGGATGGCAGCGAAACCATCAGCATCGGCTTCCGGAAAGGTATCCCGGTATCCGTGAACGGACAGCATGATGACAATCCTTGCAACATTATCCGGAAAATAGAAAAACTCGGAGCCGCATACGGTATCGGCAGGGACATGCACATAGGCGATACTATAATAGGGATCAAGGGACGCGTAGGATTTGAAGCTGCGGCTGCAATGCTGACAATAAACGCCCACAAGATGCTGGAAAAGCATGTTCTCACAAAATGGCAGCTATACTGGAAAGAACAGCTCGGGAACTGGTACGGAATGTTCCTGCATGAAGCCCTGTACCTCGACCCTGTCATGAGGGATATAGAGACATTCCTCGAACACACCCAGGAATACGTGACCGGTACTGTAGAGATACAGCTGCGGCCCTACAGCTATACCCTTGTCGGCATATCTTCCAGATATGACCTCATGAAAAAGGAATTCGGGACATACGGAGAAGTAAACAATGCCTGGACTGCCGACGACGTAAAGGGATTTACGAAAATACTTTCGAACCAGATAAGAATATACAACAAGGTACATGAAAAATAACGGCAGACAGAAAATAAGGGCAGGAATCATCGGAGGGGCCGGATATACCGCCGGAGAACTCGTCCGCCTGCTGGTAAACCACCCGTATGCGGAACTGGTTTTCGCCGGAAGCAGCAGCAACGCAGGAAAACGAATCTCCGAAGTACACCCCGGACTCGAAGGCGAATGCCCACTGACGTTCAGCGATATCTCTTCGGAAGAAAGTCTGCAGCAGGCTGTATCCGGGACTGACGTCGTATTCCTTTGTTCGGGACATGGGGAAAGTTCTGCCCTTCTGGGAAAATACAGTTTTCCACCGGAAGTCAAGATAATTGACCTTTCACAGGACTTCAGGGACGAGTCGGCAGGTTTTGTCTACGGACTTCCGGAGCTGCAGAAAGACAGGATATCCAATGCTTCCAGGGTCGCGAATCCGGGATGTTTCGCCACTGCCATCCAGCTCGCACTTCTGCCGCTGGCAGCAAACGGACTGCTGTACGACGACATACATGTTACAGCCGTTACCGGATCCACAGGGGCAGGATACAAGCCCACAACCACGACCCATTTCAGCTGGAGGGACTCGAACCTGTCTTCATACAAGGTATTCTCTCACCAGCACCTTGCGGAAATAAGGCAGACTCTCGGGAAGCTCTCCGGCCAGGAATTCCTGCATGAAATAAATTTTGTCCCGGTAAGGGGAGATTTCACCAGAGGGATTTTCGCCAGCGTCTACACCAGATGCAAGGCCGATGAGCAGGAGCTGGACAACATCTACAGAGACTACTACATGAATGCACCGTTCACCGTTGTATCCGAAAAGAAAGACATAGACATGAAAAGCAGCGTGAACACCAACAAAGCCCTGGTCTCTGTAAGGAAATGCGGAGATAAGGCATATATCGTCTGCACCATCGACAATCTGCTGAAAGGAGCCTCCGGACAGGCTGTCCAGAACATGAACCTGATGTTCGGACTGCCGGAAGACTGCGGACTCCGGCTGAAAGCATCTGCATTCTGACACACTGATATCTGCAAACCCTAAAACCACAAAGCAAAATGACACTCTTCGACGTATATTCGCTATATGACATTGAAATAACAGTAGGAAAAGGGACACATGTCTATGACAGCAGCGGCAACGGATACCTCGACCTCTACGGTGGACATGCCGTAATCTCGGCAGGCCATTCCCATCCCCGCTATGTATCTGCCCTGAAAGCACAGCTTGACAGGATCGGATTCTACTCCAACTCCGTAATCAATACCCTGCAGCAGGAAGCTGCGCTCAGGATTGGGGAACTTTCCGGCTACGGGGATTACTCGCTGTTCATGTGCAATTCAGGGGCGGAAGCCAATGAAAATGCCCTCAAACTGGCCTCGTTCCATACCGGAAGGGAGAAAGCCGTAGCTTTTGAAGGGGCCTTCCACGGCAGGACAGGCGGTGCCCTGGCCGTGACCGACAATCCTTCGCTGTCATCCCCCTTCAACAATACCGGAAGCAACGTCACTTTCATAAAAAGGTGGGACATGGAAACGCTTGCCGAAGAACTTGCCACAGGACAGTACTGTGCCGTAATCATCGAAGGGATACAGGGGGTAGCAGGTATTGTAGTACCTCCGGATGAAGTCCTGAGGGAAATAAGGGAACAGTGCAGCCGCACCGGGACAGTCCTCATCCTAGATGAAATACAGTCGGGATGCGGGAGGACCGGCAAGTTCTTCGCACACCAGCACTCCGGAATAAAGGCCGACATAATAACAATGGCCAAGGGCATTGGAAACGGATTCCCAGTAGGTGCAGTGATCATAAGTCCGGAGATCAAAGCCCGCAAAGGCATGCTCGGAACCACATTCGGGGGCAACCACCTGGCATGTGCCGCAGTCATATCCGTCATGGAGATCATCAGGGACGAAAACCTGATGGAAAATGCCGCAGCAACCGGAGAATACCTGCTGGCCGGACTTTCAAAGATAAAAGGCATCTCCAACGTCAGGGGCAAAGGACTCATGACCGGCTTCGAAGTCGGGGATCCCGGACTGCGCAAGAATCTCCTGTTCGGGAAGAAAATATTCACCGGGGCGGCAGGACAGAACACCATAAGGCTGCTTCCTCCGCTGACTCTCAGCAAAGGGGAAGCGGACGAATTCCTGCAGGCACTGGCATCACTAACCATGTAAAGACAATACCATGAAACATTTCCTGTCAGCAAACGATATCCCCGACATGGGGAAAGCCCTTGAAGCGGCTTTTGAAATAAAGAAAAACAGATATGCCTGGTCCGATACAGGCAAAAACAAGACCCTCCTGATGGTATTCTTCAATTCCAGCCTGAGGACCAGACTGAGCACCCAGAAAGCGGCATTGAACCTCGGGATGAATGTCATGGTCCTGGACATCAACCAGGGCATCTGGAAACTGGAGACCGAAAGGGGAGTGATAATGGACGGAGACAAATCCGAGCATATCCTGGAAGCCATACCGGTAATGACATCCTACTGCGACATAGTGGCCGTAAGGTCTTTTGCCGGACTTCAGGACCGCAATGCGGACTATGGGGAAGAGATCCTCGGAATGTTCAGGGAGCATTCAGGGAAACCGGTCCTGAACATGGAATCCGCCACAGTGCATCCGCTCCAGAGCTTTGCGGACCTGATAACCATAGAAGAGTTCCGGAAAAAGCGCAGACCCAAAGTCGTGCTTACGTGGGCACCCCATCCCAAAGCTCTGCCCCAAGCCGTCGCGAATTCATTTGCCCAGTGGATGAACCGCTATGATGCCGAATTCGTGATAACCCACCCTGAAGGATATGAACTCAATCCGGAATTTACCGGAAATGCCAGGATAGAATACGACCGGAAGAAGGCCTTCGAAGACGCGGACTTCATCTATGCAAAAAACTGGTCCGCTTACGGAAGCCCCGAAGACAGCTCCGACTACGGGAAGGTGCTCTCGAAGGATATGGACTGGTGCGTGGACAGCGAATCAATGAAAATGACCGCAAACGCATATTTCATGCACTGCCTGCCGGTAAGAAGGAACATGATCGTCACGGACGACGTGATCGAATCCCCGGAGAGTATAGTCATACAGGAAGCAGCCAACAGGGAAATATCCGCCCAGACAGCCCTCAAAATGCTGATAGAAACAAACGGACTGTAAACATCTGGCCCATGAAACCTGAAAAGATCAGAATAGTAAAGATAGGCGGCAACATAATAGACAATCCTGAGAAACTGGAAGGATTTCTGGACAGTTTTGCTGCCGGATACAGGAATGATGCCGGCACCGCCCTCGTCCTCGTGCACGGCGGAGGCAAGATTGCCACAGAACTTTCTGCACGCCTCTCTATCCCGGTAACCATGAAAAACGGAAGAAGGGTTACCGGTGAAGCCGATCTGGAAATCGTAACCATGGTATATGCAGGTCTTATCAACAAGCGCATCGTGGCACAGCTGCAGAAACGGGGATGCAATGCTGCAGGGCTGTGCGGAGCGGATTTCAATGCGGTCCGTGCCCACAAACGTCCGCCCGTCCCTGTAGACTACGGATATGCCGGGGACATTGACGAGGTCAATGCCGCCCTGCTCATGCACATGGCAGCACAGGGAATTGCCCCCGTAATAGCCCCCATCACCCACGACGGAAGCGGCCAGCTGCTCAATACGAATGCAGACAGCGTTGCCACAGCCATTGCGAAATCCCTGGCCAGCACCGGAAATGCAGAAGTGGAACTGGTCTTCGTTTTCGAAAAGCGGGGAGTGCTTACTGACGTGGAAGACGAAAACTCTCTAGTCAGATCCATCGACGCAGACGCATATGCCGCCCTGAAGGAGGCGGGGAAAATCAGCGGTGGCATGATCCCCAAGATAGAAAATGCCCTCAAAGCCGTAAGCTGCGGTGTAAAAAGAGTATATATAAATGAAACCGAAATACACTGACAAAGCCGTATCGCTGCTGAAGGACATGATTTCCATACCATCCTTCTCCGGAGAAGAGGGACAGGTAGCGGATCTGGCAGCAGGATTCCTTTCATCGGAAGGATGCTGCGTCATGCGGAAAGGTAACAACCTGATTGTGCCTTGCGGAAAATTTTCTGCCGGAAAACCGATCCTCATGCTGAACTCCCACCTCGATACCGTAAGACCTGCGGCAAGCTACACCCTGGACCCCTTCTGCCCCGAAGTAAGGGACGGAAAACTGTACGGCCTAGGCAGCAATGATGCAGGAGCCTCTGTTGCCGGCCTGATTGCCGCATTCCTGCAGTTCCATGAAGAAGAACTCCCGTTCAACCTGCTGCTGGCATTGTCCGCGGAAGAAGAGAACTCGGGTGAAAACGGGATGAGGCTCGCCCTGCCCTTCATCCGGGAACACTTCGGGAATCCGGACATGGCCATAGTGGGGGAACCTACCGGGATGCAGGCAGCCGTAGCTGAGAGGGGGCTGGTCGTACTGGATTGTGAAACCAGAGGCGTCAGCGGGCATGCCGCCAGGAATGAAGGCACCAATGCCCTGTACCTGGCTCTGGATGAGATCGCGAAAATACGCAGCTTCCGGTTCGGGAAAACCTCTCCGAGAATGGGGGATATCCGCATGAACGTCACCATGATTTCCGCAGGGGTCCAGCACAACGTAATTCCCGACGTGTGCAGGTTCGTGACTGACATCCGTACCACCGATGCATATACCAACGAAGAGACCGTAACTATCCTTTCCGAGGCTTTGCAATGCAGCATCAGACCCAGAAGCACAAGGCTGCAGGCATCTTCCCTGCCTGCAGGACATATCCTCGAGCAGGCTGCGAATATCTGCGGAATGAAAGGGTATGAATCCCCTACTACCTCAGACATGGCACTGATGGATTTCCCGAGCATAAAGATAGGCATCGGAGACTCGGCCCGGTCCCACACGGCAGACGAATACGTCCTGCTGGACGAAGTGGAAAAGGGCATAGCCGAATACTGCAAATACTTATCAGCATTATCAACAATATCAAAAAAGGACAACACATGGCAACAAAACTCTGGGACAAAGGATTCGAAGCCGACAACTATATAGAAGACTTCACGGTCGGAAACGACAAGGAACTGGATATGGAACTGGCCGTACATGACATAGACGGTTCCATAGCGCACATAACCATGCTTTCCGAGCAGGGACTGCTTCCTGCCGATGAATACGAAGTACTGGCAGAAGGGCTGCGCCAGCTCCGGAAAGAAGCCGAAGAAGGCCGGTTCCGGATAGAAGAGGGCGTGGAAGACATACACTCGCAGGTCGAGCTGGAACTTACACGGAGATTCGGGGAATCAGGCAAGAAAATCCATTCCGGACGCTCCAGGAACGACCAGGTACTGACCGATCTGAAACTCTACATGAGAGAGCACCTCGCATCGATCCGGAAATCCGCCGCCGGTCTGGCATTCCTTCTCCTGGACCTCAGCGACAGATACAGCGACGTCCTGATGCCTGGCTACACACATCTGCAGATAGCCATGCCATCCTCATTCGGACTGTGGTTCGGTGCCTATGCGGAAACCCTTGCAGACGATCTGAGAATGGTCAATGCTGCCTATGACACCGTAAACCAGAATCCCCTCGGGTCGGCAGCCGGCTACGGATCCTCATTCCCTCTGGACCGGGAAAGGACCCGGAAACTGCTCGGATTCGCAGACATGCACTACAATGTATGCGCAGCCCAGATGAGCAGAGGGAAAAGCGAAGCCGCTGTCGCATTCGCAATATCCTCCCTGGCCACCACCATCGGCCGATTCGCCACTGACTGCTGCCTCTACATGTGCAACAACTTCGGATTCATATCCCTGCCCGACGAATTCACCACAGGCTCAAGCATAATGCCGCACAAAAAGAACCCGGACGTATTCGAAATCATCCGCGGCAAATGCAACCGGCTCCAGAGCCTGCCTTCCGAAATATCCCTGCTGACCTCCAATCTGCCAATGGGTTACCAGAGAGACCTGCAGCTTCTTAAGGACATCACATTCCCTGCCATAAAGGAAATCGAATCCGTCATTGCAATGACATCATTCATTGCCGGCAAGATCAGGGTCAACAGGAATATACTGGACGATCCCCGCTACGACCTCCTTTTTACCGTGGAAGAAGTCAACCGGCTCGTGCTGGAAGGCGTTCCTTTCAGGGATGCGTACCGGCAGGTAGGCGAAAAGGTATGCGCAGGCACATTCCATGCGGAACATTCCGTACACCACACCCACCAGGGCAGCATCGGGAATCTGTGCAATAACAGGATAAGAGAAAAAATACGGAAAATTTTACCTGACACGGATAACAACGGCATTTTTTCCTAAATTTGAGCAATAAACCTTTTTAACCCATACCTACAAATGAACAGACTACTTTCGATTGCACTTGCTGCATCGTCCCTGATGCTGTGTGCCTGCAACGCCGAGCAGATCAGGATGGAGAAGGCCGAGAAACTCCAGCGGTCAATACTCACACTCGACACCCACACCGACACTCCGATGAGGCTGTGGAACAAAAACTACAGGATCGACATGGACAATCCTTCCGGATGCATCGACTTCCCGAAGATGAGACAAGGCTCCCTGGATGTAGAATCCTTCGGGATATTCACATGGCAGGGAGGACGTGACACTGCGTTCTACAACAAGGCCTACAAACGCGGCCTTGCCACCCTCGACCTTATCAATGGACTTCCGGAAAAATATCCGGACCAGGTTGGCATAGTAAGCACTCCCGACGACATGTACCGTCTCAAGAAAGAGGGCCGTCTCGGAGTCCTGCCTACAATCGAAAACCTTACACTCATAGGTGATGACATTTCCAGAATCAAGGAACTGCATGACGGCGGCGTCAGGATGTTCGGTCTCGTACACTCGTACCACAACGATATTGCGGCTTCATCCTCAGACACATCCCACACTGAATACGCAGGACTTTCCGGCTTCGGGAAGGAAGTGGTGAAAGAACTGAACAGAATCGGCGGTATCATCGACGTTTCCCATGCCAGCGACTCAGCATTCTTCGATGTAATAAGGCTGTCAAAAGCGCCTATCGTCGCATCCCACTCTTCTGTAAGAGCCGTTGCTGACCACAACAGGAATTTCAGCGACAGCATGCTTGAAGCCCTGAAGGAAAACGGAGGGGTCATCCAGATCTGCATATTGGGGGACTATGTGAAAAACCTCCCCGAGAACCCGGAATACAACCGGAGATATGCCGAACTCAGAAAGGAATACAGAAGCCTGCCGGCCGATGCGAAGGAAAGCCGGGATTCCCTGATGCGTGAAATCAGAGGACTGAAGGAAATATACCCTGACCAGAAAATCCTGGTATCCGACTATGTGGACCATATCGACTACGTAGTGAATAAGATCGGAGTGGACTATGTCGGAATAGGCACCGATTTTGACGGTGGCGGCGGAATAGATGACTGCAAGGACGCATCCCAGCTCATAAACATCACTGCCGAACTGATGGACAGAGGCTACACCAAAGAAGAAATCGAGAAGATCTGGGGCGGCAACTTCATAAGGGTATTCCGTGAAGTGCTCAGACTCGCAAAGACAAACTGACCGGTCTTTCTGTAAGTCACAGACCGGTCCAGCCTTTGGACTTGACCGAGACAAATACAACAACTACAGGGCCCTGCCGGACAACGCATTCACTGCGGAATCCGACAGGGTCTCTTCGTTTGCAATGCCCCTCAGCCGCATGACACCCTCCCTTATCGCCCTCTGTGGCAAAAACCCA